>NZ_JAXSQY010000004.1:2500-217394 GCF_034659795.1 Sphingomonas fuzhouensis
CTGCCACCCCTCGGTCATGATGCGCCGTTCGCTGCTCATGGCGGTCGGCGGCTATCGCGCGGCCTATCGGCATTGCGAAGATTATGACCTGTGGCTGCGGCTGGCCGAGCGGACGCGCATGGCCAATCTGCCCGAGCGACTGCTCCGCTATCGCTATTCCGATACCCAGGTGTCGAACCGCCATGCCGTGGCGCTCAACTATGGCGCGGCCATGGCGCGTCTGTGCCGGGCGGAGCGGATGGCGGGGCGGCCCGATCCCTCCGACTCCTGGACGACCCTGCCGCCGATCGAGTCGCTGGATATGACCTTGGGACGCGAGGGCGTCGCGCGCGCGGTGCGGGCGGAGGTGGTGCGCGGCATTCTCTATAATCCTGCCGCCATGGCGAGCGAAGGCCTGGACCTGATGGTGCAGCATATCGTCGATACCCGTCATGACCGGCGCGAAAGAGTTGCCGGCCTGTGGCGCGCGGTCGCGCGACTGGTGCGGAGCGGCCGGATACGCGCCGCGATGACGCTTGCCATGGGCCTTCTGCGCGAATGACGTCCTCGTCCATCCGAAGTGCCGCGCTCTGGTCGATCGGCATGCAATATATCGCCTTTGCGATCCAGTTCGTGGTCAGCGTGCTGATCTCGCGCTTCTTTCTGACGCCGCCCGAAATGGGGCTGTATTCGATCGCCCTGTCCGCCGCGATGATGGTGTCGGTGCTGCAGGATTTCGGCATCAGCCGGTTCGTCGCGGGCGAGCGCGAATTGAGCGAGGCGCAGGTCGAAACCTGCTTCTCCGTCTCGCTGATCTTTGCGCTCGGCATCGGCCTGCTCATTCTTGTGCTCGCCTGGCCGGTGGCGCGATTCTATGACAATGCGCGGCTGACCCCGTTGCTGGCGATCATCGCGGGCTCCTATCTGGTCGTGCCCTTCGGCATCGTGCCCAGTGCCATGCTGCAACGGCGGATGGACTATTTCTCGCTGTTCCTGGTCAATGTCGGCGCCGCGATCGTCAATGCGGGCTTTTCGCTGGGGCTGGCCTGGATGGGCTATTCGGCCTTCGCGCTGGCCTGGGCGGCGGTGGCGCAACAGGCGACCCGCGCGCTGATCGGCCAGTGGCGCTCCGGCATCCGCCCGCCTTTCCCGCCGCGCCTGACGGGGGTGGGGCCGATCCTGCGCTTCGGCTCGAACAGTTCGCTCCTCCATATCAGCGGCGCGATCGGCGGCCGCAGCCCCGATCTGGTCATCGGCCGCATCCTCAACCTGACGGCGGTCGGCCTGTTCAGCCGCGCCTCCAGTCTGGCCGCGCAGTTGCAGATGCTGGTGAGCGGTGCGGTCGACGGCGTCTTCTACCCCGCCTTTGCCCAGTTGCGCGACGCCGGGGCCGATCTGGCGGCCCCCTATCAGCGCGTGGTCGCCGCCTATAGCGCGGCGACCTGGCCCGCCATGGCGTTCCTGGCCGCCGCCGCGACCCCGATCGTGCTGATGCTCTATGGCCCGCGCTGGATCGGAGTGGCGCCGCTGCTCGCCTGGATCGCGATCGGACAGATTTTCTTCGCCGCGCTTCCGCTGCATGTCGAACTGCCGATCCTGCTGGGCAAGATCCGGCGGCTGGTGATGCTCAACGCGCTGGATACGGCGGCGTCGATCGGCTTCTTGCTGGTCGGGGCAGCGGTCAGCCTGGAAGGGGCCGCGGTGTCGCGCATCGGGTACGGGCTGATCTGGTTCCTCCTCTATGTCGGCCTGATCCGGCGACTGACGGGATTCGCGTGGCGCGGACTGGCGGTGATCTATGCCAAGAGCCTGATCGCGACGCTGGCGACGGTGGCTCCGCTCCTGGCCGTCTATTACTGGATCGCGCCGCCCGAGGCGGTGGGGCTGATGCTGCTCGCCGGGGCGGCGATCGGCGGCGTACTGGCCTGGGTGATCGCCGTCTATGCGCTTCGCCATCCGATCCGGTTGGAGATCAATGCGATCGGGGGTGGCCTATGGTCGCGTCTGTCGCGACGGACCTCGGGCACCTGATCCCTTCGCCTTGCCCGAGGTGCCGAGCCAGCCCATAGTCTATCGTATGTCCCCTCCCCCCAATGGCCTCGACGATCCCGAGCAGGCGGCCTTCGCCTGGGCGCGGTTCCGCATGCTGATGGCGTGGATGACGGTCGCCGCCGCCGTCGCGGTCGGGGGTGCAATGATCGCGCTGGCCGAGGTCTATGGCCCGCTCAACGCGGTGACGATGCTGGGGGTGATCGGTGGGATCGGCGGCATGGTGATGCTGACCGGCGCGCTGATGGGGTTGGTGTTCCTGAGTTCGGGCACCGGGCATGACGAGGATGTCGACCGGCGGCCATAAAAAACCGGCCCCCGCAAACCTGCGGAGGCCGGTCCTCTATCGTTCGCGAAGCGCGGAGGCGATCAGCCCGCCGCTGCCTCCGGCTCCACCGGGGCGGCCGCGCGGACGCGACGACGGCGGGGCTTTTCTTCTGCGGCGGCGTCCGCCTCGGGCGCAGCGCTGAGCGCGGGCGGCAGGCGATCGGCGTCGAAACCGGTCTGCTCGCCTGCCTCCTGCACGTCGGCGGGACGCTCGCGGCGCGGACGGCCGCGACGACGGGGAGCCTCTTCCTCGACCTGCGGCGCAGCGGCGACCTCTGCGGTCACGACCGGCTGCACCTCCTCGGCGGCGACGGGCGGCTGTTCGGCGCGCATCGGGCGGCGATCCTCGCGCGGTTCGCGGCGCGGGCGGTCGTCGCGGTCGCGGCGGGGGCGCTCGTCACGTTGCTGGTTGTCGCGCGCATAGGTTTCGCGCTGTTGGTTTTCGCGGAACTGGCGTTCGCGGCGCGGCTGCTCGGCATCGCCCTGCTGCTCACCGGGGCGGATGGGATCGCCCTCGTCACCATAATCCTCGGCATCATTGTCGAAGCCGTCGTCATATTGGTCGTCGCGCGATTCCTCACGCTGGCGGCGCTGATTCTGCTCCTCGAAGCGCGAGCGGGTTTCGCTCAGCACCCGGAAATAGTGATCGGCGAACTGCCAATAATATTCGGTGTTGACCCGGTCGCCCTGACGCTGCGCTTCGGTCGCCAGATTCTTGTACTTCTCGTACAGCTGGTTGGCGTTGCCGCGCGCGCGGTTGTCGATGCGATTGCCATTGTCGGAACGGCCGGGATTGCCACCCGGACGCTGCCCACCATTATTGTTGCCGCCACGACCGCGACGGCGGCCGGCCTGCCGATTATTGATCAAGCTGTTCGTCCTTAGTCGTCAAACCAACAGGGTCCACTTTTTCCGGCCCACTCTTTCCAACACCGCGCGCGTGTCGCACGATGCGAAGCTCTCGCGCCCCGTGAGGCGCTTGCCACGGCCGCCGGACAGCAGCGACTGCATGACGAAGGGTATGGGCATCGGTCCGAAATCAACGACCCCGAAAAATACGGTAACAGTGCCGATGTTCGCGTGCCCCTGCGCCCGCTCTAGCGGGATAAACCGGGGTCCTTCAAGTGAAATATGGGGCATCACCTGCGAATGTTCAATGCGCGCGTGGTTAATGGGCCAGGAGCGCGCGAGGCCGCCCGCCCAGGTCGCGGTGCAGGGTGACGGCGAAATCTTCCGCCTCCAGCAGCGCGGTCACCGCCTCGGCCTGTTCATGCCCGATCTCGATCACCGCCGCCCCGCCGGGGGCCAGCAGGCGGCGCAGGTCGGGGGCGAGCAGGCGATAATCGTCCAGCCCGTCGGGCCCGGCGTACAAGGCCGAGCCGGGCTCATAATCGCGCACCTCGGGCGAGAGCGGCTCGGCCGTCCCGATATAGGGCGGGTTGGTCACGATACAGTCGAAGCCGCCGGTCAGCGCCGCAGCCCAGTCGCCGCGCACGAACCGCGCGCGGTCGGCCAGTCCGCAGGCTTCGGCATTGGCGACGGCATAGTGGAGCGCCTCCGCCGAGCGGTCGACGCCCAGCCCCTTGGTATCCCGCCACTCGTCGAGCAGCGCGAGCAACAGCGTGCCCGGCCCGGTGCCAAGATCGAGCAAGGTGGCGGGCGGACGCCCATTAAAGTGTCGGAGCGCCGCATCGATCAGCGTCTCGCTGTCCACGCGCGGCACCAGCGCACCGGGGCCGACCATCAGGTCGAGCGTCCAGAAGCCGCGCGTGCCGGTGATATAGGCGACCGGCTCCTGCGCGGCGCGACGCTCGACCAGCGGCCAGAAATTCTCGGGAACGGGCCGGGCCAGGTCGAGCAGCAAGGCGTTGCGCGCGATCCCCAGAGCGTGTGCGAGCAGCAATTCGGCATCGAGCCGCGCAGTGGGGGAGAAGGTGAACCGCGCGGCGGCTTGTGCGAGCGCGGTGCGGGCGTCGGTCACGCCACCATCTCACCCCGGCGAAGGCCGGAAATTAGAAGATGGTTCGCGCGGAGGCGCGGAGGCGCGGAGATGTCCGGCATGGGGCAACGCCTGGGCACCATCAACCGGCGGAGATGAAGAGCCTGCGGCGCGACGAGCTGGCTCTCTCCGCGTCTCCGCGTCTCCGCGCGAACATCACCCATCCAGCGCAGCGAGCCGTTCGGCTTCATCCTCCGCCAGCAGGGCGCCGACCAGTTCGTCCAGCTCGCCCTCCAGGATTTCGGGCAGGCGGTGGAGCGTCAGATTGATCCGGTGATCGGTCACCCGCCCCTGCGGGAAATTATACGTCCGAATCCGCTCCGACCGGTCGCCCGAGCCGACCATCGAGCGCCGGGTGCCTGCCCGCTCGGCCGCCAGCCGCTCGCGCTCCGCCTCGTACAGCCGGGTGCGCAACACCTTCATCGCCTTGGCGCGGTTCTTGTGCTGCGAGCGTTCGTCCTGCTGGATCACGACCAGCCCGGTCGGGATATGGGTGATGCGAATCGCCGAGTCGGTGGTGTTGACGTGCTGCCCCCCCGCGCCCGACGAGCGATAGATGTCGATGCGCAGATCCTTGTCGTCGATCTGGAGGTCGACCTCCTCGGCTTCCGGCAGCACCGCGACGGTCGCCGCCGAGGTGTGGATGCGCCCGCCCGATTCGGTGACCGGCACGCGCTGCACCCGGTGGACACCCGATTCGAACTTCAGCTTGGCGAACACGCCTGCCCCCGCCACCGAGGCGACGACTTCCTTGTAGCCGCCGGTATCGGGCACCGAGGCGGAGATGATTTCGACCCGCCAGCCCTGCCGCTCGGCATAGCGCTGGTACATGCGGAACAGGTCGCCCGCGAACAGCGCGGCTTCGTCGCCGCCGGTTCCGGCACGGATTTCCAGCATCGCCGCGCGCTCGTCGGCGGCATCGCGCGGCAGCAGCGCCAGCGCCAGATGACGGTCCGCCGCCGCCAGCGCCGTGCGGTTGGCGTGGAGTTCCTCCGCCGCCAGCTCGCGCAGTTCGTCATCCCCGTCCTGCGTCATGAACGCCAGGCTGTCGGCCTCCTGCCGCAACCGGCGCACTTCGGCGGCGGCATTGGCGACCGGCTCCAGCTCGGCATATTCCTTCGACACCGCGACGAATCGGTCCGAGGGCAGGTCGCCCGTCGCCATCATCGCCTGCAATTCGTCGCGCCGCGCCTCGATCTGCGCGATGCGTTCGGCGGAGATGGTCTTCATGCGATGGTCAGACGCTGCGCCAATGGAGGAAGCTGTGCGTCATGCTCATTTGCGACCGCATCCGCGAACAGCAGGTCGTAAATGCTCTGCGATACCGACTCTAGCGGGACCAGGGCCTGCTCGCCGGTGGCCAGCGCCTTCACCTGTACTTGGCCGTTCGCCAATTCGTCATCGCCCAGGATCAGCGCATAGCTGGCGCCTTGGTCGTTCGCCTTGGCCATGCGGCGCTTCATATTGCCGCGAAACGCCATGTCGGTGGCGACGCCCGCGCGCCGCAGCTCGGCGACCAGGCCCGTCGCACGCAACTCCGCCGCCGCGCCCATCGGCACGACGACCGCGTCGATGACGGGCCTGGGGGGCTCGTCGAGCAGCATCGCCAGCCGCTCGACCCCCGCCGCCCAGCCCACGCCCGCCGTGGCAGGGCCGCCCAGCGACTCGATCAGCCCGTCATAGCGACCACCCGCCAACACCGTCCCTTGCGAGCCCAGCCGGTCGGTCACGAATTCGAACGCGGTGTGGCGATAATAATCGAGGCCACGCACCAGCCGCGCATTGCGCGTCCAGGCCACACCCGCCGCATCCAGCCCCGCCGTCACCGCCTCGAAAAAGGCGCGGGCTTGCGGAGTCAGATAGGCGTCGATATCCGGCGCGGCATCGGCGATCGGCCGGTCGCGCGGGTCCTTGGAATCGAGAATCCGCAGCGGGTTCTTCTCCAGCCGCACCAGGCTGTCCTCGGACAACTCACCCCGATGCGCCTCGAAATGCGCGACCAGCGCATCGCGCCACGCATCGCGCGTCGCCGCATCGCCCAGCGTGTTGAGCTGCAACGTCACGCCCTCGGCGATGCCCAGTTCGCGCAGCAACTGGTCGGCCATCACGAGAAGTTCGACATCCGCCGCCGGTTCGGCCGCGCCCAATATCTCGGCATCGATCTGATGGAACTGGCGATACCGCCCCTTTTGCGGACGCTCATAGCGGAACACAGGGCCCGAGGTGACGAGCTTTAATGGCGCATATTGCTGCCACCCCTCGGTCAGGTACGCGCGCGCGATCCCGGCGGTGAACTCCGGCCGCAGGGTCAGCAGGTCGCCGCCGCGATCGGGGAAGGTATACATTTCCTTCGACACGACATCGGTCGTCTCGCCGATCGAGCGGGCGAAGACCTGCGTATCCTCGAACACCGGCAGGTCGAGTCGCTGGAACGCGTAGAGGCCATGGACATGCTCGAACGTGGCCAGCACGTCCGCAAAGCGACGCTGCTCGTCGCCGAAGATGTCCTGCGTGCCGCGCACGCGCTTGGGGGTTTCGATCCGTGCCATAGAGGTGGCGCTATCTAAGGTAGCGAAGGCCCGTGCGCTAGAGTGCGATCACGCCTGCTTCGCCAGCCAGTCCGCCAATGCCAGTTCGTCGGTGCGACGCGTCTCGGCACACATGCTGTGCCGCATGATCTCCAGTGCCCATTGCCGATGTGCGTCGCTCTCGCTGGCGACCGTATCGCCCGGCACCCACAGGTCATATTCGCGCATATGCGCGTCGGCGGCGGTGAACAGCACGCAGATATCGGCCGCCACCCCGGTCAGGATCACGCGGGACACGCCCAGCTGCGGCAAGAGCACCGGCAGGTTGGTCGCGTAGAAGCCCGAAAATTGCGGCTTCACGATGAAATAATCGCTGTCGCGCGGTCGGATCGTGGCGATCAGCGCGCGGCCGGGACTGTCCTCCCGATCGCAATGTTCGACGATCGAGGAGCGTTCGGAATGCCAATGGCCGAAATTGTCGTTGACGTAGATGACCGGCACCCCCGCCCCATCGGCCGCGTCGCGCAGCGCGACGATACGGCGCGCGGCAGCCTCGGCCGGTTCGCGCAAATCCTCTCCGCCCTCGAAATCCAGGTCGTTGATCATGTCGATGATGATCAGCGCGGCGGCGTGGGGGGCGGAGTCCATGGCCGAACATTGCCACATTCCGAACCCTAAAGCGCTGACATATCATAATATCCCTATGCGTCACGCCCCTGCTTTCCTTGGACATAAGAGCGCGTAGAATGGCCGAAGGGATGCCTGGGGGAGAGGGCGATGAAGGCGATACTGACGGCGATACTGGCCTTTCTGCTGGCTGCGCCTGCCCTTGCACAGTCGCCTTCCTGTCGCGACGATCCCGCACAGCCGCGCTGCGTGGCGGAAGCGGAGAAGGCGCAACGCGCGCTCTATGACGCGCCACCGGCCGAGGATTATGCCCGACAGAAGACGGAGATCGTCCGAGCCTTCTTCGTCGATGGCTATGGCCATGACGCCGGCCTCGTCACGCTATCCTATGCGCCCGCTGCCGAACCGCGTGTCGAGTGGCGTATGCCCAAGCCACATGGCGGGGAGGAAACCGGCGTGACGATCGACGCGATACTCCCGCTGTCCGTGTGGCGCGACGTGACAGATGCCGGTACCTATTTCGACCGGGCCTTGGTCCAGTTGCCCCAGGCGCAAGGATCGATCTGCCTGCATGGCTGGACGACACGCGTCGAAATGGTGGGCAAGGACGGCAAGGTTCGTCGGGCGACCCAATCGCGATGCGGCGATGATGCGCTGGTCTGGCCGTTGGCCCAGCGGATCACCGCCGCCGCCATTGCGGCGATGCCCGCCTGCGCATTGCTCGATGCCCGGAAGACCCGCAACGACATCACGCGACTGAACAAATGCGCCCGGCTGGACGGCGACCGCGCCGCCGCAGCGGAGGCCACCAATGTCTATGACAGCCCCTGGTTCGCGAACCCGCGCGGAGAGGATTTCGCCCGAGCCCTGACCTATCTATTTGCCGAACAACTCAACTTCGCCTGGCCCGACGAACCGGTCACCACCGAGGGCGCGGCCGCCGCGCGAATCTGGAGCCGCCACGCCGGAGAGGCAAATTTCTTTGCTCGCCGGACCTTTGGCGAAACCGCCGACAGGGTGCGGATGGAGGGCGTGGTGCTGATGCCAGGAGCGACGGTGGAAGCGGCACGTAAGCCCCTGCCCGCGACCCTGATCTGGGAACGCTGCAACGGCTTCGACTTCCGGCTTACGCACTTCTGGACGGGGCCAAATCGCCCACGCCCCGAAGCCCGGACATCCTGTAGTCACGAGCCTTGAAGCCCGGCTGGCCGAGCCACCGACGGTGCAAACGTCCATCATCGCACCATAGCCAAGCCCGGCCCGGCAGGGTTACATCCCCACCCATGACCCCCACCCGCTGGCAACGCCTGCAAGCCCATATCGGCGATCGGATCGCCCCGCCGCGCTTCCTGTGGTTCGCGCTGATCCTGATCGGTGCGGTGGCGGGGCTGGTGCCGGGGCTGGGGATGACGCGCGGCATTCTTGCCGGGTTCGACGCCGCCGCCTTGCTGTTCATCGGCTCGCTCATTCCCCTGTTGCGTCAGGGGCAGGCGGTGAAGATGCGCCGCCGGGCCGCGCGCAACGATGCCAATCGGGCCGTGCTTCTCGTCTTTTGCGGGATCGTGCTGTTCGTCGTGCTGGTCGCGGTCGGCGGCGAACTGCGCGGACGGAGCAGCGTGGTGACCGTCGCGCTGGTCGTCTCGACCCTGATCCTCGCCTGGCTGTTCTCCAATATCGTCTATGCGCTGCATTATGCGCATCTGTTCTACAGTGCGGGCGAGAAGGGGCCAGACAAGACCAGAGATGCGGGCGGTCTGCAATTTCCCGACACGGCCGAGCCGGATTATTGGGATTTCCTGTATTTCTCGGTGACGCTGGGCATGACCTTCCAGACATCGGACGTCGCCATCGCCTCACGCCGGATGCGCCGCGTGGTGACGGGCCAGTGCCTGGCGGCGTTCATCTTCAATCTCGGCGTCATCGCCTTCACGGTCAATGTGCTGGGCGGCGGCTCGGGATAAGGCGGAGGAAAGGGTCTGGACGACTGGCCTATCGGGTGCCTAACCTGCGGGCATCTCCTTTCGCCGCAAAAGGCCCTACATGATCCGCCACTCGCTTCGTTCCGTGTTCGTCGCCTCGCTGCTCGCCTCCACCGCTGCGGCGGTGGCACAGGTTCCGCCGGGCAATTCCGCCCCCGCGGCCCAGGCGCCCTTCGTCAACACCATCCCTGCGGCCGTCGACACCCCCTATCCGGGCACGATCAAGCTGGTGGTCGACGCCACCGACACCAATCGCGGCATCTTCCGCGTGAAGGAGACGATCCCGGTCGCCAAGGCCGGGCCGATGGCGCTGCTCTTCCCGAAATGGCTGCCCGGCGCGCATTCCCCGCGCGGCGAGATCGAGAAGCTGGCGGGCCTCGTCATCCGGTCGAACGGCCGCATCCTGCCCTGGACGCGCGATCCGGTCGATGTCTTCGCCTTTCATATCGACGTGCCCGCCGGCGCGCAGCAGCTCGACCTGGAGTTCCAGTTCCTGTCGGCCACCAAGCCCGATCAGGGCCGCATCGCCGTCACCCCGACGATGATCTCGCTGCAACCCAATTCGGTCAGCCTCTATCCGGCCGGTTATTATACCCGCCAGATTCCGATCCAGATGACCGCGATCTTCCCGACCGGCTGGACGGCGGCGGGCGCGGTCCCGGCCAAGGCATCAGGTTCGACCTATACCTATGACACGACCAATTACGAAATCCTGGTCGACTCGCCGGTGCTGGCGGGCAAGTATGGCAAGGTCTTCCCGCTGTCGCCCAACGTCAATCTGGACGTCTTCGCCGACAATCCCGGCGAACTGGCCGCCACGCCCGAGCAGATCGCGGCGCACAAGCGGCTGGTCGAACAGGCCGAAAAGACCTTCGGCTCGCATCATTTCGACCATTACGAGTTCCTGCTGTCGATCAGCGACCAGCTGGGCGGCATCGGCCTGGAGCATCACCGCTCGTCCGAGGACGGCGTGACGCCGGGCTATTTCACCGAGTGGAATTCGGGGCCGGGTCGGCGCAACCTGCTGCCGCACGAATTCACCCATAGCTGGGACGGCAAGTTCCGCCGCGGCGCGGACCTGTGGACGCCCGACTATAATACGCCGATGCGCGACTCGCTGCTCTGGGTCTATGAGGGGCAGACGCAGTTCTGGGGCTATGTGCTCCAGGCGCGCTCTGGCCTGGTGTCGAAGCAGGACACGCTGGACCAATATGCCTCGATCCTGGCCTATTACGCCAATTCCAAGGGGCGCGAATGGCGCGATCTGGTCGACACCACCAACGACCCGATCATCTCGTCGCGCAAGCCCAAGGGCTGGACCAGCTGGCAGCGGTCGGAGGATTATTACAATGAAGGCCTGATGGTCTGGATGGAGGTCGATGCGATGCTCCGCCAGAAGTCGGGCGGCACCAAGTCGCTGGACGATTTCGCCAAGGCATTCTTCGGCATCCGCAACGGCGACTGGGGCGAGGTTCTCTATAATTTCAACGATGTCGCCGATACGCTGAACAAGATCGTGCCCTATGACTGGGCGGGCTTCCTGACCAAGCGGCTGACCGAGACCGGCCAGCCCGCGCCGATCGACGGCTTTGCGATGAACGGCTACAAGCTGGTCTATACCGACCAGCCGACCGCCGTCTTCAAACAGTCGGAAAAGGGCCGCACCGATGTCAGCTATTCGCTGGGCATGGTCGTGTCGAACGGCGGCGATGTGACCAGTTCAATTTGGGACAGTCCGGCGTTCAAGGCGGGGATCGATGTCGGCACGCAAATCCAGGCGGTGAACGGCGAATCCTATACCGGTGAGCGTCTGAAGGCCGCGATCCTTGCCGCCAAAGACCCCAACAAGCCGGTCAAGTTGGTGATAAAGAACCAGGATGTCTTCCGCGACGTCACCTTGGACTATACCGGCGGCCCGCGTTATCCGCATCTGCAGAAGGTCGGCACCGGCGAGACCGGGCTCGATCGTCTGCTGACGGCGCGCTGAGCCCGGTCCAACCGACATCTATCGACAGGCCATGGCGGGTTGCGCTATCGCGCCCGCCATTGTTTTTACACCGGAACTCATCCGGTCCATTGGCAAGAAAGACCGATTCGATGCGCATCGACCTTATCCCCGTCGGCAAGAGCCCGCCCGACGACATCAATGTCGTGATCGAGGTCCCGACCGGCGGCGAGCCCGTGAAGTACGAGTTCGACAAGGCGTCCGGCGCGCTGTTCGTCGACCGCATCCTGCACACGCCGATGCGCTATCCGGCCAATTACGGCTTCGTGCCGCACACCCTGTCGCCCGATGGCGATCCGCTCGACGCGCTGGTCGTGTCGCGCACGCCCTTCATTCCAGGCTGCGTCGTGCGTGCGCGTCCGATCGCTGTCCTGAACCTGGAAGACGAAGCCGGCGGCGACGAGAAGCTGGTCTGCGTGCCGGTCGACTCGACCTTCCCCTATTATTCGAATGTCGGCGGTCGCGACGACCTGCCCGAGATCGTGTTCCAGCAGATCGAGCACTTCTTCACCCATTACAAGGACCTGGAGAAGAAGAAGTGGGTGCGCATCGGCACCTGGGGCGACCGTGACGAAGCGCGCCGCATCGTCGTGGAAGCGATCGAGCGCTACGAAGACGCCAAGGCCAAGGGCGAAGAGCCCCACGACCACGACGTGCCCGGCCGCGCCTGAACCCTTCCGGTTTCGGTTTGACGAACGCCTCGGTGCCACCCGCACCGGGGCGTTTTTCGTTGGAACCTGTTACCGTCATTGCGAGCGTAGCGAAGCAATCCAGAGCGTCTTGCCCGGACACTGGATTGCTTCGCTACGCTCGCAATGACGAACGGGGGGCTACCGCCCCGCCAACCGATCCAGCGCCTCGCCCGAAACCCGCTGCACGGTCCACTCCCCCATCGCCTGCGCGCCCATCGCGCGGTAGAACTCCACCGCGGGCGTGTTCCAGTCGAGCACCGACCATTCGAACCGCGCCCAGCCCCGGTCGCGGGCGATCCCGGCCAGATGGATCAGCAGCGCCTTGCCCACCCCCACTCCCCGCGCGGCAGGGGTGACGTACAGGTCTTCCAGATACAGCCCCCGCCGCCCGGTCCAGGTCGAGAAATTGGCGAAGAACAGCGCAAAGCCGATCGCTGCGCCGTCGTGCTCGGCGATCACCGCCTCCGCCGCCGGACGGTCGCCGAACAAAGCGTCCGCCAGCATCGGCTCGGTGGCGACGACCGCGTCGGGCTCGCGCTCGAAGGCGGCGAGTTTGCGGACGAAGCCCAGGATCGTCGCGGTGTCGGCGGACGTCGCCGCACGGATGGTGATGCTCATAATCCTGCCTCGCTCTGCGGTCCGGACGCGACCGGCCGCCGCACCGCCACCACACACCCCGCGATGATCAGCGCCGCCCCCGCCAGCGTGAACAGCGACACATGCTCGCCGAACACCGCATAGCCCAGGCACGCGGCCCAGACGAAGGCGGTATATTCGACCGGCGCCAATATCTGCGCCTCCGCGCGCGCATAGGCCCAGGCGAGCAGCAGGGCCGACAGGCTGCCCAATGCGGCGGCGATGACGATGGCGGGCCATTGGTACGGCGCGGGCCAGCCCGAGACAAAGGGCGCGGCAGGCGTCATCAGGACCGCGATCACCAGCATGGTGAACAGCGCGACCTCGGCCGGGCCCGCCACCTGCGCCTGTCGCCTGAGCAGCACCAGGCTGACCGCATAGAGGATCGAAGCGACAAGGATCGCGAGCGAGCCCAGCACCACCTCCGTCGAGGCCTGAGCCTGCACCTCGCCGCCCGCGATCACCAGTACGCCTGCCCCCGCGATCAACGAGCCCAGGATCGCCGCGCGCCGGATCGTCTCGCCCAAGGCGAAGGCCGCCAGGAACAGCGCAATCAGCGGCGCGAGAAAGGTCAGCGCGATGCTCTGCGCCATCGGCACGCGCGCCAGTCCCCAGAAGAACAGCAGCACCGACGCGCCCCCGGTCGCCCCCCGCGCGATATGCAGCGTCAGCGCCGCCCGCCCCGGCCAGCGCCCGCCGCGCGCCAGGAACAGCGCGGCCGTGATCGCCACCCCGACCCAGGACCGCCACAGCACCGCGCTATAGGCGCCGCTGTCGATCGACAGCCGCTTCATCAGCGTATCCATCACCGAATAGATCGCAATGCCGAGCGCGGCGGCGCCAAAGGCGATGACGGGAGAGGTGCGCGCGGTCATGCCGGTGGCGATACCGAGGCGGGGGGTGAAAGGCGAGAGCGGGTAACGACCGCCCTCACCCTTCCCACCCGCTATCGCGGGCGGGCCCCTTCCCTCTCCCATCGGGAGAGGGAGGGAGGCGTAAAGCGCCGGAAGGGTGAGGGTAGACCTGCCCCGCTCGAACGAAGCTCGGGATGAAACCCCACCCCGCATCCGTTGCCCCTTGGGAACACGATATCAAGGGACAAAGGGTATGAAGACGCTGATCGCCGCAACGGGCCTGGCCATGCTGGTGGCGGCACCCGCAACCGCACAGGTCACCGCCTCGGTCGGCGCGGACTATAGCTCGGGCAAGTACGGCACGAACCAAGAGGTCCGCAGCGCCAGTTCCACCCTGGCGCTGCGTGCCAAGCGCAAGCGGGTCACCGTCTTCGCCGCGCTGCCCGTGGTGCAGGTCGATGCGCCGGGCAATGTCATCGCGCCGGGCGGGCCGCTGGGCCTGCCGATCTTCACCGATCCCACCCGCCCCGCCACGCGCGTACGGCGTTCCGGGCTGGGCGATGCGGTGGTCGGCGCATCGGTGCAGCTCGTGCCACCGCGCCGCCACCATCTGGCCCTCGCCCTGACCGGCAGCGCCAAGCTGCCCACCGCCTCTGCGACGCGCGGGCTCGGCACGGGCAAGGCGGATTATTCCGTCGTCGCGGAAGCCGCCGTGCCGGGCAAGGTCACGCCTTTCGCGGCGGTCGGCCACACATTCGTCGGACAGCCCTACGGCTATCGCTTACGCGACGTGACCAGCGCGCGCAGCGGTGTCGCGATCGGCATCGGCAAGGCGACCGAAGTCAGCGTCTCGTACAATTACGCGTCGCGGGTCAGTGATTCGGTTGCCGACCGACAGGAAATCGGCGCGGGGCTGGATACCGCATTGTCCAAGCGCCTGTCGCTGGGCGTCCAGGGCAGCGCCGGAGTCAGCAAAGGCGCACCCGATGTCGGCGCAGGCGTGCGGCTGGGATTGCGGTTGTAGGACTTTCCTCCCCTGCAAGGGGAGGTGGCAGGGCGCAGCCCTGACGGAGGGGTGTCCCCGGTTGCGAGGTCATACCGCACTCACCAGCGTCTCGCGATACCAGGGCAGGATATGCTCGCGGAGCAGCGGGGCCAGCGTCATCGATTCCGCCGCAGCACGATCGACCCAGACCGCTTCCTCGATCTCCGCCGCCGGAACCGGCGTATGCGTGCTGCGCAGGTGGAAGACGGTGGCGTCGATCCGGTGCCCCGGCTCATTGGCCGCCGCTGCGGAAAACCGGCCGATCGGCCGGAGGTCCTCCACGCCGACCCGCAGGCCGATTTCCTCGTCCAGTTCGCGGATCAGCGCGGCGGCGGGGTCTTCGCCTGGCTCGATCTTGCCGCCCGCCTGCATAAAGCAGGACGTGCCCGCCTTGCGCACCAGCAGCAATCGCCCCGCCCCGTCTTCGATCAGGGCGGCGGCGATACGGATGATGGGGGAGGTCACTCCGCCGCGATCGCCGCCTTGGCGACGTCGGCCGCTTCCAGTTCGGCGGCCTTGGCCTCGACCAGCTTGACGATATGTTCGACCATGTCGGCATCCTCGACCGTGTGGTCGGTCAGACCCGACAGATAGACCATGTGCTTGCCGTTGCCGCCGCCGGTCACGCCGATATCGGTCTCGCGCGCCTCGCCGGGGCCGTTGACGACGCAGCCCAGCACCGACAGCGACATGGGCGTACGAATATGCTGGAGCCGTTCCTCCAGCACCTGCACGGTGCGGATCACGTCGAAGCCCTGCCGCGCGCAGGACGGGCAGGACACGACCCGCACACCGCGATTGCGGATGCCCAGCGCCTTCAGTATCTCGAAGCCGACACGCACCTCTTCCTCGGGCTCGGCGGAGAGCGAGACGCGGATGGTGTCGCCGATCCCGAACCAGAGGAGCGAGCCGATGCCGATCGAGGACTTGACCGTCCCGCCGATCAGCCCGCCCGCCTCGGTGATGCCCAGATGCAGCGGGCAGTCGGTCGCCTCGGCCAGCCCCTGATAGGCGGCCACCGCCAGGAAGACGTCCGACGCCTTCACCGCGACCTTATATTCGTGGAAGTCATGGTCCTGGAGCAGCTTGATATGGTCGAGCGCCGATTCGACCAAAGCCTCGGGGCACGGCTCGCCATATTTTTCGAGCAGGTCCTTCTCCAGCGACCCGGCATTCACGCCGATACGGATGGCGCAGCCATTGGCCTTGGCGGCGCGGACCACTTCGGCGACGCGCTCGGACGAACCGATATTGCCCGGATTGATGCGCAGACAGGCCGCGCCCGCGTCTGCGGCTTCGAGCGCGCGCTTATAGTGGAAATGGATGTCCGCGACGATCGGCACGCGCGCCGCCTTGGTGATCTTGGCAAGTGCGGCGGTCGAGTCGGTATCGGGGCAGGACACGCGGATGATGTCGGCGCCCGCCTCTTCGCAGCGCCGGATCTGGTTGATCGTGGCGACCGGATCGCTGGTCGGCGTGTTGGTCATGGTCTGCACGGTGACGGGGGCGTCGCCACCCACGGGCACGTTGCCCACCATGATCTGACGGCTTTGGCGGCGGACGATATCTCGCCAGGGACGAATGGACATGGACCCCTATATACGCGCGCGGCGTTGCGGTTCAAAGTCAGTGCTGTACCAGACCCCCAGAATGACCGCCGCCGCCCCCATCCCCCGCCATTACGGCCTAGACTGGTTGCGGATCGGCGCCTTCGCCATATTGATCCTGTACCATATCGGCATGGTCTTCGTGCCCTGGGGCTTTCACGTTCAGCTGGCGCGGCTGCCCTGGGTGGCGATCCCGATGCTGGCGAGCAATCCGTGGCGGCTGATGCTGTTGTTCGTGGTTTCGGGCTATGCCACCCGCGCATTGGCGGTGCGGCACCCCACGATCCTCAGCTTCGCGCGTGGGCGGAGCATCCGATTGCTGGTGCCGCTGGTCTTCGGCATCTGTGTGCTGGTGCCGCCGCAAATCTGGGCCGAGCTGGTCAGCAAATATGGCTATGCCGGGTCCTATTGGCGGTTCTGGACGCAGGACTGGCTCAGCTTTCGCGCGATCGGCGGCGTGGTGCCGACCCCTGCCTGGAACCATCTATGGTTCGTCGGCTATCTCTGGGTCTATACCATGGCGGTGGCGCTGATGCTGGCGGTGGGGCACCCTTTTGCCGCAGCCGCGCAGACGCTGTTCGACCGGGTGTTCGGCGGCTGGGGCGGGGCGGTGCTGCCAGTGGTCTGGCTATTGCTGGTCGATATCCGCTTCTTTCCCGGCCAGTCGGAGACGCATGGCCTGCTCGACGACTGGCTGGCGCATGCCATCTATTTCCCCGCGCTGCTGTTCGGGTTCGGCATGGCGGGGTCGGAGCGGGTGCTGGACAGCTTTCGGCGCGGCTGGCCGGTTGCGGCCGCCATCGCGCTGGCCAGCTATGCGATTGCGGGCGGGTTGGAATGGCGTTGGCCGGGGCTGGCGGGCGCGCCGCAAGCGCTGGGCATCCTGTTCGCGGGCGCGCGGGCGGTGCAGGGCTGGATGGCGGTCGTCGCGCTGATCGGCGTGGCCGAGCGTTTCTGGAACCGCGATCACCCGTGGCGGCGCACGCTGACCGAGGCGGTCTTCCCCTTCTATCTGATCCACCAGACGATCATCATCCTGGTCGCCTTCGCCTTGCGGGGGCTGGGATGGCCGTTGTGGCTGGACACGCTGATCCTGATCGCTGCGACGGTGGCGGGATGCTGGACATTCTATTTGATCGGCCGGGACGTCCGCTGGCTGCGTCCCCTGATCGGCCTCCGGCCGGGGGATGGCAGCAAGCCTGCGATCTGATAGGGGCGCGGGCGATTTCCCTGACCGTTTCGGAGTTTCGCCCATGTCCCCTTCCTGGTCGCTGGTCATCCATGGCGGCGCGGGCCGGATCACCCGCGATGTCCTGACACCCGAACAGGATGCCGGTGCCCGCGCCGGGCTCGACGCCGCGCTCAAGGCCGGGTCGGTGGTGCTGGCGGCGGGCGGCAGCGCGCTGGATGCGGTCGAGGCGGCGGTACGCGTGCTGGAGGACGATCCCCATTTCAACGCCGGGCGCGGCGCCTGCTTCACGCGGGAGGGGACCAACGAACTCGATGCCGCGATCATGGACGGACGTGACCGGCGCGCGGGGTCGGTCGCCGGGGTAACGCGCACCCGCAACCCGGTGTCGCTCGCCCGCAAGGTGATGGAGGCCAGCCCGCATGTCCTGCTCGCCGGGCCGGGCGCGGATCGCTTCTCGGCGGAACAGGGGCTGGAGCAGGTCGACCCCAGCTGGTTCCACACCGACGAGCGCCGCCGCCAGCTCGACGAACTGCTGTCCCGCAACGCCGACGCCTTCGACAGCGATATGAAATACGGCACGGTCGGCGCGGTCGCCTGTGACGCGCAGGGCCATGTCGCCGCCGCCACCTCGACCGGGGGCGTGACGGGCAAGCGCTGGGGCCGGATCGGTGATTCGCCGCTGATCGGCGCGGGCACCTATGCCGACGACCGGGCCTGTGCGGTGTCGTGCACGGGGTCGGGCGAGGTCTTCATCCGCGTCGGCGTCGGGCATGAGATCGCCGCCCGCCGTCGCTTCACCGGCGAGGCTATCCAGGCGGCGGCCGACACGGTGCTTGGCGATGTGAAGGCGCTGGGCGGCACCGGCGGCACCATCGTCGCCGCGCCCGACGGCACCATCGCCTGGAGCATGACGACCGCGGGCATGTATCGCGGCCGGGCGGCGAGCGGCGGCGAACATCGGGTGGCGATCTACGCCGACGAGGGATAAAAGGCACGCCCATGAAGCACTTGCGCCTTTTGTTCGGGATGCTGGCCGGATTGTTCCTCGCCTCCCCCGCCGCCGCCTATTGGGAATATGGCCATGAGACCGTCGCGGCCATCGCCTGGGCCAACATCACGCCCCATGCCCGCACGGAAATCCGCCGGATTCTGCGCGCACAGGCCCAGCTCGACACGCCGAGCTGCCCGGTGCGGACGATCGAGGAGGCCAGCGTCTGGCCCGATTGCGTCAAGCCGCTGAAGGACGACAACGGCAAGTCGCGCTTCGGCTATGCCTATAGCTGGCATTATCAGAATATCGACATCTGCCAGCCCTTCCGCCTGCCCCCGGCCTGCGACACGGGCGACTGCGTCTCGGCGCAGATTCCGCGTCAGCTCGCCATCCTGAAGGACCGCCGGGCCAGCCCGAAGGACCGGGTGATGGCGCTGGCCTTCCTCGTCCATTTCGTCGGCGACCTACACCAGCCGCTTCATGCCGGGGACAAGAGCGACAAGGGCGGCAACGACACCCATGTCGATTACGGCGTCTATGCGACACCGCGCCTGAACCTGCATTCCATCTGGGACGGCCTGCTCGCCGAGCGTGCCATCTCGACCCCGCCCAAGCTGGTCCGCCCCTATCCGGCGGCCGAGCGGCGGCGCGAGTCGGCGGGCGATGTGATGGACTGGAGCCGCGAGAACTGGGCGATCGCCAAGCGCGCCTATGCCGCGGCGATGGGCGGCGATCCGTGCCAGCCGACGCCGGCGCATATGAAGATGGATGAAGCCGCGATCCGCGAGATGGCCCCGGTCGAGCGCGAACAGGTGAAGCGGGGCGGCCTGCGGCTGGCCAAGCTGCTGAACAGCGCGTTTAAGGGGTAAACCAATCCTCCCCAAGCTATGCTTGGGGAGGGGGACCGCCGCGAAGCGGTGGTGGAGGGGCAGGACGGACCGGACGCCCCTCTCCCATCGCCCTACGGGCGACGCCCCTCCACCACGCCCTGCGGGCGCGGTCCCCCTCCCCATCAGATATGGGGAGGAATTGGCGAATCAGTTCAGCACCACCGTCACGTCGCGGCGGTTCTGCGCCCAGGCGGCTTCGTCCGAACCCAGCGCGATCGGGCGTTCCTTGCCATAGCTGATGACGTTCATCCGCTCGGGCGACACGCCGCGCGCGGCGAGATAGTTCTTGGCGGAGTTCGCACGGCGTTCGCCCAGCGCCAGATTATATTCGCGGGTGCCGCGCTCGTCGCAATTGCCTTCGATGGTGATGCGCACATTGGGATAGCGCAGCAGCCAGGCCGCCTGGCTGTCCAGGATCGCGCGGGCTTCGGGATCGATGTCATATTGATCGGTGCCGAAATGGATGGTGTTCGACGTCACCGAACGACGGAAATCGGCGTCCGAGCCGGGCACGATCGCACCGTCCGGATTGGTGTTCGCACCCGCATTGGGATCGACGCCGGTGCCCTGGCTGACCGGTGCTGGCGGCAGCACTTCGGGGCGCTTCTTGGCGCAGCCCGCCATGGCGATCGCCATGGTGGCGACGACGAGCGTGGTCTTGATCTTGGTCATCGGACTCTCAACTCCCTACAGGTTGGAATAATCCCCCGGAATGCTCTTACGGACGCAGCGGCCCCCAGGCCGGGTCCGATCCGTCGAGCGGAGTCGGAATCCGCCGCTCGTTGACGCCGGTCAGGTCGACCATCCACACATCCGACTTGCCCGACGCACCCGGCGTCGTACGCTGGAAGGTGATGACGCGGCCATTGGGGGACCAGCTCGGCCCCTCGTCCTGCCAGCTATTGGTCAGCAGCTTTTCGCCGCCGCCCGACGGGCTCATGATGCCGATGCGGAAGGCGCCGCCCAGCTTGGTGAAGGCGATCAGGTCGCCGCGCGGGCTCCAGACCGGGGTCGCATAGCGCCCGCCGCCAAAGCTGATCCGCTGCTGGTTCGATCCATCGGCATTCATCACATAGATCTGCTGCCCGCCCGACCGGTCGCTTTCGAACGCGATCTTCGATCCGTCGGGTGAATAGCTGCCGCCGGTATCGATGCCGGGCGCGTTGGTCAGCCGCTGCGGCGTGCCCCCTTGCGCCGACACGCGGTAGATGTCGGTATTGCCGCCCTGCGCCATCGAGAAGAGAATCCAGCGGCCATCGGGCGAGAAGCGCGGCGCGAAGGTCGTCGCGGCATTCTGCACCACCAGCCGCTGACGCCCGCTGCCGATGTCATAGACATAGATGGCGGGCCGCTTGTCGACATAGGACATATAGACGATCGACTGCTGGTTCGGCGCGAAGCGCGGGGTCAGCACGATCGACTGGCCGTTGGTCAGGAAGCGGTGGTTCGCCCCGTCCTGGTCCATGATCGCCAGCCGCTTGATCCGGTGCGCCTTGGGCCCCGTCTCCGAGACATAGACGATGCGGCTGTCGAAATAGGGGCCTTCGCCGGTCAGCTTGGTATAGATGGTGTCGGCGCATTTATGCGCCGCGCGCCGCCAGTCGCCGGGCGACACGACGAATCCCTGCCGCGCCAGTTCGCTCTTCGCCAGCACGTCATAAAGATAGCAGCCGACCGTCAGCGTCCCGTCGCCATTGGCGCGGACATAGCCCTGGACCAGCGCCTGCGCGCCGGTGCCGTTCCAATAGTCGAAGGCGGGCGCGGTGACTTCCGGAAAGGACACGGTGCGCAGCTGCGCCGGGGGGACGGGGGTGAACAGGCCCGAATTGCGCAGGTCGTTGGTGATGATCTTCGACAGTTCCTGCCCGACGACATCGGTCGTCCCCGCCGGGGTCTGCACCACCGCGCTGGTCGGCATCGCCGGAATGGCGATCGGCATCGGCGCGGAGATACCGCCCTCGACATCGACGACCAGCCCTTCCTGGCCATTGGCGGGCGCGGTCGCGGGCTGCTGCCCGGCCGGAGCGGGCGCCGCCGGTTGCGCTTGCGGCGCGGAGGCAGGCACGTCCTGCGCCCCGACGGCACTGGCAGCCAGCGCCAGCGTGAGCGGCAGGGTCAGCAGGGAACGGGGCATAAACATGATCCTCAACCCGAAAAACCGAAACGGAAACGGTGGTCGCTCCAGCTGCCGGGCGCTTCATAAAGCCCCGACAGCCTGTCGCGTAATGGACAGTTTCTGAAAACTGTCGTTATCTTGGTAACGATCCCACGCGCCCCTGTCGCCGGGAACGTCGCCCCCGCTCCAGATCGGATGGCCGGAATCGATGCCGGGTATCGACGAAGCGAGGAATCGACCATCCTCAACCCGGCAACTTGTAGCGCAGCGTGAAGTTGCTCCAGCCGCCCGGCACGTCATAGAGTTCGGCCGGAAGGCCGCGCAGCGGCGAACAGCCCTTGAAGGTCGCGATCGCCAGATCGTCCACGCGGTCGACATAGCGCTCATTCTCGCCATCGACGCCGCTATGGCCGACGACACGGGGCGCCGCCGCCAGGCTGCCGTCCTTGTTGAGATGCAGGTTGATCGCCACGCGGATACGCTCGGCGCCCGGTCCCGGCGTCACCTGCCGGTTGGCGCAGGGCTGGACCTGCCGCAGGATCGCCGAGGCGATGTTCGCCAGCTGCTGCGCGCCGATCCTGGCGGCGGGCGCGGCCTGCGACTTGGACGGCGACGGGTCGGCTGACAGCCCCTTCAGGAAGTCGGCACCCAGATGCGACCCGCGCGGTTTGGTGGTCTTCGCGGTTTCGCTCTTGCCGCTGCCCCGTGCCGGGGTGGTCGGCTTGGGGGTGGCGGCAGGCTTGGCTTCCGACCGGGTGGGATGGGTCGGCGCGGCGTGCGTCGGCTTGGCCTCATGCACCGGCTTGGGCGGTGTGGGTTTGGGCGCGGGCTTCGGCTTGGGTTGGGGTTTGGGCTGGGGCTTTTCCGCCGGTTTGGGCTTGGGCTGCGGCTTGGGTTCCGGACGCGGCTCTGGCTTGGCCGGTTCGGGTTTCGGTTGCGGCTTGGGCTGGGGTTTCGGCTGCGGCGCCGGGGGCGGCGGCGCCGGGGGCGGCGGCGCCGGGGGCGGCGGCGCGGGCTGGGGTTCGGGCTCGGCCTCCACCGGCTCGGGCGGGGCGGCGTCTTCCGGCGCGCCCTCTTCGGGGGCGATCGACTGGGCCGCCTGCTGGTTCGGAGTCGGCGACGCGGCGTCCAGCGCGACATCCTTGACCAGCGAGATGTCGATCGGCGTGACCTTCAGCTTTTCCGGGTTCGGCGTCGACAGAAAGCCGACCGACAACAGGCCGAACAGGACGATATGCCCTGCGACCGCGATCGCCAGCCCGGTCCGTTCCCCACGCTCCATCAGCGGGCGCTCGCCCCCTCGGTTACGCCGCCTTCGACGGTGACCAGCGACACGCGGTTCAGCCCGGCGCGGTTCAGCTCACCCATCACCCGCATCACCCGGCCATAATCCAGCGCCCGGTCGGCGCGCAGATAGACTTGCGGCACCTGCCCATCCGGGTCCTTGCGCGCCGCGATCGCATCGAGCTTGGCGGGCAGGTCGGCCTCGGTGATCTCGTCATCGTTCAGGAACATGCGGCCCTGCTCGTCGATCGAAATCTGCTCGGGCTTCTGCTCCTGCTCCAGCGCCTTGGCGCGGCTGTCGGGCAAATTGACCGGCACGCCCGTCGTCAGCAGCGGCGCGGTCACCATGAAGATGATGAGCAGCACCAGCATCACGTCGACCAAAGGCGTGACGTTGATGTCCGCCATCGGCGCGCGGCGGCCCCGGCCGGAGCGGGAGGGAAGGTTCATGGCCATCGCCGTTACCCCTTCAACGCGCCTGGTCGAGCTGGCGGCTGAGCGTGGTGTGGAACCCGTCGGCGAAGCGGTTCAGCGACGCCTCCACCCGGTTCACGCCGTGGCTGAAGCGGTTATAGGCGATCACCGCCGGGATGGCGGCGAACAGGCCGATGGCGGTGGCGAACAGCGCCTCCGAGATACCCGGCGCCACGACCGCCAGCGAGGTGTTCTGCGCCTGCGCGATGCCGGTGAAGCTGCGCATGATGCCCCAGACGGTGCCGAACAACCCGACGAACGGCGCGACCGAACCGACCGTCGCCAGCACGTTCAGCCGATCCGACAGCTTGTCGATCTCGCCCGCCACGGCCGATCCCATCGCGGTGGCGAGACGCTCGCGCGTGCCGTCGCGGTCGATATGCCCGCCCGCGGTCGAGCGCCGCCATTCCTGCACGCCCGCCGAAAAGACCCGTGCGGAGGGCAGTTCATTGTCCTGCTCCATCCGGTGAAAGGCGTCGATATCCTCCGCCTTCCAGAAATCGCGTTCGAACCGGGTCATGCCCTTCTTCGTCCGCGCCAGCTTGCGCGAAAAGGCGATGATGATCGTCCAGGTCCAGATGCTGGCGAGCAACAGGCCGAACATCACCAGCTTCACCACCCAGTCGGCGTGGATGAACAAAGCGACGGGCGACAAACTGGCGGCATCCATGTTGAAGACGGGATTCATGGGTGTTGCGTGTCCCCTTGCCAGACAAGGCGTTGGTAGATGGCGATCCAGTCGGCGGGCTGCCGACGCGGGCGACCGTTCGGGCCGACCCAGGCGACGGTCACACGCGCGTCGGCCAGCTTGACCGTCCCGCACCTGACTGTCTGATGAATGACGACGCGAACCGCACTGACCTCGATCAGTCTGGATGTGACGACCAGGTCGTCGTCGAGCCGCGCGGAGGCGGCATAGCGGATGGCGATGTCGGTGACGGCATAGGCGCCCTGCCCCGCCTCATGCGCGGCGCGCTGGTCGATCCCGGCGACCCGCAGCATGTCGGAGCGCGCGCGCTCCATATAGCGCAGGTAATTGGCGTGATAGACCACACCCGACAGGTCGGTATCCTCGAAATAGACGCGCACCGCAAAGCGATGCTCATGCCCCTCGAAGCGGCCGCCCTTCGGCTGGTCTTCTCCCGTCACCGTCATGGTGCATGCCCGTTAACCTATCCGTCCGGGGGAAGAAAGGCACTTGCAGCGCTGTTACCTACAGGTTACATGATACCTATAGGTTACAGGAGGTCGTGATGAATCTCGTGGAAAAGGCCGAGCGCAAAAGCCGCGACAGGGCGGTCGTCTTCTACCTGATGGCGCTGTGTCTGCTGCTCTCGGCGATGACGTCGGACCATCAGGACAGCGGATCGACCCGACTCATCCCCTGGTTCGTTATGGTGGGCGGCGCTGCGCTCAACCTGTCGAGCGCGCCGTTTCGCCTCTGGAAGTGGAACGGAATGGCGTCGCTGCTCAATGACGAAACGACCCGCGATCATCGGCGGTCAACCCTAGCGGTCGGTTTCTGGGCCATGCTGATCGCGGCGTCGCTGACTATCGGTGTGTCGACCATATACTCCATCAATGCGGTGATGACGGGCCGCGTCACCATCACCGCCGGCCTCATGGCCGCGCTGATCGCCTTCGCCACGCTGGAATTGCGCGCCAGTCGATGAACGAGGCGCTTGGCAACGACCTGAAGGCCGCGCGCGAGGCGGCCGGGCTGACGCAAGGCGGCCTCGCCGAGGCGATCGGGGTCAGCCGCAAGACGATCAACACGGTGGAGAACGGCGTCTTCCAACCCTCGACCCTGCTTGCGCTCAAGCTGGCGCGGGCCTTGGGCCGACCGGTCGAATCGCTGTTCTGGATCGAAGACTGAGCGCGCTTACTGGATCGCGGCCGGATCGACCTTCAACGAGGGCGGATTGATGACCGGCGGGGTATAGGGCTTGGCGGCGGGCACCGGCTGGCTCGACAGGACGGGGCCGCCTGACGCATTGGCCGATGCGACCGAAGGCGCGGCGCTGCTCGCGATGGTCAGCGGAGCGACGCCTTGCTTGACCGGCACCATCGTTCCCGTCCGCCATGCGTCATAGGCGCGGAAGAAGGCGATGAAGGGTGCGTTGAGCTTTTCCAGCCGTTCCGCCGCCTTCAGGTCGAACCCGGCATTGGGACCGGTGCTGATATCGGCCAGCACCTCCTCGGCGGCGGCGCAGAAGGTCTTGCGGACCGGCGTGATCGAGAAGAAATTATAGAGCCGCGTCATCGCATCGTCATAACGGTCGCGCCAATCGCCACCCTGCGCCTGATATTCCGCCGAATAGCGCTTTTCCGCCGCCGCCAACTCGATCCGCTGCACGGTCAGCATGGTGTTGTAGCGGGCGACGATCTGCCCCTCCTCCGCCCCGCGACAGGCAAGCGCCGCGACGTTCAGGCCCGCGCGCAGGTGCCAAACGGTGGCGGCGCTGGTCAGCGAGCGATTGGGGGTGGCGTAATTGCCGTCGGGCAGCAGCACGGGGATGCGCATCCCCGGCGTCGCACCGGCGGGCAGCGGCGCGCGGACATATTGCGGCGGCGCGGGCACCAGGACCGGCGGCGGCGCCACCTTGGCGGTTTCCCGCGCGGCGCATCCCGCCAGCGACAGGCCGATCGCCAAACCCGATACCAAACGCAACTTCGCCATAACCCTGATCCTTGGAACCATCCGCCCCCGGCTGTTGGCGCATGTCATGGCGAATCAAGGTTAACACGTCGTAAGTCGTGCGATGAAACGAGGCGTATGTCAGCGGGTTGGAAAACCGGCGCAATTCCTCCCCGGCAAGGGGAGGTGGCAGGGCGAAGCCCTGACGGAGGGGTGTCCCGTTCTCGATAGGGGTGACACCCCTCCACCAGCTTCGCTGGTCCCCCCCTTACAGGGGAGGAATAGGTTACGCCGCGCGGGCGACCAGCGCGGCGGCGGCTTCGGCCATCAACTGGGCGAGGATATCCGCGATCGGCTCTTCCTTGGTGACCATGCCGACCGACTGGCCCGCCATGACGCTGCCATGTTCGACATCGCCCTCGATCACTGCGCGGCGGAGCGCTCCGGCCCAGTAATGTTCGATCTGAAGCTGCGCCTCCATCATCGCGACCTTGCCCTCGTCGAGCGACTGGGCGACTTCTCGTTGCTTGGCGGTGAACAGTTCGCCGCCCGCATTCTTGAGCGCGCGGACCGGGATGACCGGCAGGCGCGGGTCGATCTGCACGCTCGCCACCGCGTCGCGGGCCGAGGCGCGGATGAAGGCCTTCTTGAAATTGGGGTGCGCGATCGATTCGGTCGCGCAGACGAAGCGCGTGCCGAGCTGAACGCCCGCCGCGCCCATGTCGAGATAGGCGGCGATCGCCTCGCCCCGGCCGATGCCGCCCGCGACGAAGACGGGGATCTGCTCCGCGATCTCGGGCAGCATTTCCTGCGCCAGCACGCTGGTCGAGACCGGGCCGATATGGCCGCCCGCCTCCATGCCCTCGATCACCAGCGCGTCGACGCCCGAGCGGATCAGCTTCTTGGCGAGGCTGAGCGCAGGGGCGAAGCAGATGACCTTGGCGCCGGTTTCCTTGATCGCCTCCAGCGCGCCCTTGGGCGGCAGGCCGCCCGCCAGCACGACATGGCCGACCTGGTGGCGGCCACACACCGCGATCAGGTCGAACAGCTGCGGATGCATGGTGATGAGGTTCACGCCGAACGGGCGGCTGGTCATCGCCTTGGTCGCGGCGATCTCGGTATCGAGCAGTTCGGGCGTCATCGCGCCGCACGCGATCACGCCGAAGCCGCCCGCGTTCGACATGGCGGAGACGAGATTGCGCTCCGACACCCAGGACATGGCGCCCGCCATGATCGCCATGTCGGCGCCAAGGAACTCCGCGCCGCGCGCCATGCGGGTGGCGAGACGCTGTTCGCCGGTAGTGGTGGTGTGGGTGTCGGTCATCGACGCTCCATGCCGTGGAGCGGGGCGGACGGCAAGATTTGGTTCACGCGAAGCCGCGATGGCGCGAAGAAGAGTTGGTTCGCGCGGAGACGCGGAGGCGCGGAGATGACCTGCGCGCGGCAGCGCCATCACTCGATCGACGATGCTTGAAAAAGGAGCGGCGGTGCGGCTGAATACACCACCTTCGCGTCTTCGCGGCTTCGCGCGAACCAAAGCCCCCTCTCCGAACCAGACCGGAGAGGGGAAGAACCGCTTAAGCCGCTTCCGCGTCCAGGCCGTAGGCGGTGTGCAGGACACGTACCGCCAGTTCGGTATAGTCCTCTTCGATCAGCACGCTGACCTTGATCTCCGAGGTAGTGATCGCAAGGATGTTGATGCCCCGCGCGCCCAGCGTCTGGAACATGGTCGAGGCCACGCCCGCATGGCTGCGCATGCCGACGCCGACGACCGAGATCTTCGCGACGCGCGTGTCGTGGACCATCTTGGCATAGCCGATATCGCCGCTCGCCTTTTCCAGCACGTCCAGGGTGCGGGCGAGGTCCGCCGAGGGCACCGTGAAGGTCACGTCTGTCGAGCCGGTCGAATGGGCGATATTCTGGACGATCATGTCCACATTGATCCCCGCATCGGCCAGCGGAGCGAAGATCGCGCCCACCGAACCGGGCCGGTCGGGCACGGCGGTCAGGGTGATCTTGGCTTCGTTCTTGTCATGCGCGATGCCGGTGATGAGCTGGCGTTCCATATCGTCGATTTCCTCTTCGCCCACGATCAACGTGCCGCGATGTCCGTCTTCGTCCCGTGCGTCGTCGAACGAGCTCAAGACCCGCACGCGCACCTGTTCCTTCATCGCCAGACCCACCGAGCGGGTCTGGAGCACCTTGGCACCGACGCTGGCGAGTTCCAGCATCTCTTCATAGGTGACCTTCGACAGCTTGCGCGCACGCGGCACGATGCGCGGGTCGGTCGTGTAGACGCCGTCGACATCGGTATAAATGTCGCACCGCTCCGCCTTCATCGCCGCCGCGACCGCGACCGCGCTGGTGTCCGATCCGCCACGCCCCAGCGTCGTCACCCGGTTGCCCTCGGCCACGCCCTGGAAACCGGGGATCACCGCGACCACGCCCGCCGCCAGACTCTCGTCGAGCGCAGTGGTGTCGATCTCGCCGATCCGCGCCTTGGCGAACGCCGTGTCGGTGTGGATCGGCAGCTGCCAACCCAGCCACGAGCGGGCGGGCACGCCCATCGCCTGGAGCGTGATCGCCAGCAGCCCGCTGGTGATCTGTTCGCCCGCCGAGACGACGACGTCATATTCCTGGGGATCGTAAAGCGACGAGGCCTCGCGGCAGAAACCGACCAGCCGGTCGGTCTCGCCCGCCATCGCGGAGACGACGACCGCGACCTGATGCCCAGCCTCCACCTCGCGTTTGACCCGCGCCGCCACGTTGCGGATGCGCTCGATTCCGGCCATCGAGGTGCCGCCGAACTTCATCACGATACGGGCCATGCGGTTTTTGCCAATCTCCTTGGGGTAAAACGGCGGTCCTGATAGGTAGCCCCCATGACGAACGCAAGCCATTTGAACGATTCTACCATTATCGGGGCCGAAGCCGCACATTTCGGAAAGATGGCGGCCGAGTGGTGGGACCCCAAGGGGTCGAGCGCGATGCTGCACCGACTCAATCCGCCGCGGCTGCGTTACATTCGCGAGCAGATCGACCTGCATTGGGATGCCGATGGGCAAGGGTTCACGCCCCTGAAGGGCAAGCGCGCGCTCGACGTCGGGTGCGGTGCCGGGCTGCTGTGCGAACCGCTGGCGCGGCTGGGGGCGGAGGTGACGGGTCTCGACGCCGCCGCCGAAAATGTCGCGGTCGCCGCCGCCCATGCCGCGCAATCGGGGCTGACGATTCATTACCGCGCGGGCAGCGTCGAGGGGCTGGCGGGCGAGACGTTCGACCTCGTCACTTCGCTGGAGGTGATCGAGCATGTCGCCGACCCCGCGCGATTCGTGCGCGGTCTGGCCGATGCGCTGGCGCCGGGTGGGCTGATGATCCTGTCGACGCCCAATCGCACGCCGCTGTCCAAGCTGGCGCTCATCACCTTCGCGGAGGGGACCGGCGCGATCCCCAAGGGCACGCACGACTGGTCAAAATTCCTGACGCCCGACGAACTGACCGGATTGCTGAAGGACGCAGGGCTGACGGTGCGCGATGTGCGGGGCCTGAGCTATTCGCCGACCAAGGGGTTCATGGTCAGCGACTCGACCGCGCTCGACTATTTCGTGACCGCGACGCGGTGATTTCCCATTCCTCCCCTGCAAGGGGAGGTGGCAGGCCGCAGGCCTGACGGAGGGGTATCACGCTCGGTAAGGGCGGGCTAACCTCGCAACCGGGAGACACCCCTCCGACGCGCTACGCGCGCCACCTCCCCTTGCAGGGGAGGAATGTTCTGGACCTTTCCGAATGCCGATCCCGCCAAAACCTCTGACCCACCATTCCCACGCCCACCCCCTCCTGATCCTGCTCGCCGTGGCTCTGGCCGCCCGTGCGCTGACCTTCGGCAATCCGGTGGTTCATGTGGACGAGGAGTTCTACTTCTTCACCGGCCATGCCATGTGGCAGGGCGCGTGGCCTTTCGTCGATGTGTGGGACCGCAAGCCGATCGGCCTGTTCCTGCTCTATGCGGTCCCCGCCGCATTCGGCTTTCCGGCGGGCATCTGGGCCTATCAGGCGATGGCTTTGCTGAGCGTCGTCGCGACCGCATCGCTGATCGCGCGGATGGCGGAGCGACTCGGCTGGGGCATGGGGGCGACGGCGGCGGGGATCGCCTATGTCCTGTGGCTGGACCTGCTCGGCGGCCAGGGGGGCCAGGCGCCGGTCTTCTACAATCTGCTGATGATGGCGGCGGCCTGGACCATTCTCGAGTCGGATCGGCAGCATTCGCGGAGGCGGGGACTGGCGGCGATGGCGCTGGTCGGTGTCGTCCTCCAGATCAAATATTCGGCGGTGTTCGAGGGCATGGTCTTCGGCCTGTGGCTGCTCGCCAGCGAATGGCGGCGGAGCCGGTCGGTGGCCGCGCTGATTCCCTATGGCACCGCGCTGGTCGCCGTATCGCTGGTCCCCACCCTGTTGGCGGCGGGCGTCTACGCCGCGATCGGCCAGTGGGATGCGTTCCTCTACGCCAATTTCCTGTCGATCTTTCACCGCAACCCCGATCCGCTGGGCGAGCTGGCGGGCAATCTGGGGCAGATGATCCTGATCCTGTCGCCGATCGTGGCGCTGGCGGTGCTGGGGCTGAAGCGCGCGCCGAAAGACCGCGAGCGGATTTTCCTGGCCGTCTGGCTGGGTGCGGCGATCATCGGCGTGCTGCTGTTCCGGCCATGGTTCGACCATTACGGCCTGCCGATCCTGCTCCCCGCCTGTACGGCCGCCGCGGCGATGCTGGGGCGTGAGGCTTGGCAAAGGCGCTATACCCCCGCGCTTCTGCTGACCGCCGCGCTGGCCGGGCAGATCGTGTTGTTGTCCTTGCGACACGAGCGCGGCGACGCGGCGGAGTTCGCCGCCTTGTCACAGGCGGTCGGCAAGGGGCCGGGCTGCCTCTATGTCTATTCGGGCAGCACCATGCTCTATGTCGCGACTGAGCGTTGCACCCTGTCACGCTGGATCGTGCCCGCGCATCTCAGCCGCGCGCGTGAGGCCGGGGCGACCGGCGTCGACCAGGATGCCGAGATCACTCGCATCCTGGCGCAACACCCGGCCGTGGTCGTGATGCGCCCGCCCTATAATGGCGAGCGGCCCGAGGCCCATGCCCGCGTCATGGCGGCGATGACGGACGGTTATCGGCTGACCGCGCAACTGCCGATGGGCAATGAGACGATCCGCGTCTATAAATCCACGCGATGAAACGCCTTCTCGCCTCGATCCATGACGTGTCCCCCCGGTTCGAAGGGCCTGTCGATGCCCTGTTCGACCGGCTGTCGGGCCATCTCGGCGGCCCGCGCCTCGCCATGCTGGTCATCCCCGACCATTGGAACAGCGCGCCGATCGCGCCCGGCACGCCCTTTGCCACGCGGTTACGCAATTGGGCGGATATGGGAATCGAGATGTTCGTCCATGGCTGGTCGCACAAGGACGATATGGTCCACACCGACCAGAAGACCGCGCTGAAGGCCAAGCATATGACGGCGGGCGAAGGCGAGTTTGTCGGCTTGTCCCACGCCGAAGCGCTCCGCCGGATGCGGCGCGGCACCGCACTGATCGAGGATATCATCGGCCGCCGCGCGACCGGCTTCATCGCGCCGGCCTGGCTCTATTCGGACGAGGCGCGGGCAGCGCTGGGCGATGCCGGGTTCGGATTGGCGGAGGATCATTTCCGCGTCTGGACGCCCGCCGACGGCAAGATCATCGCGCGCGGCCCCGTCGTCACCTGGGCCAGCCGATCGCGCGGGCGCCAGCTCAGCTCGCTTGCCGCCGCCGCCGTGCTGCGCCACGGCCTGCGCCGCACGCCAGTGGCACGCGTCGCGGTGCATCCGGGCGACAATGGCGTGCCCGCGCTGCTCGACAGCATCGACAAGACCTATGCGCGGCTGGCCAGAACCCACACGCCGTCGCGCTATGCGGATCTGCTCGCCGCCTGATCAGCGCGCGGCGAGGCTGTGCAGATATTGATGCCGTGCCTCTGATCCGCGCGGATAGCGGGACAATGTCTTCACCTCGGCGGGTGTCAGGGTAAAGCGGCTATAGCCCTTGTCGGTCAGGCATTGCTCGACATCGCCGACCTGAATCGCCTGAAGGTCGCGTTTCTGCCGGTCGGGCTGCGTCCGCCGGACCGAGTCGCCCCAATCATCGCCTTCGGAACCATTGGGAAAATTCAAAAGGCGATCCGCCGTCTCGAACCCCCGGATGAAGCGCTTGGCCGGTTCATCCTGCGAGACGTCGCGGAAATAGCCGGTCTTGGCGCATTCGATCGCGTCAGCGCGGTATTGGGCAAAGCCGATGCCGGATTTGCCCCAGCTTTCGACCACTGGCTTGCTTGCGGCCTGTACCGCGCCCGGCAGGGCAAGCGCGATCGCCGCCATCAGGATACGACTCATTCACCGCCTCCCATGACAATTCCGTCATGGTGTCACATCCGCCCGCTTAGCGGAAGAGCGACGATCAGGCCGCCGCTCGCTCGCCCTGTTCGCCGTCGAGCAGTCGCTGATAGCGCGCGATCAGCGCCTCGGCATGGTCGCGGTCGCTGAACACCTTGGCGGCCGCGACTCGCGCGGCGTTGCGCAGGACGCGCTGGTCGCGCGACAACAGCCGCTCGATCGCCTCGGCGCAGGCCGCGCCGTCGCGCGCGCGGAAGGTTTCGGCGAACAGCGGATTCGCCACCTCGGCGCACCCGCCATAATCGGGCACGACCAGCGGCAGGCCGGAGGCCAGCGCCTCCGAGGCGACCAGCCCGAACGTCTCGGTCTCGCAGCCATGGACCAGCGCGTCGCAGCTCGCCATGATCCGCGACAGACGCGGGCGGTCATAGACCGGGCGGAACAGCCGGATATGCGGGCTCCCCGCGATCCGCTTTTCCAGCGTCCGGCTGGCGACGCCGCCGCCGATCAGGATCAGGCCGACCGGACGGCTGGCGGCCACCCGCTCGACCGCGTCGATGACCATAGGCCAGCGCTTTTCGGGGTGATGCCGACCCAGACCGAGCAGCAGATGCGCGTCCTCAGGGAGAGCACACTGCGCCAGCAGCGCCGCGCGCAGCCGTTCGTCGCGGTGATCGGGCGAGAAGAAGTGCCGCTCGATGCCCAGCGGAATGCCCTCGTCCACCCGCACGCCGCGCTTGCCGAGTCGCTTGACCAGCGCCGGGCCGTTGGACAGCACCAGGTCATAATGGTCGAGGAAGCGGTTCATGTAGCGGCTGTACCAGCTGAACCAGTCCTCCACCCGCTCCTGCGCGACCAGGCCGTCCAGCCAGCGGACCGGATAGGTGCCGACATTGTCGTTGTGCATGAAGAAGACCTTCTTCGCGCGCCCCTGCCAGCTGGCGACGAACCAGGCGGGCTTGGCGGGTGAGGAGACCTCCACAATGTCGGGGTCCAGCTCGTCGAGCAGGCGGCACACCGGCGCGCTGTCCCAGAACATGCCGTAATTGGTGTCCAGGATCAGGCGCGGCGCCTTCACATAGATGATCTTGCCGCCGCCGGGGCGTTCCTCGACCCGGTCCTCGGTGCCCGGCGCGAGCACGATGAGCTCATGGCCCATCTCGGCCAGGATCGACATCTTGCGGTCGATATAGGTCCGCACGCCCCCGCCGGTGGGGGAGTAGAATTCGTTGACGTCGACGATGCGCATCGTCCGCTCCCTCAATCCACCGGGCCGAAACCGCCCAGCCCCCGCAGATATTGGGCACGGATGGTCGTCGTCGCCACCCCATTGGGCACATCGATCAGCGCGGAAGCGAGCGGCGGTTTGCGGCGGCCCAGCTTGGTGTTGGCCGGGAAGCCTGCGCCGTCGCTCCAGAAATTGAACTTGTTCTTGCCGTCGCGGTCATGGGTGAACAGCAGGGCATAGCGGCCGGGATGCGGCACGCGGATGCACATCTCGACCCGCGCGCCGCTCGCGGGCGTCGGCACCTGGACGCGGCGGAACGTCTTGCCCGCGCGCACCAGCACGCCGTCGTCCTGCAGGAAATCCTCCTCGTTCGCCGGATAGAGTTCCAGCTTCAGATTGCCCTTGCGATCCTTCAGCCCCTCGATCCGCGCCAGGATGGCCGGGCCGCCGCCGCTGGCACAGGCCGCCGCATCGCTGCCCAGGATTTGTGCGCCCGCCATCTGCGGCATCGCCGTCAGCGCGATCGTCGCCGCCATCATCATCTTCATCACGCGAATCATGCGCGTACCTTCCGAACCAATGCCGTCAGCCCGAACCCCGCGATCAGCACGACATGGACCAACAGGGTCAGTGCCGCAGTGAAGGCGATCAGCTCGCTCAGTTCCTGATCTTGCCCGATCAACAGGATCGCGAAATTGGCGAAAAGAAGGTCCTTGTTGGGCACCAGGGGCAGACGCGAGACGAGCAGCCGCGCCGCCGACAGGAACAGCCACATGCCCAGCGACACGCTCGGCATCCCATAATGCCAGGCCAGCGCCACCAGCAGCGAGTTGGCGATCAGGCGGGTGCAGTGGACCATGAAGACCCACCAGAGCGTCTTGCGGTCGAGCGAGAAGACCCGCCGCGAAAAGATCAGGAAGGGTAGCGAGGTCGCCATGACGATCGCGATCGATCCCCAGACCAGCCGCAACTGCTCCGCGGTCAACAGCTCGCGCCCGACCGGCAGGGCGAGGCCGATCATCAGCAGCGTGATCGCATTGCCCGCGATGGCGGACAGAATGCCGACATCCTTCACCGCGCCGAAGGGGGCGGCGACCATCTTCGCATTGGCGCGCGCCCAGGCGTAGAAATAGGCCTCACCCGAATAGCTGAACGCCACTTCATTGGCGATCCGCTTGCGGATCAGCGCGGCCATGCCGCTGATCGGAATGCCCCACAGCCGCCGGAAGATGATATAGTCGCCGATCGGCAACGCCATGTAGAGGCCGACAAAGACGATGTAGAACAACGGGTTGGTCGGCACCGAATGGCTGAGGCCGACCAGGCCGCGCCCCAGCAGCTCATGCCCCAGCCCGACGATCATGGCGAGCGTCAACAGGCCGCCGATAATGGCGGGCCAGCGGCTCTTGACCGTCTTCAACGGCTCCAGCGCCGCCATGTCACGGGCCACCGGGCCGCTCGAACCGGCAGGCAGAACCTGTTGCGGGGTCATGGGTTCATCTCGTTCATTCTGCACGTTATGGAGATTCCTCGGCGGCGTACGCCGGCGGCGCCCGCTAACCTCAACACTGCTTTCTCGCACCTGAATAAGAATTCATCCTCTGTCGTGCGATTGTGTCCACCTTAGGGCTGAAACTGACATAATTCAGCGACAAGCTGCGATTAGCGCTCCCATACATCACCTCGTCCCGAGCGCCCGGAGCCTATGCCCGCCGATCATATCCTGACCTATGCCCTGGCAATGCGCGGCGGTGTCGAGGCGGCGCTGGGCCGGATGCTGCCGGGCTGGCTGGAGCGCGGACGCCGGGTCACGCTGATCCTCGGCGACGAGGACGGCCAGTTCCAGGGCGGGGTGCCGCTGGGGGTCGAGACGGTAACGCTGGGGCATCAGCGCTATGGTGGGCTGTGCGGCGTCCTGCCCGCGATGATCGCGCGGGCGCGGCCCGACATCGTCTTCTGTCCGGGCAATCATTATACCGCCATGGCCGCCTGGACGCGGATGCGGCTCGCCGGGGCCTGCCCGCCGATCGTCGCCAAAATGTCCAATGCGGTCGATCGCGGCGACCAGGCGCCGCTGATCGCCTGGGGCCAGCGGCAATGGCTGGCAGGGCACCGGCATTTCCTCGACGCGCTGGTCGCGATGACCCCGGCGACCGCACGGGCGGCGCAGGGCGCGACCGGGCTGTCGGTGGCGGTCATTCCCAACCCGCCGAGCATGGCCCCATGCTTTGCGGCCCCCCGGCCGACCACGCCGGATCGCCGCATCCTGGGTGTCGGGCGGCTGGAGCCGCAGAAGCGCTGGGACCGGCTGATCACGGCGATGACCCATCTGCCCGAGGATATCGGCCTGACCATATTGGGCGAGGGCAGCCTGCGCCCGGCCCTGACCGCGCAAATCCAGATACTGGGGCTGTCGCACCGCGTGTCGCTCCCCGGCCATAGCGCCGATGCGCCCGCGGCGATGGCGGCGGCGCAGGTCCTGGCCCTGCCCTCCGACTATGAGGGCGTGCCCGGCGTGCTGCGCGAGGCGCTGGCGGTCGGTACGCCGGTCGTCACCACCGATTCGAGCCCTGCGGTGCATGAGATCGTGTCTGATCCCTCGCTGGGCACGATCGTCGCGCGCGAGGATCTGGGCGGGCTGGTCGCCGCGTTGCGCCATTGGCTCGATCCGGTGGCGCAGCGCCCCGAGCCCGTGCCGCAGCCGGGGCAGGATTCGGCCGAGCGCTATCTGGCGCTGTTCGATTCGATCGTCGCCGCACGGGCGCGCGGGGTGCCGGTGGCGGCGGGTCCGCTCGAACCCGCGCTCGCGGGATCAGTCGATATCGGCTTCGGCGCGCGGGCCGTCGCCGTCGCGCGCCGCCTCGCGCTCCGACCGGCGCTGTAGCGCGGACTTGGCCATGGCGGTCATCGGATCGGCCAGCGCCAGCCCGAGGATACCGAACAGCGCGCTCGCCATGATCTGCGTCGACAGGGTCAGCGCGGGCGGCAGATCGACGGTGCGCTTGGCGACCATCGGCACCACGACATAACCGTCAAAGGTCTGCACGATCAGATAGGTGCCGATCGCCCAGAACCCCGCATCCTGCCCGGCCGAAAAGCCGACCGCGATCATCAGCGTGCCGGTGATGATCGCCCCGATATTGGGGATGAAGGCCAGAATCCCGGCGATGATGCCCAGCAGCAGCGCCATCGGCACGCCGCCGATCATCAGCGCGATGCCGGTCAGCACCCCCTCCACCGCCATGCCCAGCAGACGCCCGGCGAGCAGGCGGCGAAGCGTCGACATGACACGCGCCTGTGTGATCGCGAACTCGGGCCGGGCGGCGCGCGGCACGATCCATTGCAGCCCGCGCGCATAGCCTTCCGGGTCCATCGACAGGAACAGCCCGATGATCAGGATCATGAACAGCGAGGTCACCGCGCCCACGGCGGTCCCCACCCAGGAGGTGAGCTTGCCGATCGATCCCATCGACTGTTTCAACAGGCCGTTGATGTCCGAGGTCTTGGGCATCATCCCCTGCTGGGCCAGCCAGTCGGTCACGCGGCCCGCCTGCGTCTCCAGGGTCGAGCGGAGCTGCGTCACCTGCTGCGTCACCTCGACCCCGGTCAGGAAGAAGGTGCCGAGCAGGAACACCGTGACCGCGATCACGACGATCAGCAGCCGCCAGCCGCGCCCGATCGGCAGCACCCGGCCGAGCAGCCGCACGCCGCCGTCGAGCAAGGTCGCAAAGACCAGTCCGGCAAAGATCACCAGCAGCGGCTGGACCAGCAGGACCGCCAGCGCCATCGCGGCGATCAGCCCCAGCCAGATCGCCGCGCGCGTCAACTCCCGCCGGACGAAGCCCTCCCGGAACTCGATCGGGGCCGGGCGGTCGGTCAGCGGGGTCGGATCGCTCATTGGCTCTTGCCGTCCGCCGCCTTCACCGTGGTCGGATGCAGCGACAGGCCCGCCCGGCCCGAGCGGAGCGAACCCCACCAGGTCAGCGGGTTGAGCGTCGTGTCACCGTCCAGGCTGAAGGTCACGAATTCGGCGCGGCCGCCGATATTCTCATTGGGCACCGGCCCGCCCAGCCCCAGCTCGGACAGCGGAAAGCGACTGTCGGCCGAACGATCGCGATTGTCGCCCATCAGGAAGACATGGTCGGCGGGAATGGTGATCGGCCCGTAATTGTCGCCCGGACTCCAGCCCAGTTCGACCGTGTCGTAGCGACGGCCATTGGGCAGCGTCTCGGTCACGATCGGCAGGTGGCAGACCCATTTACCGCTCGACGTGCGAACGCGGGCCTGTTCGCCATAGTCGGTGCACGGGCTGTTCGTGTCGATCGGGATGTCGATATAATGGAGCGGCCCACGCTGCACCGGCTTGCCGTTCAGGATCACCACGCCGTCGCGCACCTGCAACGTGTCGCCGGGCAGGCCGATCACCCGCTTGATATAGTCGTTATGCGTGCCCGGCGGGGTCACGATCACGACATCGCCGCGCTTGGGCAGCGAGCCGAACAACCGGCCATGGATGAAGGGCAGCTGATAGCTCCAGCTTGCCTCGGGCTCGTGCAGGACCAGCGATTTGAAGATCGCGACCGGATTGGGAATGGTCGGCGAGACATAGGACCAGCCATAGGCGAACTTGCTGACCACCAGCCGGTCGCCGACGCGCAGGCCCGGCAGCATCGATTCCGACGGGATGTAGAAGGGCTTGGCGATGAAGCTGTGGAAGCCCAGCACGATCAGCAGCAGCCAGAACAGCCCCTTGACCTCGGCCCACCAGTCGGTGCCTTTTTTCTGGACCGGGGCCTGTGGTGGCGTTTGCGGCGGTGGCGCGGCGTTCAACGGCTGATCGCCCTCCGGTTGATGCACCGGCGAGCCTGGGTTCGTGTCCAACACCGCGTCCTTCATGCGGAAACTTCCGGTCGTGCCTCGATCACGACAAAGGCCTGCGCCCAGGGGTGATCGTCGGTCATGGTCAAGTGAATATGGGCGACGTGGCCCGCCGGGGTCATCGCGTCAAGCCGTTCGCGCGCACCCCCGGTCAAAGACAGGGTCGGCGCGCCGCCGGGCAGGTTGACGACGCCGATGTCGCGCATAAAGACCCCTTGCGCGAAACCGGTGCCGACCGCCTTGGAAAAGGCCTCCTTGGCGGCGAACCGCTTGGCGTAGGTGCCCGCGCGGGTGAAGGGGCGTTTGGCGGCCTTGGCCTGCTCGATGTCGGTGAAGCAGCGCGCCTCGAACCGACCGCCATGCCGGTCGAGCGCGGCCTGGATACGCTCGATGTTACAGAGATCGGAGCCGAGACCGATGATCATGATCTTTCCTCCCCTGCAAGGGGAGGTGTCAGTCCGCAGGACTGACGGAGGGGTGTCACAGCCAGCGGGGACACCCCTCCACCACGGCTTCGCCGCGGTCCCCCTCCCCTTGCAGGGGAGGAATGGGGAACACTCATCACCGCGCCAGGTCCATCGCGGCGCGCATCTTGCGCACCACCTCGGGCAGGCCGACGAACAGCGCGTCGGCAATCAGGAAGTGCCCGATGTTCAACTCCCGCACCTGCGGGATCGCCGCGATCGGCGCGACATTGTCGTAAGTGAGGCCGTGCCCGGCATGAACCTCGATCCCGTTCTTCGCCGCCAGCGCCGCCGCGTCCGACAGGCGGCGCAGTTCCTGTGCCCGTGCCTCGCCGTCCAGCTCGGCGTAGCGGCCGGTATGCAGCTCGACGACCGGCACGCGCAGATGCAGCGCCGCCTCGATCTGGCGGGGATCGGGTTCGATGAACAGCGAGACGCGGATGCCCGCCTCGCCCAGCCTGGCCACCATGGGGCTGAGCCATTCACGCTGCCCGGCGGCATCCAGCCCGCCTTCGGTCGTCCGCTCCTCGCGCTTTTCGGGCACGATGCAGGCGGCGTGGGGGCGATGCTTCAGCGCGATGGCCAGCATCTCTTGCGTGGCCGCCATTTCCAGGTTGAGCGGCACGGTCAGTTCCGCCGACAGCCGCGCGATATCGTCGTCGGTGATGTGCCGCCGATCCTCGCGCAGATGCGCGGTGATGCCGTCCGCGCCCGCGTCCGCCGCAACCAGCGCCGCCTTGACCGGATCGGGATAGCCCGCCCCGCGCGCATTCCGCACGGTCGCGACATGGTCGATATTGACGCCGAGGCGCAAATGCTCGGTCATGCCGCCGCGCGGCTCCCCGGCTTGATCGCGGGGATCGCGGCCAGTTCGGGCGGCAGATCGTCGGGGCTGTAGCTCGGCACGTCGAGGCGGATCAGCGGAAAGAAGGGCACGCCCAGATCGGCCGCCCCGTTCGACCGGTCGACCAGCGCGGCGGCGGCGATCGTCTCGCCCCCTTCGCGCGCGATGGCGGCGATCGCCTCGCGGCTGGACAGGCCGGTGGTGACCACGTCTTCCATCATCAGCACTTTCTGACCTGCATCAAGGCGGAAGCCACGGCGCAGGTGGAAGGTTCCCTCGGGCCGTTCCAGAAACATGCCCGGCACGCCCAGCGCGCGCGCCATTTCATGGCCGACGATGACACCGCCCATCGCGGGGGCAACGACGGCGCTGATCTGCGCCTTGATATCCGCCGGAATCTTGGCCGCGACCGCCTCGCACAGCCGCGCCGCGCGCGCGGGGTCCATCAGGACGCGCGCGCATTGCAGATAGCGCGGGCTGCGCAGGCCGGAGGAGAGGATGAAATGCCCCTCGAGTAGCGCCTCGGCGGCACGGAACTCGGCGAGGACGTCTTCATCGGTCATGGGGCAACTCCGGCATCGGTCAGATGACCCGGCCTCATAGGATCGCGCCGCCGCCCACGCAATCTGGCATGTGACGCTCAAGGGTTGAGGGGGCGCGGTCCCGTGCTATAGTCCGCCTAACAAGAACGACATGAGGCCCCGTCAAAGCCCGTCGGACGACTGATGGATTGGCGAGGGAGATGGGAGACGAGAGCGGGATGAGCGAGGCCAAGCGCATGTCCGGACCCCGGAGGATGAGGATGCCCAAAGGCATGAAGGCGCTGGCGATCGCCGCCGGGCTGGGATGCGCTGCGCTGTCGGGTGCCGCCTTCGCGACTCCGGCCGCGCCCCCTGCCCCGAAAGCCGCCCCCGCGCCGCAGGCCGCCGCCGAAGGAGCGGGCGTTTCCAACACCGCACCGACCAGCGCCGCCGCCCCCGCCACCGCGGCGCCGACCAGCCCGCTGCTGGCGCAGGACGGCGCGCCCGCGATCGCGATCGATCCCAAGGTCGGCCTGCCGATCGACGGTCGCTTCGGGCTCCAGCCGCAGGTGACGAAGAACGGGGCGTTCGCGCACTGGATGCACAATGACGTGCTGCTGCCCGTCATCACCGTGATCTGCGTCCTCGTCCTGTTGCTGCTTGCCTGGGTCGTGTTCCGCTATCGCCGCGCCGCCAATCCGGTGCCGTCCAAGACCAGCCACAACACGCTGGTCGAGGTGCTGTGGACGCTGGGCCCGGTGGTCGTGCTCGTCCTGATCGCCATCCCCTCGATCGGCCTGCTCCAGGCGCAGTTCAAGCCTGCACCCGCGGGCGCGGTCACGCTGAAGGCGATCGGCAACCAATGGTATTGGACCTATCAATATCCGGATCATGGCGGGATCGAGATCACCGCCAACATGCTGAAGGAAAAGGATCAGGTCGCCCCCGGTGAGCGGGCGCGCACCGATGCCGATGGTCCGCGCCTGCTGGCGGTGGACAACCGCATCGTCCTGCCGGTCGGCGTGCCGATCCGCCTGATCACCACCTCGAACGACGTCATCCATAGCTGGGCGATCCCGGCCTTCTGGATGAAGCTGGACGCGGTGCCCGGTCGGTTGAACGAGACGAGCTTCACCATCGAGAAGCCGGGCCTGTATTTCGGCCAATGTTCCGAACTGTGCGGCGCGCGCCATGCCTTCATGCCGATCGCGGTACAGGCCGTGAGCCCGGCGCAGTTCGCCGCCTGGGTCGCGGCCAAGGGCGGCAAGATGCCGGGATCGGCCGCGCCCTCCGCCTCGGTGATCCCGCAGCCGGGAGCGATCGGCTCGGCGGTGATGCGGGAGGAAGCCAAGGAGGCGGACTCGATCACCGGCCCCGACAACGGCAACGAGCCCGCGCTGCGTCCGACCACGGACGCCGACGCTGCGCTGTTAACGACGCAAGGCGCCACCGGAAATCCGGCTGGCCCCGGCAACGCTGGACAATAAGCCATGACCGACACCGCACTGCACTCCGGATCGGCTTTTGTCGGTCATGAGGATCACCACCACGCGCACCGCAGCGATGACCATGGGGCAGATCACAAGCCCGGCTTCTTCGCGCGCTGGTTCCTGTCGACCAATCACAAGGATATCGGCACCCTCTATCTGATCTTCGCGATCGTCGCAGGGATCATCGGCGGCGCGATCTCCGGCCTGATGCGCGCCGAACTGCGCGAACCGGGCATCCAGTATCTGGGCATCTGGGCAGGCATGCTGCACGGCGGAGCGCAGAGCCTCGACCAGTCGCTGCACCTGTGGAACGTGCTCATCACCGCGCACGGCCTCATCATGGTGTTCTTCATGGTGATGCCCGCGATGATCGGCGGGTTCGGCAACTGGTTCGTGCCGATCATGATCGGCGCGCCCGACATGGCGTTCCCGCGCATGAACAACGTGTCCTTCTGGTTGCTGATCCCGGCCTTCACGCTGTTGCTCGCCTCGCCCTTTTTCGGGGCGGGCGCGGGCGTGGGCTGGACCGCCTATGCCCCGCTATCGACATTCGGCGAGCCGGGGCCGTCGGTGGACATGGCGATCCTCGCGCTCCACCTGGCGGGCGCCTCGTCGATCCTGGGCGCGATCAACTTCATCACCACTATCTTCAACATGCGTGCGCCGGGCATGACGCTGCACAAGATGCCGCTGTTCGTCTGGTCGGTGCTGGTGACGGCCTTCCTGCTGCTGCTCTCGCTGCCGGTGCTGGCCGCCGCGATCACCATGTTGCTGACCGATCGCAACTTCGGCACGACCTTCTTCGACCCCGCCGGGGGCGGCGACCCGATCCTGTACCAGCATCTCTTCTGGTTCTTCGGCCACCCCGAAGTGTACATCATGATCCTGCCGGGCTTCGGCATCGTCAGCCAGATCATCGCGACCTTCAGCCGCAAGCCGGTCTTCGGCTATCTCGGCATGGCCTATGCCATGGTCGCGATCGGTGTGGTCGGCTTCGTCGTGTGGGCGCACCATATGTTCGCCACCGGCCTCTCCGTGAACACCAAGATGTACTTCACCGCCGCGACGATGATCATCGCGGTGCCGACCGGCATCAAGATCTTCTCGTGGATCGCGACCATGTGGGGCGGCTCGCTGTCGTTCAAGACGCCGATGGTCTGGGCGATCGGCTTCATCTTCATGTTCACCGTCGGTGGCGTGACCGGCGTCGTGCTCGCCAATGGCGGCATCGACGATTATATGCACGACACTTATTATGTCGTGGCGCACTTCCACTACGTCCTGTCGCTGGGCGCGGTCTTCGCGCTGTTCGCGGGCTTTTACTACTGGTTCCCCAAGATGTCTGGGAAGATGTATAACGAGGTTCTCGGCCAGCTGCATTTCTGGGTGTTCTTCATCGGCGTGAACCTGTTGTTCTTCCCGATGCACTTCCTGGGCCTGCAGGGCATGCCGCGCCGCATTCCCGACTATCCCGCCGCCTTCGCCGAGTGGAACAAGCTCGCCACCCATGGCTATGAGATCATGGCGATCGGCATGGTGATCTTCTTCATCAACCTGTTCTGGTCGCTGGCGGCCGGCAAACCGGCGGGCAATAATCCCTGGGGCGAAGGCGCGACGACGCTGGAATGGACGCTGTCCAGCCCGCCGCCCTATCACCAGTTCGAGACGCTGCCGCAGATCGACTGATCCCGGCGATTTCCACCGTTTGAACGAGGCCCCGGAACCGAGTTTCGGGGTCTTTTTCATTACGATAACGTCACGATAGGTCCGTATCGGCCGAAATGCGTCCCGGCTGCGACGAACCGAGGAACCCCTTCATACTTCGTTAGCCGCATTGGTTACATCCTGCGCCCATCGCCCGACAGGTGGCGGTTAGCGGGTGGGATATCCAATGACGGGGCGGGACAATCCGGCGGCGCCGATGACGGCGACCGCGGACGACGGTGCGCAGGTGCCTGTCGTCGCGACACGATCGAGCCATTCGACACTCGCCAATGGCGGCGCGGCCCTGCCGCTGCTCGCGCTGGCGGCCTGTGGCGGCGGCGGCAGTGGCGGCGCAAGCACCAGCGCCAGTGCAAGCGGCAGCTCCGCGACCACCGCAGGTGCGACGACGCCCGTCGTCGTGGTCAACGCCGCCCCCACCACGACCGAGGCAAGCCGCTTCCTGGCACAGGCAACCATGGGCGCGACACGCAGCACGATCGATGCGGTCGTCTCGCGCGGCTATGACGGCTGGCTGACCGACCAGATGGCCCTGCCCCGCGCGACCACCCATTGGGACTGGCTGGTCGCGGGTGGCTATGACGCGGCGACCAACCGCAATTACCTGTCCGGCCTGGACCCCACGCTCTGGCGACAGATGATCGTCGAGCCCGACCAGCTGCGCCAGCGGGTCGGCATGGCGCTGCTCGACATATTGGTCGTCGGCATCGACGGCGTGTCGGACCAGTGGCGGGCGTTCAGCATGGCGGCCTATGTCGACATCCTGCTCGACAACGCCTTTGGCAATTACCGCGACATATTGGGCGCGATCACGACCAATTTCGCGATGGGGACGTTCCTGACCTTCCTGTACAACAAGAAGGCCAATCCCAAGACCGGCGCGCAACCCGACGAGAATTATGCGCGCGAGCTGATGCAGTTGTTCACGCTTGGCCTGTACCAGATGAACATGGACGGCTCGCTGAAGATGAATGGCGGCCAGCCGATCGAAACCTATGTCCAGGCCGATGTCTCGGGGCTGGCGCGGGTGTTCACCGGCCTGTCGCCCGCGACCGCCGACACCGCGACGCCCGCCCGCTATCGGATGCCGTTGGTGATGAACGCCGGGGTGAACGAGACCGGCACGGCGAGCTTCCTGGGCACCACCGTCACCGGTGGCGGCATGGCGGCGATCAAGAGCGCGCTCGACACGATCTTCGCACACCCCAACGTGCCGCCCTTCGTCTCGAAGCAGTTGATCCAGCGGCTGGTCACCAGCAATCCCTCCCCCGCCTATATCAACCGGGTCGCGACCAAGTTCGCCGATAACGGCCAGGGCGTGCGCGGCGACATGAAGGCGGTGATCCGCGCCATCCTGCTCGACAGCGAGGCGCGCACCCTGCCCACTGCCGCGACAGCGGGCAAGCTGCGCGAGCCGGTGCTGCGGCTGACCGGCTGGGCGCGCGCCTTCGGGGTCAATTCGCCGTCCAATGCCTGGGCCATCGGCGACACCTCCAACCCGACGACACGGCTGGGCCAGGCCAAGGGACACAGCCCCTCCGTCTTCAACTTCTACCGCCCCGGCTACACCCCGCCAGGCACCAGCCTGGCGAGCAATGGCCTGGTCGCGCCGGAGTTCCAGATCACCAACGAACAGAGCGTCGTGGCCTATGTGAACTATATGTACGGCCTGATCGCCAACGGCACCGGCGATGTGAAGGCGGACTATAGCGCGATCCTGACGCTGGCCGCCGACAGCAAGGCGCTGGTCGACGAGATCAACCTGGTGCTGGCCGCCGGGCAATTGTCGAGCGCGACGATCAGCGCGATCCGCGGCGCCGTCGACAGCGTGTCGGCCACCGCGACCAACGGGCCGATCAACCGGGTCGGCATCGCGATCATGCTGACCATGGCCTCCCCCGATTATCTGAACCTGCGGTGATGAGCATGATGCAAGACCAATCCCGCCGCGCTTTCCTCAAGCGCAGTGCGCTGCTCGGCCTGGCCGGGACCGCGACCCCCTTCGTCTCCAGCCTGGCCGCGATCGGCGAGGCGGCGGCGGCCACCGCGTCCGATTACAAGGCGCTGGTCTGCGTGTTCCTCTATGGCGGCAATGATTACGCCAACACGCTGGTCCCCTATGACGAAACCAGCTTTGCCGCTTATCGCGCCGCGCGCGCCAATATCGGCTATCAACGCGATGTGCTGGCGGGCAGCGTCCTGAACCCCGCCGTCGCGCTGCCCGGTGGGCGCGTCTATGCCCTGTCGCCGTCGATGCCCGAGATGAGCCAGCTCTTCGCGGCGGGCAAGATGGCGGTGGCGCTGAATGTCGGCACGCTGGTCGAGCCGACCACCAAGGCGCAGTTCAACAGCCACAGCGTCAAGCTGCCGCCCAAGCTGTTCAGCCATAACGATCAGCAGAGCTTCTTCCAGGCCTCCAGTCCCGAGGGCGCGAACAGCGGTTGGGGCGGGCGGATCGGCGACATGTTCCAGAGCGGCAACGGCACCGCCGCGCTGACCTGCATCAACACCAGCGGCAATGCGGTCTATCTGAGCGGGCGGACCGCGATCCAATATGCGGTGGGCACCGGCGGCCCGGTCGCTTTGCTCAACAGCAGCAAGACGCTGTACGGTTCGTCCTCCGCGCTCGACACGCTGCGGTCGCTGATGACCACCGAATCGAGCTTTGCGATGGCGAGCGAACATGCCCGCATCACCAAGCGCGCCTTCGACGTGCAGGCGCAGCTCAGCAGTGCGCTGGCCGGGGCCCCGGCGGCCAATTTCCCGCTCTTCCCCACGAACAACAATCTCGCCGACCAGTTGAAGATGGTCGCGCGGATGATTGCGATCAGCCAGACTTTGGGCCTGAAGCGCCAGGTGTTCTTCGTATCGATGGGCGGGTTCGACCTGCACGACAATCTGGTCGCCCAGCATCCGGGGCTGTTGTCCAAGGTGTCGGCGGCGATGAAGGCTTTTTACGACACGACCAATGCGATGGGCGTCGCCAATCAGGTGACCAGCTTCACCGCATCGGACTTCGGGCGGACGCTCCAGTCGAACGACGACGGCTCCGACCATGGCTGGGGAGGCATGCACTTCATCGTCGGCGGCGCGGTGCGCGGGCAGCGTTTCTATGGCAAGGCGCCGACCGTCGGCAACAACACCAGCGACGATGTCGGCCAGGGCCGCCTGATCCCCACCATGTCGGTCGACCAATATGCCGCGACACTGGCCAGCTGGTTCGGGATCGACTCAAGCGGTCTGCGTACGGTGTTGCCCAATATCGGCAATTACGACGCCTCGACCTGGAACCAAGGGTTCATGGGGTAAATCCGGCCCAGAGTGACAATATAACATATTGATCTGGAACAATTCTTCGATCAGCGCCGATCGAAAAACTTAACGCTCCATCTGTCTGGCACCGAATGGCGCGGCCCCCATATGGGCGGCCGCGTCCGTTCGTTCGCGTTACCGATTTCCAGAGGAGCTTCCATGCCCACGCCCGCCAAGGGTTATGCCGCCCAGTCGGCCGAGACCCCGCTCGCGCCCTTTTCCTTCGAGCGTCGCGATCCCCAAGGTGACGATGTCGCGATCGACATCCTCTATTGCGGCGTCTGCCATTCCGACCTGCACACCGCGCGCGGTGAGTGGGCGGGCACCCAATATCCGTGCGTGCCGGGGCATGAGATCGTCGGCCGCGTGACCGCCGTGGGCGGCGACGTCACCAAGTACCAGGTCGGCGATCTGGTCGGCGTCGGCTGCATGGTCGACAGCTGCGGCCACTGCCCCTCCTGCCATGACGGCGAGGAGCAATATTGCGAAGGGACCGGCTTTGTCGGCACCTATAACGGCCCCGATCCCGTGCTGGGTGGCCATACCTTTGGCGGCTATTCCGACCATATCGTGGTCAAGGAAGGCTTCGTCCTGAAGATCAACCATGACGAAGCCGATCTGGCCGCCGTCGCGCCTTTGCTCTGCGCGGGCATCACCACCTATTCTCCCTTACGTCACTGGAAGGTCGGACCGGGCCAGAAGGTCGGCATCGTCGGTCTGGGCGGCCTGGGCCATATGGGCGTGAAGATCGCCGCCGCGATGGGGGCCGAGGTCTATGTCTTCTCGACCTCGCCGGGCAAGGCCGAGGATGCCAAGCGGCTGGGCGCCAAGGGCCTGATCGTGTCGAAGGACGAGGCGCAGATGGCTGAGCACGCCAACAGCTTCGACTTCATCCTGAACACCGTCGCCGCGCCGCATAATCTCGACGCCTTCCTGATGCTGCTGAAGCGCGACGGCACGATGACGCTGGTCGGCGTGCCCGACTCGCCGCATCCCTCGCCCTCGGTCGGCGCGCTCGTCTTCCGCCGCCGTTCGCTGGCGGGCTCGCTGATCGGCGGCATCGCCGAGACGCAGGAGATGCTGGACTTCTGCCACCAGCATGGTCTGACCGCCGACATCGAGATGATCGCGATGGACGAGGTCAACACCGCCTATGACCGGATGCAGAAGAGCGATGTGAAGTATCGCTTCGTCATCGATATGGCGACGTTGAAGCGAGGCTGACCTGCATGAGTCCCACGCCCCTCCCGCAAGCGGGAGGGGGTGCGCGTGTGGCGGGTTGGGTGCTTCAACATCGCCCACTTCGATTGCCCCCCTCCTCGCCAAGCCCTATATGCAGGGCTCCCATGTCCAGCATTCCCTCATCCGTCTTCGTTCCCGCCGACTGGCGCGACTTTCTGGCGCTCACCAAGCCGCGGGTGATGACGTTGGTGGTGTTCACCGGCCTGTGCGGGATGCTGGCCGCGCCCGTGGGGGTCGATCCGGTGATCGGCTTCACCGCGATCCTGTGCATCGCGCTGGGCGCGGGTGCGGCGGGGGCGCTGAACCAGTGGTATGAGGCAGACCTGGACGCGCTGATGCGCCGCACCGCCAAGCGGCCGCTGCCCGCCGGGCGCATGACCCGCGAATCGGCGCTGCATTTCGGGGTTGGCCTCGCCTGTTTCTCGGTCATTCTGATGGGCCTGGCGGTCAATTATGTCGCGGCCGCTATCCTGACCGTCTCCATCCTGTTCTACGTGCTGGTCTATACCGTCTGGCTGAAGCGTCGGACGCCGCAGAATATCGTCATCGGCGGGGCGGCGGGCGCGTTTCCGCCGCTGATCGGCTGGGCGGCGGCGACCGGCGAGATCGCACTCCTGCCCTTTCTGCTGTTCAGCCTGGTCTTCCTATGGACGCCGCCGCATTTCTGGGCGCTCGCGCTGTTCGTGAAGACCGATTACGCCAATGCGGGCGTGCCGATGCTGCCCGTGGTCGCGGGCGAGCGGGTGACCCGTGCACAGATCGGGCTCTACACCATCCCGATGGCGATCACCGCCGTCGCGCCCTGGCCGCTGGGGCTGACGGGGGCGATCTATGGCGTGATCGCGACCGCCGGGACTGCGCTGTTCGCCGCCTATGCCGCGATCGTCGCCTTTCGCCACACGCAGGCAGACGACGCGATGAAGCCGGAAAAACGGCTCTTCAAATATTCGATTCTCTATCTTTTCCTTCTCTTTGGCGCGCTGGTGGTGGATCGTTGGGCATGATGCCTGACGACTCGAATCGGATTCGCGCCAAGCAGCGCGCCCGCGCCACCGTGATGGCGCTGCTGCTCGGCTTTCTGGTGGTGCTGATCTTCTTCATCACCCTGTCGAAGATTCGGGCGGGCATGCACTGATGCGGCTGACGCGCCAGGGTAGGACGGTCGCCCTCGCGCTGTTCGGCGTGGTGTTCATGACCGGCCTCGCCTTTGCCAGCGTGCCGCTCTACCGCATGTTCTGCCAGGTGACGGGCTATCAGGGCACGACCCAGCGGGGCGCGCGCGCACCCGGCAGCATCCACCGCCAGATCACGGTCAATTTCGACGCCAATGTTTCCTCGCGGCTCGCCTGGACGTTCAAGCCCGAAAATCCGCACGAAACCGTCGATATCGGCGCGCGCGACATGGTGTTCTTCACCGCCACCAACAAGGCGAAGGTTCCGGTGACGGGCACCGCGACCTTCAACGTCACCCCCGATCAGGCGGGCCGCTATTTCACCAAAATCCAGTGCTTCTGCTTCACCCAGCAGACGCTGCAACCCGGTGAGACGGCGCGGATGCCGGTGATCTTCTTCATCGATCCGAAGATTCTGAACGACCCCGACGCGCGCGACATCGAGACCATCACCCTGTCCTACACATTTTACCCGGTGGATTTGGGCAAGAAAGCGGGTTAGCCTGTCCCCAAAATAGCAAAAATATAGGGACGGGATCATGGCTGGCGCGAAGAACCACGACTATCATATCCTGCCGCCGAGCCCCTGGCCGCTGGCCAGTTCGATGTCGGCGTTGCTGATGGCCTCGGGCGCGATCATGTGGATGCACAGCGCGCCCGGCGGCGGCTGGGCGTTCCTGGCGGGCCTAGCGGCGGTGCTGTTCTGCATGGGCAGCTGGTGGGCGGACGTGGTGCGCGAGGCGCATCATGGCGACCATACCCCGGTCGTGCAGCTGCATTTCCGCTACGGCATGATCCTGTTCATCGCGTCCGAAGTGATGTTCTTCGTCGGCTGGTTCTGGGCCTTTTTCGATTTCTCGCTGTTCCCGACCGCGATGAGCATCGTCGACGGCCAGGTCGAACGCGCGGCCGAGGGCGCGACCGCCATCGTCGCGCAATGGCCGCCCAAGGGGCTGGAGGTCATCAATGCCTTCAAGCTGCCCTTGCTCAACACGCTGATCCTGCTGACCAGCGGCACCACTGTCACCTGGGCGCACCATGCGCTGATCCACAACCAGCGCGGCGGTGAGAAGCGCGGGCTATGGGGCGCGCTGGGTGTTGGCGACCGCGACGGGGTACTCAAGGGCCTGTGGCTGACCGTCGTGCTGGGCGTGATCTTCAGTGCGATCCAGGCCTATGAATATATCCACGCGCCCTTCCCCTTTAAGGGGCTGAACTACGGCGCGGCCTTCTTCATGGCGACCGGCTTCCACGGGTTCCACGTCATCGTCGGCACCATCTTCCTGATCGTCTGCCTGATCCGTGCCTATCGCGGCGACTTCACGCCCCGCCAGCATTTCGGGTTCGAGGCCGCCGCCTGGTATTGGCATTTCGTCGATGTGGTATGGCTGTTCCTGTTCGTCACCATCTATGTCTGGGGTGGCTGGGGCGCACCGGTTCATCTTGGCTGAGTTCACGCCTCCGCCCCCAAAGCCGCCCACCATCGCGCAGGCCGCGTTCCAGGGGCTGTGTCCGCGTTGCGGCCAGCCACATTTATTTGCCGGGCCACTTTTCTCGACGCAGGTCGTGACCTTTGCTGACCGATGTGCCGCGTGCGGGCTGGACTTCACGCGGTTCAACGTCGGCGATGGCCCCGCGGCGTTCCTGACCCTGATCCTGGGCACGATCATCACCATCGCGGCGATCACGGTCGAACTGACGCTGCATCCCCCGCTCTGGCTGCAAATGGCGATCTGGCTGCCGCTGACCGCTATCGGCGTGGTCTATGCCCTGCGCATCGCCAAGGGGGCGCTGATGGCCGCCGAATATCGCAACGAAGCGCGCGAAGGCGCGGTGGTGCGACCTGACGCGGACGACGACGCATGAGGGACGCATGAGGCGCGTGCCGATCCTCCCCACGCTGATCGTCGGCCTGGCGGTCGCCGCGATGATCGTGCTGGGGCTGTGGCAGTTGCTCGATCGACGGCCGCAAAAACAGGCCTATCTGGCCCAGCTCGCCGCCAATCCGACGCGACCGGTCATCGCCTTTCCGCTGTTTCCCGACGAACGCCTGCTCTTCCGCCGCGCGGTGGCCGAATGCCGGCCGCCGGTGACGATCCGTCGCGCGGGCGCGGGCGCGGCGGGGTTCCGCCTGATCGCGACCTGCTCGGTGCCGCAGGGGACGCTGCAGATTCAACTCGGCACCACCCATGATCCGCGCAAGGAAATCTCTTGGCCCGGCGGGCGGGTCAGCGGCTATGTCGCCCATGCCCCCGACAGCCGCTCGCTGATCCAGTCGGCCTTCGACCATCGCCCGCAAGCCATGCTGCTGGTCGCCGACACCCCCGCGTCCGGGCTGGAACCCAACCCCAGCCCCGATCTCGATGCGGTTCCCAACAACCACCTGGCCTATGCCGTGCAATGGTTCCTGTTTGCCGCTATCGCCGCAATTATCTATGTTTTGGCGGTCATTCGGCGCAATCGAATGGTTGTGGTCGACCACACACACCGTTAAGCCGCAGCGCATCATGCGCTATCTCAGTACCCGTGGCTCCGCCCCCGTCCTCGATTTCCGGGGCGCGACCCTGGCCGGTCTCGCCAGCGACGGCGGTCTTTATGTGCCCGAGCAATGGCCGACCCTGACCCCTGAGCAGATCGAAGGGCTGGCGGGCCTGTCCTATGCGCAGACCGCCGCGACGATCATGGCGCCGTTCGTCGGGGACAGCCTGTCGCCGGAGGAACTTCAGGAGTTGTGCGACGCCGCCTATGGCCGTTTCTCGCACGCCGCCGTCACGCCGCTGGTCCAGCTCGACCATGACCAGTGGCTGCTGGAGCTGTTCCACGGTCCGACGCTGGCGTTCAAGGATGTCGCGCTCCAGATGCTCGGGCTGTTGTTCGAGCGGTTCCTACGCGGCACCGACACGCGCCTGACCATCGTCGGCGCGACCAGCGGCGACACCGGATCGGCCGCGATCGACGCGGTGGCGGGGCGTGCCAATATCGACATCTTCATGCTTCATCCGGCTGGCCGCGTGACCGAAATCCAGCGCCGCCAGATGACGACGGTGCTCGCCCCCAACGTCCATAATATCGCGATCGAGGGGAATTTCGACGACGCCCAGGCGCTGGTGAAGGCGATGTTCAACGACCGCGCCTTTGCCGATCGCCATACCCTGTCAGCGGTCAACTCGATCAACTGGGCGCGGTTGATGGCGCAGGTCGTCTATTATTTCTACGCCGCCGTCCGGCTGGGCGCGCCGGGCAAGGCCATCGCTTTCTCGGTGCCGACGGGCAATTTCGGCGACGTGTTCGCCGGATACGTCGCGGCGCGCATGGGTCTGCCCGTCGAGCGGCTGATCGTCGCGACCAACGTCAACGACATCCTCCACCGCGCGCTGTCCTCGGGCGATTATTCCAAGGGGCAGGTACAGGCGACCGCCACGCCGTCGATGGATATCCAGGTCAGTTCGAATTTCGAGCGTCTCTTGTTCGACGCCAATGGTCGCGACGGCGGTGCGCTGGCCGCGCAGATGAAGGGTTTCGAGGCGACGGGCGCGATGCGGCTGACCAATGCGCAGAGCCAGGCGATCGTCCCGCTCTTCACCAGCGCGCGGATCGATGCCGACGACATGAGCCGCGCGATGCGCTGGGCCAATGAGCAGGCGGGCCAGGTGCTCGACCCGCACACCGCCATCGCGCTGTCCGCCGCCCGCGCGGCCCGGATGCGCGCGCCGGTGGTGACGCTCGCCACCGCGCACCCGGCCAAGTTCACCGATGCGGTCGAACGCGCAACCGGCGTCCGCCCCCCGCTGCCGCGCCGGGTCGGCGACCTGTTCGAACGCGAGGAGCGGTTCACCACCCTGCCCGCCACCTTCGATGCGGTGACGGCCTTTATCGACGGGCATGGTTTGCGCTAACGCGGGCGCATGAAACTCGAAACGATGATCGGCGAGCCCTGGGCGGATTATGGGCTGGTCGATTCCGGCCATGGTCGCAAGCTGGAACGCTATGGCCGGTTCCGCTTCATCCGCCCCGAACCGCAGGCGATGTGGGCCCCCGCGACCACCGACTGGCGCGCGGCGGCCGAGTTCGTGCCCGGTTCGGACGAGGATGGCGGCGGGCGCTGGAATTTCAACGAGCCGGTCCCGCGTGAGGGCTGGCCGCTGAAGTGGGACGCGGTACGCTTCACCGCGCAGAACACGCCCTTCCGCCATCTCGGCTTCTTCCCCGACATGGCGCCCGTGTGGAGCTGGATGCGCGAGCAGGTCGACGGTTTGGCCGAGCCCGAGTGCATGAACCTGTTCGGCTATACCGGTGTCGGCACGCTGGCGATGGCGAGCGCGGGCGCCAAGATGGTCCATGTCGACGCCTCGAAGAAATCGGTCGAGGCGGCGCGCGGCAATGCGATGCTGTCGGGGCTGGGCGATGCGCCGGTGCGCTGGATCATCGACGACGCCGCCAAGTTCGTCGCGCGCGAGGTGCGGCGTGGGCGGCGCTATGACGGCATTCTCCTCGACCCGCCGAAGTACGGACGCGGGCCGGAGGGCGAGGTGTGGCGGCTGGAAGAGGATTTGCCCGGCCTGATTGCGAACTGCCGCCAGTTGCTCGACGCCGACTCGCGCTTCCTGTTCCTGACCGTCTATGCGGTGCGCATGTCGGCGATGGCGATCGGCGAGATGATGCGCCAGGTGATGGCCGACCTGCCCGGCAAGGTCGAATGCGGCGAACTCGGCGTGCGCGAGGAAGCGCGCGGCCTGACCCTGCCCACCGCGATCTGGGCGCGGTGGAGCCGCTAAGCGGACCGCCTCAGCCCTCGACCTCGATCAGCGCGACGTCATAGGTCGCGACCGCCCCGTCCGCCTCGAACCGCCTTGCGATCCGCCGCATCGCGCCGGGCGGCACCGGGCGGTGGCCGTCGCGCGGGGTGCCGGCCCCGATCGCACGGAGCGCGCGCATGAAGTCGGCCGCCGAGTCGTGGCGCTGCTCGAACCGGCGCAGGGTCAGGCGCAGCCCAGGCCATGCCATCGCCGCCAGTGCGTCAGCGGACGGATAGCCTGGACTGCCCGCCGCGAACCCCTCCGCCCGGTGGGCATCGTGCCAGGCGGCGAAGGTGCCCTCGACCAGCGTCGTCACCATCATCCGTCCACCGGGCGCGAGCACCGCCGCCAATCGCCGCAATCCGCCCTCCAGATCGGCGAACCACTGCACCGCCAGGCTGCTGACGATCAGGTCGAACGGTGCTTCATCCGGCAGGTCGGGCGACTCGCCATCCATCACCCGCCCCCGCGCGCCCGGTTGGCCCGCCAGTCCCCGCGCCAGCATCGCGGGCGCGATGTCGGTCATCAGCCAGTCGGGCCGGATCAGGCGGGGCCGGGTCGCCTGGGTCAGGAAACCGGTGCCGCATCCGACCTCCAGCACACGCGGGGCGGGCGGCGCAGCGGCGACGATCGCCCCGGCCAGCCAGTCGGCGACCTGACGCTGGACTACGGCATGGCGGTCATAGGCCGCCGCCGCGTCAAAGGCCCGCGCGATCCGCGCCGCCGTCCTGGTTCCAGCCCCCGACATGACGCGTCAGTCGCGCACCGATCGGACCGCCGCCGCCGCGATCCAGGGCGCCCCCGCCACCAGCATCAGCGACACCGCCGCAAGCAGCTTGAGCGCCCCCATATCGCCGCCGCCTGCGCCGAAGATCAGCAGCGGCAAGGCCAGCGGCAAGAGCAGCAGTCCCGCCAAGCCGCCCGCCCCGCGCAATCCCGCGGTCAGCGCGCCCGTTGCCACCGCCAGCGCCGCAAGCCCCGGCGTGCCGAGCAACAGCCCTGCCTCGACCCGCACCACGGCTGTCGCCTCCAGCCCGAACAATCCGCCTGCGACCAATGCCGCCGCCATCAACGGCGGCGCAAAGGCCAGCCAATGCGCGACGATCCGGAGCGCCATGACCAGCGGCAGCGACAGGCCATGCACGCGAATCTGGTCGAACCAGCCCGATTCGCAATCGGGCGCGACCAGCCGCTCGACCGGCAACAGCGCCGCCAGCAGCGCCGCGACCCAGATCCCCCCCGCGCCGACCCGTGCCAGGACGGCTCGGTCCGGCCCGATGGCAAAGGGGAACAACACCACCGCGAGCAGGAAGAAGCCGCAGACCAGCCCCGCCCCGCCCCCGGCATAGCCACGCCGCACGTCGCGCGCGATCAGGGCGATCGCGGCGCTCATGCCGGGACCGACGCGGCCAGCGGCACGATGACGGCCTCCGGCACGGCAAGCGGCTGATGCGTGGTCAGCAGCACCGCCCCGCCCGACGCCCGGTGGCGCGCGATCGCCCGCTCCAGCATCGCGATGCCATCGGTGTCGAGCCCGTTGCCCGGCTCGTCGAGCAACCAGAGCGGCGCCCGTGCCGCCAAGACCCGCGCCAGCGCGGCGCGGCGGCGCTGCCCGGTCGACAACAACCGCAACGGCACCTGATCCAGGGCCGCCAGGCCGACCGCATCCAGCGACGCCGCCACCCGCTCGCCCGCTGCCCCCTGCCCGTCCAGCCGTGCCCAGAACGACAGCGCGTCGCCCAGCCGCCGTTCGGCGTCGAGCGCGATATCCTCGGTCATCAGGGCCATGCGCCCGATGCGGCCGACCTGCCCCTCGAACGGCGCGATCAACCCGGCGGCGAGGCGGAGCAGGCTCGACTTGCCGATGCCGTTGGGGCCGGTGACGATCGCCGCCCCGCCCTCGGCCAGGGTCAGCGATAATTGCGCGAACAACAGCCGCCCGCCGCGCACACAGGCGACCTGGGACAGGGTGAGGATCACGTCGCGGCGACGTCCACCGCGTCTTCCAGCGCATGCATATCGTCGTCGGACAGGCCGAAATGATGGCCGATCTCATGGATCGTCACATGCACGATCAGATCGTCGAGCCGCACCCCCGTCTCGATCCATTCGTCCAGGATCGCACGGCGATAGAGATGGATGCGGTCGGGCAGGGCCCCGGAGTCCATCGCGCTTTTCTCGCCCACCGGCCGTCCGTGATAGAGGCCCGTCAGGTCGAGCGGATGCTCGATCCCTAGCGCAGCCAGTGTTTCGTCATCGGCATAATCCTCGACGATCAGGACGACATCGCCCAGATGGATGCGAAATTCGGACGGCAGGCGCGCGATGGCATCCCGTGCGATCCGCTCGATCGCATCGGCTCCCGGCGCTTCACCCATGGCTGCTTCACCGATCGCGTCTTGCCCGCTCATGGCCGCCGTCTTACCGCTGTGCCGGTCAAAAGAACAAGAGAAGCAAGGGGACGCAGATGGTGGAGCGGCTGAGCGAGCTGGACCGGGACGAGGCGCTGGACGGTCTGATCGAATGGGACTGGGACGAGGGGCGCGATGCGATCAGCCGCCGGTTCGTCTTCGCCGACTTCAACGAGGCGTTCGGCTTCATGACCCGCGTCGCGATGCTGGCGGAAAAGGCTGACCATCACCCCGAATGGTCCAATGTGTGGAACCGGGTCGATATCGTGCTGACCACCCATGATGCGGGCGGCCTGTCGGCGCGCGATATCGACATGGCCGAGGCGATCGACGCGCTGGTGGGGTGAGCCGAACCAATCCTCCCCATCTTTGATGGGGAGGGGGACCGCCCGGCAACAGCCGGGTGGTGGAGGGGCAAGGTCGTGCGGCCCGCCGAATGACCGATCGTCGGAGACTGGCAAAGCGCCGGGCCATGCCCCTCCACCATCGCTTTGCGATGGTCCCCCTCCCCAAGCATGGCTTGGGGAGGATTGGGTTTCACCCCACCGTCTGTTCGATCGCGCCGAAGATCGGATGGTGGCGGTCGTCCTCCATCCAGATGCGGACGGTATCGCCCTTCTTCAGGAACGGCGTCGCGGCCGCGCCGCCGCGGATCGTCTCGATCATCCGCACCTCGGCGATGCAGCTATACCCGACGCCGCCCTCGGCCACCGGCCGTCCCGGTCCGCCGTCCGAGTCGCGGTTGGACACGGTGCCCGACCCGATGATCGTCCCCGCCCCCAAAGCGCGGGTCTTGGCGGCATGGGCGACCAACGTCCCGAAGTCGAAGGTCATGTCCTGTCCGGCATCGGCGCGGCCAAAGGGCTGGCCGTTCAGGTCGACCTTCAACACCCGGTGCAGCTTGCCGTCCTGCCACCAGTCGCCCAGCGATTCGGGGGTGACGAACACCGGCGAGAAGGCGGAGGCGGGCTTGGACTGGAAAAAGCCGAACCCCTTGGCCAGCTCGCCCGGAATAAGGCCGCGCAGCGACACGTCGTTGGTCAGCCCGACCAGCCGGATCGCCGCCAGCGCCTCTTCGCGACTCGCGCCCATCGGCACATCGCCGGTGACGACGACGACCTCGCCCTCCAGGTCGCAGCCCCAGCTTTCATCGGCCAGCGGAATGGCGTCGCGCGGCCCCAGGAACCCGTCCGAGCCGCCCTGATACATCAGCGGATCATGCCAGAAGCTCTCGGGCAGTTCCGCCCCGCGCGCCTGCCGGACGAGTGCGACGTGATTCACATAGGCCGAGCCGTCCGCCCATTGATAGGCGCGCGGCAGGGGCGAGGCCGCGTCATGCTCATGGAAGCGCGCGCGCGGGATCGCTTCGTGATCCAGATCGGTCGCCAGATTGGCCAGCGCGGGCGCGTGCCGCTCCCAATCGTCGAGCGCGGCCTGCAGCGTCGGCGCGATATGCCCCGCATCCGCATACCAGGCGAGGTCGCTCGACACGACGACCAGCTTGCCGTCGCGACCCTGTTTCAGACTGGCGAGTTTCATGCAGGACTCCTCTTCGCAATGTGGTATCAGATGTAACCATCTGCTCGCGATTGTCACGCATCGCACACGCGATCCTGCCCGAAACTTGACTTTCCGCAAGCGGCAGCGCACATGCCCGCCCGTCGAGGCGTCCACCTGCAGCGTGAACGGACCATCTGGTCCCGGCTCCGCCCCGACCCTGTCTTCAGGCTTCCCTTGTCACGCGGGGTGTCATCAACCCCGGCCCGCGCTTGCGGCCTGTCGTGACTCGCGCGCCATGTCAGAAAGTTATCCCATGTCCTTTTCCGAACTCGGCCTTGCCGAGCCGCTCGTCCGTGCGCTCGAAGCCAAGGGCTATTCCGAACCCACCCCGATCCAGCGCGATTCGATCCCGACGCTGCTGGAAGGCCGCGACCTGCTGGGTATCGCCCAGACCGGCACCGGCAAGACCGCCGCGTTCGTGCTGCCGTCGATCCAGCGCCTGGTCGAGGCGAACAAGCGCGTCCTGCCGACCCATTGCCGGATGCTGGTGCTTGCCCCCACGCGCGAACTGGCCAGCCAGATCGCCGAGAATGCGAAGGGCTATGCCAAGTTCTCCAAGCTGGCGGTGGCGACCGTCTTCGGCGGCACCAGCCTGAACAAGAACCGGCAGGACCTGTCGCGCGGCGTCGACATCCTCGTCGCGACGCCCGGCCGTCTGATCGACCTGGTCGAACAGGGCTTCCTGAACCTGTCGATGATCGAGATCCTGGTGCTCGACGAAGCCGACCAGATGCTCGACCTGGGCTTCATCCACGCGCTGCGCCGCATCGTGAAGATGATCCCGCGCAAGCGTCAGACCCTGTTCTTCTCGGCCACCATGCCCGCCGCGATCCGCGACCTGGCCGACAAGTTCCTCGACAATCCCGCGACCGTCTCGGTCACGCCGGTTTCCACGACCGCCGAGCGTGTCGAGCAGTCGGTGACCTTCGTCACGCAACAGGAAAAGCAGGCGCTGCTGACCATCCTGCTCGCCGATCCCGCGATCGAGCTGGCGCTGGTCTTCACCCGCACCAAGCATGGCGCCGACCGCGTCGTGAAGCTGCTGGCGGGCAACGGCATCGCCGCCAACGCCATCCACGGCAACAAGAGCCAGGGCCAGCGCGAGCGGGCGCTGGGTGAGTTCCGCTCAGGCCAGACCCGCGTGCTGGTGGCGACCGACATCGCCGCGCGCGGCATCGACATTCCGGGCGTCAGCCACGTCTTCAACTTCGAGCTGCCCAACGTCGCCGAGCAATATGTCCACCGCATCGGCCGCACCGCGCGGGCGGGCCGCTCGGGCCTGGCCATCGCCTTCTGCGCTGAGGATGAGCGTCCGTATCTGAAGGATATCGAGAAGCTGACCCGGCAGAAGATCAATGTCGTTCCGCTGCCCGCCGACTTCGTGAAGCGCGCCGAGACGATCAAGTCGCAGCGGGTCAAGGCGATCGGCGCCGATCCCGCCCCCCGCGTCGACCGTCCGCGCGATCCGGCGCGTCCGCGTGCCACCCATCACCCGCGCGCGACCGACAGCCGCGCGCCCCAAGGTCGCCAGCCGCGCCGTCGTGGCGGCGGCGGCGGTGCCGGTGGTCCGGGCGGCGGTGGTCGCGGCCGTGGCGGCCAGGGTCGCCCCGGTGGCGGCGGCGGTGCCGGTCGCGGCGCACAGGGCTGATAGCCGCGCCGACAGGATATGTGGCCGCCCGCTTGCGAAAGCGACGGGCGGCCTTTCCATGTCTGAACCCCAAGCCCATCCTGATGCGTTGAACGCGTAACGATTTCCACGCTTCAGGAGAGGTTGCCATGGATATTGCCCATACTCCCGCCGCCGAACGCATCGCCCGCGTGCTGTGCGGCCAGCGGTTGAGCGCCAATGCCGGGGGCGACTCGGAGTCGGCCGCCAAGCTGGTCGATGCGCATTGGCGCGAGCATATGGCCGATGCGCTGGCTGTCCTGCGGACACTGCGCGAACCCGATCAGGCCATGGCCGATGCGGGCGATCCCGCGATTTGGGAAAAGATGATCCTGGTCGCGGTCGAAGCGGCCAAGCCGCCCAAGGTCACGCTATAGCCCTTATTCCTTGGGGAGGGGGACCGCCGGGCGCCAACCCGGTGACGGAGGGGCAAGGCCCTGCGGCCTGCCCCATCACCAAAGGCCGGAACAGGATGAAGCGCCGCCCCCTGCCCCTCCACCACTCGGCTATCGCCGAGCGGTCTCCCTCCCCAAGCGAGCTTGGGGAGGACAATATTACACCGTCACCTGCTCACCCAGTTCCAGCACCTTGCCCGGCGGAATCCGCAGGAATTCGGTCGGGTCGCTGGCATTGCGCTGCAGGAACATGAACAGCCGGTCCTGCCAGAGCGGCATACCCTTTTCCGCCTCGGGCTTGAGCGTATTGCGGCCGATGAAGAAGCTGGTCTTCATCGGGTCCAACCCGGCGGGCCTGGTCTCGACGCCCAGATCGCGGGGCAGGTCTCGCGGCACGTCGGGCGTTTCCATAAAGCCATAGATCAGCACGACGGTCGCGAAATTGTCGTCCAGCCGTTCGACTTTCGCGCGGCACTCGGCCGATACGAAGGGGCGATCGGCGGTGCGGATCGTCACCACCAGATTCTGCGCGTGCAGCACCTTGTTATGCTTCAGATTGTGCAGCAGCGCCCCCGGTGCCGAAGCGGGGTTCGCGGTCAGGAATACCGCCGTGCCCGGCACCCGCTCGGGCGGACGCTTGGCGAGCGCGGCGGCCAGATCGGCAAGCGGGATCGCCTGCCGCTTCTCGAAGGCCGAGACGATCCCCCGCCCGCGCACCCAGGTATGGATGATCAGGCCGACGCCCGCTCCGACGAGCAGCGGCACCCAGCCCCCCTCGATCACGCGCAGGATATTGGCCCCGAAGAAGACGAGGTCGAGCGTCAGGAACGGCAGGATCGCCGCCAGCGCCAGCCCGCGCGACCAGCCCCAGCGGTGGCGCACCACCAGATAGGCGAGGCACGTCGTCACCACCATCGTCCCCGTCACCGCGATGCCATAGGCCGCCGCCATTGCCGAGGAGGTCTTGAACTGGATGACCAGCACCAGCACCCCGAACAGCAACAGCCAGTTGATCGCGGGGAGATAGATCTGCCCCTGAAAATCGGCCGAGGTCTGGCGCACCCGCAGCCGCGGCAGGAAACCGAGCTGGATCGCCTGCTGGGTCAGTGAAAAGGCGCCGGTGATGACCGCCTGCGCCGCGATCACGGTCGCCAGCCCCGCCAGCACGATCAGCGCGGGGCGAAGCGGCTCGGGCGCCATCAGGAAGAACCAGTCCTGGTTGGTGAAGGGCTGGCCATTGGCGGTCGCCCGCTCCAGCGAGGACAGCGCGAAGGCGCCCTGCCCCAGATAGTTGAGCGCCAGCGCAGGCAGCACCAGCGAGAACCAGCCGATCCGGATCGGCAGCCGCCCGAAATGGCCCATATCGGCGGTCAGCGCCTCGGCCCCCGTGACGGTCAGGAACACCGCGCCCAGCACGAACAGCCCGACCACCCCATGGCTGGCGAGGAAACCCACGCCATAGCCCGGCCAGACGACCCGCGCGATCGAGGGTTCGTCGGCGATATGCCACATGCCCAGGCCCCCGATGACCAGGAACCAGAGGATACAGATCGGCCCGAACAGCTTCGACACCTGTGCCGTGCCGCGCGACTGGATGAAGAACAGCGCGACCAGGATGACGATCGTGCAGAGCCGGATGATATGTTCGTCGAACACCGATGCGGCCGAGGGGATGGTCCGCAACCCCTCCATCGCCGACAGCACCGACAAAGCGGGCGTGATGATCGCATCGCCGTAGAAGAGCGACGCCCCCGCCGCGCCCAGCACCAGCGCAATGCGCGAGCGCGCGCCTGCCGCCCGCCGGGCCAGTGCGGCCAGCGCCAGAACCCCGCCTTCGCCCTGATTGTCGGCGCGCATCAGGAAGACGACATACTTGATCGTCACGACCAGGATCAGCGACCAGAGCGCGAGACTGAGCACGCCCAGAATCTCGCTGGGGTCGATGCCGTCGCCTGCCGATTGCGCCAGCGCCTCGCGAAAGGCGTAGAGCGGGCTGGTGCCGATATCGCCGAACACCACGCCGATCGCCCCGATGGTCAGCGCCGCAAGCGCAGGGTGGCGTCGCACGCCCGCATCGCCCGTGTCGGTCGATGGGATCGGATGGCCCGTCATCTTGCCACCCATGTCGGTTGCCGTCCCCGTCATGCCCGCCGGAACCCCCTGTGCCAAAAGGACGGCGCGCTTTACGCTTCTGCGCGCCCGAAGCAAGGGCTTTCGATCGGCCCCTGCAAACGCTTGATATTGCCCGGCGTCAAGCGCATGGACAGGAAATGGTTCCCTTTTCGTTCGGCGGTCATGCCCTTCAGGCGCTGGCCGATGGCGCGCTGTTCTGGCCCGCACGCGGCGCTTTGCTGGTCGCCGACCTGCATCTGGAGAAGGCGAGCTGGTATGCGGGCGGTGGACAGATGCTGCCGCCCTATGACTCGCTCGCCACGCTGACCGCGCTGACCGCGATCGTCGCCCGGACGGGTGCGCGCGCGGTCTGGTGCCTGGGCGACAGCTTCCACGATGCCGAGGGGTGCGACCGGCTGTTGCCGGAGGCGCGGGCGATGCTGCTGGCGCTGACCGGCGCGACCGACTGGACGTGGATCACCGGCAATCACGATCCGGTGCTGCGCGACCGCTGTGGGGGTGCGGTGACGGAGGAAGCGGTGGTCGACGGGCTGGTCCTGCGCCACGAGGCCGATCCGGCGGAGACGCGCCCCGAATTGTCGGGGCATTTCCATCCCAAGCTGCGGCTGCGGGTGCGCGGCAAGCTGGTCGCGCGGCGCTGTTTCGTGGGAACGGCGAACAAGCTGATCCTGCCCGCCTTCGGGGCGCTGACCGGCGGGCTGGACGTCGAACACCCCGCGCTGCGCCAGGCGATCGGTCGCCCCGCCGAAGCGCTGGTGCCAGTGCGTGATCGGATGCTGCGTTTCCCTGTCGCGGCGTGACTCCAATTCCTCCCCTGGAAGGGGAGGTGGCAGGCCGAAGGCCTGACGGAGGGGTGTCCCGCTTGGTGAGGTTCGGTTGCTCCAACAACCGGTTACACCCCTCCACCATGCTGTGCATGGTCCCCCTCCCCTTGCAGGGGAGGAATGGGCTTGGCCCTATCGCCCCTCTGCCGGCTCGCGCTCCAAGATCCAGTCCTGGCTCACGACGATGATCGAGCGCACCGGCCGGCCGTCCGCATCGCGCGAGGGGTCGTAGCGATAGCGTTTCTCGATCAGGCTGCAGGTCGTCTCGTCCAGCGCGCGGTTGCCGCTGCTCCGGGTTACGACACAGCCGCTGACCCGGCCGTCGACATTGACGAAATAGCGCACCGTCACGCTGCCGCTGATACCCGCTTCGGCGGCTTCGCGCGGATAGTCGGAATCCTTGATCCGGCCCTTGATCCGGCGCGGCGGGGTGTCGTCGCCATAGCCGTCGCCGTCACCCGACCCGCCGCTGCCCGTGCCATTGCCGATCCCGCCCGCCCCGGTGCCGGGACCGGGTTTGTCCGACGCGCCCTGACTGGCCTGCGCGCCGGTGCCCGCCACCGGCGCGGCGATCACCGGCGATATGGGCGGCAGCACGACCACCGGCGGCGGCGCAACCACTTCCGTCGCCTGCGACCGGAGGTTGGGCGGGGCGGCGGCCCCGCGCGGGCGGTGGGTCTGGACCCGCTTGGGCTGGATGCGGGGCGGCGGTGGCGGCGCAGGCGGGCGGACGTCGAAGCTGTCCAGCGCCTCGCTGGGGGTCGGCAGGGGCGGCGCGAAGCCCAGTCCGATAATCAACGCATAGCCCATCACGCCCACGATCAACCCCGTGGGGATCGCGGCGCGCAGACGGTCGCGCCAATCGGGCCGGGCCAGCGTCATGCGCAGGAAGTGGGAAGGCCCACCGCCCAAGACAAGCCGCTTACCCCCTGTCCCCCGTCCCCCGTCCGTGCCACAGGACGGTCATGTATCCAGCCACCGCGCCCGAAGGAGCCCGCGCATGACCGAATCCGATATCCTGATCGTCGGATCGGGCGCGGCCGGGCTGACCGCCGCGCTGAACCTCGCCGACCGGTTCAAGGTGACGGTGCTGGCCAAGGGCAAGCTGAACGAGGGCTCGACCGCCTGGGCGCAAGGGGGCATCGCCGCCGTGCTCGAACCCGGCGACACCTTCGACAGCCATATCGAGGACACGATGGTCGCAGGTGCAGGCCTGAACGACCGTGCCACGGTCGAGTTCGTGGTCGAGAACGCCCCCGCCGCGATCGAACGGTTGCAGAAGCTGGGCGTCCCCTTCGCGACCGAGGGCAATATGCTCCACCTGACGCGCGAGGGCGGGCATTCGCATCGCCGCATCGTGCATGTGGCGGACGCGACCGGCTGGGCGGTGCTCGACGCGTTGCTGAAGGCGGCGGACGCGCATCCCAACATCACCATGGTCCCCGATCAGGTCGCGATCGACCTGGCGACCAGCCGCCATGAAATGCGCTATTCGGGGGCGGGGAATGTCTGGGGCATCTATGCCGTCGACCGCCGGACGGGCCGCGTCGTCCTGCACACCGCCCGCGCGACGATCCTGGCGACCGGGGGCGCAGGCCGCACCTATCAATTCTCGACCGCCCCCAAGGGCGCGACCGGCGATGGCATCGCCATGGCGTGGCGCGCAGGCGCGCGGGTGTCCAACATGGAGTTCATGCAGTTCCACCCGACCTGCCTCTACAACACCCAGGTCAAGAATTTCCTGATTACCGAGGCGGTTCGCGGCGAGGGCGGGCACCTGAAAATCCCCGAGACGGGCCACCGCTTCATGCCCGATCTCGACCCCCGCGCCGAACTCGCGCCGCGCGACATCGTGGCGCGCGCCATCGACCATGAGATCAAGCGGCTGGGCCTGGACTATGTCCATCTCGACATCAGCCACCAGTCGCCCGCCTTCGTCCGCGAGCATTTCCCCAACATCCACGAAAAGCTGCTCTCGCTGGGCATCGACATGACGGTGCAGCCGATCCCGGTTGTGCCCGCGCAGCATTATACCTGTGGCGGCGTGATCGTGGACCGCGACGGGCGCACCGACCTGCCCGGCCTCTATGCCGCGGGCGAGGTCACCCAGTCGGGGCTGCACGGCGCGAACCGCCTGGCGTCCAACTCGCTGCTCGAATGCTTCGTCTATGGCGAGGCGTGCGCCAACCATATCGCGCAGCATTGGGACGACCTGCCCCCGCCGCCCGCCATCCGCGCCTGGGACGAAAGCCGCGTCACCGATTCGGACGAAGAGGTGGTCATCAAGCAGAACTGGACCGAAATCCGCCGCTTCATGTGGAATTATGTTGGCATCGTGCGCACCACCAAGCGGCTGGAGCGCGCGCAGCATCGCATCCGGATGCTGACCGACGAGGTGAACGACTATTACGGCCATTTCCGCGTCACCCCCGACCTGATCGAGCTGCGCAACCTGCTCCAGACCGCCGAGCTGATCGTCCGCTGCGCGCTCCATCGCAAGGAAAGCCGGGGGCTGCACTATACGCTCGATTATCCCGAGACGCTGGCGGACGCGGTCGACACGATCCTGATTCCTTGATCCCCCATTCCTCCCCTGGAAGGGGAGGTGGCAGGCCAAAGGCCTGACGGAGGGGTGTCACCCTATCGAGAGGGGGACACCCCTCCACCAGCTTCGCTGGTCCCCCTCCCCTTGCAGGGGAGGAATGCGGAGGTTTCGCATCTTATCGCGCCCTTGCGGCCTTTCGTCGCAAGGCCTGTACACGGGGATTTCCCCCACCCGGTCAACACGTAAGGATATTCGTGTGTAGCGGGGTATTGCGGTGACGAAGCGAGTATCGAGCGGCGGGCTGCGTCTTTGGCCTGCCGGGTTTCTTCTCTTGGGGCTCGCAGGCTGTGGGGCTGATTCACGCCCCGGCGCGACGTCCCATGCTCCCAGCGTTGCCGATCCGCAGGTTTCGGTGTCGATGCCGCTCCCCCCGCCCCGTCCCAGCCGTGCCCCCGCCGCACCCGCCGGACTGGTCAATACGATCAACCAGCTGTCCGCCGGGTTCACCGGCAAGAAGGGCATTGCGGTCCGCGCGGTCGATGACGGCTGGACGGTCGAGGTGGGCGGCCGTCAGCGCCTGCCGCAGCAATCGGTGTCGAAACTGTGGGTCGCGATCACCCTGCTCGATCTGCGCGACAAGGGCCGCGCCCGTCTGGACGAGCCGATCGTCGTCCGCCGCGAAGACCTGACCGTCTTCCACCAGCCGATCGCGATGCTGGTCAAGGGCGACGGTTACCACACCACGGTCGGCGAGCTGCTGAACCGTGCGCTGACGATGAGCGACAATACCGCCAACGACCGGCTGCTGACCTATGTCGGCGGCCCGCAGGCGGTACGCGCGATGATCGCCGCCAAGCGGCTGGGCGATATCCGCTTCGGTCCCGGTGAGCGGCTGCTCCAGGCCAAGACCGCCGGTCTGACGTGGCAGCCCGCCTTCGCGGCGGCGGGCGCGTTCCAGGCGGCGCGCAACCGGCTCGACCCGGCGGCGCGCAAGGCCGCCCTCGATGCCTATGTCAGCGATCCGCCCGATGGCGCGGCGCCCATCGCCATCGCCGATGCGCTCGCCCGGCTGGCGCGCGGCGAGTTGCTGTCCGAAACCTCGACCCGCATTCTGATCGACACGATGGAGGCCTCGCGTACCGGCCATGCCCGCCTGCGCGCCGCCGTGCCTTCGGGGTGGACCATCGCCCACAAGACCGGCACCGGCCAAGATCTGGGCCGCCGCAATGCGGGCTTCAACGATGTCGGCCTGCTGACGGCGCCGGATGGCCGCCGCTTCGCCATCGCAGTGATGATCGGCGACACGACCGAGGATATCCGCAAGCGGCAACAGCTGATCCAGAACGTCGCGGCGGCGGTGGCCAATGCGGCGGGTCCGCCGCGTGGGCCGGTGACGGTGGCGAATTGATAGTCAGAGGGGCTCAAATGAGCGAATGACTGACTTTTTGCCATAAGGCATGTCACCGCCGCGAAGTGAAGAAGTCAGATGTCCCACCAACTGCCGTAAAAAATTATCCGAAACAAAGGATCAATCGCGCTCACCGCCAGGACAATCAGCACGGCAAAAGATGCCCACCGGGTTTTTCGACCGCCGACATAGAACCCGAGCGAAGCAGCCGAGCTTGCGAGCAGGAAGAACAACGCCCAACGGTGAAGGAGCCAACCGTAATGTGGCGAAGATATAAGAGCGAATTGAAGCGCGAACGCTCCGAACGTGAGCCCGAGCATGGCCAGAGCCAAACTGACAATTGGTCGGCCCGGGTTGGCTGCTGATTGCATGTGCCGAGAATACGCGATGAGGGCCTTCGCACAAGTCCGCTTTCCAAGACCAATCGACATTCATTTTATTCCTCCCCTGTAAGGGGAGGTGGCAGGCCGAAGGCCTGACGGAGGGGTGTCCCCATAGGAAAGGGCAGTCAAAGCTCGCGGCCGGGGACACCCCTCCACCATGCTTCGCATGGTCCCCCTCCCCTTGCAGGGGAGGAATGGCAAAGGTGCAGCCTGAACGTCGACTGGCTCTGGCGCACCTTACCATCTCAACAACGTGGCCCATCCGCCACAAACCCAAAAAACCGCTAACATCGGGGGCTGTTTACCCTCTCTCTGTTCCGCTAAACCGCGAGCATATGCCCCATCTCTATCTCGTCGACGGCTCCGGCTATATCTTTCGCGCCTATCACCGCCTGCCGCCGCTGACGAACAAGCATGGCGAGCCGGTGGGGGCGGTCTATGGCTATACCACCATGCTGTGGAAGCTGGTGGACGAGATCAACGCCGCCGACGGGCCGACCCATATGGCGGTGGTCCTCGACAAGTCGTCCAAGACCTTCCGCAACGAGATGTACGACCAGTATAAGGCGCACCGGCCCCCGCCCCCGCCCGATCTGGTCCCCCAATTCCCGATGATCCGCGATGCCACCCGCGCCTTCTCGCTGCCCTGCATCGAGGAAGCGGGGCTGGAGGCCGATGACCTGATCGCCTGCTATGCCCGCGCCGCGATGGCGCAAGGGTGGCAGGTCACGATCGTCTCGGGCGACAAGGACCTGATGCAGCTGGTCGAGGATGGCAGCCTCGACATGCTCGACACGATGAACAACCGCCGTCTGGGCGAGGCGTACGTCCAAGAGAAGTTCGGCGTCGGCCCGAAGCAGCTGGGCGATGTGCTCGCACTGATGGGTGACAGCGTCGATAACGTGCCGGGTGTGCCGGGTGTCGGGCCTAAGACCGCCTCCAAGCTGATCGTCGAGCATGGCGACCTCGAATCCGTGCTCGCCGCCGCGCCCGAGATGAAGAAGGGCAAGCTTCGCGATAACCTCATCGAACATGCCGACAATGCCCGGCTGTCGAAGCGGCTGGTCACGCTGGAGTGCAATGCACCGCTGCCGCAGCCGCTGGAGGAACTGGCGCTGCACCCGACGATCCCGGATGCGCCGTTGCGTGCGTTCCTGGAGCATCACGGCTTCCGCTCGTTGATCGCCAAGATGGGCCAGATCACCGACGACGCCGCGCCTGCTCCCGCCGCCGGAGAAGCCGCTCCGTCCGCGCCGATGGACGATGACGAGCCGTGCAATCTCGACGGCTATATCACGGTGCAGGACCTGGAAACGCTCGACCAATGGGTCGCCGAGGCGCGTCACCAAGGTTTCGTCGCGATCGATACCGAGACCAGCTCGACCGACGCGACCCAGGCCGAGCTGGTCGGGGTCAGCCTGTGCCTGGCGCCCAACAAGGCGTGCTATATCCCGCTCGGCCATGGCGGCACCGACCTGTTGTCGGAAGTCCCGGTGCAGATTCCGGTCGCGGCGGCGCTCGATCGGATCAAGGCGCTGTGCGAGGACCCGTCGGTCCTGAAGATCGGCCAGAATCTAAAGTTCGACATGATCGTGCTGGGCGAGCGCGGCATCGCGATCGCGCCGCATGACGATACCATCGTCATGAGCTTCGACCTCGATGCGGGCCTGCACGGGCACGGCATGGACGAGCTGGCCGCGACGCATCTGTCGCACACCTGCCTCGCCTTCAAGGAAGTGGTCGGCACCGGCAAGAAGCAGCTGGGCTTCCACGAGGTCGATCTCAAACTCGCCACCCGCTACGCCGCCGAGGATGCCGACGTCACGCTGCGGCTGTGGAAGCGGTTCAAGGCGCGGCTGCCCATGGAGCAGGCGACGCGGGTGTACGAAATGGTCGACCGGCCGCTCGTCCCCGTCATTGCGGGCATGGAGCGGCGCGGGATCAAGGTCGATCGCGATCGCCTGTCGCAACTCTCGACCGAATTCGCCGGACAGATCCTTGCGCTGGAAGGCGAAATCCACACGATGGCGGGCACCCCCTTCACCATCGGCAGCCCCAAGCAACTGGGCGAGATTTTGTTCGACCGGCTCGGCCTGAAGGGCGGGCGCAAGGGCAAGTCGGGCGTTTACTCGACCGACGTGACCGAACTCGAACGCCTGGCCCGCGACGGCGGCGACGCGGCGGAGATCGTGCGCAAGATCCTGGAATGGCGCCAGCTGTCCAAGCTGAAGAGCACCTATACCGACGCGCTCCAGGCGCAGATCAACCCCAAGACCGGCCGCGTCCATACCAGCTACAGCCTGACCGGCGCGCAGACCGGCCGCCTATCCTCGACCGAACCCAATCTCCAGAACATCCCGATCCGCACCGAGGTCGGGCGGCAGTTGCGTGAGGCGTTCATCGCCGAGGACGGCCATGTCCTGATCGCCGCCGACTATTCGCAGATCGAATTGCGCCTCGCCGCGCATATGGCCGACGTGCCCGCTTTGCGCGATGCCTTCGCCAATGGCGACGACATCCACAGCCTGACTGCCAAGGAGCTGTTCGGCGAGGTCAATCGCGACACGCGCGGGCGGGCCAAGACGATCAACTTCGCCATCCTCTACGGCATTTCGCGCTGGGGGCTTGCCGGTCGCCTCGACGTGTCGGCGGACGAAGCGCAGGCGATGATCGACCGCTATTTCGAGCGGTTCCCCGGCATCAACCGCTATATCGCTGAAACGCTGTCGAGCGTGCGCGAGAAGGGCTTCACCGAGACCCTGTTCGGGCGCAAGACGCATTTCCCACGCATCGCCTCGCGCAACCAGGGCGAACGCCAGGGTGCCGAGCGTGCCGCGATCAACGCGCCGATCCAGGGGACCAGCGCCGACATCATCAAGCGCGCCATGGTCCGCATGGAACCCGCGCTCGCCGCTGCGGGCCTCGGCCATGTGCGGATGCTGCTTCAGGTGCATGACGAACTGGTGTTCGAAGCGCCCGAGGCGGATGCCGAGGCGGCAGGCGCGGTGATCCGCCAAGTCATGGCGGGCGCGGCCGAACCGGCGGTCGTCCTGTCCGTGCCGCTGGGCGTCGAGATCGGCTTCGGCAAGAGCTGGGGCGCGGCGCATTGATCCGCACTTCCCTCACCCCCATTCCTCCCCAAGCTATGCTTGGGGAGGGGGACCATGGCTATCGCCATGGTGGAGGGGCATGGCCGTCCGATACGGCAATGATCCTCACTGGCGGTGACACCCCTCCGTCAGGCCTTCGGCCTGCCACCTCCCCTTGCAGGGGAGGAAGATATGCATCTCGACCGACTTTAGGATTCCGCGTCCTCTGATGGCCCAGACCCAGGACATCGATGCGCTCGCCAAGGGCGGGCGGACCAATATCGCGGGGTTTATCCTGCGGCTGGCGGCGCGCATCCCGTTTCTGTTCATCGCAGGCCGCATCTATGGCCCCGATCTGGTCGGGCGCTTCGCCATCGCGGTCGTCGTGGTCGAGCTGGCCGCGCTGATCGCGACGTTGGGCATGAAGCGCGGGCTGGCGCAGGCGCTGTCCTCGACCGACCGGCCGCATGTCCATATCGTCTGGGACGCGATGGCGCTGGCCTTCCTCGCCTCGCTTGCGGCGAGCGCGCTGCTGTGGAATTTCCCAGAGCTTCTCTATCCCAACAGCGCGATCACCGGGCTGGACCGATGGCTGCCCTGCATCATCGTCGCCATCGCCTGGTCCGACGTCAGCCTGGCCGCGCTCGCCTATCGCCATAACGTCAAGGCGACCGTGACCGCGCGCGCGGTGATCGAGCCCTGGACGATCTCGATCGCCGCCTGGGTCTTTTCCTTCTTCACGATCCGCGACGGCCTGGTCCTGTCCTATGTCGCGTCGATGACGGCGGCGCTGATCGCCAGCCTGGTGCCGTTCCTGCGCAGCTATGGCCTGCCGCATGGCTGGACGCCGCACGTTGCCCGCGTCTTCGCGCTCGCCCGTGCCAATGCGCCGCTGGCGGGCGCGGACGCGCTGGAATGGGGGACGCGCAATGTCGACCGCTTCATCCTGGGCGTGATGTTCGAGCCGCGCGTGGTCGGCATCTATTATATGGCGCAGCAGGTCGCGTCCTTGCCGCAGAAGCTGAAGACCAGCTTCGACCCGATTCTGGGGCCGGTCATCACCCAGAGCCTGGCCAATGGCGATATGGGCGCGATCGCGCGGCAGGTGCGGCAGGTCGCGTTCTGGATCATGGCGGCGCAGGGCTGTCTGGCGCTGATGGGATCGATTCCGGGCGAAGGCGTGATGGGCGTGGTCGGCCCGCAATTCGTCTCGGGCACCGCCGCGCTCGCCTTCCTGCTGTTCGCCGAGGTGCTGGCGTCCACGGGCGCGGTGTGTGAATCGGCGCTGGTCTATACCGCGCGGCACCGCAACCTGATGATCTCGATCGCGATGCTGGGGGTGCAGATCGGCCTGAGCTTCGCGCTGATTATCGGCATGCGGACGCTCGGCTGGCCCGAGACTTGGGCGGCGGCAGGTCCGGCGGTGGCGCTGGCGATGAGCGTGACGATGACCTCGGTCATCAAGGCGCGGGTGTTGTCGGGTATCCTGAAAGCGCCTGTGTCCCCCTTCCGCTGGCCTTTGGTCTGGGCGGCGGGTGCGGCGGTCGTCGTCGGGGGCGCGTTCACGCTGCTGCCCAAGCGACTGGAATGGGCCGAGCTGCTGTTCGGCGAACCCGCGATCGCGGTGACCTATCTGCTGATCCTATGGCGCTGGGCGTTCGGCCCAGCCGACCGCGCGCTGTTCGGGAAAGCACCGAGCGCGGAGGAAGCGACGCTGCCGAACGCAGGCGGAATTACGCGCTGATCTTTTCCTCCCCTGCAAGGGGAGGTGGCAGTCCGAAGGACTGACGGAGGGGTGTCCCGGCCAGTGATTCTGCCCCTCCACCACCGCTTCGCGGTGTGGGGACGAGGATTGTGCCCCCGGCACAATCTCGTCCCCACACCCCCTCCCCAAGCCAAGCTTGGGGAGGAATAAGGATCAATGCCGGAAGTGGCGCATGCCGGTGAACACCATCGCGAGGCCCGCTTCGTCGGCCGCCGCGATGACCTCGTCGTCGCGGATCGAGCCGCCCGGCTGGATCACCGCCGTCGCGCCCGCCTCGACCGCTGCCAGCAGGCCGTCAGCGAAGGGGAAGAAGGCGTCCGACGCGACCGCCGACCCGATGGTGCGCGGTTCCGCCCAGCCCGCCTTGTCGGCGGCGTCCTTCGCCTTCCATGCCGCGATGCGCGCTGATTCCAGGCGGTTCATCTGGCCTGCGCCGACACCGGCGGTCGAGCCACCCTTGGCATAGACGATGGCGTTCGACTTCACATGCTTGGCGACCGTCCAGGCGAAGCGGCAATCGGCCAGTTCCTGCTCCGTCGGCGCGCGCTTGGTCACGACCTTCAGCATATCGTCGGTCAGGCGGCCATTGTCGCGGCTCTGGACCAGCAGGCCGCCCGCGATCGACTTCATCATCAGGCCGGGGCGCGCCGGGTTGGGCAGTTCGCCCGAGAGCAGCAGGCGCAGATTCTTCTTCTTGGCGAAGATCGCGCGCGCCTCAGCGGATGCATCGGGGGCCACCACGACCTCGGTGAAGATGCCCGAAATCGCTTCGGCCGTCTCGGCGTCGAGCGGGCGGTTGCAGGCGATGATGCCGCCGAACGCCGACACCGTGTCGCAGGCAAACGCCGCCTGATAGGCCTCGAGCAGCGTCTCGCCGCTCGCCACGCCGCAGGGGTTGGCGTGCTTGACGATCACCACGGTCGGCGGGCCGTCGAGGAATTCGCTCACCAGTTCCAGCGCGGCATCGGCGTCGTTGAGGTTGTTGTAGCTCAGCGCCTTGCCCTGCAACTGCTCGGCCTGAGCGATGCCCTGACCGCCCTTTTGCGGCAGATAGAGCGCGGCGACCTGATGCGGGTTCTCGCCGTAACGCAGCGTTTCGGGGTGCTTGGTGAAGGCGAGCGGCAGGGTGGCCGGGAAGGCCTCGCCCTGATCCACGAAGCCGAACCACTGAGCGATCGCCGAATCATAGGCGGCGGTGGCGGCAAAGGCCTTGGCGGCGAGACGCTGGCGGGTCTTCAGCGTCGAGGCGCCGTCATTCGCCGCCAGATCGGCGAGGAAATCGGCATAGTCGGCCGGATCGGTCAGGATCGAGACATAGCCATGGTTCTTGGCCGCCGAACGCACCATCGACGGGCCGCCGATATCGATATTCTCGATGATCTCGGGCCGTTCAGCACCCTTCGCGACGGTCTGCTGGAAGGGGTAGAGGTTCACGACCACCAGATCGATCGCGCCGATGCCGTGCTCGGTCATCGCGGCGGCATGGGCGGGGTCGTCGCGCACCGCGAGCAGGCCGCCATGGACCATCGGGTGCAGCGTCTTGACCCGGCCGTCCATCATCTCGGGGAAGTTGGTGACCTCGGAGATGTCGCGCACCGGCAGCCCTGCGTCGCGGATTGCCTTCGCGGTGCCGCCGGTCGAGACGAGATCGACCCCGCGCTCGGCCAGCGCACGGGCCAGGTCGATGACGCCGGTCTTGTCGGACACCGACAGCAGCGCGCGGCGGACCGGCACCAGATCGACGGAAGGAGCGGTGGGGAGCGATACGGCCATCGAGCAGCGAGTCCTGATACTGGAAGGAGTTTGCGGACCCGATAGACTCCGATTCGCCGAAGCGCAAAATGTGATTCGGGGAAGTGTTATTCCTCCCCTGTAAGGAGTGGCAGGTGGATTGCCTCCCAGACAATCCAGATCATGCCGGGGGCATGATCGACCTGTCACTGGGGACCAGCGAAGCTGGTGGAGGGGTGTCGCGCTATCGAGAGGGCGACACCCCTCCGTCAGGGCTGCGCCCTGCCACCTCCCCTTACAGGGGAGGAATTAGGATGGTTCGCGCGGAGGCGCGGAGAACGCGGAGGGGTTTGACCCGGTGACAAACCGCTCGGATTACCAACTGGGCAGAAGAGAAGTCTTGTCAGCGCGGCAAGCCAGCCATCTCTGCGTCCTCCGCGCCTCTGCGCGAACCATCCCGATTAAAGCGCCCGCTTGAACGCCCAACTGACATGCGCGCCGCCCGCTGGCGTTTCGCCAGTGACCACCAGCTGCTGCGTCGCCACCGGCCGTCCGGTGCCGTCGATCCACAGCGACTCCTCGATCGCCAGCACACCGCCGCGACAGCGGAACTGCCAGAGCGCGCCGTCTTCCAGTCGCAGGATCGCCTGGCCGCTCTCCGCCGTCACCATCGCCTCGACTCCGTCGCCGAGGTGGAAGCGCAAAGCGAAATGGGTAGCGCCCGCCTGCCGCTTGCGCCCCTCGGGCAGCAGCGCATCCTCGCCGCGCAGCTCGCGACCGTCGCCGGTCAGCAGCAGCTGGCGGCGATGGGTAAAGCCATAGCGGCGGACATAACCGTCATGGCTCGCCTCGATCCGGCTCGCCGCGTCCGATTCCTGGCGGCTCAACTCCACCTGGGCGACGCCGCGCCCCAGCGTGCCGTCGGCGTGGATCGCGGTGGAGTTGCTGTCGCCCAGCGTCAACGTCGAATGCGCCGCCGTGGTGCGAAGGCCGTGCGCTAGACTGGCGGGCACCTGCGCCACGGTCGCGCGCGCGCCGCCGCAATTCACGACGATCCGCTGCGCGCCGTCTGAAAACTCGAAGGCGAGCGTCGAGGCGCAACCACCCTCGATCGCGCGGGCGATCGGCGGCGGGGCGGCGTCCATGACCAGCACCGCTTGTGCGGCCGCGAGGCGCTGATAGCCCCAGTCACCTGCCTGGCGCAGCGGCCGGGTGCGCACGCCCGATGCCTCGATGACGGCGGCGATGCGCTCGGGCGTCTCGGGGCCGGAGCCCTGCCAGCTCGACAGCGCGCGGTCGCCATGCATGACGCCGAGCAGCGCCGAGATCATCCGCTGCAACCGCGTCTGGAACTGATCCGGGAAGGGCAGACCCCGCGCGTCATAGACTTCGCGCATCATGGTCAGCAGCATGACCGCGTCGAGCTGCACCGCCGGGCTGCGTGCGATGACGCCGCCATCGGTGAACAGCCCGGTGTCGAGCGCGCGGGCCAGCCCCGCCTCGCCGAACGCCTGTCGCGGATCGCCGCCCGCCAGCAGCAATCCGGCCGCGATCACGCCGCACCAGGCCGCGATCCGCGCCACGCCCGCCGGGGCCTTGTCCGCGCCGCGATCCAGATGCCGCGCCCCGCGCGCCATCGTGTTGAGCACCCGCGAGCGATAGACGAGATCGGTCGACGACAGGATCAGCGGCGCATGCGCGGTCCAGAACAGGATGCGCCGCCCCCACAGGTCCGGCCGCCAGGCGGTGGCATCCACCGTCTCGGCAAAGGCGTCGAGCCAGCGGCCCATGAGATATTCGGCGATCGGCGCGCCCTGCGCCCGAGTCGCGACGGTCGACAGGTCGCGCAGCCACGCAAAGCTGTGCAGGTGATCGGCAAAGCCCGTCGACCAGTCAGGCCGGGCGAAGTCGATCGACTCGACCCCGCGCTCTTCACCGCGCCAGTCGAGCACCCCGCCGAGCAGGGCATGACCGCGCTCGATATCGCCCAGCACCGGGTCCTCGGGCACCGCCATCAGCTTGAGCGGATGCCGCCCCTTCAGCCGCAGCGAATGGAGCGGCGTGCGCCAGGTCAGCCGGTGGAGATGCTCGCTCAACCGATCGGCGAGCGACAGGCCGCCGGTCTGGACACGGACGAGGCGCTTGCCCTCTTCGATGCTGTCGGCGGCGATACGGGCCTCTTCGGCCCCCATGCGATCGCGCATTTCGGTCAATGCCCGCTCAGCCGCGCAGGGCGGCGATGTTCGCGGCGTAATGCTCCGGGCCACCCCGGAACGCCGCCGTGCCCGCGACCAGCGCGTCGGCGCCTGCCTCGATACAGCGCTTGGCATGGGTGGGATCGACACCGCCATCGACCTCCAGATCGATGGCGCGGCCCGAATGATCGATCATCTTGCGGATCGCGGCGATCTTCTTGAGCTGGCTCTCGATAAAGCTCTGCCCGCCGAAACCGGGGTTGACGCTCATGACGAGGACCAGGTCGACCATGTCGATCAGATAATCCAGCATCTTGGCGGGCGTCGCGGGGTTCAGCACGACCCCGGCGCGCTTGCCCAGCCCCTTGATGTGCTGGATCGTGCGGTGGATGTGCGGCCCCGCCTCCGGGTGCACGGTGATGGTGTCCGCCCCCGCCTCGGCAAAGGCGTCCAGATAGGCGTCGATCGGCGAGATCATCAGATGCACGTCGAACGGCTTGGTCGTGTGCGGGCGCAACGCCTTCACCACCGCCGGGCCGATGGTGATGTTGGGCACGAAATGCCCGTCCATCACATCGATGTGAATCCAGTCGGCGCCTGCGGCGTCGATGGCCCGAACTTCTTCGCCAAGCTTGGCGAAATCGGCGGAAAGGATGGAGGGAGCGATACGCACGGGGAGCATGCACGCCCCCTTACGCGCATATCGCGCCCAAGTCAGCCTTTGCGTTGCAACATCGCGATGAAGAACCCGTCGAGCCGCCCTTCCTTTGCGAGCATCGTCGGCAGGGTGCGGATCGTGCCCTCGGTCGTGATGCCCGGCCAGTCGCCGGTGATCGGGACCAGCGCGTAATCGGGGCGCGCCTCCAGGAACGCCGCGATCTGTGCCTCGCCCTCCTCCGGCTCCAGCGAGCAGGTGGCATAGACCATCGTGCCGCCGGGCTTCAGCCAGTCGGCAGCGCGGGTCAGGATCAACCGCTGCAACGTCGCCATCTCGGCGATGATCGCGGGGCGGACGCGGTAGAGGACATCCGGGTGGCGGCGGAAGATGCCGCTGGCGCTGCACGGCGCGTCGACCAAGATGGCGTCGGCCTGCTCCTTCGGTGCCCATTCGCGCAGGTCGGCGGTGACGATTTCGGCCGATTGGTTGGTGCGCTCCAGATTCTCGGTCAGGCGCGCGAGTCGCGACTCGGACTGGTCGATCGCGGTGACGGTCCAACCGGCGCTGGCGAGTTGCAGCGTCTTGCCCCCCGGCGCGGCGCACAGATCGAACACATGGCCCCTGCCCTGCCCCAGCAGACGCGCGGGGATCGAGGCGGCAAGGTCCTGCACCCACCAAGCGCCCTCGTCAAAGCCCTGCAACTCCATGACCGAATGGCCCGAAGGCAGACGGACATGACCGGGCAGCAGGCTGACCCCGCCAAGCTTTTCCGCCCATTCGGCGGTCGCGGCCGGATCAGCCAGCGTCAGGTCGAGCGGCGGCGGGGCGGCGATGGCATGGGCGGCGGCCTCGACCATCTCCTCGCCCCAATTCGCTTCCCAGCGCGCTTCAGTGGCCTCGGGCAATGCCGGGATTTCGGGGAGCAGGACGCCGCTCTTGGTGATGGTGCTGAACACGCCGTGGACCAGCTTGCGTGGACCGCCATCGACCAGCGACAACACGGTCGCGATCGCCGCATGCGGCGGCGTGCCCAGTGCCAGCACCTGAACGAGCGCGATGCGCAGCGCGAACCGCGCCTTGGCATCGTCGGGCAGGCGCTGCTTGGTCGCCGAGTCGATCAGCGCGTCGAGATCGGGCAGGCGGCGCAACGTTTCCGCCGCAATGGCGTGCGCCAGGCCGCGATCGGGGCCACCCGCCAGCGAGCGCGTCGCCGAGGCGAGTGCCGCCTCCAGCGGCTCCCCCCGGCGCAGCACCGCGTCGAGCAGGCGGATGGCGGCGCGGCGGGCGGCGGTGCCCAGCGGCTCGGTCGGGCGCTGCTGCCGCCCGCGCCGGTCCTCGCCCTTGGGCGCACCCCGGCGATCGGGGCGGCCACGGGTCGGCGATTGGGGAGGACGTGTCACTTGGCAAAACTCCTGGCAACCCCGACATGGGCTGCAATATTCCGCCCCTTTAGTCGAAAGGACCGCCCATGGGCCAGCGCCCCGACCATGTGAAGCCGCCCGCCTATCTCTCGGAAAACCCGCCGGTGCCCCAGCCCGAGGCCAAGCCGGAGCCGGAAGGTGATCCGCTGGGCAAGAACCCGGTGCGATACGGGGACTGGGAATTGAAGGGCGTGGCGGTCGATTTCTGACCTTAAGCCCCTCCCGCAGGCGGGAGGGGTTTGGGGAGGGCAAGGGGCCTCGCAGAGTCTATCGCTTGGGGCCTGCCCTCCCCCATCCCCTCCCGCCTGCGGGAGGGGAGCGGCTAGAGTCGAGAGCTTATAAACCAACCGCCGTTCAGCCTGAGCGAAGTCGAAGGCCACGCCCTCAACCCCGCCCCGCGCATCACCGACGAACGAGCGTCCCCGCGCCCTGCTTGGTGAAAATCTCCAGCAGCATGCCGTGCGGCACACGCCCGTCGAGGATCACCGCCGCGTCCACCCCGGCCTCGACCGCCGACACGCAGGTCTCCAGCTTCGGGATCATCCCCCCCGAAATCGTGCCATCCGTCCGCAATTCGGCGATCTTCGCCGGGTTCAGGTCGGTCATCAGCTCGCCCTGCTTGTCCAGCACGCCCGCAACATCGGTCAGCAGGAAGAAGCGCGAGGCATGGAGGCGCGCGGCGATCGCGCCCGCCATGGTGTCGGCGTTGATATTATAGGTATGGCCGTCCAGCCCGATCGCCACCGGCGCGATCACCGGGATGATGCCGTCGGCGCACAGGCTTTCGATCAGGCGCGGGTCGACCGCGACCGGCTCGCCGACGAAGCCCAGATCGACATGGCGCTCGATGCCCTTCAGCGGATCGGCCTCGCGCCCCTGGATCTTCTCGGCGATGACGAGGCCTGCGTCCTTGCCCGAGATGCCGACCGCGCGGCCCCCGGCGGCGGAGATCCAGCTGACGATTTCCTTGTTGATCGACCCCGCCAGCACCATCTCGGCGATCTGCGCGGTTTCTCGGTCGGTGACGCGCAGGCCGTTGACGAACTGCGACTCGACGCCCAGCCGCTTGAGCATCGCGCCGATCTGCGGACCGCCGCCATGGACCACCACCGGATTGATGCCGACCGCCTTGAGCAGCACCATGTCCTCGGCGAAGTCGCGCTGCCGCTCGGGGTCGCCCATGGCGTGGCCGCCATATTTCACCACGAAGGTCTTGCCCGCATAACGCTGCAGATAGGGCAGCGCCTCGGTCAGCGTCTCGGCCTTGGCGAGCAGGGCGGCGTCGGGATCGTGGTTGGTCATTCCCGCCCTTTATCGCGGGTCGGGAGCGGGGAAAACCGGCAATATGGATCAGGCGCGGTCGAGCCGTCGCCCGAGCGCCACGAACACATAGATCAGCGGCGGCACCAGCACGGCCGACAGCGTCACCTTGGCGATCATCTGCCCCACGATCAGCGGGCCGACCGGAAACTCGCCGTAAAAGGCGATGGTCACGAACAGCAGCGTGTCGACCACCTGGCTGAGCATGCTGGCCACCGCCGCGCGCAGCCAGAGGAGCTTGCTGCCCTCCCGCCCCTTCAGCGCGGCGAAGATGGTGACGTTCAGCGTCTGCGACACGCCATAGGCGACGATCCCGCCCAGCCAGATCCGCCAGGTCGAACCCAGCACCAGCTGGATCGCGTCGCGGTTCGCCGGGATCATCTCGGGCGACGGCGGCAGCATCCACACCACCCAGGACAAAGCCAGCGACACCAGCAGCGGCACGAAGCCCACCCGCACCAGCCGCCCGGCGACCTGGGGGCCGTGCAGCTCCGCCACCGCGCTCGACGTCACGACCAGCAGCAGGAAGGCGAAGATGCCCGCCTCCACCGCCAGCGGCCCCAGCGCCACTTGTTTGTTGCCCAACACGCCCGCGATGCACACCATGCCGCCGTAGAAGATCGACAGGGCAAAGAGCGAGGGCGAGATCAGGCGGGGGCGGGATGCGACGTCGGGCTGGTCCATCGGCGACTGCTAGCGCGAAATCGGGCCGGGGCAAAGGATTAGGCGCGTTTCCTCGCTACACCGGGATATGGCCTGCGGCCATGCCCCTCCACCATGCTGCGCATGGTCCCCCTCCCCAAGCACAGCTTGGGGAGGAATAACGCTCAAATCCTCCCCAAGCTGTGCTTGGGGAGGGGGACCGCGCCCGCAAGGGCGTGGTGGAGGGGCATGGCCCTCCCCTTGCACCGAACCGTCCGAACCGCTCTATTCCCACCGAAACGAAAACAAGGGGATGGCACATGCGGTTGGCAAAATGGCTTGGCGGGGTGGCCGCGACGCTGGCACTGCTGCCCGGCGTGGCGGCGGCGCAGACCCGCCCCGACCAGACGGCGTTCTTCGACCTCTACAAGCAGTTGGTCGAAACCAATACCAGCCTGTCGGTCGGCAGCTGCACCCAGGCCGCCACGCAGATCGCCGACCGGCTGAAGGCCGCGGGCTATAAAGATGCCGACATCACCCTGTTCTCGGTCCCCGAGCATCCCAAGGACGGCGGGATCGTCGCGGTTCTGCCCGGCACCGACAAGCGCCTGAAGCCGATGCTGCTGCTCGGCCATCTCGACGTGGTCGAGGCCAAGCGCGAGGACTGGACCCGCGATCCGTTCAAGCTGATCGAGGAGGACGGCTTCCTCTATGGCCGCGGCACCGTCGACGACAAGGCGATGAGCGCGATCTGGGCCGACACGCTGATCCGCCTGAAAAAGACCCCGCCCAAGCGTACCATCAAAATGGCGCTGACCTGTGGCGAGGAAACGACCTTCGCCTTCAACGGCGCGGAGTGGCTGGCGCAGAACAAGCCCGATCTGATCGCGGCCGAGTTCGTCCTGAACGAGGGCGGCGGCGGGCGGCTCGACTCGGACGGCAAGCGCGAATTGCTGGCGGTGCAGGTCGGCGAGAAGGCGGCGCAGAACTATACTTTCCTCGCGACCAATCCGGGCGGTCACAGCTCGCAGCCGACACCCGAGAACGCGATCTATGAACTCGCCGATGCGGTGAAGGCGGTGCAGGGTTACGAGTTTCCCATCCACCTGACCGACACGACCCGCGCCTTCCTGACCGCGACCGCGCAGAAGGTCGGCGGCCAGCTGGCCGGCGCGATCACCCGGCTGCTCGCCGATCCGAACGACCAGCCGGCGGATGCGATCGTCAGCCAGGACAAGGCGCTGCATTCGACGCTGCGCACCACCTGCGTCGCGACGCTGTTGCAGGCGGGCCATGCCGAAAACGCCCTGCCCCAGCGCGCCACCGCCAATATCAACTGCCGTATCTTCCCCGGCGAGACAGTCGAGGGAACGCTGGCCAAGCTCCGGCAACTGGCCGGGCCGAGGATCACCGTCACCGCCAACCAGCCGGTCCGCCCCACCGCCATCCCGCCCAAGCTCGACCCCAAGATCATCGGGCCGATGACGACGCTGGCGGCGAAGCACTTCCCCGGCGTGCCCTTGGTCCCGATGATGTCGACCGGCGCGACCGACGGCATCTTCTTCCAGACGATCGGCATACCTGTCTATGGCGCACCGGGCATCTTCATCGAGAAGGACATGTCGGGCATCCACGGCCTGAACGAGCGCATCCGGGTCAAATCGCTCTATGACGGCCGGGATTACCTCTACGATCTGGTCCGGGCCTATGCCTATTGAGGGGGCGAACCGGGGAGGCCAGCTCTCCGACCTGCAACCCTGGAGAAAGATGGCATGAGCTGGATTCGGGTCAAACTGACGTCATCTGACCTAGAGCGCGATGACGTCAGTTCGACCCGATCCGTCATTGCGAGCGTAGCGAAGCAATCCAGTGTCCGGGCAAGACGCTCTGGATTGCTTCGCTACGCTCGCAATGACGATTCCAGCGCCTGTCATCCTTTTCTAATGGTTCATAGGGCTGCCATTGTCGGGGAGATCGGGAATGGCGGCCAAAGCTTCGGCCAGTCCCTCATATGCCAGGGTGTAGATGTTGACCGGCATCTTGGTGCCGAGCACGAAAACCGAGGGGGACCGGTAGATTCTGTCGTCACAGGCGAAGACGCGATTTGCGCGCCCCGTTATCCGCAGATCGGCTCCGAATTCTTCGCCATTATTGTCGTATCCGGCATAAAGCAGGAATGTCTGACTTCCGCTCGTGCCGGTAATGAAGCTATCGGCCCGCCCACCCGCGCCGGACCCCGGCGAACTGCCTTGCCGCACATCGTGAAGGACATAGCGTTGGGCGCCTCGCCCCTGTCCGAGCAACAGGTACAGCCTGTGATCGGCGCGACCGACCGCCAGCGCGATCGCCCGTTTGTCGGGAACGCGCGCCGATACGGCATATTTCGGACCGGTTTCATCCTCCCCGTCAGGCGTCAAGGTCAGGCGGTGATCGGACGTACAGCGGAACAATGTCACCATCGCATTCGGGATACGGGGCCTCGCAATCTCCGACGGCGCGGCGAACAGCAGGGCTGTGACAGCCAGAAGCGGGAAAGAAACGATGCTCGCCATAGCCCCTACCCCGACAATCCGCGGTGCCAATTCGGGGCCAGTATAGTCCGATCGCCTGACCAGGCGCTGACGCCGCGATGACATGATCCTGACGAAGACGCGTCGGTAGCTAAAATATTGCTGAACGCGACCGCCACCCGCCATTCAGGATAAACGACGCAATATCCTCATCATACGGGAGATGATGATTCCAAGGGTGTTCGTGATGAAGATGCTCAGGACGGGATTGCTGGTGGCCCTTGCCGGTGGGGCCATGCTGACCGCCACCGCCGCCGGTGCGCAGGACTGGCGCTATGACGACTATATGGCGCACCGGGCCTATCGCGGGGCCCAGGTCCATTCCTATCAGGCCGGACGCGATCAGCGGGCCGCCGATGAAGCGGCCTATTATGGCGATTACGGTGCCGCCGATGCCTATGCCCATGCCGCGGCGGTGCGCCGGTCGGAGGCGCGGCGCGATGCGCGGTTCGCCCAGCATGAGCGGCATGCCGCGCGCTGGGATTACTGGCATGGCGGCGGCTGGGGGTATTGATCCTGTCACCCAACGAAAAGGGCCGGCGCGACGATATCGCACCGGCCCTTTTTGTGAAGTCCGACGGACGGCCGATCAGCCGTCGTAATCGGCACCCAGATTCTGGTTGCGCGGCGGGGCGGCGGCGGTCAGGCGCAGCGCCTCGGCCGAGGCCTGCAGGCTGCCGACGTCATCCGCCTCGTCCTCGTCGTCGATCTGGACGCGCTGCAGACTGTTGACCACGGATTCTTCCAGATGGGCCGGACGAACCGTTTCCTCGGCAATCTCGCGCAGCGCGACGACCGGGTTCTTATCGCGATCGCGATCGACGGTCAGGTCGGCCCCGCCCGAAATCTGCCGCGCCCGCTGCGCCGCGAACAGCACCAGATCGAACCGGTTGGGAATCTTGTCGACGCAATCCTCGACGGTGACGCGCGCCATGCGTGTGTCCTTCGCAAATAATGCTGGGATGAAAGCGGGCCACCTAACAGCAAAGGGGCCCCAAGTCAAAAGCCATGACCGTGCAACGCAGCTGTCATCTTGACCGTTACGCTTCCGAGCGAAATCATTCGCCGGAGGAACCGCACCATTTCCGCCCGCCATCCCCCCGAACAGCCCGGTTTTCAGGTCGATGGCCACCGGCTGACCCTGCTCGACACGGGGCCCCGGCGGCTGGAGGCGGTGCTGGCGCTGATCGAGGGCGCGCGGGTCTCGCTTCGCATCCTCTATTATATCTATGCCGACGACCGGACGGGGCGGCGGGTGCGCGATGCGCTGATCGCGGCGGCGCGGCGCGGCGTGGCGGTCTCGGTGGTGGTCGACGGGTTCGGCGCGGGCGCGGACGCGGCGTTCTTCCGCCCCCTGGTCGATACCGGGGCGCGACTGTCGCGGTTCGAACCGCGCTTCGGCCGCCGCTACCTGTTGCGCAACCATCAGAAGCTGGCCCTGGCCGATGCCGAAGGGCCCTGCCCCTCCATCATCATCGGCGGCTTCAATATCGAGGATGATTATTTCGGCACCCCCGCCGAGCAGAGCTGGCGCGACCTGGGCCTATTGGTCGAGGGCCCGGCGGCGACGCGGATGGCGGGCTATTTCGACGCGCTGTTCGCCTGGACGGAAAACCCCAAGGGGCGGCTGCGCGACCTGAACAAGGCGCTTTCGCATTGGAGTGAATCGACTGGACGGCTGCGTTGGCTGATCGGCGGCCCGACGCGGCGGCTGTCGCCCTGGGCGCGGACGGTGCGCGACGATATGCGGCGCGGGCGACGGATCGATGTGATCGCCGCCTATTTCACCCCCAGCCCCACCATGCTGCGGCGCCTCGACCGGGCCGGGCGGCGTGATGCCGAGGTGCGGATCGTGACGGCGGGCAAGTCGGACAATGAGGCGACGATCGCGGCGGCGCGCTTCACCTATGCGGGCCTGCTGCGCAAGGGCGTTCGGATTTTCGAGTATCACCTGACCAAGCTGCACACGAAATTATACGTCATCGACGACGCGGTGCATGTCGGCTCGGCCAATTTCGACATGCGCAGCCTGTTCGTAAATCTGGAGCTGATGCTGCGGATCGAGGACCCGGCTTTTGCCGCGCATGTCCGGACCTATGTCGACGGAGAGGTCGCGCGGTCGGAGACGATCACGCCGGACTGGTACAAACGCCATACCGGCTGGTTCCAGCGGCTGCGACAGTTCGCCGCCTATCTGCTGATCGCGGTGATCGACCCGTCGGTATCGCGGGGGCTCAATTTCGGGATCGAGTCGCCGGACGGGGAATGATTGCGTCAGGCGTCATTGCGAGCGTAGCGAAGCAATCCGGGGCGTCACGCTTTGCCCCTGGATTGCTTCGCTATGCTCGCAATGACGGAAGATCAGTCCTTCCAGGCCCAGTAGAGCTGCGCCGGGGGCACGTTCCACCATTCCATGTTGTGATCGATATTGTCCCAGTGCGGCACCAGGAAGTCCTTCACCTTGGGGCTGAACTGATAGACCAGGAACGCGCCGCCGGGCCGCAGCACGTCATGCGTGCCGCGCGCGATCGCGGGGCCGACGCCGGGCGGCAGCGTCGAGAAGGGCAGACCCGACAGGACGTAATCGGCATGATCGAAGCCATGGTCGCGCACGATCTTCTGCACGTCCGCCGCCGATCCGTTCACCGCGGCGAAGCGGGAATCGATGATGGTGTGGCGCAGATAGTCGCAGAAATCGGGATTGGTATCGATCGCGATCAGCTTCGCATCGGGCGCCATCCGCTCCAGAATCGGGCGGCAGAAGGTGCCGACGCCGGGACCATATTCCACGAACAGCTTGGTATTGGCCCAATCGACGGGGGCCAGCATCTTGCGGATCAGCTTGCCCGACGAGGGAATGATCGAGCCCACCATCACCGGATGCTTCAGAAATTGCTGAAAAAACATCTGGCCGGGCGACGGATAACCCGTGGCGTCGGTGCGGGACTTGCGCGCGGCGGTGGTCGAGCTGGGCATCGAGTTCCTGTCGTTCGTGATCCCCGCGTAAGGGACGCGCGAGGGAAATCCCCTCGTCGCACAGGTCCCGAACGACTTTCAAGCTATTGGGTTGCGGCGAAGCGGTGCATTCCGTCGCAAAGCGGATGCGATGGAGGACACGCGATGACCGACAGAACAGGCCAGATCGCGGTGATTTTCGTGTCACAACGGACGGTTAGCGACGGGCAAGGCTATGCCGAGGCGGCGGAGGCAATGGACGCCCTCGCAGCGCGGCAGCCGGGATATTGCGGCGTCGACAGCGTGCGCGGGGCCAACGGGCTGGGCATCACCGTCAGCTGGTGGGCGGACGAGGCCAGCGCGGTGGCGTGGCGGACGCATCCCGAACATGCGGCGATCCGCGAGCGGGGGCGGGCGGAATGGTATGCGCGGTACGAGGTCGCGGTGGCCGAGGTGGGCCGGAGTTACGAATGGGCACGAGAATAACGCCTGCCCTCTGATCTTGCCGCTCCCCTCCCGCAAGCGGGAGGGGATGGGGGAGGGCTGGGAGTCTCACCGAGCCTGTCGCCCGCGGCATGCCCCCTCCCCAAACCCAGTTTCAGGTAAACGATGCCCCGCATCGTTTAGGTCATGCCGGGGGCATGACCGACCTGAAACTCCCGTTCCGGAGGAGGGGCTTCAAGCGGCAGGAGTGATTACGGCGTCTTATCCCCCCGTGGCGTCAGCATCCCCGGCGCGATGAAGCCGATCGGCTGAATCGCGGCGGCCTCCTGCTTCAGCTTGGCGGCGATCTGTTCGTAATCGCGCTCCATCTCCGGCGTGACGCTGGCGCGGGCTTCGGTCAGCGCCTCGTCGAAGGCGGCCATGTCGACCTGCTGTACGTTCAGCGACTTGCGGAGCGCGATCAGGCCCGCCCGGCGCACCACGTCGCCCAGATCCGCACCGGTGAAGCGATCGGTCCGCGCCGCCACGTCGTCCAGGTCGACATCGGCCGCCAGCGGCATCTTGGCGGTCTGTATGCCCAGGATGCGCCGACGCCCCGCCTTGTCGGGCACGCCGACATAGATCAGTTCGTCGAACCGCCCCGGCCGGAGCAGCGCGGGGTCGACCAGATTGGGTCGGTTGGTCGCACCGATCACGACGACCGACTGGAGTTCCTCCAGCCCGTCCATCTCGGCGAGGATGGTGTTGACCACCCGTTCGGTCACCTGCGGCTCGCCGAGGCCACCGCCCCGCGCTGGCACCAGCGAATCGAGTTCGTCGATGAAGATGACCGTCGGCGCCACCTGCCGCGCGCGGGCGAACAGGCGGGTGATCTGCTGCTCGCTCTCGCCATACCATTTGGACAAGAGGTCGCTCGACTTGGTGGCGATGAAATTGGCCTGCGCCTCACGCGCCACCGCCTTGGCCAGCAACGTCTTGCCGGTGCCGGGCGGGCCATAGAGCAGGAAGCCCTTGGCGGGCCGGATGCCCAGACGCCGGAACGCATCCGGGTCCTTCAGCGGCAGTTCGACGCCTTCCTTCAGCTTCATCTGCGCGGTGTCGAGCCCGCCGACATCCTCCCAGCGGACGGTCGGTGCCTGCACCATCACCTCGCGCATCGCCGAGGGCTGGACACGCTTCAGCGCCTCCATGAAATCCTCGCGCGTCACCGACAATGTGTCGAGCACGTCCGCCGGGATCGTCCGCTCCTCCAGGTTCAGGCGCGGCATGATCCGCCGCACCGCCTCGATCGCCGCCTCGCGGGTCAGCGCCGCCAGGTCCGCGCCGACAAAGCCGAAGGTGGTGCGCGCCAGCTCGTCCAGATCCACCTTGTCGCCCAGCGGCATGCCGCGCGTGTGGATGCCCAGTATCTCGCGCCGCCCGCGCTCGTCGGGCACGCCGACCACGATCTCGCGGTCGAAGCGACCCGGCCGCCGCAGCGCCTCGTCGATCGCCTCGGGCCGGTTGGTCGCGGCGATGATGACCAGATTCGCACGCGCCTCCAGCCCGTCCATCAGGGTCAGCAACTGCGCGACGAGCCGCTTCTCCGCCTCGCCCTGCACGCGGTCGCGCTTGGGCGCGATCGAGTCGATCTCGTCGATGAAGACGATCGAGGGGGCGGACTTAGTCGCCTCCTCGAAAATCTCGCGCAGACGCTGTTCCGACTCGCCATAGGCCGAGCCCATGATCTCGGGTCCGTTGATGAGGAAGAATTGCGCGTCCGATTCGTTCGCCACCGCGCGCGCGAGCCGCGTCTTGCCGGTGCCGGGCGGCCCATGGAGCAGCACGCCCTTGGGCGGCTCGACCCCCAGCCGTTCGAACAATTCGGGATAGCGCAAGGGAAGCTCGACCATCTCGCGTAGCTGGTCGATGGTCGAGGCCATGCCGCCGATATCGTCATAGGTGACGTCGGCCCGCCGCGCCTCGCGCGGTTCCTCATATTCGGGGCGCAGCTCGACCTCGGTATTCTCGTCGATATGGACCACGCCCTTGGGGCTGGCCGCGACGACCGCGAGGCGGATTTCCTGCAGCGCATAAGCGGGCGCGTTCATGAACTGCGCGACGCCCGGCGGCATGTTGGTGACGCGCTGCTGCCCCGCCGTCGCCACCACATCGCCCTGACAGAGCGGGCGATTGAAGAAGGTGCGCTTCAACGCCTGGGCCGAGCCCTGCAATCGCAGATTCTCCTGCGCAGGCGCAAAGACGACGCGAGTCGCGGGTTTGGATTCGACCTTGCGCACCTCGACGAAATCGCCCGAGCCGACGCCCGCATTGGCGCGCTGCAACCCGTCGATGCGCAATAAGTCGAGCCCTTCATCCTCCGGATAGGGCGCGACGGCCCGCGCAGGCGTCGCCTGCTTGCCGACGATCTCGACCACGTCGCCCTCGGTAATGCCCAGCGCCGCCATCAGCGTGCGGGGCATATGGGCGAGACCCCGGCCCGAATCCTCGGGGCGGCTATTGGCCACCTGTATCTTGCGGGTCGGCGCGTCGCTGTCGGCCATGATCGTCCCTTGGCAAAGTGTCTGAAACACGAAAGCGCGGGACGTGGGGGCGGGTTCCGGCCAGCGAAAGACCGCTCGGCCCAGCGGAGGCAAAAAAAAGGGCCGATCGAAACGACCAGCCCGGAAAGTTTTTAGGAGAGGATGCCTGAAAGGCCCGTTCCTTTTGCGGTGCGAAACGTTATGTTGCAAGTGCGAAAAGCTTGGTTATGATTGCAGTTTGTGCAATCCTCTGACCAATAGGTCAACGAGTACAGGTGCGGCATGCGCAGGCTCCCCCCGCTGGGTGCGATCGAAGCATTTGTCCAGGTCGTGCGCCTGGGCTCCATCAAGGCGGCGGCCGAGGAACTGGCGCTGTCGGCCCCCGCGCTCAGCCGGCGCGTCCAGACGCTGGAGCGCTTCGTCGGCAAGCCGCTCTTCGCCCGGCGGCATCAGGCGATGGTTCCCAATGAGGATGGCCAGCGGCTGATGGAGCAGATCGCCCCCCTGCTCGACCAGCTGTCCGACGCGGTGGAGGCGATGACCAGCGGACAGGAAGTGCTACGCCTGCGGCTCGGCGTGCTGCCGCTCTATGCATCGCAACGGCTGTTCCCGCATATGGGGCTGCTTCGGGCGGCGCATCCCGAACTGCATCTCGACATCGACACCGCCGGTCATGGCATTGCGCGGCTGGGCGAAGGGCTGGACGCGGTCATCGCGCTGGGTCGTGAGATCGATCCCTCGCTCTATGCCAAGCGACTCGACCGCAACAAGGTGTACGTCATCGGCGCGAAGCGCTTGCTGGAAGGCCCCAACCCGCTGCTGCGGCCCGAACAGATGAACGGGATGACGGCGTTGCTGCACCGCGAGATGCCCGACGCCTTCACCGCCTGGTGCCAGGCGGCCGGGCTGAACGACATCAAGCCCAAGGCGATCGACTTCTTCGATTCGGGCGGACTGATGCTGGAGGCCGTGGCGCAGGGACTGGGTATCGCCTTCATGCATGCCAGCCATTTCGAACACGCGCATGATCCGCGTCTGGTCCGGCTGTTCGATATCGAGGTGGACAGCCCGTACAGCCACTGGTTCGTCTGCCGCCCCCGCGCGTTGCAACAGAAGTCAGTGCGGCTGTTCCACGACTGGCTGATCCGCACGCTGTATCCGGAAGCGGCGTGATCTATCTCCCCCTCCCGCAGGCGGGAGGGGGCTGGGGGGAGGGCCCGCCACCAGCGACGCAGCTTGCGGCCTTCCCTCCCCCATCCCCACCCCCCGGCGGGGGGGGGGCGGCAAGATCATCGTTCGCAGCGAATAACCAACGACAAAAAGCCGCGCGTCCTGTCGGACGGCGGCTTCACGCCTTCAAGCCATTCGTGGGGCGCTATGCAAGCGCCCCTCTCGAATTACTTGATCTTGGCTTCCTTGAACTCGACATGCTTGCGCACGACCGGGTCGTACTTGTTGAAGCTCAGCTTCTCGGTCTTGGTGCGCGGGTTCTTCTTCGTGACGTAAAAGAAGCCGGTATCAGCCGAGCTGACGAGCTTGATCTTGACGGTGGTCGGCTTGGCCATGACCTGGTTCCTGTATGCGTGAAAAAGCGAAAGCGGCAGCCGGAGCCGCCGCTATATAAGGGCCGCGCATGGCCCATATGCCCGCACGAGTCAAGCATTTCGCCGGATTTAAGCCACTCTTTACACGCAAGTGCCTATGGTGACAGCGTCATCTGCCGCTATCGGGGCGGGGTGTGAAAGGGGAAGCATGTGATGGAGCCTGGCGAATCACCCGACCGGGGTATCGGCTTTGCCGAGATTCGCGATCAGCTCTGCGCGCGGATCGCCGCGCTCGACGTGTCGGCCCCTTATGCCCAGCCCCTCGATCTGGTTCAGGGGGTGGAGGCGATTCGCCGGATCGCCCATCGCCATGGCCTGGCCCCGGCCGTCACCGTCACCCATTTCATCGACCGTGCGCTGATGCGGGAGCCCGGCGGCGTCCCCGTCCATGGCTGGCTCGCGATGCTGACCGATGCGATCGCCAGCGAGCGGCAGGATTGGGAAACCGCGAATGATTTCGCCGCCGCCTGTTCGGTGCGTCTGGCGGGTTGATGGATGCGCTGATGATCCTGCTGGTCGCCACCCTGCTGTCACAGGCGGGCGGGCGGCTGAGCAGTTTCGTCGAGCGCCTGGTCGAGCGGACCGGCCGCCCCGTGCCGGTGCTGGTCGGCGTGATGCTGGCGCAGGGCGCGCTGGCGGCGGTCGCGATTCGAATCGGGATGATGCTGGCGCCGCAGGTGACGCCGGAAACGCTCAGCCTGTTCCTGGCGTTCGCCCTGGTGATGGTCGGACTTGGCATGTGCGGGCGATTGCCGCGCCCCGGATCGCCCTTCGGCCCGCCACGCCTGGGGGTGTTCGGCACCGCCGCGCTTGGTGCCGGCCTGATCCTCTCGACGGAATCGGGATTGATCCTGGTGGCGGTCGCCGCGGCGCGCTCCCCCCTGCCCTGGGCCGCGTGGCCGGGTGTGATGCTGGGCTTGGCGGGGGCGCTGCTGCCCGCGATCCTGCTGGGCACGCGCGAGTGGCGGCGGCTGGCCTGGCGCGCGATCCGGGTGTTCGGCGGCGCGGTCATGATCCTGACCGGGATCGTCATCGGACTATCGGCAAAGGGATTGATCTAGGCGATCGATCACACAGCACGGGCTTTGTCCATGGACAAGGATGGAGCCATTGCGTCATCGGATCGTTTACGCAACGAATCCGACAACCACGACCGATAGCGGGAGCCTGTCATGTCCGATATCAATCCGGCGCTCGATACGCCGACCGACCTGAGCCGCAACGCCACCGCCAGCGTCGCCGACGCGCTGAACGGTGCGCTCGCCGATTGCTATGCGCTGTATTTGAAGACCAAGAATTTCCACTGGCACGTCTCGGGTCCGCATTTCCGCGACTATCACCTGATGCTCGACGATCAGGCGACGCAGATCCTGGGCGTGACCGACGCCATTGCCGAGCGGGTGCGCAAGACGGGCAACGTCACGCTGCGCTCGATCGGCGACATCGCGCGCCGCCAGACCATCGTCGACAATGACCGAGACTTCGTGTCGGCCGCCGACATGCTGGTCGAACTGCGCGACGACAATCTGAAGCTGGTCGAGCGCTTCCGCACCGTCAAGGACGCGGCGGAAGAGGCCAAGGACAATGCCACCAGCGGCATCGTCGACGAATGGACCGACCAGGCCGAGGAACGCGCCTGGTTCCTGTTCGAGGCGGGCCGCAAGGGCTGATCGCCCGGCCCCGACCGATACACGAAAAGGCCCCGGTGAACGCCGGGGCCTTTTTCATGTCCGGTGCCGTCAGGTGGCCGCTGGCAGCCATGCGGGCTCGAACTGCGGTCGCCGGGGTTGCAGCGGCGAGAGTTCGCGCAAGACGGGCAGGTTGAGCAGGCGAACCCGGTGCGCCTCGCGCGCGATCAGCCCGTCCGCCTCCATGCCGCGGATCGTCCGATTGACATGCACCGCGGTCAGGCCGAGCAGGTCACCCATCACCTCCTGCGTCAGCGGCAGGTGGAAGCTGTCTTCCTGCACCATCCCGATCGGGCTGAGCCGCGCGTGCAGATCGACCAGCAACCGCGCCAACTGCTCGCGGGCCGAGGCATTGCCGGTGACGGCCAGCACATCCATCAGCGCCAGCCGCTCCATCTGCACCGCCACGGTGAACAGGGCAGCGAGGCGCGGCGCATCGGTGAAGAGCTGACGGATGCGGTCATAGGGGACGAAGGCGGTCACCGCCTCGGTCATCGCGGTCAGCGTGTCGGCGGCGCGCGGCAGCACCATGCTGGGCGAGGCCAGGATGTCGCCGGGCAGATGCACCTTCTGGATCAGGCGATCGCCGCTGCGCAGCACGATCGACCAACTGATCCAGCCCCGGATGTGCAGGTAGAAGCCGCTGACGCTGTCCCCCTCCCGCTGGAAGGTTTCCCCGCGACGCCGAACGACCTCGGCGTCGCCCAGGGTCGTCAACAGCTGCTCCTCCTTGGGGGTCAGGTCACAAAAGGCGCGGAAGCGGTGCGTGGGATAAGGCATGATGCCGCCCTTCTTCCACGCCTTTGCCCGATTACCAACCACTTAGGACATAGAGTCGATCATATATCAAAAGGCGCGACGGGCCGCCGCGACGCATTCTTCGGTCAACGGTAACCGGAACACCAACCGCCCTGGCCGGTTAACCCCTTATCAGGTCAGGAGGAATGCCCCATGCTCAAGCTCGCCATCACCTTTCTCGTCGTCGGACTGATCCTTGGCGCACTCGGTTTCGGGGGCATCGGCGGCGCGTTCGTCGGGATCGCCAAAATCCTGTTCTTCATCGCGATCGCGCTGTTCGTGATCTTCCTGGTGCTCGGGCTGGTCGCGGGCAAGTCGGTGAAGAACGCGATCGACTGACGTAGCCGTGCGCGACTTTGCGGGGCTGCTCGATGCGCTGATCTATACGCGCTCGCGCAACGCCAAGCTGAAACTGGTCGCCGATTACCTTGCCGCCACGCCCGATCCCGACCGGGGTTGGGCGATGGCGGCATTGACCGGTGATCTCGACCTGCCCGGCGTCAAACCCGCGCTGATCCGCGCATTGATCGAACAGCGGGTCGACCCCGTGCTGTTCCGCATGAGCCGCGATTATGTCGGCGACACCGCCGAGACGGTCGCCTTGCTCTGGCCCGCGCCGGACCGACCGCGCGATCCCGAACCGCTGTCGGTCAGCGTCGTCGTGGACCGGTTGCGGCATCTGTCCCGCTCCGACGCGCCCGCCGTGCTGGCCGATATGCTCGACCGGCTGACCGCCGAGGAACGGTTCGCGCTGCTCAAGATGGCGACCGGCGGCCTGCGCATCGGCCTGTCCGCGCGCCTCGCCAAAACCGCCTTCGCGCAGGCTTTCGGCCTGGATGTCGAGGCGGTGGAAGAGGTCTGGCACGGCCTGTCGCCGCCCTATGCCGAGCTGTTCGCCTGGGGTGAGGGCACCGGCGCACAGCCGACACCCGCCGACGTGCCGGTCTTCCGCCCCTTCATGCTCGCCCATCCGCTGGAGGATTTGCGCGTCGACCTCAACGACTATGCCGCCGAATGGAAATGGGACGGCATCCGGGTACAGATCGTCCATGTCGCCGGGCAGACGCGACTCTACAGCCGTACCGGCGACGATGTGACCCACGCCTTTCCCGATGTCGCCAGCGCCTTCGACGCGGTGGGCGCAGTCGATGGCGAGTTGCTGGTCAAGGGCGAGCATCAGGGCGGCACGCTGGAGGATGGCGGCGGTGCCGCCAGCTTCAACGCGCTGCAACAAAGGCTGGGCCGCAAGACGGTGTCGGCGAAGATGCTCGCCGACTATCCCGCCTTTGTCCGGCTTTACGACATATTGGTCGACGGCACCGAGGATGTCCGTCCCCTTCCCTGGACCGAGCGGCGCAAACGGCTGGAGGCGTTCGCGGCGAAACTCGACCCCGATCGTTTCGACGTCAGCGCGGTGATCGAGGCGGAGGACTTCACCGCGCTCGAAGCCCTGCGCGCCTCCGCCCGCGATGCGGCGATCGAGGGCGTGATGCTCAAGCGCCGCGATTCGCCCTATAGCGGCGGGCGGCGGGTCGGCCTGTGGTACAAATGGAAGCGCGATCCGCTGACCGCCGATTGCGTGATGATGTACGCCCAGCGCGGCAATGGCCGGCGTTCGAGCTATTATAGCGATTACACCTTCGGCTGCTGGACCGAGGAGGGCGAGCTGCTGCCGGTCGGCAAGGCCTATTCGGGGATCACCGACGAGGAGTTGCGGTCCCTGGACCGCTTCGTGCGGGCGCATACGGTGCAGCGCTTCGGTCCGGTGCGCGAGGTGGAGAAGACGCTGGTGCTGGAGATCGCGTTCGATTCGATCCACGATTCGAAGCGGCACAAATCCGGGGTCGCGATGCGCTTCCCCCGGATCGCCCGCATCCGCACCGACAAGCCCGCCGCCGAGGCCGATCAGATCGAGACGCTGAAGCGGCTGGTGACGTAGCCGAACCGCCCGGTATCAAGGCCGCGACCAGGAAGGGCTGATGCTGGCGGCGTCGAGGCCCGTGTCGCGCGCGATGGTGCCCGTACTGGACCCCGACGGGCGGTGGTCACGGCCTGAAGCCCATCCCTGCGCGAAGGGAAATGCGATCCGCCCACAGGCCGACCGTGCCGATTTATACGATCGACCCTGTCCCCAAGGGCTTGTGCCCACCCCCCGCCATGCCATATTTTACGACCATGGCCCAGAACAGCGATCTTCTCCCCCATAATTTGGGAATGGCCGGCAATGGGCCCGGCCACGGTCCCGATCATGGCCCGGATCATGGTGACGACGAAGGCACCGGCCTGGGGGTGGCGACGCGCACCCGCGCCCGCACCAAGCAGCCGACGCCCTATCGGGTGTTGATGCTCAACGACGACTATACCCCGATGGAGTTCGTCGTGCTGTGCCTTCAGCGTTTCTTCCGGATGAGCATGGACGATGCGACCCGCGTGATGCTGCACGTCCATCAGCGCGGCGTGGGGGTGTGCGGCGTCTTCTCCTATGAGGTCGCCGAGACCAAGGTGGCGCAGGTGATCGACTTTGCCCGCGCCAACCAGCATCCGCTGCAATGCACGCTGGAAAAGGCGTAAGCGCGCCGACGCCTCCCCGCATCGGGGAATCCTACGCGATCACCCGTTCCGCCGCCTGACGACCCGATAGCCAGGCGCTTTCCACGCGCGGCGCGATCAGCCAGTCGCCGCACGCCGCCAGCCCGGTGTCCCGCCGGTGATAGGCCCCGACCCCCGCCTTACCCGACCGGGCATAGCGCCAACGATGCGCGGTGGCATGAACCGGTATGGGCAGCATGCCCACCCGCTCTTCCAGCGCGCGTAGCAGCGACGCGGTGACCGAAAGCCGATCGCTGTCCATATGCCGTAGCGACCAGTCGGGCGTCGCATGAATCGTCCAGGCCTCGCCGCCGCTGCGACCCGGCTTGGCGGTGTTGCGCGCGGCCCAGTCGATCGGGTCGCAAGCCGATACCCGGTCGGGCGCGGAGAGCCCGGTCTCGAACCCCAGCAGCACGGTCCAGCAGGGATCGGACGGATGCGCCTTCGCCAGTCCGCTCAGGGTCGAATCGATCGGGGCGGCGAGGTCGGCCGTCTGCTCGGCGGGGAGTGCCAATATGGCGACGTCGAACGGCCCCTCGGCCAGCTCGTCATGGCCCAGCCGCCAGCCATCGCCGTCACGCCAAAGCGCCCGGATATGCGTCGACCAGCGGATGTCCAGCTCGGCCGCCATATGCGCGACCAACGCGTTCATGCCCGGCACCCCGACCCAGCCATCCTCACCCGCCGCGCTCCAGCGTGCGACGACACCCTGCCCCGCCCATCGCGCGACCTGCGCGATAAAATTCGGGTCGCGCGCCGTCAGATATTGCGCGCCATAGTCGAAGGCGAAGGTCATGCCCTGCGCCGTCACCACCTTGCTCGCCATGCGTCCGCCGGGGCCGCGCCCCTTGTCGAAGAGGGTGACGTGCCAGCCCTCCTCCACCAGCCGCGTGGCGCAACTCAGTCCCGCCATACCCGCGCCGATGACCGCCGCCGATCCGGCCATAGTCGATTCCTTCGTGATCCGCCGCATCGGGCGCCATCCATCGTTACGCCCGTTGGTCCCGAACGATCCGTCTCATCGGTGAACCGCCCCAAGTATCGGACCGAGTAACGGCACTGATCCATGCTAGACTTTTGCCTGCGGAGCAGTGCGATCAAGGATCGACCGGAAGCGAACGATGTTGTCGCACATGACGAGCGGCCGTCCCTTCCGCTCGGGGGAAGACCACAGGCCGCCCATGTCTATGACAGATGCGACATGACCCCGCCGGATAGGTGGGCCGGTGCGCCCGCCTCTCTCCATCCCTTTGTTCACGCTTGATATTTTCGAATGACGAACCCGGAGAGCTGGTTGCATCAAAGACCATAAGACGGTTCTGGCGGGCAAGTTCCCCTTTGGCGGCGACCGGATCGGGAGCGCCGTTACAGCGCGACGCGCAACGACCTGATCTTCGGTGCCGAAGACGGCCATCCCCGCATGGTCCGCGACTTCGTAAAGGTGTGGAACAAGGTGATGACCGCCGATCGTTTCTGATGATGGGCGGGCGGGCGATCCTAACGCCCCGGTGGCAACCAGCTGAGGTCCAGCCCCTCGAACCGGTCGATATAGCCCGCTTCCCGCACCAGCCGCGCTTCGTCGAGCAGGTGGACGCGCCCCCCTTCGCGCGTGATCAGGCCTTCATCCTCCAACTGGCGGAGCATCCGGTTCACATGGACGGCGGTCAGCCCGATCGCGTCGCCCATTTCCTCCTGGGTCAGGCCCAGAGCAAAGGAGGTGCCGACATCCAGCCCCGCGTGCCGCATCTGGCCGCGCAGCGACAGCAGCAGCGTCGCCACCCGCGCCCGTGCCGAGGTGCGGCCCAGCCCCGCCAGCCGATCGGTGGTGATGACCCGCTCGATCTGGTTGAGGACGAGGATCAGGCTGAGCAACCGGGGATGCTCGTTCGCCAACGTCGCCATCTCCGCCCGGTCGAACGGGCAGACGACGGCATGCGACACCGCGACGATCGTGTCGAGCGAGCGGCCATAGACCAGCGCGGACAGCGCGAAGAGGTCGCCGGGATACAGGAACCGCACGATCTGGCGGCTGCCATCGTCGAGCAGGACATAGCACATCAACATGCCCTGCTTCACGACGAACAGCTCCTCGCTGCGCACCTGTTCGTCGATCAACACCGTGCCACGCCGGATCGTCCTTGGCCGATCTTCCAGCCGCGACAGCGCGTCGCACTCGGTCGGGGTCAGCGAAACCCATTTACGCAGGCGATCAGCAAGCCCCCAGTCAGTCACCGATACCTCATCTCCCGAACGGACCCGTGCCTTAGCCAGCAAGGGCGCGACCCCGCATTAATATCGATCAACCGGCCCTTTTCTTGGCGGAACAGGGGGTCCGCGCCGCGCGATGGAGGTGGCCGGCGGGCGCCCGCCCCCCTTGGCGATACCCCGCACGTCCGCTAGGGGGGAAGGTCTATGGACCGTATCCTCATTCGCGGCGGCAACCGGCTGTCGGGCCGCCTGAAGATCTCGGGCGCGAAGAACGCCGCGCTCACCCTGATGCCCTGCGCGATCCTGACCGACGAACCGGTCACGCTGCGCAACCTGCCGCGTCTGGCCGATGTCGATGGCTTCGGCCATCTGCTGAACCAGATCGGCGCGTCGACGCGGGTCGAGGGCACGCGGCCGGAGGATTTCGGCCGGGTGATGACGATCCGGGCGGGTCAGCTCTTCTCGACCGAGGCGCCCTACGACATCGTGCGCAAGATGCGCGCGTCGATCTTGGTGCTCGGCCCGATCCTGGCCCGTGCGGGCGAGGCACGGGTGTCGCTGCCCGGTGGCTGCGCGATCGGCAACCGCCCGATTGACCTTCACCTGAAGGCCCTGGAGGCGATCGGTGCCGAGATCGAGCTGACCGCCGGTTACGTCAAGGCCAGCGCGCCCGGCGGGCGTCTGTCGGGCGGGCGCTATACCTTCCCGGTGGTGTCGGTCGGCGCGACCGAGAATGCGCTGATGGCGGCCGTCACCGCCAAGGGCAGCTCGGTGCTGGGCAATGCTGCGCGCGAGCCCGAGATCGTCGACCTGTGCCGGTTGCTGATCGCGATGGGCGCGCGGATCGACGGCATCGGGACCGAGACGCTGACCATCGAGGGTGTCGATCGGCTGCACGGCGCGACCTATTCGGTGATGCCCGACCGGATCGAGGCGGGCTCCTATGCCTGCGCCGCCGCGATCACCGGCGGCGATCTGGAACTGGTCGGTGCCTGTGCCGACGACATGCGCGCGACGCTGGCGGCCCTGACCGAGGCGGGTGTGACCGTCGAGGAAAAGCGCGACTCGATCCGCGTCACCGCGCATGGCCCGCTCCAGCCGCTGACCCTGTCGACCGCGCCCTATCCGGGCTTCGCAACCGACATGCAGGCACAGTTCATGGCGATGCTGTGCAAGGCCGGGGGCACCAGCACGCTGACCGAGACGATCTTCGAAAACCGCTACATGCACGTGCCCGAGCTGGCGCGGATGGGCGCGGACATCCAGGTCCATGGCCGCACCGCAATGGTGAAGGGCGTCGAAAAGCTGACCGGCGCGCCCGTCATGGCGACCGATCTGCGCGCCTCGATGAGCCTGATCCTGGCGGGCCTGGCAGCCGATGGCGAGACCTCGGTGAGCCGCGTCTATCATCTGGATCGCGGTTACGAGCGTCTCGAGGAAAAGCTGTCGGCGGTCGGCGCGGACATCGAACGCGTCGGCGACTGACCGTTCCATCCTCCCCAGGCCATGCTTGGGGAGGCCCCGATATCAGTGGAAATCGCGCGAGCGCGGCAGCAGCCGGACATCGCGCGGATGCACGCCGCGCGGTGCCACCGGCTCACGCGGGTCGTGCGAGCGGGTAGCCGCGGCGGGCACATCCTCCAGCCGGGTGAGCATCGCGCTGCGGTCCTCGACCCCCGCCGCCATCAGATGGACGACGCCTTCCTCGCTGCGCTGGACGACGCCGTGGATCAGCATCAGCCGCGATGCCATCACCGCGCGCCGGTTCGCCTCGAAATCGCGTGCCCACATCAACGCGTTGACGATGCCCGTCTCGTCCTCGATCGTGACGAAGATCGCATTGCCCTTGCCCGGCCGCTGGCGGACCAGCACCACCCCCGCCACCTTGGCCCGTCGTCCATCGGCCAGATCGGCGAGTTGCGCGGCGGACAATATGCCCTCGCGTGCCAGCTCGGCACGCAGGAACGCCATGGGATGGCCTTTGAGCGATAGCCGGGTCGCGCGGTAATCGGCGCTGACCTGTTCGGACAGCGGCATGGGCGGCAGGGCGACATGGGGCTCGGCGGCCATTTCGGGGGCCCGCATCGCGGCGAACAGCGGCAGTTGCGCCGACTTCATCCGCCGTGCCTCCCACTGCCCCTCGCGCCGCCCACGTCCGAGCGAGCGATAGGCGTCGGCCTGCGCCAACAGGTCGAGCGCGCGGCGCGGCAGTTGTGCGCGGATCGCCACTGATTCAATGGTCTCATAGGGTGCGTGGTTCGCGATTTCGTGACCCCAGGTTTCGCGGAACCCGTCGACCTGCCGAAAGCCCAGCCGCAGCGCCAACGCGCCGTCCTCGCGCCGCTCCAGCCGATTGTCCCAGCCGCTGTGATTCACATCCACCGGACGCACCTCGACCTTGCCATTCTCGCGCGCGTCGCGAACGAGCTGGGCGGGCGCGTAGAACCCCATGGGCTGCGCATTGAGCAGCGCACAGGTGAAGATCGCAGGCTGATGGCATTTCAGCCAGGCCGAGACATAGACCAGTCGGGCAAAGGACAGCGCATGGCTTTCGGGAAAGCCGTAGGAACCGAAGCCCTCGATCTGCTTGAAGCATCGCTCGGCGAATTCCTGTTCGTAGCCGCGTTTGACCATGCCGCCGACCATCTTCTCATGCAAATTCTGGATGGTGCCGACATTGCGGAACGTCGCCATGGCGCGACGCAACTCATTGGCCTGGTCAGGGGTGAACCCGGCTGCCGTGATGGCCAGCTTCATCGCCTGTTCCTGGAACAACGGCACGCCATATGTCTTGCCGAGCAGCTGATATAATTCATCCGCCGGGCCGTTCCGGGGCGACGGATAGCTGACCGGCTCCGTTCCCGCGCGTCGACGCAGATAGGGATGGACCATGTCCCCCTCGATCGGCCCAGGCCGAACGATCGCGACCTGCACGACGAGGTCGTAGAACTCCTTGGGCTTCAGCCGGGGCAGCATGTTGATCTGGGCGCGGCTCTCCACCTGGAATACGCCGATGCTGTCGCCCTTTTGCAGCATCGTATAGACGCGCGCGTCCTCGTCCTGCGCCAGATTGGTGAGGTCGGGCCGCGGCAGTCCATGCGCCTCCATCAGGTCAAACGCCTTGCGGATGCAGGTCAGCATGCCGAGCGCCAGGATATCGACCTTCATGATCTTCAGCTCGTCGATATCGTCCTTGTCCCATTCGATGAAGGTCCGCCCCGCCATCGCGCCGTTATGGATCGGCACCGTCTCGTCGAGCCTGCCTTGCGTCAGCACGAAGCCGCCGACATGCTGCGACAAATGGCGCGGCGCCCCCAGCAGCCGGTCGACCAGGGTGCGCAGCCGGGCGATCTCGGGATTGTCGGGCGAAAAGCCGTTTTCGTGGAACCGCTTTTCCTCGAACTGCTTGGAGAAACTGCCCCAGACCGTGCTGGTCAGCCGCTGGGTCACATCCTCGCTCAGCCCCAACGCCCGTCCCACCTCGCGCACCGTACTGCGCGGGCGGTAATGGATGACGGTGGCGGCGATGGCGGCGCGGTGACGGCCGTATCGATCATAGATGTACTGGATCACCTCCTCGCGCCGCTCATGCTCGAAGTCGATATCGATATCGGGCGGCTCGCCCCGTTCCGCCGAGACGAAGCGCGAGAAGAGCAGGTCGTGCTTGGTCGGATCGACCGAGGTCACCCCCAAGATCCAGCACACCGCCGAATTGGCCGCCGAGCCCCGCCCCTGGCACAGGATCGGCGGCGTCAGGCTGCGGGCGTGCCGCACCACGTCATGCACGGTCAGGAAATAATGCGCATAGTGGCGGCCCCGGATCAGCGCGAGTTCCTCGGTCAACGAGGCTTGCAACTTGGCCGGAATGCCCTCGGGAAACTTGTCCGCCGCTTCGGTCCAGACCAGCGTCTCCAGCCAATCCTGCGCGGCCCATCCGTCGGGCACCGGCTCATGCGGATATTCGTAGGAGATATGCTCCAGCCGGAAGGTGATGCGGTCGAGGATCGCCACGCTCTCCGCCACCGCCCCCGGCCGGTCGGCGAACAGCCGCGCCATCTCTGCGGCGGGCTTCAGATGGCGTTCGGCATTGGCCGCCAGCCGCCGTCCACCCGTGCGGACGGTCAGGCCTTCGCGGATGCAGGTCAGTATATCCTGTACCGGTCGGTCCGCCGCAGTCGCGAACAGCGCATCGGTGGTGGCGAGCAGCGGCACACCCCGCGTCTCGGCCAGCGCGGCATGGGCGGCCAGCCGCCGCCGGTCCGCGCCCGATCGCGGCATGGTCACGCCCAGCCACACCCGCCCCGGCGCCACCGCGACCAATCGGTCCAGCGTTGCGGCCAGCTCCGGATCGGCGCGGCTGGGCGGCAGCATGGCGTCGGGCACCGGCTCGCAAAGCCGCGCGCTGGAGGTCGGCAGCACGATCAGCAGCAAATCCTCGGCATGACGGGTCAGGTCGCCTAGCCCCAGGATGCACCCGCCCTTCCTTGCGCGCTTGTTGCCCAGCGTCAGCAACCGGGTCAGCCGCCCCCAGCCCACACGATTGACCGGATAGGCGACGATGTCCGGCGTCCCGTCCGCAAAGACGAGACGCGCGCCGACGACCAGTTCGAAGGGGCGCATCCGTTCGCCCAGCTTTTCCCGGATCAGCCGCAAGGCCCGGTGGGCGCGCACCACCCCCGCCACCGTATTCCGGTCGGCAATGCCCAGTCCGTCCAACCCCAGCGCGATCGCCTGCTGGACCATCGACTCCGCCGAACTCGCGCCGTCGAGGAAGGAATAGTGCGTCGCCGCGACCAGTTCAGCGAAGTCGGGCATTACCTTTTTCCTCCCATGCAAAGGGAGGGGGACCATGCGCAGCATGGTGGAGGGGTGTCGCCGCTAGCGAGAATGATCTTCACAAGCCGCGACACCCCTCCATCCGGGCTTCGTCCTGCCACCTCCCCTTCCAGGGGAGGAATTCGGGCCTCTCCCCTCACGCGAACAGTCCGTGCACATACCAGCGCGGCCGCTCGGTCTCGCTGTACAGGCCGTGGCGGAAGATCCAGAAGCGCCGCCCCCGCACATCCTCGACCCGGTAATAGTCGCGAGTCGGCGGCGCCATGTCGGCGCGGCGCCACCATTCGCCCGCGATCCGCTCGGGCCCCTCGGCGCGCGCCACGTCATGCAGCTTGCGCCGCCAGCGGAATCGCGCGGGCGGACCGTCCGGGGTTTCGGCGGCGAGCGATTCGATCGGCTGGGGCGGGTCGAACAGATGGATCGGACGCAGCGGCGGTTCGCCCGCTGGCGGCGGCGTCCATTCCGTCCGCGGTGCGCTATCCGTCGCGGGCAGCAGCAATTCGGCCTGTTCGGGGATATGGCTGTCGCGCGGATGAATCCGCCGCACCCGCTCGCGCCCCAGCCGGGTGCCCAGCCGGTCGATCAGCGCGGTCACCGCCTCCGCCCGCGCCTCGCCACCCTCCAGCCGCAACTGCACCGCATCCAGCTTCTCGGCCAACCCGACATCCAGCCGGATCAGGTCATAGCCGAATCCGGGATCGAGCGGATCGGCCAGCGCCTCGATCCGCTCGGCGAACAACCGCAGCAGCACGGCGGGATCGCGGGTCGGCTGCCCGGTCTCGACCCGCAGCGCCTGCACCTCGCCATCGGCGCGGAATAGCCGCGCGTCCCAGCGGCGTCCGCCCTCATGCCGTTCCTCCAGCAGGCGCGCCGCTTGCGCCGCCAGTTCCTCCAGCACCCCCAGCATATGCTCGGTCCGCGCCACCGGCTCGGCAAAGCGGCGCTCCACCCCGATCGGTGTGGCGACGACGCGCGGGGTCAGCGGGCTGTCCTCCTCGCCGGTCAGCCGCCGGAGCGCCGTTGCCGCCTCACGCCCGAATCGCGACGCGATCGTCGCCATCGGTCGACCCAGCACGTCGCCGACCAGCTTCAGCCCCGCCGCCATCAGCGCGGCGGTGGCATCCTCGTCCAGCTCCAGCGCCGCGACGGGCAGGCGGCGGATCGCCCCCATCTCGTCCGGCGCGGGTGCGCCCGCATGGCGTGCGAGAGCCCGCGCCGCCTCGGGCGTGTCGCCATAGGCCAGCCGCACGGTGAGCCCGCGCCTGGCCATGCGCGTCTCGATATCCTCGGCCAGCCCGCGCTCGCCGCCGAACAGATGATCCGCGCCTGCACTGTCGAGCACCAGCCCCTGCGGCGGATCGAGCGCCACCGCCGGGCTGTACCGCCGCGCACCCTCGGCCAGCCGCTCCAGCCAGTCGGCATCCGCGGCGGGGTCGTGCGGAAACACCTCCACCTCCGGCACCCGCGCGCGCGCATCGGCCAGGGTCAGCCCGACCGTCAGCCCCGCCGCTACCGCTGCTCGGTCGAGCGCGGCGAGCCGGATGCCGCCACCCACCGATTCGGCAAAGACGATCGGCCCCTCATCGCGCGCCACGAACAGGTGCGGACGGCGTGCCCGCAACCGCTCGATCGACAACCAGGGGAAGACGAGGGCCAGATAGCGGCGCGGGATCGAAGCTCTGCGTGTCACGGTTCCACTCCACGCGCCACCGGGCGCCCGCGGGCCCTCCCCGTCGGCGCAGCAATTCCAGATCATAGGCGGGCGCACCCGGCGCATCCGCCGCCAGCGCCCGCGACGGCGCGGGCGCGACCGCCCAGCGGGTCGCCGCCGCGCTGGACACCACCTGCCCACCGATACGCAGCAGGATCATCATCACGCCCGAGGCTTCGGCGGCCAGCATCAACCGGCGCGAGGCCGTCAGGTCGAGCGCGCGCATCGCCCCCCACCCTTCCGTAATCACCGTGCCCAGCCCCGGACAGCGCGCGCCATCCGCCGCCGCGCGCAGCAGCGCCGAATCATCGGCGACCACCACCACGACCAGTTCCTGCGGATCGAGACCCATCGCGATCAGCCCCGGCCCATGGAGTCGCCCGCCCTGCCGCTCGGCCGCTTCGGTGCGCAGCCACAGCACCGGCCGCGCCGCTATCGCCAACACGCACCCGATCGCAAAGCCTGCGCCGCTGGCCGCCTCTTCGGTCGAAAGCACGTGAATCTCATGAAGTTGCGCCGGCGATAGGGATGGCAGCGCACCGTCCGCCCCATCCCCCTCACCAGATCGGCCACGCGCCGCCTGTGCGGCGGCCCCGCGCAGGCGATCGATCAGGGCGAAGGATTCCTCCATATTTGTTCTTGTAATGTTCTAAGTGGGGAGTCGCCAATGTAAAATTTTTGAAAAAAGAGCTTGCCGGTTCGGCACCCCCCCTATATTGGGCCCCTCACCCCGCCGGGATCTACCGGCCGGAACGCCAGAGCGGGCGTAGCTCAGGGGTAGAGCACAACCTTGCCAAGGTTGGGGTCGAGGGTTCGAATCCCTTCGCCCGCTCCAGCGGTCTCTCGTAAGAGATCGCACAGGTCGCGCGACGACCGACCATCTCACCATAATCCATCGCGGTTCCATGGCAATGACCATGCAGGGATAGGCCCCGACATGTTGCCGAGGCCTTTGCTCGCTCTTCAGAGGGGTCGGTTTTCCAACAATGTGCCTTCCCAGAACATCAGCTTGTCCAACAGGCGACGTTCGATGAAGGAATCGGGGACACGCGCCGCATCGGCCATGACCTCCCCGCCCGCCCCATGACGGAAATCGGCGATCAGCCGGTCGCGTGCCTGCTGGAAATCCACCTTTTCACGCTCTTCCCGCCGCGCCTGATCGCAGGCGCGCCAGAAGGCGGGATAATCATGGCGGCCATCGGCTTCGTAAGGCCGCCCGAGATATTGCGCACCGACACGCCCGTTGCGAACCCAATCGCGATGCCGCGCCGCCTTGCTGGCCAATCGGTCCCAGATATAGATTTCGTCGCGTGGCCGGGCAAAGGTCGCGATCTTGCTGGCGGCCGAGCTAAATTGCCGCCGCTGCCCCCTCAGGATCGGCAATCTGTCCGCCCATCGGGGAATATCGACGCACGGGTCGAACGCAGCCGCCGCCTGGATCGCCATGATGGCCGCCGCCACCCCCGCACGGTCCCAGGCGACGAACTTGGTCAACAAAAACGTCGACAGGAACAGGCGTGCGTCATTGGCTTCCACCTGGCCTGAAAACAGCCACAGCCAATGCGTATCGGGATGACGCCTCCGATCGACCCTCGCCTCTCTCGGGCAACACCAGCGGCGGACATCCTGCTCCGCTCTGGCCAGCAACATCCTGCGAATATCATGTGGAAATGGCATGTCGTTCCTCCCACCCCAGGCGTTAGGAGGGGGGCCGAAGCATCGAACATCCGGGAAGATTCAGGATTGCCTTTACCGTCGGATACGAAGCGGCGCCTCCGCCCCGCCCTTCCTCAGGACGCGCCCGCCATCGCCGCGATCATCCGGCCGGTGATCCGGGCGGGTGAGACCTATGCGCTCGACCCGGCGATGACCGAGACGGCCGCGCTGGATTACTGGTTCGACAGCGACAAGACCGTCTTCGTGTTCGAGGAAGAGGGCGTGATCCTCGGCACCTATTATCTCCGCGCCAATCAGGCGGGTGGCGGGGATCATGTCGCCAATGCCGGATACATGACCAGCGCTGCCGCACGCGGGCGCGGGGTCGCGCGGGCGATGGCATTGCATTCCTTCGACGCAGCCCGTGCACGGGGCTTCACCGCGATGCAGTTCAACTTCGTGGTCGCCAGCAATGAGGCTGCCGTGCATCTGTGGACGGCGCTGGGCTTTGCGACGGTCGGGCGGGTGCCGGGGGCGTTCCGGCACCCGCGCCTGGGGCTGGTCGATGCGCTGGTGATGCACCGACCGCTATAGTCACCCCGCCCGCGCGACCTGGAAACCCGCAAAGGACTGGCTGACCGGCATCAGTTCCAGCCGGTTGATGTTGAGATGCGGCGGCAGCTCGGCCACCCAGAGCAGCGTGGCGGCGATATCCTGTGCCGTCATCGGGTCGGAGCCCGCATAAAGCGCATCCGATGCCGCCTGGTCGCCGCCGGTGCGGACGGTGGTGAACTCGGTTTCGACCATGCCCGGCTCGATCGAGGTGACGCGCACCCCCTTGCCGTGCAGATCGGCACGCAGGTTCAGCGAGAATTGCTTCACGAACGCCTTGGTCCCGCCATAGACGTTGCCGCCGGTGTACGGATAGTTCGCCGCCACCGAGGACAGGTTGATGATCCCCCCGCGCCGTTCGATCAGGCGGGGCAGCAGCCGGTGGGTGATAGTGATGAGCCCGTCGATATTGGTCGCGATCATCGTCCGCCACTGGGCCAGATCGCTGTCCTGGGCGGGCTTGGTGCCGAGCGCGAGGCCCGCATTGTTGATGAGCAGATCGATCGCGGCGAAATCCTCCGGCAAACCGCCCAGCGCGGCGTCGAGCGCATCCTCGTCGGTGATGTCGAAGGCGAGCGGGTGGAAGGCCGCGCCCAGTTCGTCGGCCAGCGCCTGGAGCCGGTCGGCGCGGCGCCCCGTCCCGATCACCCGCCATCCGGCCGCGACAAAGGCGCGCGCGGTGCCTGCACCGATCCCGGCGGTCGCGCCGGTCACCAGGGCTGTCTTCGTCATCCGTTCATCTCCTCATCAACGCGATTCGCTGCTGGTATCCGGCGGCACCGAATCTGGCAAAGCATGCGCAGGGCAAAAGGGTCGGGCGCTTTTCCCTGTTCCCCGTGACGATCCAAGTGATAGAAATACCGGGCTTTTCCCGGATGGCCGGGGCTGGCGGGCAGCGGCATGATCCGCGTCGGGAGAGGAAAGGCATGGATCAACAACCGCAACGCCCGCGCCGAATCGCCCTTGACCGCCCGCACGGGCCCTTCCCGCGCGCGAAAGGCGGGCAATGCGATTTCCGGCCTGCGCTGACCATGGGAGCGATGACCGCCGGCGATCCGGCGGCCGTCCGCATCGTCTATCCCTGCCCCGACGAGACGGCGGAAAGCTGGGTCCGGGTGCGCTGGTAGGGGCGGTTGCGGGGGCCGGATCGCCCTCCCACATAAGCGGGGCGGCCGCTTCGAGGTCGCGCAAGCCAGGATCGCTCATGCCCCGCCGCCTCCGTATCGACTTCGTCTCCGACATTTCCTGCCCCTGGTGCATCATCGGGCTGCGCGGGCTGGAGATCGCGCTGGAGCGACTGGGCGATACGGTCGAGGCGGATATCCATTTCCAGCCCTTCGAGCTGAACCCCGCCATGGCGCCGGAGGGCGAGAATATCGTCGAGCATATCGGCCGCAAATATGGCGCAACGCCCGAACAGTCCGCGGCCAACCGCGCCAATATCCGCGAGCGGGCGGCGTCGGTCGGCTTCACCATGGCGATGGCCGACGATGCGCGCATCTATAACAGCTTCGACGCGCACCGGCTGCTCCACTGGGCGGAGACCCAGGGGCGGCAGGCGGCGCTGAAGCACGCGCTGTTCGACAGCTATTTCACCCGTGGCGAGGATATCTCGAACCAGGACGTGCTGATCGCCGCCGTCACCCGCGCCGGGCTGGATGCCGACGAGGCCGCCGCGATCCTGTCCTCCGACCGCTATGCGAGCGAGGTGCGTGAGGCGGAGCGGCTGTGGCAGGGGCGTGGCATCCAGTCGGTGCCCGCCATCGTGATCGACAATCGCTATCTCATCTCGGGCGGACAGCCGCCCGAATCCTTCGAGCAGGCGCTGCGCCAGATCGCCGCCGAACCTGCTGCTGCCTGAATCCACGGAAAGGACAGTCCCATGGCCGACACCCGTTATGCCAAGACCGAGGAAGCGCTCGCCAAGCTTACCCCCGAGCAATATTATGTGACGCAGGAAAGCGGCACCGAGCGCCCCGGCACCGGCGAATATCTCCACACCCGCGAGCCGGGCCTGTATGTCGATATTGTCTCGGGCGAGCCGCTGTTCGCCTCGGCCGACAAGTTCGATTCGCATTGCGGCTGGCCCAGCTTCACCCGGCCGATCGAACCCGCGCATGTCAACGAACTGCGCGACACTACCCACGGCATGGTCCGCACCGAGGTCCGCTCGGCGCATGGCGACAGCCATCTGGGCCATGTCTTCCCCGACGGCCCGCGCGATCGCGGCGGTTTGCGCTACTGCATCAACTCGGCCTCGCTGCGCTTCGTGCCGCTGGGGGATATGGAGGCGGAAGGCTATGGCGATTACGTCGACCAGGTCCGCGCCGCCGAGCAAGGCTGAAAATTCCTCCCCTGTAAGGAGTGGCAGGTGGATTGCCTCCCAGGCAATCCAGATCATGCCGGGGGCATGATCGACCTGTCACTGGGGACCATGCGAAGCATGGTGGAGGGGTGTCACCGCCGGCGAGGTTGTCCCACCTCTCCGACCGGGACACCCCTCCGTCAGTCCTGCAGACTGCCACCTCCCCTTGCAGGGGAGGAATACGCATTGCCGTTTACGGCACCTTTTTCCCCTCCGATCGTTTGGCTCGCGCAACGATAAGGTTCGGGAAACAGGGGCAATGTTGACGACGATGATCTGGACGCCGCTGCTGATGGCGGCCCCGCTGGCGCCCCAGCAGACCACCGACCCCGTACCGACCGCCGCCCGCGTCACCCCCGATGCGGCCGCTGGCGATACGCAGCGTACCCCGACCCGCCGCCGTCCCGTCCGTGTCTCCGATAGCGCGCCCTCGGCGATCACCGCCGACACCCGCCGCGCGCCGCCGCCGGGGATCATCGGCGACTGGCACGACATCCGCACCCGGCTGAACGAGCGCGGCATCACCGTCACCGCGCGCTATGCCTCGGAAAGCGCGGCCAACATCACCGGCGGGCGCAAGACGCTGTTCCGCGAAACCGGCCAGTTCGACGCAGGCGCGCTGTTCGATCTGGAAAAGGTGATGGGGCTGAAGGGCGGCGCGTTCCAGGCCACCCTCACCTATCGCCGGGGCCGCAACCTCAGCGACGATGCGAATCTCGGCACGCTGCAACAGGTGCAGGAGGTCTATGGGCGCGGCCAGACGCTGCGCCTGACCCAGTTCTGGTATGAACAGCGGATCGGCGATCGCTTCGAGCTGAAGCTCGGTCGCACCAATCCGGGCGAGGATTTCGCCATCTTCTCCTGCCACTTCATGAACCTCAGCTTCTGCGGGGCGCAGCCGGGCAATCTGGTCGGCGATTACTGGCAGAACTGGCCGGTCAGCCAATGGGGTGCGCGGCTGCGCTACGAACCGCGCGACGACCTCTATGTCCAGGGCGCGGTCTATGAGATCAATCCGCGCAACCTCGACAATGATTTCTTCATCGGCCATTTCAAGGGCGCGACCGGCGTGCTGGTCCCGGCCGAGATCGGCTGGATCAACAATCCCACGGCCGGGCGAATCGGATCGTACAAGCTGGGCGGCTGGATCGCGACGGCGGATGCGCCGGACGTGTTCCTCGACGTCAACCGCCGCCCCATCGCCATCACCGGTCTGGCCCCGCTCGAACGCAGCAGCCGCTACGGCGTCTATATCAACATCCAGCAGCAGCTGACCGGCGAGACCAAGGACGGCAAGGCGGAGAACGGCCTCAGCATCTTCCTGAACGCGACCCAGGCCGACCGCGCGACCAGCGTGACCGACAACCAGGTTGCGGCGGGCCTGTTCTACAAGGGGCTGGTCCCCGCCGTGCCGGGCGACGTGCTGGGCTTCGGCGTCGCGCGGACCCATGTGAACAACCGCGTGGCGGACGGCCAGCGGCTCGACCCCACCCGGCCCGCCGTGCAGGGGTCGGAATATGCGGCGGAAGTCTATTACAGCATCCACCCCGCCGAATGGCTGGAGATGCGGCCCAACGTCCAGTTCGTCCACCATCCCGGCGGCTATGCCCAAGCCAACGACGTAACGATCCTGGGACTGAAGGCAGCCTTCACCCTGTAACGCTGATGATTCACGACCCGTTCAATAGGCGGCGCGCAAGGACAGGCGTGCCCAAAGGAGTGATTTGATGATCCGTTCGATGATGGCGTCCGCCCTGCTGGCGCCGACCGCCATGGCGATGGTCGCCGCGCCTGTGCCCGCCTTCGCCCAAGCCAATGGCGACTTGGCGGCGGTGCAGCGCCACCTGCAATCGGTGCAGACGATGACCGCCGACTTCACCCAGACCGACCGCGCGGGCAAGGTACTGACCGGCACGCTGACCATGAAGAAGCCGGGCAAGATCCGGTTTCAGTATGAGAAGGGCGTGCCCCTGCTGATCGTCGCGGACGGCGGCGCGCTGACCTTCATCGATTATTCGGTCCGCCAAGTGCAGCGCTGGCCGATAAAGAACTCGCCGCTGGGCGTGCTGCTCGACCCCAGCCGTGACATCGGCCGTTATGCCAAGGTGGTGCCAAGCGCCGATCCGCGGCTGCTCTCGGTCGAGGCGAACGATCCCAAGCATCCCGAGTACGGCAAGATCACCCTGGTCTTCGCCCGCGACGCCGCCGCGCCGGGCGGGCTGATGATGCAGGGCTGGGTCGCGCTCGACAGCCAGAACAACCGGACCACGATTCGCCTGTCCAACCAGCGCTTTGGCGTGCCGGTGGACGATAAAGCGTTCCGATTCAACGATCCCCGGAGGTCGGCGGCGCGTAACTGAACGCCGGCGGGCCGTTTCATTCATCCGGGCGACAGGTTTGCTGCCCTATCAAGGCGTTGCGGTTGAGGGGCGTTTGAGATTCCCCCCTGTTGCTTGAACGAGCACCCTCATCCCGCCTGCGTGACGAACGCTAGGTCGGCCCTCGCTCCATGCCCCCGGAGCGGGGGCCTTTCCTTTTTTCCATTCCTCCCCTGCAAGGGGGGGGTGGCAGGGCGAAGCCCTGACGGAGGGGAGTGGCAGGTCGAACCTGCCCCGCAGGTTCGAGGATTGCCGGGGGCAATCCGACCTGCCGCTCCCTATCGAGAGCGGGACACCCCTCCACCATGCTACGCATGGTCCCCCTCCCCTTACAGGGGAGGAATTGCGTGGCCGGTGTAATCTTGTCTCACCCCCCTGCCCCCGCTACATCGGCCCTCGTGAAAATCGCCTCCTGGAACATCAATTCGGTGCGTTTCCGCGCCGCGATCGTCGAGCAATTCCTGACGGAGGCCGCGCCCGATGTGCTGTGTCTTCAGGAGACGAAGGTGGTCGACGACGACTTCCCCTTCGACCTGTTCCGCGCGCTGGGTTACGAGCACATCATCATCCATGGCCAGCGGATGCACCACGGCGTCGCCATCGTGTCGAAGGTGCCGATCACCGAGGACGACCGCCTCGACTGGCAGGCCAATGCCGAGGCGCGGCATGTCGGCATCCGCCTGCCGAACGGTGTGCGGCTGGAGAATGTCTATATCCCGGCGGGCGGCGACGTGCCCGACCGTGAGGTGAACCCAAAATTCGGCCAGAAGCTGGATTTCCTCGGCCGCATGATCGACTGGTCGGGGAAACTGGATTGCCCGACCATCCTGACCGGCGACTTCAACATCGCGCCGCTCGAAGCCGATGTGTGGAGCCACAAGCAGTTGCTCGACGTGGTCAGCCATACCCCTATCGAGGTCGAGACGCTGGCGAAGTTGCAGGCGTCGAACGACTGGGTCGATCTGGGCCGCCATTTCATCCCCGCGCCTGAGCGTCTCTATACCTGGTGGAGCTACCGCGCGAAGGACTGGGCGGCGTCGGATCGCGGACGGCGGCTAGACCATATGTGGGCGACGCGCGACGTGGCTGAAAAAGCCGTGTCGCATCAGGTGTTCGAGGGATGCCGCAGCTGGCTGAAGCCCTCCGACCATATCCCGATCATGACGGAATTCGATTTTTGAGCCCCGATCCGAAGGCAGCCGCGCGCGCGATCGACGCGCTGCGTCGGGGCTGGCCGATCGCGATTGCGGGGCAGCCACTGCTCGCGGTCGAGACGGCCGATCCGCTGCGTCTGGCCGCCTTCGACCCTAAGGCCCGCGCGCCCGTCCTGATCTCGGCCGGGCGTGCCGCGACGCTGAAGCTGACCAACCAGATCGAGGCGGCCGATCCCGACGCCGCCGTGCTGGTCGAGCGCGCGCCGTGGATCGACTTCGCCGCCGCCACCGCGCTGGCCGACCCGCAATTCGACCTCGCCACGCCGCTGAAAGGCCCGTTCCGTGCGCTCCCCCTACCCGATCCGGCGGTCGCGGCGGCGGCGATCCGGTTTGCGCGGATCGCAGGGATGCTGCCCGCCTTCTTCGTCGGTGGGACCGGCGTCGAGGCGGAGATTTCGCTCGCCGACATCGCCGCGCATGAAAATGCCGAGGCGCTCGCCATCGCCACCCGTGCGCGCCTGCCCGTGGCGGGGGCGGAGGATGCCGAGATCGTCGCCTTCCGCTCGCCCCATGCGGCGGGCGAGCATGTCGCGCTGCTGATCGGTCAGCCGAATGGCCAACCGCCGCTGGTGCGGCTGCACAGCGAGTGCCTGACCGGCGATGTGCTGGGCAGCCTGAAATGCGATTGCGGGCCGCAGCTTCATGCCGCGATCCATGCGATCGCCGAGTCGGGCTGGGGCATATTGCTCTATCTGCGGCAGGAAGGGCGCGGCATCGGCCTGGTCAACAAGCTGCGCGCGTACCAGCTTCAGGATCAGGGGTTCGACACGGTCGACGCCAATACGCGGCTGGGCTTCGCGATCGATGCGCGCGATTTCGGGGTGGCGGCGCGGATGCTGACGCTGATGGGGCAGGACACGGTGCGGCTGCTGACCAACAATCCGGCCAAGGTGGCGGGGCTGAACGCGGCGGGGGTGCAGGTGATCGAACGGGTCGCACACAGCCTGCCACCCAATCCGCATAACGAACGCTATCTCGCGACCAAGCGCGACCGGACGGGGCATCAGCTTTAATTTTCCTCCCCTGCAAGGGGAGGTGGCAGGCCGCAGGCCTGACGGAGGGGTGTCACCATCGGCGAGAGCAGGCTGTTCTCGCAAGCGGGGACACCCCTCCACCAGCTTCGCTGGTCCCCCTCCCCTTGCAGGGGAGGAATGGGGTTACCCCCGCCGCGCGATCCCTTGCGCGATGATCGTCGCTTCCGACTCGGCCAGCACCGCTCCGGCATTGCCCGGCGCCATCACCGCGCGCTCGGCCGCCCGGATTCGCGCCATCGCGCGGGCCAGCATGGCGGGGGTCCAGCGGCGCAGCGCGCGCGCCGTCTTCGCCTCGTCGCGGAAGAAGACGCGGTGGCGCTTCATCACCGCCTCGACCGGCTCGCCCGCATCCATATCGGCGCGCATCTCGGCCAGCGCGACCAGCCGCCGGGCCAGCGCGCGGAGCCAAGGAATGGGCGAGGCCCCGCCCTCGTCGAGCAGCGCCAACTCGCCGCCCAGATCACTTACGCGCCCTTCGACCACCGCTTCGACCGCGTCGCCCATCTCGACCTCGCCCAGATCGGCGCCGATCGCATCCATCGCGGCATGGTCCACCTCGCGCGGACGATCCGGCGCGGCGTCGAGGTACAGCGCCAGCTTTTCCAGCTCGCGCATCATCACCGACCTATCGGCCGCCGCCGCCTCGACCAGCCTCGCCGGAACTCCCGCCGCCAGCCGCAGTCCCATCTCGCCGCCGATGGTCGTCGCCAGCCGCTCGGCATCGGCGGCGGTCGGCGCATAGCAACCGAACGCCATCGCGCGCGGCGAATCGAGCGCCAGTTTCACGATCTTGGCGGTCGTCTTAACCGTGGGCGCGATGGCGACGACCGGATTGCCCGCCGACTCCGCCTCCAGCAGCGCGGTGAACGCCGCCACCCCCTCCTCGCCGACGCTGGCGATGCGGATATGACGCGGCCCGCCGAACAGCGACATGGACGCCGCCTCGTCGGTCAGGCGCGCGGGATCGCTCTTCAACGTCGCCGAATCTAGGTCGATCCGCTCGGCCTCCGGCCCCATGGCATTCGCCAGGATTCGCGCCAGCTCGCTCGCCCCCGCCTCGTCGGGACCGTGGAGCAGATAGAGGCGGATGTCGGCGGAGGGGCGGCCCAGCGCCTGACGAATCTGGTTGGCACTAGCCTTCACGGCCGAGCGGGCACCATCGCCTCGCCGGGCCGCGACCGGGCATAGGTGGCCAGCCGCGCGACGATCTCGTCCGCGACGATCACCGACAGCCGCTCCAGCGCGGTGTTTTCCGCCGCGATGGTCGCATATTCGGACCGGACCACGTCGATCCCGGCATCCGATCCGGCGGTGGCATCGACCAGCACCGCATTGCTCGTCTGGTCGACCAGCTGATAGCGCGCGCGCAGGATTCGCCGTTCCCGCACCACCGAGTCGTCGCGCCGCACGCCAAGCCCGCGAATCTGGTCGTCCAGCTTCACGTCCAGACGGTAACGCGCATTGCCGCTCTTGCCGCCCAGTCGGTCGTTCAGCGCATTGGCCATCAGCCAGCCCGCCTTCCCCTGAATCGGCGCGACCTCGATCTGCGACAGCGCGGTGGCGACCGGGCCGGAGCTGCCCCCCGCATAAAGCGGATGCAGCCCACAGCCGGAAAGACCCAGTGTCAGCGCCAGACCGACAGCGATTTGACAGAAGAGTGGCAGGGGAAGAGCGCGGCTCATGCGACGATGTTCACCAGACGGTCGGGCACCACGATCACCTTTTTCGGCGTTGCACCGTCCAGAGCGCGGACGATCTTGTCCGACGCCAGCGCGGTCGCCTCCAACTGGTCCTTGGGCAGCCCCTTGGCGACGGTCAGCGTGTCGCGCAGCTTGCCGTTGACCTGCACCGCGACGGTGACCTCGTCCTCGACGAGCAGGCTTTCGTCGACCACCGGCCAGGCGGCGTCGGCGATCAGCCCCTCTTGCCCCATGCCCGCCCAGGCTTCCTCGGCCATGTGCGGGACCATCGGCGCGACCAGCAGCATGGTGGTGCGGATGGCTTCATTGCGCGCGGCCGACGGCTTGGCCTTTTCGATGGCGTTGACCAGTTCGTACAGCTTGGCGACCGCCTTGTTGAAGGCCAGCGCCTCGATGTCGGCCGCGACGCCCGCGATGGTCTGGTGCAGTTTCCGCGAAAGCGCCTTGTCCTCGCCCTCGGCGGCTTCCGAACCGTCGAACAGACGCCACAGGCGCTGGACGAAGCGCCACGAGCCTTCGATGCCCGATTCCGACCAGGGCAGATCGCGCTCGGGCGGGCTGTCGGACAGCATGAACCAGCGTACCGCGTCCGCACCATATTGATCCACGATGGGCTCGGGATCGACGGTGTTCTTCTTGGACTTGGACATCTTCTCGACGCGGCCGACGGTGATCGGCTGACCCGTCGCGATCTCGATGCCGTCGCGGATTTCGCCCGGCGCCAGCCAGCGGCCGTCCGAGGACTTGTAGCTCTCATGCGTGACCATGCCCTGCGTGAACAGGCCCGCAAAGGGCTCCGCCACGTCGATCAGGCCGATATGCTTCAAGGCACGCGTCCAGAAGCGGGCATAGAGCAGGTGCAGGATCGCATGCTCGACGCCGCCGATATACTGGCCGACGGGCAGCCACTTCTTGACGACCTCGGGATCGAACGGGCGATCCTTGGGCTGGCTGGCGAAGCGGATGAAATACCAGGACGAATCGACGAAGGTGTCGAGCGTGTCGGTTTCGCGCCGGGCGGGCTTGCCGCAAGTCGGACAGTCGACATGCTTCCACGTCGCGTGGCGGTCGAGCGGGTTGCCGGGAACGTCGAAGGTCACGTCCTCGGGCAGCGTGACCGGCAACTGATCCTTGGGCACCGGCACCGCGCCGCAAGTCTCGCAGTGGATGATCGGGATCGGCGTGCCCCAGTAACGCTGGCGGCTGACGCCCCAGTCGCGCAGGCGGTACACGGTCTGCCCCTGGCCCCAGCCTTCGCCCTCGGCGCGGGCGATGACGGCGGCCTTGGCGACCTCGACATCCATGCCGTCGAGCGGCCCCGAGTTCACCAGACGGCCGGTACCAGTATAGGCGGTGTCGCCCTCGAACACCGGCGCGGTGACATCGCCGTCCGCGACGACGCGGGTGACGGAGAGGCCGTATTTGCGCGCGAAATCCAGGTCGCGCTGGTCATGCGCGGGCACACCCATGACGGCACCCGTGCCGTAATCCATCAGCACGAAGTTCGCGATATAGACGGGCAAGGTCCAACCCGAGTCGAACGGGTGCAGCACCTCGTAACCCGTGTTGAAGCCCAGCTTTTCCTGGGTTTCCAACTCGGCCGCCGTGGTCCCGCCCGCCTTGCAACGCTCGATAAAGGCGGCAGCATCGGGATTCCACTGGGCTACCTCGCGCGCGATCGGGTGATCCGCAGCGATCGCGACGAAGCTTGCTCCAAAGATCGTGTCGGGACGAGTCGAATAGACTTCGATGGCCTCGCTCAACGGCGTGAGCGGCGCGAAGCGGAACTGGAGGCCCTTGCTGCGGCCGATCCAGTTTTCCTGCATCAGCTTCACCTTGTCCGGCCAATGCTCGAGCGTCGTCAGACCCTCCAGCAGCTCGTCGGCGAAGTCGGTGATCTTCAGGAACCACTGGTTCAGCTTGCGCTTCTCGACCAGCGCGCCCGAGCGCCAGCCGCGCCCGTCGATCACCTGCTCATTGGCCAGCACGGTCATGTCGACCGGGTCCCAGTTGACCGCCGATTCCTTGCGATAGACCAGGCCGCCTGCGTACAGGTCGAGGAACAGCGCCTGCTCATGCCCGTAATAATCGGGCTCGCAGGTCGCGATCTCACGCGTCCAGTCGAGCGCGAAGCCCAGCCGCTTCAGCTGCGCCTTCATCGTCGCGATATTGTCGCGGGTCCAGCCGCCCGGATGGACGCCCTTTTCCATCGCGGCATTCTCGGCGGGCATGCCGAACGCGTCCCAGCCCATCGGGTGGAGCACCTCATGCCCGATCATCCGCCGATAGCGCGCCAGCACGTCGCCCATCGTATAGTTGCGGACATGCCCCATATGGATGCGCCCCGACGGATAGGGGAACATCTCAAGGACATAGGACCGGGGCTTGGTGCTGTGGTCGTCGGCGGCAAAGGTGCGCCGTTCCTCCCAGATCCGCTGCCAGGTCGAATCCGATTTCAGGGCATTGTAACGCGAGGCCATTCTTCTCGTCTTTTACTTCGTGATCGAGGCACGGCGCAGGTCGCGCGCCTTGGTGAGGATGATGTCTTCCAGCTTCTGGATGGTCGCCGCCTGCACCGGCGCCTCCACCCACTGACCGCCGCGATTGACTTCACGCAGCGCGGTGACGCGCAGCGCATCGGCGCGCAGATCCTGGTCGAGGATCGTGACGGTGACCTTCATCCGCTCGGTCGGAACCTGCGGATTGACGTACCAGTCGGTGACGATGACGCCGCCATTGGAGTCGGTCTCGGCCAGCGGCATGAAGCTGAGCGTGTCGAGGCTGGCGCGCCACAGATAGGAATTGACGCCGATCGTGGTGATCTTCGATGCGGCCAGGTCGCCCTGCGGGCGCTCCTTCTTGCCGGCACAGGCCCCAAGCGACAGGGCGGCGATAACCGCAAACGCGGTGGCGGAACGGCGAAGCATCGGCATGATCCTGACTGGGAATAAGGGTTGCCTATGCCTCTACAGGGGCCCCGCCACCCCGGCAAGCGCCGGGACATCATGGGCGATGCGACCGATTCTGTGGAAGTTGCGCAACACTCGGACAAGATTCGCGATTGCAGGCGTAACAATGGGATCGCTCACGCCCGATTCCATGTTAGGAGCAGTCCTGCAAAAGGGTCTCAAAAAAAGGGGTGGACCGTGTCGTTCGGGCGTGTGGTGATCGGAATCGCAATCGGGGCGCTTGCCGCCACGACGGCGATGGTCGCGCCCGCCATCGGCGCGGTCGAGCAAGGCAAGCGCCCCGTCAAGCAGAGCGGCCTCAACCTGCTCAGCCGTGGGGGCTTCACGCCCGCTGCCGCCGATCCGCGGCTGGCGGCGATCTTTGCCAAGGCCGGACTCGATGCGGGCGACCTGCGCTTCACCCCGGCCGAAAGCCAGCGTGGCGCGAACCGGGCCGTCACCGTCGCGCTACGCGCCCGGAGTAGCCGGACCACCGACGAACGAGTCGCCGCCAACACCGCGCCGACCGTCGGCCTCGCGCCAATCTCCTATAATCTGGGCGTCGCGGTCGGTTGGAAGCGCGTCGCGCTGTCGGGTGATATCGCGCGGGTCGATCTGGCCGGTATGCCGGGTAGCCGCGAAAGCGCCGATGTCGCGGTCAGCTATACCGCGAATCGCTTTACCGGCCGCGTAAAGGCATCGTCCGATCGTCCGATCGACGGCGCGCCCAAGATGATCGACATGCCGTCCAGCTATTCGCTGGATATGGGCGGCTCCTATTCGCTCACTCGCAATCTCGATGTGACGGCGGGGGTCCGCTATCGCTCGGATCGCGAACGTCTGGCGCGGATCGATGACGATCGCGTCAACAGCCAGGCGGTCTATCTGGGCACGGCCTTCCGCTTCTAAACCTGGCCTATGCGCCGAGTCGGGTGCTTTATGGCACGGCTGGGATGACGGTCTTGCCCTTCTCTGCCCCTCCATCCCAGGGTCGTAAGCCTATCGCCAGGCATCGATCGCGGCCCAACCGTCGAACCGCCCCCGCAACCGGCGAAAGCGGACCTTGTTCATCCCCCCCAAGGAGATCCGTGGCAATCCGAGCCCGCGCCCGATTCGCGCCGCGCGTGTCGCCCCCAGCGACGGCGCCCCCGGATGCGACCGCGTCGAAAAGACCGGCGAGACGAACAACAGGTCGGCCCCCGCCTTCCATCCCGCGACCGCTTCGGCCTGGCTATGCGCGGGCCAGCTCCGCAAACCTGGGCCCCTGCCCCACTTGTGCACCCCGTCCCCCGGCAAGCCGCCCCCTGCGACCAGCAACACCAACCGGCGCGCCTTCGCGATCCGCCACACCCGGCGGTGAGTCGCCCGCCGTTCGCACGGCGGCGTCGCATGGTGGCGAAACACCACCCCCGATCCCGGCGGCAGCTTGCGCAACGCCGCCCAGAGCCCCTCGCCCAGCCGCTCGTCGGTCATCAGCCATGTCACGGGGTATCGGTCGGCCATCATGGCGACTATAGCGCGGGGCATGACCGACGACAGCGTTTCCCGCCTTGCCACCGTCTCCGCCCAGCTTCAGCATGCCGCAAAGCTCGGGCGTCACGCGACCCCGACCTTGATCGCGGTGTCGAAGACCCATGACGCCGACACGATCCGCCCGCTGCTGGAGGCGGGGCACCGCGTGTTCGGCGAGAATCGCGTGCAGGAGGCTGCCGCCAAATGGCCCGCGCTCCGCGAAGCCTATCCCGGCGTCGAACTCCATCTGATCGGCCAGCTTCAGTCGAACAAGGCCGCCGACGCCGTCGCGTTGTTCGACGTGATCCACACCGTCGACCGCCCCTCGCTGATCGCCGCGCTGGCCGAAGCGATGGCGAAGGCCGGGCGGCGCCCCGATTGCTTCCTGCAGGTCAATATCGGCGAGGAGGATCAGAAGGGCGGCTGCGCCATTGCCGAGGCGCCCGCGATGCTCGAACAGGCCCGCGCCGCCGGGCTGCCCGTCATCGGGTTGATGGCGATCCCGCCGCACGGGGTGGACGCCGCCCCCTATTTCGCGCTGCTCGCCAAGATGGCGCGCGAGATGGGGCTGGCCCAGCTCAGCATGGGCATGTCCGAGGATTATGAGGTCGCCGCGATGCTGGGCGCCAGCCATGTCCGCGTCGGCAGCGCCTTGTTCGGGGCACGGGCATGAGTCGCTTCGCCGCGCTGCTGTTCGATTTCGACGGCGTCCTGATCGACAGCGAATATGAGGGCAATCGCCACCTCGCCGAATGGCTGACCGCCAACGGCCATCCGCATACGCCCGAAGAGGCGATGCACCATTATATGGGGCTGGCGGGCAAGGACTTCATCGCGGCGATCGAGGGCCGGATCGGTCACACCTTGCCCGAGCGTTTCTACGATGCCCGCCGTGACGAGGATGTCCGCGCCATGGCCGAGGGCGTTGCCGCGATCGGCGGTGCGGTGGCGTTCGTGAAGTCGCTCCCCGCCGATTTCCCCAAGGCGATCGTGTCGTCCAGCCCGACCGTCTGGATCGACCAGCATTTGCGCCATATCGGCCTGCGCGAGTTGTTCGGCGAGCATATCTATAGCGGCCGCGAGCATGTCACCCGCGGCAAGCCCGCCCCTGACCTCTATCTCTATGCGGCCGAGCAACTCGGCGTGCCCATCGCGGATTGCGCGATCCTGGAGGACTCGCCCGTCGGTGCGACCGGCGCGGTGGCGAGCGGCGGGCATGTTATCGGCATGTGCATGGGCACCCACTGCGCGATCGGCCATGACCAGCGGCTGCGCGACATCGGTGTCGCGGCGATCGCGCAGGATTATGCGGATGTGCGGCGCGAACTGGGACTCTGATCCCTCGCGCCCCAGCATCTAGCGAAGCTGGATTCGTCATTGCGAGCGTAGCGAAGCAATCCAGGGTGTCTTGCCCGGACACTGGATTGCTTCGCTGCGCTCGCGGGTGACGGATCGGGTCAACTGACGTCATCGCGCTCTAAAAATCAAAGGTCAGCTGCGCCGGTCTCCGACGGAAACCGGCGTGCCCCTTTCAAATACCTTCACCGGTCAGACGCTGGCACACCATGTCGAGCTGATCGAGCGTCGAATAGCTGAGGGTCAGCGTACCGCCCTTCTCGCCATGCGCGATCCGCACCGACAGGCCAAGCAGATCGGCGAGTTGGCCTTCCAGCGCGGCGATATCGGCGTCGGGCGCATCCTGCCCCCCCGATCCCTTAGAGCTGCTCTTCTCGCCCCCATCCGAACCCTTGCGCCCACCGCCCTTGGCCTCGCGGGTCAGTTTCTCGGTTTCACGAACGCTCAGGCCCCGTGCGATGACCTGATCGGCGAGCGCCTCGACCTCATCGGCGCCCAGCAGTGCGCGGGCATGGCCCATCGACAAGGCACCGCTGACCACCTGCCCCTGCACTGTGTCGGGCAGTTCGAGCAGGCGCAGCAGATTGGCGACATGGCTGCGCGACTTGTGGACGATCTTGGCCAGCGCCTCCTGGGTATGGCCGAACTCGCCCGCCAGCCGCTGATAGGCCTGCGCCTCTTCGATCGCGTTCAGGTCCTGGCGCTGGATATTCTCGATCAGCGCGACTTCGAGCGTCTGGGCATCGTCGAAGTCCCGGACGACGACCGGCACCTCATGCAGCCGCGCGCGCTGGGCAGCCCGCCAGCGACGCTCGCCCGCGACGATCTGATAGTCCTTGCCGTGCGGGCGCACGACGATCGGCTGGATCAGTCCGCGCGCCGCGATCGAGGCGGCGAGTTCGTCGAGCGCGGCTTCCTCGAAATGGCGGCGCGGCTGATCGGGATGCGGCGACAGCGAACCGACAGGCAGCATGCGCACCCCGCCCGGCGTCGGCTGATCCCCCGGCCGGATCGGCGCCTCGCGCGCCATGTCGCCGAGCAATGCCCCCAGTCCGCGACCCAGGCCGGGACGCGGGCGCTTGGCCGTCGTTTCCCCGCTCATGCCGCCGCCGCTCCCGGCTGGGTGCCGAGCGGCAGCCGCGCGATCAGCTCACGGGCGAGCGCGATATAGGCCTGGCTGCCGACGCAGCGATGGTCATAGATCAAGGCGGGCAGGCCATGGCTGGGCGCCTCCGACAGCCGGACGTTGCGCGGAATCACCGTATCGAACACCACACCTCCCAAAACCGCGCGCACATCGGCCGACACCTGATCGGTCAGCCGGTTGCGCCGGTCATACATCGTCAAGGCCACGCCCAGGATCGCAAGGCCCGGATTGAACCGCGCCCGAATCCGCTCGACCGTGGTCAAAAGCTGCGACAGCCCCTCCAACGCAAAGAATTCGCATTGCAGCGGCACGAACAGCGAGTCGGACGCCACCATCGCGTTGATCGTCAGCAGCCCCAGCGAGGGCGGACAGTCGACCAGCACGATGTCCCAATTGCCCTGGGTCCGCCGCAACGCATGGTCGAGGCGGTGCGTCCGATTCTCGAAATCGACCAGCTCCAGCTCGGCCCCGGACAGATCGACCGTGGCGGGCACGACGTCGAGACGTGGCACCTGGCTATGGATCACCGCATCGTCGATCCGCGCCTCCCCCAGCAGGACATGATAGCTGGAGAATAGCCGCTGGCTGTTGGGAATGCCCAGCCCCGTCGAGGCGTTACCCTGGGGATCGAGGTCGATCAGCAGAACATTGAGCCCCGTCGCCGCCAAGGCGGTGGCGAGATTGATGGCGCTGGTGGTCTTGCCCACCCCGCCCTTCTGGTTCGCGATAGCAACGCAGATCATCGGGCCCCTACTCGGTCGAGGATCACGATCGACGAGTCCGCCGAGGTGATGCTATGTTCCACGTGAAACACAAAGCGCCATTGCCGCTTGAGGGTCTTGATTTCGCGCTCGTCCAGGCGGCCGCGCGGGAGCAACCACCGCGTGTCCTGTTTGCCGCAGTGGGCGGCTGCGTGCAAAAGATTTTCCACCGTGGCCACCGCGCGCGCCGAAATAATATCGGCCTTTAGCTGCACCGCCTCGATTTTGGAGGCATGGACAGTGACGCGGTCGGCGATGCCGAGCGTCTCGGCACAGTCGCGCAGGAAGTCGGCGCGGCGTTTGCGCGGCTCGACGAGTGCAACCTGGCCCGGCCAGGCCAGCGCGACCACCATGCCGGGAAAGCCGCCGCCGGTGCCGATATCGATCCATTGCCCGTCAGGGCGATCGGCGAGCGGAATCAACTGCAACGAGTCGAGCGCATGGCGGGCCCAGATGGTCGCGATGGTCGAGGGCGCGATCAGATTCTGCTGGTCATTCTCGACGATGACCAGATTCAGGAACCAGTCGATCTTCGCTGCGGCCTCTTCGCCGAAACGCTCGACGGCCCAGTCACGGGCTTGCTCTTCGGTCATGCCGCCATCTTTCGTGCGTGAAGGAGGACCGCCGACAGCGCAGCGGGCGTAATGCCACGGATTCGCGATGCGGCCGCCAGCGTGGCGGGCCGGGCCAGGCTGAGCCGGTCGATCATCTCCTGCGACAGTCCGGGAATGGCGGCATAGTCGATCGCGGGCGACAACAGAATCTGTTCGTCGGCCCGCAGCCGTGCAACCTCTTCGGCCTGTCGCTCGACATAGGGGGCGTAGCGCGCATCCTCGAGCGTCTCGGCAACGATCGCTGGATCACAACCCTCGGCCGCCTCAGGGGCAACATGCGCCAGCGTGACGCCATCGAAGCGCAGCCATTCATAGGCCGAGCGTCGTGCGCCATCCTGGGCGATCGCCGCCCCGGCGCGTGCCAGATCGGACGCGGTCCGCACGATTGCCAGCCGCTTCCGCAAGACGGCCTGCTGCGCCTGCCGCCGCCGCCGATGCGCCAGCCTTGCGGGCGACAGACATCCTGCCGCCTCGGCCATGTCGCCCAGCCGCGTCTCGGCATTGTCGGCCCGCAGCGACAGGCGGTACTCTGCGCGCGCGGTCAGCATGCGATAGGGTTCGGTCACGCCCTGCAAGACCAGGTCGTCGATCATCACCCCGAGATAGCTCGACGCGCGGTCGAGGATCACCGGCGACAGGTCACAGCCATGGGCGGCGGCATTGAGCCCGGCGATCAGCCCCTGCCCCGCCGCTTCCTCATAGCCGGTCGTGCCGTTGATCTGCCCCGCACAGAACACGCCCGCCAGCGCACCCAGCGCCAGCCGGGCATCGAGCGCGCGCGGGTCGATATGGTCATATTCGACCGCATAACCAGGCAGCGTGATGACCGCCCGCTCCAGCCCCGGCATGGAGGCGATCATCGCTTCCTGCACATCGGTCGGCAGCGAGGTCGACAGCCCGTTGGGATAGACCAAGGGGTCGTCCAGTCCTTCCGGCTCCAGGAAGATCTGATGGCTGTCGCGGTCGGCGAAGCGCTTGATCTTGTCCTCGATCGACGGGCAATAGCGCGGCCCATTCGCCTCGATCGCACCGGTAAATAGCGGCGAGCGGTGGAAGGCCGCCGCGATGATCGCATGAGTCTCTTCGGTCGTCCGGGTGATCGCGCAGGCGATCTGCGGCAAGGGCCGGGCCGCCGTCATCGGCGACATGGTCCAGGGATCACTATCGCTGGGCTGCTCGTCCAGCTTCGCCCAGTCGATGGTACGACCGTCGAGACGTGGCGGTGTGCCGGTCTTCATCCGCGCCATGGGCAAGCCCAGCGCACGTAGCTGTTCCGCCATGCGGGTCGCGGCGCGCTCGCCGATCCGGCCGCCGAGATGCCGCTCCTCGCCCCGGAACAGCCGCCCGCCAAGGAAGGTCCCGGTCGCCAGCACCACCGCCCGCGCCGACAGGATCGTACCGTCGCCCAGTTGGACACCCTCAACCCGGTCGCCATCAAGGACCAGCGCCTCGGCCTCCCCCTCGATGATGGTCAGGTTCGGTTGAGCCGCCAGCATCGCCTGGATCGCCGCGGCATAGCGTCGCCGATCGGCCTGGACCCTTGGGCCCTGAACGGCCGTGCCCTTGCTGCGATTGAGCATCCGATAGTGGATCGCGCCCTGGTCCGCTGCGCAGGCAATCAGCCCGTCAAAAGCGTCGACCTCACGCACGATATGGCCCTTCCCCAATCCGCCGATCGCCGGATTGCAGGACATGGCGCCCAGGCCATGACGATCAAAGGACAAGAGGGCCGTCCGCGCACCCCGGCGCGCAGCCGCCGCAGCGGCCTCGGTTCCCGCGTGACCGCCACCGATCACTACGACATCAAACATGGCTCCGCCCTACCGGAACGGGCGGGCAGCGTCAAAGCGATCCGGTGTCAACGTTCCACGTGGAACAATCATTTGCCCAGGCAGAAGCGTCCGAAGAGTGCATCCAGCATCGTCTCGGTCGCGCTGACACCCAGCACTTCCGCCAAGGCCTGACGAGCAACCCGCAACTCCTCGGCTACCAACAGGATATCGTCGGACGGCGCGGCGATCAGCGCATTGGCGGCGCGACGGCACTGGTCCTGTTGATGCCGCTTGAATCCGATCGCATCTTCGCGGGGAAGCAGCACGGTGGCCGCCTCCGCAATCGCATCCCAGACGCGGGCGACACTGGTGCCGTCATCACGCCGCACCGCCAGCCGCCGCCCCTCGGGCAGTTTTTCCCGCCCCGCCAGATCGGCGCGGCTATGCAGCCAGATCGCGTCGCCGCGTGGCGGTGGCGTGTCCGCCATCCACAACAAAATATCCGCCTGAAGGATCGCCTCCTGCGCGCGGGTGACGCCGATCGCCTCGATCACATCATCGGTATCCTCGGCCAGACCGGCGGTGTCGGTCAGCACATAGGCGACCCCACCCCGCAGCACGCTCGCCTCGATCCGGTCGCGGGTCGTGCCCGCGATCGGCGAGACGATCGCCGCCTCGCGCTCGACCAGCAGGTTGAGCAAGGTCGACTTGCCGCTGTTCGGTGGTCCCGCCAGCACGACGCGGATGCCGTCATGTAGGCGATCGACCGGCGGCCGCTCGACCACCTCCAGCATGGCGATGGCAAGGTCGTGCATCTCGCCCTTGATCCGCGCCACCGCCGCCGCATCGAGCGGCACGTCATCCTCTTCGGCGAAATCGAGCATCGCCTCGATCATCGCGGACAATGTCGCCAGCCGGTCCATCCAGCCGCGCACCGCCTGGCTGACCTGCCCCTCGACCGCGCTGATCGCGGCGCGGCGCTGGCGTTCGGTCTGCGCTTCGAGCAGGTCCGCCAGCCCCTCCGCCTCGGCGAGATCGATCCGGCCGTTGAGCAAAGCACGACGGGTGAACTCGCCCGGCTCGGCCCGGCGGACACCCGGCAGGGCCGCCAGCGCCCCCTCCACCGCCGCGACGACCGCGCGTCCGCCATGGCAATGCAGTTCGACCAGATCCTCACCCGTCGCCGTCGCCGGACCGGGAAAGCAGAGCAGCAGCGCCGAATCCAGCACCGCACCGTCCGCATCCTTCAGCGTCCGCAAACTCGCTCGACGCGGCGCGGGCAGACGTCCGCCCAGCCGCTCGGCCGCCGCGAAGGCCGCCGGGCCACTGACCCGGATCACCGCGATCGCGGCGGGCGGCTGTCCGCTGGAGACGGCGAAGATCGTATCGGTCATGCGAGGCTCAGCCCTTCTGCCCCTCGAACATGCGGCGCCACATGGTCATGCTCGCCTCCCCCATCGGCGCCCAGTTGCGCATCATCGCCTCGATCATCTCGGGCTTCACCCCCGACTCCATCGTGTCCAGCATCATCTGGACATAGCGTTCATGGATCGGCGTCAGATCGGGCAGCCCCATGGCGCGGCGTGCTTCTTCGGGCGTGCAGTCGATTTCCACATTCACTTTCACAGGCCATTCTCCTCGCGCGACCAACTGAGGCATAAGGCGTTATCGTCGCGACGACCACAGGAGACCCGCATGACCGCTACCAAGACCATCGCCGCAGCGAACGGCGAGGCCTCGTTCAACGCCTATTATGCCGAACCGGAGGGTCAGCCGACCGCCGCGATCATCGTCATCCAGGAAATCTTCGGCGTGAATGCGGGCATCCGCCGCAAATGCGACACGCTGGCCGAGGCAGGCTATCTGGCCGTCGCCCCCGATCTTTTCCACAAGATCGCCCCCGGAATCGAGCTGGACCCCGACGTGCCCAACGAGATGCAACAGGCGCTCGATCTGATGGGCCAGTTCGACCAGGACGGCGGCATTCGCGATATCGAGGCGACGATCCAGGCGATCCGCGCCGAGCATGGCGCGGACTTCAAGGTCGGCGTCGTTGGTTACTGCCTGGGCGGACGGCTGGCCTTCATGACCGCGGCGCGGACCGATGTGGATGCCAGTGTCGGCTATTATGGCGTCGGCATCGACGGTCTGCTCGGCGAGAAGCACGCCATCGCCAAGCCGGTGCTGCTCCACATTCCGGAGGAGGATCATTTCGTCGACAAGGCCGCGCAGCAGCGGATGCACGAAGGCCTGGACGACCATCCCAAGGTCACGCTGTACGATTATGCCGGAGAGGATCACGGCTTCGCGACCGAATTCGGTCAACGCCGGTCTGAGGAGTCGGCCAAGCTGGCAGACGAACGCACCATGGCATTTTTTGCGGAGCATCTCCGCTAAGTAGAACCTACCCTCACCCTTCCCACCCGTCTTTGGCGGGCGGGCCCCTTCCCTCTCCCCATGGGAGAGGGAGGGAGGCGCGAAGCGCCGGAAGGGTGAGGGCAGCCTTGGTTACACCGCCTTGGCCAGTGCCTCGGCGATCAGCTTGCGATTGTTATCCACGCCATAGAGCGCGATAAAGCTGCCCATGCGCGGCCCTTGCGCCGATCCCAGCAGCGTTTCGTACAGCGCCTTGAACCAGTCGCGCAGCGACGGGAAGGCGTCGGTCTTGCCGATCTCATAAACGATGTTCTGGATGTCCTCGGCCGTCGCCCCCGCCGGTAGCGCGGCAAGTTGTGCATCGAGCTGGCGCAAGGCTTCGGCCTCATGCGGCTCGGGCGCACGCCGCTGGAGCGTTGGCGCAACGAAATCGCGGGCATAGGCCAGCGCATGGTCGATCAGCCGGTCGAGTTCGGGGTATTTCTCGGCCGAGGCTTCCGGCACATAGTTGGCGAGATAGCCCCAGACCTGCTCCTTGGTCGCCTCGCCCATCACGCCGACCAGGTTGAGCAACAGCCCGAACGTCACCGGCAGCTCGCCTTCGGGCAGCTTGCCGTCATGGATATGGTGCACCGGATTGCCCAGCTGCTCCTTGAGCGACTGGTTGGGATAGTTCGCGCGGAACTGCCAATATTCATCCACCGCACGCGGGATGACGCCCATGTGCAGCTGCTTGGCTTTCTTCGGCTCGCGATAGGCGAAAAAGGCCAGGCTCTCCTCCGGCCCATAGGTCAGCCACTGGTCGAGGCTTAGGCCATTGCCCTTGGACTTGGAGATTTTCTCGCCATGCTCGTCGAGGAACATCTCATAGTTAAAGCCTTCAGGCGGACGGCCGCCCAGCACGCGCGCGATCTTGGACGACTGGGTGACCGAGTCGATCAGGTCCTTGCCCGCCATCTCATAATCCACGCCCAGCGCGACCCAGCGCATCGCCCAGTCGACCTTCCATTGCAGCTTGGACAGGCCGCCCAGCGCCGACTGGACGATCCGCTCGCCCTCGTCCTCGAACGCGATCAGACCGGCTTCGGCGTCGATCACCTCGACCGGCACCTGCAGGACGATGCCCGACTTGGGGCTGATCGGCAGGACCGGCGAATAGGTCGCGCGACGCTCGGCGCGCAGGGTGGGGAGCATCACATCCTGGATGCCCTGGAAATGCTTGAGCACCAGCCGCAACGCATCGTCGAAGCGACCCGAAGTGTAATACTCCGTCGACGAGGCGAACTCATAGTCGAAGCCATAGCGGTCGAGAAACTGACGCAGCAGCGCATTATTGTGCGCGGCAAAGCTGTCGAACTTCTCGAACGGGTCGGGCACCTGGGTCAGCGGCTTGCCCAGATGCGCGCGCAGCATATCCTGGTTCGGCACATTGTCCGGCACCTTGCGCAGGCCGTCCATATCGTCCGAAAAGGCGATCAACCGGGTCTTCTGATCCGACAGCGCGTGGAAGGCATTGCGGACCATGGTGGTGCGCAGCACTTCGTTGAACGTGCCGATATGCGGCAGGCCCGACGGACCATAGCCCGTCTCGAACAGGATCGGCGCACCGCCCGGCTTGCCATCAGGATAGCGTTTGAGGAGCTTGCGAGCCTCCTCATAGGGCCAGGCCTTGGACTCGAGAGCGGTGGAGCGGAGTTCGTCTGTCATGGATTTGCCTCTGGCAAGACGAGGCGCGATGCACAAATGCATTTTACACGATCCACGGATTATCCCCGAGTCATCCGCCTTTTTCTCGCATATTATCCACAGACTTATCCACAACGCTATATGTTCCACGTGGAACAGCTTAGGCGTATCCCAGGCGAGGCGATTAAAACCGCCAAGCCCCGTTGCCATCCTGTTCCCGCTCCCCGATATCCTGGCTTGTGACCGCGCTTCCCCACCCCGCCCTGCATGCCAGCCATAGCGGCGTGTGGATTTCCACCGGTGGACAGACCCGCGCGGTGTCGCGGGGTGAGGCGATCGGGCTGGCATCGGAAACGCCGGTCATCCTGCTCAATGCGCCGCTGATCGGCCAGCGGCTGGGCTATGCCGAATTGTCGGGGCTCGACATCCTCGAGCTCTTCGCCTTCCTTCGCCCGGCCCGGTTCGCGGTCCCGACACCGCATGGCCTGGCGCGGGCCTGCGGCCTGACGCCGCCCGAAAATGACGCAGAGGTTGCGGCCTTCCTCCTCCAAGCCACGGAGAGTTTGCTCGCCACGCCCGATGGTGCCTGGCCCGAGCGTGAGGGGGCTTGGACCGCCGCACAAAGCCTGGCCCGGCTTCGCTGGCCCTGGGCACCGCTGATCGGGCCGCGCCTCACCCGGCCCGAGCGGAACGAGCGCTGGTTGTTCAGCGCGCTGCCCGAATGGGAGGAGGACGCCCCCCGCCCCGCCCCGCGCACCATCGACCTGCCGCCCGCCGATGCCGAGGATCGCCTGCGCCACCTGACCGGCGAGGGGGCGGAGGAACGCCCCGGCCAGCGCGCCTATGCCGCCGCCGTCACCGCCGCCTTCGCGCCGCGTGCGGTGCGCGACACGCCGAACATGGTGTTGGCGGAAGCGGGTACGGGCATCGGCAAGACGCTCGGCTATCTCGCCCCCGCCAGCCTCTGGGCGGAGCGCGCGGGCGGGGCGGTGTGGATATCCACCTATACCAAGGCGCTGCAACGCCAGTTGAGCGGTGAGACCGCGCGTATCTTCCCCGACCCCGTGCTGCGCAAGGAACGCGTCGTCACCCGCAAGGGGCGCGAGAATTATCTATGCCTGCTCAATCTGGAGGATGCGCTGCAAGGCGGGTTCGCGGGACGCGCGGCGGTGCTGGCGCAACTGGTCGCGCGCTGGGCGGCCTATAGCAGCGACGGCGATATGGTCGGTGGCGACCTGCCCGGCTGGCTGACAACGCTCTTTCGCCGCAACGGTTCGGCCGCGCTGACCGATCGGCGTGGCGAGTGCGTCTATGCGGGTTGCCCGCATTATCGGAAATGCTTCATCGAGCGGGCGGCGCGCGCCTCGGTGCAGGCCGATATCGTCATCGCCAATCACGCACTGGTCATGGTCAACGCCGCACGCGGGCGGGAGACGCAGACGCGACCGACACGGTACGTCTTCGACGAGGGGCATCACCTGTTCGACGCGGCGGACTCGATGTTCGCCACTGCGCTGACCGGATCGGAGACGATCGAGTTGCGCCGCTGGATTCTCGGTCCCGAGGCCGGGTCGCGCGGACGCCGCCGGGGGCTGGCTGCGCGGCTGTCCGATGTCGCCAGCTATGACGAGGGCGGCAACCGCGCGATCGGCGATGCGGTGCAGGCCGCGCACGCCTTGGCGAGCGAAGGCTGGCTGGGTCGATTGGCGGAAGGCCAGCCCTTCGGCCCGATCGAGACGTTGTTGGCGGCGGTGCGCGGTCTGGCCTTTGCGCGTGCCGAGCAGACCGGCGATGCAGGCTATGGCCTGGAGACCGAACTCGCCGATCCCTCCCCCGCACTGATCGAGGCCGCCGGTCCCGCCGCCCATGCGCTCGACGCGCTGCTGCGACCGCTGGTGACACTGGGTCAGCGGCTGGAGGCGGTGTTGCAGGAAGCGCCCGACTGGCTCGACGGTCAGGCGCGCGCGCGGGTGGAGGGGGCGATCGCCTCGCTCAACTGGCGGGCAGAGACGGTGGCGGCGTGGCTGTCGCTGCTCGCCCGGATCGGCGGGCCGGTCGATCCCGATTTTGTCGACTGGCTGGCGGTCGACCGGGTCGAGGGACGCGAATATGACATTGGCTTGCATCGCCACTGGCTCGACCCGACCCGCCCCTTTGCCGAGATCGTGCTGAAGCCTGCCCATGGTGCCATCGTCACCTCGGCCACCTTGCGTGCCGGGGGCGACTGGGACGTCGCCGAGGCGCGGACCGGCGCGCCGCATCTGACGCGCGGCCCCGCCCATTTCGTGGCGGAAAGCCCGTTCGATTATCCGGAGCGCGCCGAGGTGCTGATCGTCACCGATGTGAAGCGCGGCGATATCCCCCAGCTCGCCAATGCCTATGCGCGTCTGATCGCGGCGGCCAAGGGCGGGACGCTGGGGCTGTTCACCGCGATCCGGCGGTTGCGCGGCGTGCATGGCCGGATCGCCGACCGGCTGGCGCGCGATGGACTGGCGCTGCACGCCCAGCATGTCGATCCGATCGATACGGGGACGCTGGTGGATATCTTCCGCGACGATCCGTCCGCCTCGCTGCTCGGCACCGATGCGCTTCGCGACGGGGTGGACGTGCCCGGCTCCTCGCTACGGCTGGTCGTGATGGAGGGTGTGCCCTGGCCCAAGCCGACCGTGCTGCACGCCGCGCGCAAGCTGGCGGGGGGCGGCAGTGCCTATGACGACCGGATCGTGCGCGCGCGGCTGGCGCAGGCGTTTGGGCGGCTGATCCGACGCGCCGACGATCGCGGCGCGTTCGTCCTGCTGTCCGCCGCCATGCCGTCGCGGCTGCTCGACGCCTTTCCGACGGGTGTCTCGATTTCGCGCGTCACGCTGGACGAAGCGGTCGCGCGGGTCGCGGGGCGGCTTTCCTCCGACGCGCCGATAGGGCATGGCAATGGCGAAACCCTGCCAGCCGCCGCGACGGAGAATCCGATCCGATGAAGACGCTGACGCTGCTTCGCCATGCCAAGTCGAGCTGGGACGATCCGGTCGCCCGTGATTTCGATCGTCCGCTCAATGCCAAGGGGCGGCGCGCGGCGGTGATGATCGGGCGGCAGCTGAAGGCGCTGAACCTGGAATTCGACCATATCCTCGCCTCGCCCGCCGTCCGTGTGATCGAGACGCTGGACGAGGTGTGGAGCGGTTATGGCCGCACGCTGGAGCCGGTCTGGGACCGAACGCTCTACCTTGCCTCCGCCGCCAGCCTGCTCGATCTGGTGCAGGCCCTGCCCGACGCGGCGGACCATGTGCTGATGGTCGGGCATAATCCGGGGCTGGAGGATCTGGTCCTCGATCTGACGCTGGACGGCGAATTGCGCGAGCGGGTGGAGGATAAATATCCGACCGCGACGGTGGCGCAGATGACCTTGCCGATCGATCGCTGGGCCGAGGCGCGGGCGCATAGCGCGACGCTGGTGGCCTTCATCCGGCCCCGCGACCTGGACCCGACGCTGGGGCCGGATACGCCCTGACTATCCCTTCCCGGACAAAAATCGGGACGCCATGCTCACTTCTTCCCTTCGAGCATGGCCTTCAGCCCCGACAGCGCACCGAACGGCCCGGCTTCATCCTCGCTGATGACGCCCGCTTCCTTCAGCGTCGCGGCCGCATCGGGGCTGCGTGGGAAGGGATCGAGCGACAGCGCCATGGTTTCGGCCGCCGCTTCGCCCAGATCGATCGTGCCGCCTTCGATCTCGATCGTGTCGAGCGAATCCTCGGACAGCTCGATCTCCTCGTCCGCGCCGTGGCCCGACGGTTCGACGAAGCGCAGTGCCACCGGCTCGTCGACCTTGGCGGGCACCGGGTCGCCCGTCACCGAACAGGGCTGCACCACCGCGCCGCGCACCGAGCCGGTGACGAGGATGCCCGCCGCATCGCGCCGCACGACCAGATCGGCGGACAGCCTATCCACCGACAACAGCCCGAACCGCCCGGCCAAAGCGCGGCGTTCGTCGGGCGTGGTGTCGATCGACACCGGCTTTTCACGCTCGCCGATCGTATCGATCTTTTCGGGGCGGCTCCATTCGGGGTTCACGGCAATTCTCCAAGGGTGAGGCGAGCGAGCGAAACGGCCGCCAGTTGCTCATGTAGGGTGCGAAGCGCCTTCCGAACATGGGCAACCGCCTGTGGATCGGCAGGCGCCTCGCCCCGATAGAGGTTGCGGACCAGAGCGGCATCCATCACCGCCCCCTCCCCCGCCAGCCCTTCGCGATAGGCGGTCAGGCGGCCACCCAGCATCGCCATCATCCGGCCGATATGCTTGCCGACCACGATGTCGCCGATGCCGAGTTCGCGCAGTTGCCCATCCATGTCGGTGACGAAACGCTCGGTCAGCCGCGCCGCCATCGCCGCCCCCTCGGGCTCGGCCTCCAGGCGGAGCAGGACCAATGACAGGACGGCGGCGATCATGTCGAACCGGCCATCGACCGTATCGGGCACCGCGCCGTCCAGATACCAGTGCGGTTCGCGCGCGCGCAGCACCACGGCGTTGTACAACGGCAACGCCGCATCGCCGTCACGCCCGAAATACCGCGCGATTGTCCGCTTGAGCCAGCCTGAGGCCACCCGCCCCTCCCTTTGTGTGCACGATCATCACCGCGCCATGCTTGTGCGCGCCCTTCCCTTGGCATATCGAGGGGGCGACGGTCGAGCGGATCGATCGCCAGTGCTGACCCCGCGTAGTGCGGCCGACCACCCGGCCCGGAGATGATGATGAGCGTTTCTTCCACCCGGCTCGCCGCCCTCGGGCTCGGCCTGGTTCTGGCCGTGGGCGCCTGTACGCCGCTGCGGTCGCATCAGGGCTATGTGGTCGACACCGATCTCGTCAACTCGATCCAGCCGGGCGTCGACAATCGCCAGTCGGTGCTCCAGACGCTGGGTACGCCGACGATCACCAGCCAGTTCGGTGGCGGCGACTGGTATTATGTCGCGCGCGACAGCCGCAACCTGGGCTATACCCTGCCCCATCCGGTGTCGCAGATCACGCTGCAGATCAGCTTCGACAAGGCGGGCAACGTCACGACGATCCGCCGCGCGGGCATCGATCAGGTCGCCGACATCTCGCCCTATGGCAAGACCACGCCGACCCTGGGTCGCGAGCGCGGCTTCTTCCAGGATCTGTTCGGCAATATCGGCGCCGTGGGTGCGCCGGGTGCCGGTGGCGGTCAGGGCGGCGGCATGGGCGGCGGTCGCACCCGGCCGTAAAGGCCGGGCCTATTCCCCAAGACTGTTACGGGCGCCTGGCGCCCACCCCGTTTGGCCGCGTCGCGTGTTAAGCAACGACGCGGCCGTGCCGTGCTTGGACCGGCACGATCCCGAAAGGGGGTGGGATCGGGCCTGCTAACGCCCCAAAACGAAAATGGGTTCGCAAGCGGGCCTATTTCCCGCCAACGAACCCACGAAACCGTAGCGTCGGCGGAGCCCAAGCCCCGCCGAGCCCCTTACTGATTCATCGAGTCGAAGAAATCCTCGTTGGTCTTCGAGTTCTTCATCTTGTCGAGCAGGAACTCCATCGAGTCGATCGTGCCCATCTGCATCAGGATGCGACGCAGCACCCACATCTTGGACAGCTTGTCCTTCTCGACCAACAGCTCTTCCTTGCGGGTGCCCGACTTGCCGACATCCATCGCCGGGAAGATGCGCTTGTCCGCCACCTTGCGGTCGAGGACGATTTCCGAGTTGCCGGTGCCCTTGAACTCTTCGAAGATCACTTCGTCCATGCGGCTGCCCGTGTCGATCAGCGCGGTGGCGATGATCGAGAGCGAGCCGCCCTCCTCGATATTGCGCGCCGCGCCGAAGAAGCGCTTCGGCCGCTGGAGCGCGTTGGCGTCGACGCCGCCGGTCAGCACCTTGCCCGAGGACGGGACCACGGTGTTGTAGGCGCGGCCCAGACGGGTGATCGAGTCGAGCAGGATGACGACATCCTTCTTGTGCTCGACCAGGCGCTTGGCCTTTTCGATTACCATCTCGGCGACCTGGACGTGGCGCTGCGCCGGTTCGTCGAAGGTCGAGGACACGACCTCGCCGCGCACCGAGCGCTGCATGTCGGTCACTTCTTCCGGACGCTCGTCGATCAGCAGGACGATCAGGAAGACTTCGGGGTGGTTGTCGGTGATCGCCTTGGCGATGTTCTGTAGCATCACCGTCTTACCCACGCGCGGGGGCGCGACGATCAGCGTGCGCTGGCCCTTGCCCTGTGGGGAAACGATGTCGATCACACGCGCCGACTTGTCCTTCTGAGTCGGGTCGGCGGGGTCGAGGATCAGCTTCTGCTCGGGGTAGAGCGGCGTCAGATTGTCGAAATTGACGCGGTGACGCACCGCCTCCGGGTCGTCGAAATTGACGCTGGTCAGCTTGGTCAGCGCGAAATAGCGCTCGCCATCCTTGGGCGCGCGGATTTCGCCTTCCACCGTATCGCCGGTGCGCAGGCCATGCTTGCGGACCTGGTTGGGCGAGACATAGATGTCGTCGGGCCCCGCCAGATAATTCGCTTCCGGCGAACGCAAGAAGCCGAAGCCGTCGGGCAGCACCTCGATCGTGCCCAGCCCCATGATCTGGTCGCCCTTCTCCGCCTGCTCCTTCAGGATGGCGAACAGCAGGTCCTGCTTGCGCAGCGTCGACGCGCTCTCGACCCCCAATTCCTCGGCCAGCTGCACAAGGTCGGCGGGGGTTTTCTTCTTGAGGTCTTTCAGATGCATGATCGGTCCGGATGGTCGGAGGGCGTCGGTCGGCGATGATCGCGGCGAAACGAGGCTGTCGATAAGGAAGCGTACCCGACGCGAGGACCGCGCCGTACAGTATGGCGAGTTAGGATTCGGAGGCGCCCAAGTCAATGGGGAAAGCCCATCGCTGCTTGAGTCTCACGCCCCTCCCGCTTGCGGGAGGGGAGCAAGATGGTTCAGAACGGCTTGATGACCACCAGCACGACGATGATCGTCGCCGCCAGCGCGGGCACCTCGTTGATCATGCGCAGCTGCTTGCCGCTGAGCTTCATCTGCCCGCACGCCAGCCGCTTCGAATAGCCGACCATCCAGCCATGATAGCCCGAGAGCAGCAGCACGAAGGCGAGCTTGGCATGCAACCAGCCCAGCCCCGGCACGCCCGAGAACAGCCCCAGCGACGCCGCCAGCAGCAAGCCCAACACCCATACCGCGATCATCGCCGGGGTCAGGATGATCGAACGCAGCTTGTTTTCCCGCTCGACCCAGCGTGCCGCATCGGTCGCGTCGCCGGCGACCAGGGCCTCCTGATGATAGACCAGATAGCGCGGCATCATGAACAGCCCCGCCATCCAGAAGATCACGAAGATGATATGCGCGGCCTTCACCCATTCATAGGCGGGGCCCAATAGTCCGATCATAGGCGGTTCCTCACACGGGCGATCAGCCGCTCGACATGTGCGATCGGCGTGTCGGGCAATATGCCATGGCCCAGATTGAAGATATGTGGCCGGTCGGTGAAGGCCGCCAGGATGCGATCCACCGCCCCGTCCAGCGCCTCGCCCCCGGCGATCAGCGCCAGCGGATCGAGATTGCCCTGCACCGGCAAATCCTTCGGCAGATAGGTGTCGGCCCAGACCGGATCGACCGTCTCGTCCAGCCCGATCGCATCCACCCCGGTTTCACGCGCATAAGCGGGCAGCTTGCCCCCTGCCCCCTTGGGGAAGCCGATCACCGGCACCCCCGGACAGCGCTGGCGGAAACCAGCCACGATCGCCGCATTGGGCGCGATCACCCAGCGTTCGAACTGCGCCGGGGACAGCGAGCCCGCCCAGCTGTCGAACAGCTGCACCGCCTCCACCCCATGGGCGACCTGCCCCGCCAGATAGTCGATGGTCATCGCCGCGATCGCATCGATGATCGCGCCGAAGCCTGTCGGATCGGCATAGGCGAAACGCCGCGTCTCGCCCTGATCCTTCGACCCGGCACCTGCCACCATATAGGTCGCCACCGTCCAGGGAGAGCCCGCAAAGCCCAGAAAGCTGGTCTGTGGCGGCAATTGCGCCGCCACCCGCGCCACGGTGGCGTAAACCGGGTCGAGACGCTCAGGGACGCTCTGAAGCGACGACAGCGCATGATCGACCAGCGCGGGGGCCAGACGCGGTCCCTCCCCCGCCCCGAAGCTGAGATCCTGGCCCAGCGCCCAGGGGACCATCAGGATGTCGGAAAACAGGATCGCCCCGTCAAAGCCGAACCGGCGGATCGGCTGCACCGTCACCTCGGCCGCGGCCTGCGGATCGGTGGCGAGCGCCAGGAAGCCGCCCTTCTCCGCCCGCAATTCGCGATACTCGGGCAGATAGCGTCCGGCCTGGCGCATGAGCCACATGGGCGGTGTCGCTTGCCGCTCACCCTTCAACACGGCGAGCAGGGTTTTTCGAATCGGAACGTCGGTCAGAAGACCCCCCTTCTTCTATTAAAGAAGATTCTAAGATTGGATTGTTGAAGTGGTTGGCACGTTGGTTGTCGGGATTATTCGGCTCTCCCCGATATGCCAACACGTTGACTCGATGGGAGTCGCCGATTCAACGGGATTCGGATTCATCGCCCCCATAACCCACAGGCTGTGGAAAAGAATCCGGCCTGTGGGATTCGATGTGAACGAATCATCGCTTATCCACCGCCGCCGACCGGCTTGGCCGCGTTGCCGAGTTACGCTACCGATTCTCGTCATGTTATCCACAGAGTCATTCCCGTGCCGATGACGACACGGCTCCACCTGCACCTTCTGTCCGATTCCACCGGCGAGACGCTGGAGAACATCGCGAAGGCGGCGCTGGCCCAATATGACGATGTGGAGACTGTCCGGCATTTCTGGCCGATGGTCCGCACCGAAAGCCATCTGGAACGCATCCTTCAGGAGATCGCGCAGAATCCGGGGCTGGTGATCTTCACCCTGGTCAATCCGGTGACCCGGCGGGTGCTGGAAAGCCGGTGCCATGCGCTGGGGCTGCCCACCGTCGCGCCGCTCGATCCGGTCAATGCCGCGCTGTCGGGGCTGTTGGGCGTGCAGGCCAAGATGCGGCCGGGTCGCCAGCACGTCCTGGACGCGGCCTATTTCGCGCGGGTCGATGCGATTCAGTTCACCATCGCGCATGACGACGGCATCGCCTGGGAAGAATGGGAGGAGGCCGATATCGTGCTGGCGGGGGTCAGCCGCTCGTCCAAGACGCCGACCTCGATCTATCTCGCCAATCGCGGGTACAAGACCGCCAACATCCCGATCGTGGTCGAAAGCCCCCCGCCCCCGTTCCTGTTCAGCTTGAAAAAGCCGCTGGTCGTGGGGCTGACCACCAGTGCCGACCGGCTGATCGCGATCCGGCGCAACCGGCTGCTCTCGCTCAACCAGGCACCCGACACCGATTATGTCGAGCAGGAGGCGGTCAACCGCGAACTGACCTTTGCCCGGCGGATGTTCGCCGACAATGACTGGCCAGTGATCGACGTTACCCGCCGCTCGATCGAGGAGACGGCGGCCGCGATCATCTCCCTCGTCAATCAACGAAAGTCCGACGCATGATCATCCTCGCCTCGCAAAGCGCCTCGCGCCGGGCGATGCTCGACGCCGCCGGGGTTGCCTATGAAGCCCTGCCCGCCCGCGTCGACGAAGCGGGCGTCAAGGCGGCGATGGCGGGCGCGTCCCCGCGCGACCTGTCCGATGCGCTGGCCGAGATGAAGGCGGTGAAGGTGTCCGCCAATGCCGGACCGGTCCCGGTGCTGGGGTCGGATTCGATCGTGGCGCTCGCCGACGGCACTTTGCTCGACAAGCCGGAGAGCCGTGACGAGGCGGCCGAGCATCTGACCCGGATGAGCGGCGGCAGCCACGAATTGTGGAGCGCGGCCGTCATCGCCGAACATGGCCGCCCGGTCTGGCGGCATGTCGAGCGGGCGAAACTCCATGTCCGGCCGCTCTCGCCGGCGTTCATTGATTCCTATCTCGATCAGGAATGGCCCGCCATCGCGGGCTGTGTCGGCTGTTTCCGGATCGAGGGGCCGGGCGTGCAGCTCTTTTCGCGGATCGAGGGAAGCCATTTCACGATTCTCGGCATGCCGTTGCTGCCGGTGCTGGGCTATTTGCGCGAGCGCGGCTGGATGGCGGCCTGATGACCAGGCCCTATGCGGAGGTGATCGGCGACCCGATCGGCCATAGCAAATCGCCACTGATCCACGGTTTCTGGCTGAAGGCGCTGGGGATCGAGGCGGACTATTACGCCACCCTTGTTCTGCCGGAATCGCTGCCGGGCTATTTCGCCGCGCGAAAGACCGACCCGAACTGGCGCGGGTGCAACATCACCGTGCCGCACAAGATCGCCGCGCTCGATCATGTCGAGGATCGCGAGGGTGTGCGGGCCGCGATCGGGGCGACCAACACCGCCTTTCGCGATGCGGATGGCGCGCTGGTCGGCACCAACACCGATGCGGCGGGCTTTGCCGCGCCGCTCAAGCCCTTCGATCTGGCGGGCAAGCCGGTGACGGTGATCGGGGCAGGGGGCGCGGGGCGCGCGGTGCTGTATGCGCTGGCGGGGATCGGTGTCGGCCCGGTGACGCTGTTCAACCGCGATGTGGAAAAAGGGGCGGCTTTGCTGTCCGCTTTCGGGCTGGAGGGGCAGGCCCTGTCGATCGGTGAAGCGGTGCCGCCCAGTGCTTTGGTGGTCAATGCGACCAGCCTGGGCATGACCGGCCAGCCGCCGCTCGACCTGGATCTGTCGGCCTTGCCGCAGGACGCGGTCGTCTATGACATCGTCTATGCGCCACTCGAAACCGGCCTGCTGGCGGCGGCGCGGGCGCGGGGGCTGGTCACGATCGACGGGCTGGAGATGCTGATCGGCCAGGCGGCCGTCGCGTTCGAGCGGTTTTTCGGCGCCGCCCCGCCGCGCGACCGCGACGCCGAACTGCGCGCTATCCTGCTGCGATGATCGTGCCGATATGATCGTCTTGGGGCTGACCGGTTCGATCGGCATGGGCAAGTCGACCGTCGCGCAGATGTTTCGCGACGAGGGCGTGCCGGTGTTCGATGCCGATGCCTGTGTGCATAGGCTGCAAGGACCGGGCGGACCGCTGGTGGCCGCGATCGAATTGGCCTTTCCCGGTACGACCGGGCCGGAGGGGGTGAATCGCGCCGCGCTGGGCCAGGCAGTGCTGGGCGATGACGCCGCGATGCGCCGACTGGAGGCGATCGTCCACCCCGCGGTCCAGGCCGAACGGGCGGCCTTTCTGACGGCTCACGGCGATTCTCCCCTGGTCGTGATCGACGTGCCGCTCCTGTTCGAAACAGGTGGGGATCAGGCTGTGGATAAGGTGTTGGTCGTATCGGCAGAACCGGCAGTGCAGGAGGGGCGGGTGTTGGCAAGGCCGGGTATGACAAAAGCGAAATTCGACGCGATTCTAAGCCGTCAGTTGCCTGATACGGACAAGCGTGCGCGCGCCGATCACGTCATCGCAACCGACATTCCGCTGGCCGAAACCCGCGAAAATGTGCGGGCGTTGATCGCTTGCATCACCGCATCCGAAGGCCGATAGTCGGTTCATGAGAGAGATCGTTTTCGACACCGAAACGACCGGGTTCAAATTTTCGGAAGGCGACCGGCTGGTGGAAATCGGCTGTGTCGAACTGGTCAACCGGGTCGAGACGGGACGCACCTATCACGCCTATTTCAACCCGGAACGATCGATGCCTGCCGAGGCGCAGGCGGTCCATGGACTGTCCGACGCGTTCTTGAAGGACAAGCCGGTCTTTGCCGAGGGCGTGGCCGAGTTTCTGGATTTTATCGGTGACGCGCCGCTGATCGCGCATAACGCCACCTTCGACTTCGGCTTCATCAATGGCGAGCTGGGGGCGCTGGGCTTCCCGCATGTCTGTGAAAAGACGCGGATGGTCGACACGCTGGCCATCGCGCGCAGCAAGCATCCCGGCGCCAAGCACACGCTCGACGCGCTCTGTTCGCGCTATGGCATCGACCGCTCGCACCGCGTGCTGCACGGCGCATTGCTCGATGCGCAGCTGCTGGCGCAGGTCTATGTCGAGCTGATGGGCGGGCGGCAGATCGGCCTGGGTCTGCTCGCCGACACGGCTGTCGAGACGGGGCCGACGATCGTCGCCCGCGCTCCCGCCAAAGTGCGCCCGCCACGTATATTCCGTCCCAGCGACGCGGAACTTGCCGCGCATGCCGCGTTTCTAAAGGGGATCACTGATCCGATTTGGGGGGCCGGGGCGTCCGGTTGACGCTAGGGGATAGGCCAAAAGGACCGTCCCAGTCGTGTAAGTCAAGGAGAAGACGATGGATATCCGGATTTCTGGTCATCAGGTCGAAACGGGCGACGCGCTGCGGACCCATGTGACGGACCGGCTTCAGGGTATCGCCGAGAAATATTTCGCCCGCGCCATCTCGTCCGAGGTGACCTTCGGCAAGGGGCCGCATGACGTCGGCTTCAAATGCGATATCGTGATGCACGTCACCCGTGGCCTGGTGCTGAAGGGCCGCCACGATGCGCAGGATGCGCATCTCGCCTTTGACGGGGCCGCGACCAAGATCGAAAAACAGCTCCGCCGCTATTCGCGCCGCCTGAAGGACCGCAATGCGGGCCAGGCGATCGAACTGGCCGAGGCGGGGGCCTATGATGCGGGCTATACCCTGTTTGCCGAACAGGTGGACGAGGACGAGGCGGGCGATGCACCCCTGATCATCGCCGAAACGCGTGTCGATATTCCCGATGCCAGCGTGTCTGATGCCGTGATGATGCTCGATCTGCGCAATACTGCGGCCTTGTTGTTCAAGAATTCGGGTACGGGTTCGTATAACATGGTCTATCGTCGGGGTGACGGAACCATCGGCTGGGTCGAACCGCAACGCGGCACTGCGGCCGGATAAGCTCTATCGTTCTTCCGCGTGGCCCGCTAATAGGCGGGCCGCGCGGGGGCGCACCGGACGAGACCATGAACGATTTCAGCGATCTGTTGCGCCATGACACGGTGCTGGCGGGTGTTACCGCCGCCAATAAGAAGACCCTGTTCCAGGCCTTGGCCGGAGCGGCGGCGGGGCCTGCGGGTCAGGATGCCAAGCTGCTGACCGATGTCCTGCTCGAACGCGAAAAGCTGGGATCGACCGGGTTCGGCGGCGGCGTCGCCATTCCGCATGGCAAGGTCGCCGGGCTTACCCAGATCGTCGGCGTCTTTGCCCGGCTGGCCCAGCCGGTCGATTTCCAGGCGGTCGACGACATGCCGGTCGACCTTGTCTTTGCCATGTTCTCGCCCGCCGATGCGGGGTCGGCGCACCTGAAGGCGCTGGCGCGTGTCTCGCGGCGGCTGCGCGACAAGGGGTTCGTCGCCAAGCTGCGCGGGGCGGGGTCGCCCGATGCGATCTGGGCGCTGCTGACCCAGGATGAGGCGCGTGACGCCGCGGCCTGAGGGCGAGGCCGCGCATTTCCGGGCGCTCGAGACGCTCTATGCCGAGGCCCCGATCAACCAGTTGTTCGATTCCACGCTGGAAATCCCCGAACCCGGCGTGGCCCGCATCCGCTTCCTCGTCGATCAGCGCCATTATCACGCGGCTGGTGCGGCGCACGGCACGAGCTATTTCAAGATGCTCGACGACGCGGCCTTTTATGCGTGCAACAGCCTGGTCACCGACCGTTTCCTGCTGACCACGCAGTTCAACCTGCTGCTGACCCGCCCGATCAAGGCGGGGGAGGTCATGGCGGAGGGACGCTGGGTCAGCGGGCGGCGGCGGGTGTTCGTGGCGGATGCGCGGTTGATCGATGCGCAGGGTGAGGAGGTGGCGCGCGGCACCGGCACCTTCATGCGCTCGCAGATCGCGCTGGCGGGCCTGCCCGGCTATCGGACCGTCTGACCGCGATGGACGGCCGCCTGCCGAGCGGAATGCTGGTCACGGCGCTGCTGCGTCGGATGAACGACAGCGGCGGCATAGGTATGGTGCTGGCCAAGGGCGATCCACAGGGCGGTGGCATCCTGGTGATCGTGATCGATGCCGACCGGCGCGAACGGGTGCTGGAGCGTGGTCTAGGCCCCGATGGTCGGACCGCGCTGATCGACTCGACGCCTGCAAACGATATTTTAAGCTATTGGCAGCGTCGGCGCGCCCGCGATCCCGACCTGTGGGTGATCGAACTGAACGGCGCTGCGGCGGAACGGTTCACCGCTGAAACGATCCTGCAACATTGACGAACCCGGCCGGATCGGCCACGAGCGAGCCATCGTAATTTCGCGTTGTGCTTATCGGGTGCGATCCGGTGGGTTACGCAGTCGGGGGGAAGCCCGGACGAGCGCCTTTGGGCAATGCTCGGGTCCGTGATCCAACCGCATGTCTGTTTGAATGAATGACCGTTTTCAAGCGAGTCGCGGCGTCTGCGGCCATGGCTCTATCTCTGGCGGGTCTTCTCGCCACCAGCACCCCCAGCCTCGCGACCAACGTTGCCGGTGCGGCTGCTACTCCAGTCAGTGCGATGACTGTTTCCGGGATCAACGCCGCCGATCTGGCGATGGTTCCCCAGAGCGCCCGGGCCACCATGTCCGCGCTCCCCGATTTTTCCCAGGTTTCCGAAGCGGATGAGGACAGCGACTATGACTCGCTGGCCGAGGCCGTAGCCGATCAGGACGATATTGCGTCGAGCGAAGAGCTCCGCTGTCTGGCTGGCGCCATCTATTTCGAAGGTCGCGGTGAACCGCTGGCGGGCCAGCTCGCCGTGGCGCAGGTCATCCTGAACCGCACCAAGTCGGGTCGCTTCCCCACCGACGTCTGCGACGTCATCAAGCAGCGCGGCCAGTTCAGCTTCGTCCGTCGCGGCGAGATCCCCTCGGTCAGCCCGTCGCGCAGTGCCTATCGCACCGCCGTCGCGGTCGCCAAGGTCGCGCTGGCCCAGGCCTGGGACAGCAGCGCGGGCAAGGCGCTGTACTTCAACACCCCCGGCAACCGTCCGGGCGTGCGGGTGCAGAAGGTCGCCGCGATCGGCAACCACATCTTCTATCGTTGACGCCAAGGCCCTGATCTGGGGCCTTAAACATGACGAAGTCCTCAGGGGCTTTGCATTTGTTCGTCAAATGTTCTAGGCGGGTGGCATGTTGGACATGCCGCCCGCTTCGTGCGTCGACGATCCGCTATCGCCGCTTTGCGCCGCTGACGTCGCGCGCGGCGTGACCCGGATGCTGCTCCGCCACGACCTTATCACCATTCCCGAAGTCCCGCTGGAGGGCGGCCGCCGCGCCGACCTGATGGCGCTCGATGCGCGGGGAAATGTCGTGGTGGTGGAGATCAAGGTGTCGCGCGCCGATATGCTGGGGGACGGCAAATGGCCGGACTATCTGGCGCATTGCGACCGTTTCTATTGGGCGGTGCCCGCCGGGTTCGACTGGTCGCCGCTGGAAAACGCGGCCTTCCTGCCGGAGCGGACCGGGATCATCGTCGCCGATCGCTATGACGCCGCGATCGTGCGCGAGGCGCATAGCGTGCCCTTGCCAGCGCATATCCGGAAGAAGACGACGCTGAACTTCGCGCGAAGGGCGGGGCGGCGGATGATCGGGCTGACCGATCCGGATGCCGGGATGTGAGGGTGGTGGACCCGGCAGGACTCGAACCCGCAACCTAGCGGCGTAGTTTGGTGAGGGTGCCCCTTGGCCTTCGATTACGCTCAGGCGGAACGGAGGTTTGGGATGGACCGCCCTCACCCTTCCCACCCGCTATCGCGGGCGGGCCCCTTCCCTCTCCCGGCGGGAGAGGGAGGGAGGCGCGAAGCGCCGGAAGGGTGAGGGCATTTTTTAAAGGCCCGCCTCCGTTCCGCCTGAGCGAAGTCGAAGGCCACGTCCCACCCTCACCGCGTCAAAATCAGTGTCACGATCGACTGAGGCGGCGCCACATCCCCCGCCACCTCCACCGCCTTGTGCCCCGCATCGGTCAGGATCATCCGCCGCTGCCACCGCCCCGGCACCGCGACGCTCAAGGGGCGGGGCGACAATCCCGGATTGACATGGACCAGCACCAGCCGCCGCCCATCCGCCGACAATGCGCCCACCGTATCCATATCGTCCACCGGGATCAGCCGATCGCCGGGTCGGATATAGCGGCTGAACTGCGCCATCGCCCAGTATTTTCCCGTGACATGGATCGCATGGGGCTGGTCGGGCGCACCCATCAGGTCGGCCTTGACGATACCCCAGTTCGATCCCTTCTCGCCCTTGCGGGTGCTCAAATCCTCGACCGCTTGCCAGAAGACCCAGGCGGCGGGCTCCAGCCGCTTGAGGTCGCCGACGACATGCTCGGCAAAGGCCAGGGGCGTCGCCATGCCGGTCAGGTCTTCGGGATCGCCCGACAGCGGCGTGTCGTTCTCGCTCATCCACAATCTGATGCCCGAGGCGCGGGCAATGTCCCGCACGGCGGTCTGGTGGACGGTGCCATAGCTGTGGACGTTGAGCTGCCCGATCGCCGCGCGGGTGGCGGGGGGATAGGCGGCCCAATCTGCCACGAACAGGTTGGAGGCGGTCTCGTCGGGCGCGGCGACGACGGTGGACAGGTGCTTGGCCTTCAGCGCGGCGGCGGTGGCGTCGATCATCTGCGCCTGCCGCGCGGGGCTCCAATGCGCGCCCTCCTGCGTATTGGCGGCGAACCAGTAATTGGTATTGGGCTCGTTGACCGGCGACAGGGTGCGGAAGGTCAGATGGTGCCGCCGCTGCAACTCGTCGGTGACGCGCACCAGATAGCTGGCGAAGGCGGCTTCCTGACCGGGGCGGAGATTGTCATCCGTGCCTTTTTCGGCACCCGACACCCGGCCGCTGACCGTCATGAACCAGGGCGGCGAGTTGGAGAAGGCCTCGAAGATCGGCTGCTTCACGCGGGCGGTGATCGCATCCAGCCACCAGCGTTGGTTGGCATCCTGTCCCCAGTCCCACATGACGGGATCGTCGGCGTGCCACCAGTCCTTGCCGGTCACGCCCGCCGGTTGTCGCCAGAAGCCCGGCACCGCGCGTCCGACCTTCATATAGGGGGGCGTGTCGGCCGCATTGCCGCCGCCGATATTGTAGCGCGCGATCGTCCAGCCCAGCCCCTTGGAGCCATAGAACAGATCGGCCAGCCGCGTCCGCTCCGCCTCGGGCCAGCCGCCGGTGACATGCGCGAACCAGGCGAGCGCGGTGCCCCAGCCCTCGAATAGCGTCGAGGGACGGTCGATCGCGGGACGCAGCGTCACGGGGACCGGGCGGTCGGCGACAGGCGGGGCGACCTGGGCGTGCGCCGTACCGGCCCCCAGGAGCAGCATCAGCGCGGCGGCGGCCAGACGGCCTTTGCGACGGATCGTCCCCTGTGTCATTCCGGCATATCCCCCGCGCGATCGGCATCAAACGTCAGACTATAGCCGCACCGCCAATGGGTCCGTCAATCCGTTGCGCTATCCGCAAGAAGACGGGTTTACCCCCATGCTTTTCCCTTGTCGTTCGGCAAAACCCACCATAAAAATCAGACAAATATAAGAGCGATCCGGTCAGGGAATCGCAGGGATAACAAAGGGGAGTGCGATGAAATGGCATTTGGCGGCCGGTGCGGCCGTGGTGGCTCTGACGAGCCCGGCCTTGGCCCAGAATGGCCCGCAGGTGGCACCGGTCCAGGTCGATCCCAGCCGTCCCGATTGGGAGAACCCCGCCGTCAACGCACGCGGCACACGCCCCGCCAGCGCCACCGCCTTCCCCTATGAAAGCCGCGACCTGGCGCTGACGGGCGATCGGGCCAAGTCGAGCCGCTATATGAGCCTCGACGGAGACTGGTCTTTCGCCTTCTCCCCCTCGGTCGACGCCGCGCCCAAGGGGTTCGAGCGGCCCGATTACGACGTGTCGAAGTGGAAGACGATAAAGGTCCCCGCGATGTGGCAGGCCGAGGGCTATGGCCAGCCCAAATACAACAACATCACCTATCCCTTCCCGGCCAACCGGCCGCTGGTGCCGCATGACGATAACGAGACGGGGTCCTATCGCCGCGACTTTACCCTGCCCGAGGGGTGGCGCGGCCAGGATGTGATCCTTCAGATCGGCGCGGCGGGCTCGGCCTATCGCGTGTGGATCAACGGGCAGGAGGTCGGTTATTCGGAGGACTCCAAGCTTCCGACCGAATATGACGTCACCCGGTTCCTGAAGCCCGGCCGCAATGTCGTGGCGATCCGCGTCCATCGCTGGTCGGACGGCAGCTATCTGGAGGATCAGGATTTCTGGCGCGTATCGGGGATCGAGCGATCGGTGTATCTGCGCGCGGTGCCCAAGGCGCGGATCGATGACCTCTTCGTCCATGCGGGCCTCGACAGGAATTACCGCGACGGCACGCTGTCGACCGAACTGACGCTGCCCGCGCTTCCGCAGGCGATGACCGCGCGGATGACCCTGCTCGATGGCGACCGTCCGATGGTGAGCCGCGACGTGGCGCTGGCCAAGGGCGCGACCTCGGCCAAGCTCGACGCGGCGGTGCCCGGCGTGCGCGCCTGGTCGGCGGAGACGCCCAACCTCTACACGCTGCTGGTCGAACTGGTCGATGCGAACGGCCAGCTAGTCCAGGCCACGCCGCAGCGCATCGGTTTCCGCACCGTCGAGATCAAGGACGGGCAGGTCATGGTCAATGGCCGCCGCATCATGATCCGCGGCGTCAACCGCCACGAGCATGACCCGGAGACCTTCCACGTCATCTCCGAGGCGTCGATGCGCCGCGATCTGGAGCTGATGAAGCGCAACAACTTCAACGCCATCCGCACCTCACACTACCCCAACGACCCGCGCTTCCTGGCGCTGGCGGACGAATATGGCTTCTACCTGATGGATGAGGCCAATATCGAGAGCCACGCCTATATGGAGCAGGGCAACCGCCACGGTGCCGAGCGGGGCAAATATCAGATCGGTTTCGACCCCGCCTGGGAAGGCGCGCATGTCTCCCGCGTGATGAACATGGTCGAGCGGGACAAGAATCACCCCTCGATCATCTTCTGGTCGCTGGGCAACGAGGCGGGGATCGGGCCGAACTTCGAGAAGGCGGCCGCCGCCATCCGGCGGCGCGATCCGGCGCGGCTGATCTCCTATCTGGGTTGGGGGACGCTCGACTGGAGCCACCAGCCGAACAACTATGTCGACATCTATGCGCCCATGTATGACGACATCGAAAAGATGGTCGACTGGGCCGAGGACCCGACCCGGACCCAGCCGATGATCCAATGCGAATATGCCCATATGCAGGGCAATTCGGGCGGCAATTTCAAGGATTATTGGGACACCATCTACGCCCACCGCAAGCTGCAGGGCGGCTTCATCTGGGACTGGGTCGACCAGTCCATGTATCGCTATACCAAGGATGGGCGACGCTATTGGGGTGACGGCGGCGAATATGGCCCCAATCCGGGCGGCGATATCGAGTTCGGCGACGGGCTGAACCAACCCGACCGGACGCCCAATCCGCAGCTATACGAGGTGCAGAAGGTCCAGTCGCCGATCCGCTTCGATGGCTATGATCCCCAGACCGGACGCCTCACTGTACATAACCGTCATGACTTTATCGATCTGTCGGGCTTCACCTTCGACTGGGTGGTGGAAAAGAACGGCGTCGCGGTGGCGAAAGGGGATCTGCCTGCGCTGACCACGGTGGCCGGACAGGTGCAGACGGTCGCGCTCGCCCCCCGATTCCTGCGCGAGCCGGGCGCGGAATATGTCCTGACCGTCCGCGCCCATGCCAAGGACGGCACGATCCGCGCGGTTCCGGCCAATTATGTTATCGGCTGGGAGCAATTCGCGCTGACCGACGGACCCGCCATGCCCGTGGCGGCGAAAGGCAAGGTTGCGGTGACGGATAGCGCCGACAGCGTCACCCTGTCGGCGAATGGCGCCGAACTGGTCATCGATCGCAAGACCGGGCTGGTCACGCGCTATGCGGCCGGGGGGCGCTTGCTGGCCAAGGGGGGCCAGCCCAATTTCGTCCGCGCCGAAACCGACAATGACACCGCCAACGGCACGGTCGCGCAGCAGTCGCCCTGGTTCACGATGAACGGCCGCTATCAGGTGCGCGGCATCGTTGTCGGTCCCGACCGAAGCGTGACGGTCGATCATGAAATGGGCGCGGGCGCGGCGCGTTTCGTGACGAAATACACCATGGCGGGGGACGGCGCGGTCGATGTCGACGGGCAGTTCGTGCCGCTCAAGACCGACCTGCCGCCGCCGGTTCGCATCGGCCTGTGGTACATCATGCCGACCGCGATCAAGACGGTGGAGTGGTATGGTCGCGGCCCGCATGAAAGCTATGTCGACCGTCAAAGCTCGGCCGCGATCGGACTGTGGCGTGGGGCGATTGCCGAGCAGAATCACGATTACATGCGGCCGCAGGATACCGGCAACAAGACCGATGTCCGCTGGATGGAACTGTCGGGCGAGGGGGCGGGGCTTCGCGTCCGTGCACCCAAGCCGCTGATGATGCAGGCGCTCGCCTTCCCCTATACCGATCTGTATCGCCGCGCGCCGGGCACGTGGAAATCGACCGATATCGTGCCCCATGGCGAGACGACGCTGATCGTCGATGCCGCCCAATGGGGTATCGGCGGCGATACGACCTGGAGCCATGTCGGCCAGCCGCATATGAAATATCGCACCACGCTGGCGCCGACCCGCATCGCCTTCCGCCTGGAGCCCTTCACCGGCGAGGGCACCACGCCCGACCAGGCGAAGCCCGCTCGCGCGACCGAAATGCAATAGGGCTATTCTTTACTCGGACAATAAGCCATCATGCCGCATCAGGCAGAGGAGAATCCATGAAAAGGGCAACGAAATTTCTGATCACGGCGGCGGCGACGCTGTTTGCGGGGACCGCGATGGCGCAAACAGCGCCCGCCACCGGCGACCAGGTCGAGGTTCATGCCGACCGTCCGGGTCCCGTCTATAACCGCCGCCTGTTCGGCCAGTTCGCCGAGCATCTGGGCACCGGCATCTATGGCGGTATCTGGGTCGGCAAGGGCAGCAAGATCCCCAATATCAACGGCTATCGCCGCGACGTGCTCGACGCGCTGAAGGCGATCCGGGTGCCGGTGATCCGCTGGCCGGGCGGCTGCTTCGCCGACGAATATCACTGGCGCGAAGGTGTCGGTCCCCAGTCGAAGCGCTTGACCAAGGTCAACACCAACTGGGGCGGCGTGACCGAGGACAACAGCTTCGGCACCAACGAATTCATGAATTACAGCGAGTTGGTCGGCGCCGAGGCCTATGTCTCGGGCAATGTCGGCTCGGCGATGCCGTCGGAAATGGCCGAGTGGGTCGAATATATGACCTTCCCGTCCAAATCGACCTATGCCGAGGAACGGCGCGCCAATGGTCGCGACAAGCCCTGGAAGCTCGCCATGTTCGGCATCGGCAACGAACTGTGGGGCTGCGGCGGCAATATGCGTCCCGAATATGCCGCCGACGTGACGCGCCGTTATTCGACCTTCATCAAGGTCCCGGCGGGCGAAACGCTGATGAAGATCGCCAGCGGCGCGAATGGCGACGACTATAACTGGACCGAAGTGATGATGCGGGACGCGTCGAGCGCGTTCGACGGCATCGGCGTCCATTACTACACGGTCCCCGGTCCGTGGAACAAGAAGGGCGCCGCCACCGGCTTCGACGAGGAAGCCTGGGCGCGCACGCTGTCCAAGACGCTGAAGATGGACGAATTGCTGACCCGTCACTCGGCGATCATGGACAAGTACGATCCCAGGAAGCGGGTCGCGCTGCTGGTCGACGAATGGGGCACCTGGTTCGATGTCGAACCCGGCACCAATCCGGGCTTCCTGTTCCAGCAGAACAGCCTGCGTGACGCGATGGTGACGAGCCTCAACCTCGACATCTTCGCCCGCCACGCCGACCGCGTGCGCGGGGCCAACATCGCGCAGATGGTCAATGTGCTGCAGGCGATGCTGCTCACCGACGGTGCGCGCATGGTGAAGACGCCGACCTATTGGGTGTTCGACATGTACAAGGACTATCAGGACGCCACCGTCCTGCCGGTCGACGTGCAGTCGCGCTGGTACAATAAGGACCAGTGGGTGATGAAGGCGGTCAGCGCCTCGGCGGTGCGGGACAAGGCGGGCGTCGTCCATGTCGGCCTGACCAATGTCGATCCCAACCAGCCCGCGACCGTGAGCGTGAAGCTGGACGGCCTGACCGCCGCGCAGGTGTCGGGTCGTATCCTGACCGGTGCGACGATGGATGCGCACAATACGTTCGACGCGCCCAACCAGATCGCGCCGCAGCCGTTCAACGGCGCGACGCTGTCGGGCGGCACGCTGACCGTGCAGATTCCGGCCAAGTCGGTCGTGATGCTGGACCTGCGCTGATGAAGGCCCGCGCCGGGGCGCTGCTCGCCGCCGCCGTCCTGCTGGCCCCAATGGTGGTCATGGAGTCGGCGGGGTCTGCCGCGCCCCGGCGCGATGTCCAATGGAATACACCGGGAGCGGGCAATCCCCTGCTCCCCGGTTATTTCGCCGACCCCTCCATCGTTCGCGATGGGGGGCGTTGGTATATATTCGCCACCGTCGATCCGTGGGGGGATGACCGTCTGGGGCTATGGACCTCGGACAATGGCCGTGACTGGCGTTTCTCGCAGCCCAACTGGCCGACCAAACAGGCGGCGACCAGCCCGACCTCGGGCGATGCCAAGGTCTGGGCGCCCTCGGTCGTGAAGGCGCCGAACGGCCGCTGGTACATGTATGTCTCGGTCGGCAGCGAAGTGTGGGTCGGCTCGGCCCCGTCCCCGGCGGGGCCATGGGCCGACGCCAATGGCGGCAAGCCGCTGATCGCGCGCGACTTTGCACCGAAATATCACATGATCGACGCCGAGGCGTTCGTCGACACCGATGGTCAGGCCTATCTCTATTGGGGATCGGGGCTGAACTGGGTCAACGGGCATTGCTTCGTCGTGAAGCTGAAGCCCGACATGGTCCATTTCGATGGCGAGCCCAGGGACGTGACCCCCGCCAATTATTTCGAAGGCCCCTTCATGGTGAAGGAGAAGGGGCGTTACCTGCTGATGTACAGCGACGGCAACACGACCAAGGACACGTACAAGGTCCGCTATGCGGTCGGTACGTCGCCGATGGGGCCGTTTACCGAGGCGGCGAACAGCCCGATCCTGGAAACCGATGCCGCCAGGCAGATCATCAGCCCCGGCCATCATGCGGTCTTCGCCGACAAGGGGAAGTCCTACATCCTCTATCACCGTCAGGCGCTGCCCTTCGTCATGGGCGCTGAGCGGGTGTTGCGGCAGGTGTCGATCGATCCGCTGACCGTGAAAGCGGACGGGACGCTGGAAAAGGTGCGGCCCAGCCATGATCCGATGATCCCGGCCTTTGCCGCGCATCGCACGCGCGGACTGCGCTGGACCGGCAAGGGCGTGGATGCGCTGGCGGCGGACGACAATTATGCGACCGTCTGGCGGCCGGAGCCCGGCCAGCCGCCGGTCCTGACCGCCGATCTGGGGGCGGTGCGGGATGTGCGGGAAAGCCGGATTCGCCCGGCCTTCGTGATCCAGCCACAGGATGTACGGATCGAGGCGTCGGCGGATGGCAAGAGCTGGCACGAGGTCGCAGCGGCGAAGGGGGTGAGCGGCTCGCCGATCACCCTGCGCCATCTGGGCAAGGCGCGGTTCCTGCGCATGACGGTAGCAGCGAAGGAACCAGCGATCTTGGAGTGGTCGATCTTCTGACTTTTTAAAGCCCCTCCTCCCGAAGGGGGGAGGGGTTTGGGGAGGGGGCCTGCCACAAGCGATGGTCTCGGTGAGAGCCAAAGCCCTCCCCCATCCCCTCCCGCCTGCGGTAGGGGCGTGGCTGGCGGACAGGTTCAGTTACGCTGAATTTCGTCCGGCCTGGACGAAGCCAAAGGCAATTCCGTCCCCTTAACTCCCCTTCGGCAACGCGAACGCCATCGTATAATCCCCGTACCGCGTCCCCAGCGCGCCATGCCCACCGGCGGTGATGACGACATATTGCCGCCCGTCGCGCCCGCGATAGGTCATCGGCGTCGCCTGCGCCCCTGCGGGCAGTCGCGCGCGCCACAGCACTCGGCCGCTCTTCAGATCATAGGCGCGCAGATACTGGTCGGTCGTCGCGCCGATGAACACCAGGCCCGAGGCGGTGATGATCGAGCCGCCCAGATTGGGCACGCCCGTCTTGATCGGCACGCCCAGATGGCTGCCGAACAGCCCGGTATCCTGCGCGGTGCCCAGGACCTTCTTCCACACCACCTTCCGGGTGTTGAGATCGACGGCGGTCAGATGGCCCCAGGGCGGCGCGTTGCACGGTGCGCCGAAGACACCGATCCAGGCCGCGACGACCGCGACATAGGGCGTGTTATACTGGGTCTGGAGATTGGGCGCGCGCGCATTCTCGCCGCCCTTCTTCTCCATGTATTTTTTGACGCGCGGATCGTCCCGGCGCATCAGCCAGATCTTGAACGGCATCTCCATCGTGTTGACGGTAAAGACCTGCCGCACCGGATCGAGCGCCGCGCCGCCCCAGTCGGTGACGCCGTCGAACGCCGGGTGGCCGATGATCGGCTTCAGGCCGGTCGGCTGATAGATGCCCGTCCCCTGCGCGCGGCGGATGTCGATCCGGCAGAAGAGCTGGTCGATCGGCGTCGCGCCCCAGGTCGATGTTTCGGTCGGCGCGGGCGGGGTGAAGGAGGGCAGGCCGACCGACCAGGGCTGGGTCGGCGAAACCTTCACGCCCGGCGTCGCGCCGTCCTGCCGCGCGGGGCGTTCGACGATGGGCGTAATGGCTGCGCCGGTCAGGCGGTTGAGGAAATAGACCTGGCCCATCTTGGTCGTCTGGATCAGCGCGGGGATCACCTGTCCGTTCGGCGCGCGATAATCGAACAGCGACGGCCCGATCGGAATATCCATGTCCCACATGTCGCGGTGGACCAGCTGGCGCACCCAGCGCAGCTTGCCCGTCGCGATGTCGAGCGCGACGATCGCCGAGCCGAAGCGATCGTCGAACGGCCGCCGCCAGCCGATCCAGTAATCGGGCGAGGCATTGCCGGTGCCCAGATAGACCAGGCCATTGGCCGGATCAGCGGTCATCGCCCCCCAGACATTGGGCGTGCCGCGCGTATAGGTCTCGCCCGCGGGCAGCGGCGGGATGGCGTCGGGTGAGCGGCCGACGTCCCAGGCCCAGACACCCGCACCCGTGATCGGATCATAGGCGCGCACCACGCCGCTGGGGATGTTGCGGTTGACGTTGTCGACGATGCGTTCACCGACGATCAACCGGCCGTTGGCGACCACGGGGGGCGAGGTGCTGATCTGATCGGCGGGGCCCGAGACGCCCATGCTCTGCCGCAGGTCGATCGCGCCATTGGTGCCGAAGCCGGGGCAGGGCTTCCCCGTATCGGCGTCCAGCGCCATCATCCGCGCGTCGAAGGTCGGCGCGAAGATGCGACGCGGGCAGGGCGTACCCTCGGGCGCCTGGTAGAAGGCGACGCCGCGACAGACGAGATAGCTGTTGCCCTGGCGGCTGACCTGGTCCTTCCAGCTCCACCTGGTCCGTCCCGTCGTCGCGTCGATCGCCTGCACGATCGAATGCGGCGTGCAGGTATAGAGCGTGTCGCCGATCTGGATCGGTGTCGCCTCCGAATGATATTCGCGTTTGTGCTCGACCGATTCCGCGCGGTCGGGCAGGTCGCCGGTCCGCTGCGTCCAGGCCAGTTCCAGCTTGCCGACATTGGCGGGCGTGATCTGCGACAGTGCCGAATAACGCTGGCCCGACAGGGTGCCGCCATAATCGGTCCAGTCGCCGACCGGTGCCTGGGCCGCGATCGGCAGGCCGCGTGACATCGCGGGGTCCTGCGCCTCGGCCGGGCGGGTGCGGAGGACGGGCATGGCGAAGACCAGGGCGATGATCCCCAGCGCGGCGGGCATCGCGCGCGTCCGGGCCTTGGGCGTGTGGATCATCGCCCGGACCCCGGCGATGATCCAGGGCATGGCGACCAGGATCAGCAGCACGCTGGGGGCGACGACGCGCGGCACCAGCTGCAACGGGTCGAAACCGATCTCCCACACCGCCCAGATGACCGTCGCGACCCAGATCGCGACATAGAGCCAGCGCCCGCGCGGATCGCCGCGGCCGATCAGCGCCCCCGACAGGATCATCGCCAGCCCGGCCAAGACATAATAAGGCGACCCGCCCAGCAGGGCGAGATAGCCGCCCGCGACCGCGAAAAATCCCCCCAGCAGGGCCAGCGCCCAGCCCAATATCTTCGCCAAGGCGCGACCCAGCACAGGCGATCCCCTCATCATTGTAACGAAATATTGCTCTCCGATGAACGCGCCTGGACGGTCTTGGTTCGCTTACGTCCCGGATCGCGGCTATTATTTGGCAATGAGCATGGAAGGACTTGGCATGGCATCTTCCTCTCCCGGATCACCGACCGATGCGCTGGCGCCTTTCCTGTCGCGCTGGACGGCGCCCGATGGCTGGGTGCATCGTCGCTATGACCGGCCCCATAGGCCCGGTACGGCGCGGCGCGGGCGGTTGCTGTTCCAGACGGGCCGCGCCGACATGATCGAGAAATATGGCGACGCGATCGATCATTTCCGGGCGCAGGGCTGGGATGTCACCGCCTTCGACTGGCGCGGGCAGGGTGGATCGGGGCGGCTGACGACCGACGGGACCGGGCATATCGACCGCTTCGATCGACTGAGCGAAGACCTGGCGGCCTTTTATGCCGGGTGGGTGCGGCCAGGTGAGGGGCCGCATGTCGTGTTGGGCCATTCGATGGGCGGGTTTGTCACGCTGTCGGCGCTGGCCTCGGGTATGATCGCGCCGGACGCGGTGGTGCTGGTCGCGCCGATGCTCGCGCTGCGCTCGCCGGTGGGGCAATGGGCCGGAGCGCGGTTCGCGCGCTGGCAGGTGGGACGCGGCGATCCACTTCGTCCTGCCTGGCGACGGCTGGAAACCGCGGCTGCGGCGACCGCCCGGCAGAAAAGGCTGACCCATGACCGCGCCCGCTTCGCCGATCAGCAGGCCTTTCGTCAGGCGCAGCCCGATCTGTGCCTGGGATCGCCGAGCTGGCATTGGGTGGCCGAGGCGTTTCGCGCGACGGCGGCGCTGCGCGATGATCCGGCGCTGTCGCGGATCGAGACACCGGTGCTGATGCTGGTCGCGCTCGCCGATCGGCTGGTCGATGCGCGGGCGGCGGCGCGGGTGGCGAACCGATTGCCCTATGGCGAGCTGGTCGCCTTCGGCCGGGGCTGCGCACATGAGATATTGCGCGAGGCCGCTCCGATCCGCGCCAATGCCTTTGCCGCGATCACCGCCTTTCTCGATCGGCGGGCGCCGGTTATTTCGCCCCGCAGCGCACCGGACCGCCACCCGTGACCCGGCATTTGGGTGAGCCCGCCACCGTGACGCGCCCCAGCCCGCTATTGGCGACCGCCGCGCTATAACGGGCCCGTGCGCCGATCTCGCCTGGTCCATCCAGCATCACGGTCAGATCGCCCGCCTCCAGCGCATCGGCGGCGATGGTCGCCGGTCCCTTTGCCGACAGCCGCGCCTTGCCCACCCGCCCGCCATCGATCGCCAGCCTGGCGGGGCCGAACAGCGTCGCGGTCAGCTGATCGCCATCGGCCTGGCCGATCCGCACCTCGCCGGTGCCGGTTATCGCGAGGGCGAGCGAGGGGCCCTTCAGCGCCTGCGCGGTGACCTGGGCGCCGCCGATCACGGTGATGCTGGCAATCGGCGGCGCGGCGAGGGTCAGGGTGACCGGCGCGTCGCCGCCGCTGCCGCCCGCCACGCGTCGCACGACAAGGGTCGTGCCCGTCACCTGCGCCTCGACCTGCCGCAGCGCCTGGGCATCGCCCGAAAAACGGCCGCGCGGTGATGTCGCGGTGGTCAGCGTGACGCGGAACGGCCCCTCGACCCGCAATTTGTCGAAGCTGCTCAGATCGACCCGCCGTTCGGCGGCGGGGGCCACCGCCGCGATCAGCAACAGGGGCGGGAAAAGGGCGGCGGTGCGGATCGACATCTCTGCCATCCTCGCACCGCACCCGCACCGCCGCAAGCGGTCCGCGCCCATCGGCTTACTGGGTACGCCCGCAGCGCGCGGTGCCCGACCCGGCCTTATGAACCGTGCAGACCGAGTTCGGCCCTAGATCGGCATCGCCCGAGCCACTGAGCCCCACCTTGGCCGGGCCATCGACCTGAACGGCGACGCGGCCTGATCCGCTGATCCCGACCTCGGCGCGCTTGGCGTGGAGACCGGTGGCAAGCACATTGCCCGACCCGGCGATCCCGACCTTCAGCGCGTCGGCCGTACCGCTGGCACTGACCGAGCCGGAGCCCGCCACGCCCAGATCGGCCTGTCCGACCCGCATCGTGCCGATCGTCAGATCGCCCGACCCCGCGATCCCGCCCTTGAAGCTGGCCCCTTCCACCCGGTCGATGCGCATCCGGCCCGATCCCGCGACGCCCGCCTGGGTCAGGCGCGGCAGCGTCACCAGGACGCGGACGTTGCGGCGACTGCCCCAATGCATACCCTTCTTGGTGCCGATCAGCAGCGTGTCGCCGTCGCGCGCGATGCGCAGCTGGTCGAGATCGGCGGCCGCCCCTTCGGCCCGCACCGAGAAGGCGCCGCCGACCCGGACATCGACCGGGTCGCTGCCGCTGCTGGAGACGGCGGTGAAGTCGCGTGCGGCATAGCTGCGTGCATCGCCCGAACCCTGTGCGGGAATCTCCCGTCCCCTGGCGTCGCTTTCGAACGAGCAGGCGGCGGTGGGCATGGCCAGCGCGATCAATCCGAGGAGCGAGGGAAGAATGGCGGGTTTCGTCATGGGCAGCCTCCTGTGTGTTGATTAAATAATACACATGCCGCAAGGCTTCGCGCAAATGAAAAGGGGCGGCCCCGGATGGGACCGCCCCTTGTTCGTATCGGAGAACCGACCGCGTCAGGCGGCGGGCTTTTCCTTGTTGTAGATGGCGGCGGCAGCGCGCAGGATTTCCAGGATCTTTTCCTGGGCGCGCGGCTCGTCCACCTCTTCCATCGCGGCGAGTTCGCGGGCGAGGCGGCTGGTGGCGGCCTCGAAGATCTGCCGCTCGGAATAGCTCTGCTCGGGCTGGTCGTCGGCGCGGAACAGGTCGCGGACCACTTCGGCGATCGACACCAGGTCGCCCGAGTTGATCTTGGCTTCATATTCCTGGGCACGGCGCGACCACATGGTACGCTTCACCTTGGGCTTGCCCTTCAGCGTTTCCATCGCCTCGCGCATGGTCTTGTCCGAGGACAGCTTGCGCATGCCGACCGACTCGGCCTTGTTGGTGGGAACGCGGAGCGTCATGCGCTCCTTTTCGAACCGCAGCACATAGAGTTCGAGCTGCATCCCTGCGATTTCCTGCTTTTGCAGCTCGATAACGCGGCCCACGCCATGCTTGGGATACACGACATAGTCACCGACGTCGAAGTGGAGCGCCTTGGCAGCCATTGGGGGCCTTTCCGGGTCAAAGGCCTTCGCACGAGCGCCGGACGAGCGGAAATGGGTCCACTGTTCTCATCGGCCTCGGGAAGGAAGGGTCGAACACATCAAAGGCGGGCGGTCGCGAAAACAGCTAGGCCCGTCACGGAACCATATAGCATGGTCGCAACAAAATTACCAGCATATGTGCAGGCTTCGGGGAACCAATGGCACGGGTGGCAGATACCGCAGCCCATGGCGCAATCGGACTTCCCACTTTTCCTCCCCTGTAAGGGAAGGTGGCGCACGTAGCGCGACGGAGGGGTGTCCCGCTATCGAGAGGGGTGATACCCCTCGCTGCGCATGGTCCTCCTCCCCTTACAGGGGAGGAATGATCTTGGATCAGTCGCCCTTGCCGGGTTCCGGGCTGAAGAACTGCTCATATTTGTTCTCGACGCCCTTCATCGCATCGGCGTCGGGCGGCGTCTGGTCCAGCTTGCGGGTGACGTTGGGCCACTGGGCGGAGAAGGTGTTGTTCAGCTCCAGCCACTGTTCCAGCCCGCTCTCGGTATCGGGCAGGATCGCCTCGGCCGGGCATTCGGGCTCGCACACGCCGCAGTCGATGCATTCGGACGGGTTGATGACGAGCATATTCTCGCCCTCATAGAAGCAGTCGACGGGACACACCTCGACACAGTCCATATACTTGCAGCGAATGCAGGCATCGGTGACGACGTAGGTCATGACAACTCCCAAGGTACGAATGCGTGCTGCTATGCCGCATGGGGCGATCCGTCAACGCCCGAAGCCGGGGAAGTGACCAGATCACAATAACACGCGCGCCCCTCGGCGGGCGGACCACGGCGTGAAGGAAGCTGTTCCACCCGGAGCACCCGCACCTGACCGAATTGCGCGAAGGTCAGGATGCTGCCGACTCGAACCGGCGCATGGGCCCGGTCGATCGCGCGCCCATCCATCCGGAAATGCCCGTCGCACGCCATCGCCTGCGCCGTATCGCGTGACTTGGCGATCCGCGCCCACCAGAGGAAACGGTCGAGCCGCATCGACTCGAGGGCGGCGGGGGCGCGGGTGGTCATGGGGCGGGACGGTCCTTTCGGTGGGGAAGGGAAGGCGGACATATTCCCATTCCTCCCCAAGCTGTGCTTGGGGAGGGGGACCATCCGCAGGATGGTGGAGGGGCAGGGGCTTGGCGGAGCGCTGCGGGGCTTGGCGCCAGCCGCAGGACATCGCCCCTCCACCACGCCCTCCGGGCGCGGTCCCCCTCCCCATCGGAGATGGGGAGGATGGGGGTCACGAAGGCCGACCCCAGTCGGCAAGCGCGGCGAAGGCATTGCCGGGCCGTGCTTCGACACGCGGCGCAGGCCGGGCGGGCGGACGGCCCCGCCAGATCCAGCGGACAGGTTCACTCTCCCCACCCCGGATCTTGCGGAACCCCAGATCGCCCATCAGCCGGTCGAGCGTCGCCGCTTCCAACCCGATCGAGGTCGCCAGCGACGCGTCGGGGGTGAACGGCCCGCGCCCGGCCCGCGCATCATGCGCGGCGCGGGCAATGCGTTCGACCAGGTCGACCCGCACCGCCTGCTCGCCCAAAGGTCGATAGCCCGACGCGACACCGCGCCCCGGCTCGTCGCGGCGCAGGATGGTGGCGCCGGGCCGGGCGAGGTCGGGCGTCTGGCCCCACAGGGTCATCAGCGTGCGCCGCCACGTCGCGGCACCCGGCTTGAGCAATCGCGGATCGAACACATCCAGCGTGCCGATGGTGATGCCGAGTCCCCGCAACCGCCGCCGCTCCTCGGGCGACAGCGCATCGATCATCAGCCGCAGTGGCTGGCGCGGCACGATGCCGCCCGCATCCTCCAGCGCGGCGGCGACCGCGCGGATCGCCGGGGACGCCTTGGCCTCGCGCGCCAGCCCCGCCAGCCGGACGAGCGCGGGCAGTTGCCGGTCGAGCGAGCGGGTCAGCCATGCCTCCAGCCGCGCCTTCACCTTGTCGCGCAATGGCTGGGGCAGACAGTCGAGATCGCGCTCCAGCCGCACCACCGGCCGCCCGAGCGACGGCCCCGCGACCAGCCGCGCGACGCCATGCCCCTCCCAGATCAGCCGGTCCTCGACCAGCGTGATCGCGTCGTGCCCGGCGGCGATCAGCGCTTCGGCGCGGCGCGCACGTTCGGTGCCCAGCCGCTTTTCGGCGGCGGCGAGCAGCATCTTCTTGTCGTTGGCCCGCGCGCCCGCCTCGACGGTGAAGCGGAATCCCTCCAGCCGCCCGATCGGGTGATCCTCGACCAGCACCTCGCCCTCGGGCCCGATGGTGACGGGCAGCGCGCCCGCATCCGCGCCGATGCGGCGGATAAGGGCGGTGGTGCGCTTGTCGACGAACCGCTGGGTCAGGCTGGCATGGAGGCCGTCGGACAGCCGCTCCTCGATCTCGCGGGTGCGTTCGGCCCAGTGGCGCGGGTCGGCCAGCCAGTCGGCGCGCTGGGCGATATAGGCCCAGCTGCGGATCGCGGAGAGGCGGCCCGCCAGCGTCTCGACATCGCCCGCCATGCTGTCCAGACGCGCGATCTCGTCGGCAAACCATTGATGGGGGATATGGCCCAGCCCCTCGGACAGATGGCCGAACACGCGCGAGACGAAGCGGGCATGGGGATCGATGCCGACCTTGCGGAAATCGGGAATGCCGCACGCCGCCCAGAGCCGCGCGACCATGGCGGGCCGCCGCACCCGGTCGCGCACCCAGGGCTCGTCGGCCAGCCGCTTCAGCACCTGCAAATCGGTGGCGAGCGGTGCCGCGCGCAGCACGCCGGGTTCGGGCTTGCGCTCCAGGCTGGCGATCAGCGCGTCGATGCTCGACAGATCGGGATCGCCGTCACGCCAGTAGAGATGGTCGAGCCGGGGGAAGCGATGTTCCTCGATCGCCAGAACTTCCTCGGGCAGGAAGGAATCGGGGCCCTCCTCGGCCAGCGCGCCGAACGTGCCGTCGCGGTGGTGTCGCCCGGCACGCCCGGCGATCTGCGCCATTTCCGCAACGGTCAGGCGACGGTGACGGCGGCCGTCGAACTTGTGCAGCCCGGCGAAGGCGACATGCGCGACATCCATGTTCAGGCCCATGCCGATCGCATCGGTGGCGACGAGATAATCGACCTCGCCCGCCTGGAACATCTCGACCTGCGCATTGCGGGTGCGCGGGGACAGCGCGCCCATCACCACCGCCGCCCCGCCGCGCAGGCGCCGCAGCATCTCGGCCACCGCATAGACCTCCTCGGCTGAGAAGGCGACGATCGCCGAACGCTTGGGCAACCGGCTGATCTTCTTGGCGCCCGCATAGGTCAGGGTGGAGAAGCGGGGCCGCGCGATGACCTCCGCATCCGGGACCAGCGCGCGGATCATGGGTTTGAGCGCCTCGGACCCCAGTATCATCGTCTCGTCGCGGCCGCGCACATGCAGCAACCGATCGGTAAAGACATGACCGCGCTCCAGGTCGGCGCCCAGCTGCGCCTCGTCCAGCGCGACGAAGGCGACGTCGCGGTCGGGCATCGATTCGGCGGTGCACAGGAACCAGCGCGCATCGGGCGGCACGATCTTTTCCTCGCCCGTCACCAGCGCGACCTTGTCCGCGCCCTTCAATGCCACGACCCGGTCATAGACCTCGCGGGCGAGCAGGCGGAGGGGAAAGCCGATGATGCCGCTGCTATGCGCACACATCCGCTCGATCGCGAGGTGCGTCTTGCCGGTGTTGGTCGGCCCGAGAACGGCCGTCACGGCGCCCGATACGCGGCTTGTCATGGACCCTACATCGGGCTTCGTGCGCGCGGTTGCAACGGCATGAAGCAAGAGGTGCGCGGATCTTCGACATTCGGCCCGGTCCGGCCACGTCTTGCCGCAGCATCGGGGCGGCGGGGCGCAGCGGCTTTGACTTTGCGGGGGCGAACCGACACCGCAAAATCCTGTGCGCCGGGGGGAGATCGGCGACGCTGCTCGACGATTTCTACGGACGCGACGCTCTTCATGTTTCTTGCCACCGACGAAGCCTTCATCCTTTCCGGCGGAACCGCCGCGCGGCCGATCGGCGGCGTGCCGAGCCTGCCCATGGGACGTCTCGCGCGGTGGCGGATGGCGGTGCGCGAGATCGACTGGGTGCCCGATCTGGGGACCCAGATCGGCAGCCGCAGCTGGTGGCGCGGACTGGCGACCTGTTCGGCGCTCTGCGCCGCGACCATCGCGATGGCGCCCGGCTTTCACCGCCCGATCATCGGCCAGGCTCCGGCCCCGCTGACCGGCGAGGCGTGGAGCAATGCACGAGCGCAGGCCATCGCGCCGCTGGCATTGGGGGCGGATAGCGGACGGCGGCTGGCCGCGAACGACATGGTCGCGCATCTGGCCGAAGCGCCCGAACGGCCAATGGTCGAGCTGTCGGCGACGGTCGGCGCGGGCGACCGGCTGGACCGGGTGCTGCAACGCGCCGGGGTCGCCAAGGATCAGGCACGCGCCGCCGCCGATATGATCGCCCCGGTGACGGATGGCGAGGCCATCCCCTCGGGCACCCGCGTCGCGCTGACCCTGGGACGGCGACCCAGCCGCTCGGTCGCGCGACCGCTGGAGACGATGAAGCTGCGCGCGCGCTTCGACCTGGCGGTCACGCTGACCCGGACGCCGCAGGGGTTCGAGATGACGCAGGCCCCGATCGCGATCGACCGCACGCCGCTGCGCCTGCAAGGGCTGGCCGGATCGAGCCTGTACCGTTCGGTCCGCGCGGCGGGGGCCCCGGCCAAGGCGGTTGAGGCCTATATCAAGGCGCTGGCCGCACGCATGTCGGTCGGCCGTGACGTGAAGCGTTCCGACAGTTTCGACCTCATCATCGAGCGTGAGCGCGCCGCGACCGGCGAGACGCGGCTCGGCAAGCTGCTGTTCGCCGGGCTCGACCATGGCGGGCGCAAGGTCCAACTCGCCCGGCTGGCCGGGGACGAGGACGGCCAATGGTATGACGTCAACGGCCAGAGCGAACGGCGCGGCACGATGGGCATGCCGGTCGCAGGGCGGATCACCTCATCCTATGGCAAGCGGATGCACCCGATCCTGGGCTTGATGCGCATGCACAAGGGCACTGATATCGGCGCGCCTTATGGCACGCCGATCCATGCGATGATGGACGGGGTCGTCCGGTTCGCGGGGCGGTCGGGCGGCTATGGCAATTTCGTCAAGCTGGCGCATGCTGGCGGGATCGTCAGCGGTTACGGCCATATGAGCCGTTTCGCCGTCCGCTCTGGCGCGCATGTGAAACAGGGACAGGTGATCGGCTATGTCGGATCGACCGGCATGTCGACCGGCCCACACCTCCATTGGGAAGTGTGGAAGAACGGCGCGGTGGTGAATCCGCGCACGCTGAACCTGGCGAGCGTGGCGGTGCTGTCGGGCGCGAAGCTGCGGACCTTCCGGCGCGAAGTACAGGCTCTGCTGGCGGTCAGGCCGGGGCGGTAAGTCCGCTTACTTCCCCGCCGCGCGCCAGCGGCCGACCGTCTCGTTCAACACCCGGTTGCCGCCCGACGGATTGGCCCATAGCGTGGTGATCGACAGATCGTTGGACGAGGGGCGCTTATCCGCCTCCAGCGAATCGAAGCTCGCGCGCATCGGAAAACTCACGCCTTCGCCGCACAGGATCGCCTCGCGGTTGCGCAGCGCGGCGACGGTGTCGAGCAGGCCGCGCCCACCCTCTGGCATTGCCGAGCGGACCAGCGCCTGATCGCGTTCATTGTTCAGGCGCATGGCGATGATCGTGCCGCATTGCGACAACACCCCCTCGGCCAGGTCGGAGGGGCGCTGGGTGACGAGGCCCAGCGAGACGCCATATTTGCGCCCCTCCTTGGCGATGCGCGACAGGATGCGTCCCACCGCCGAATCGCGTTCGGCCTGTGCGGGGATGTAGCGATGCGCCTCTTCGCAGACCATCAGCACGGGGCGACGCTCGCCGGGATGCGACCAGATGGCATGGTCGAAGATCATCCGCGCCAGCATTGCGACGACGACGCTGGTCACGTCCGACGGTACGCCCGACACGTCGATGATCGAGATCGGCCGCCCGTCACCGGGTAGGCGCAGGATGCGGCCGAGAAAATCGGTCATCGTATCGGCGACCAGCATCCCGGAGAACAGGAAGGCATAGCGCGGATCGCCCTTCATCTCGTCGATCTTGGTCTTGATCCGCAGATAGGGCGCGGTGTCGCCCGCCCGTTCCAGCTTGCCCATCTCCTGGGTCAGCTGGGCGGTCAGGTCGGACAGCAGATAGGGGATGGGCGTGTCGACGGTGACGCGCGGCAGATCGGTGGCAGCGCGGTTGCGCATCCGTGCGGCCAGCAGGCATTTGGCGAGGATATCGACATCGGTCCGGCGATGCGCCGTCTCGGCGGAGAGCAGGATCTCGCAATGCTCCTCGAAATTCATCAACCAATAGGGCATGCGCAGATTGCCGACGTCATGGATCGCGCCTGTGTCGCCAAAGGCCTGGGCATATTCGCCATGCGGGTCGATCATCACGATATGGCCGAGCGGCGCCGATTCGCAGATACGGTGAAGGATCATCGCGGTCGCGGTCGACTTGCCGGTGCCGGTCGATCCCAGGATCGCGAAATGCCGCCCGAGCAGCGCATCGACCGCCAGCGTCGCCGGGACCGTGCGCGCCGGATGGACGGTGCCGATCGTGATCGTGGCCTCGGCGCGGTTGAGATGGATGCCCGCCAGCTCGGCATCGGTGATCGGGTGGATCGTCGCGCCGGGCAGGGGATAGGCGGTGACGCCGCGCCGAAAGTCATGCAACGCGCCTGTTTCGGGGTGGCATAGCCCCTCGCCCATCAGGTCGATCTCGGTGGTCAGCGCGGCAGCGTCGCTGGCGGGGTCGAGGGTCAGCGAGCGGACCGTACCGATGATCCAGCGGTCGCCGCGCTTCACCTTGACCGGCATCGCCACCTGGCCCGCCGCCGCCAGCACCGGGTCGGCCTCGCCCGCCAGCGCGGCCAGCGCCTCGCGATCCAGCACGATCCGCCCCGATGATCCGGCAATGGCGAGCAGCCAGCCGATGACCGGCGTGTCGATGGTGGGGCGGTCGGCAGACGGTTGGGAGGACATGGGGCGCGCCGTCATTCCATAGGAGGAGAGGGCCGGACGCTAGCGCGGGAACCTTAAGATTTACCGCCCCTATACCCGCCGCGCGATCCATCCGGCGGTCCAGCCGAGCAGGATCGACAGGGCGACCGCCGTCAGGCCATAGGGGATGGCGGCCTTGTCGGCGGCGCGCGCGACGAAGCGCTCGAACCCCGATTTGCGGATATCGATATCGCGCACGGCGGCGGCCAGCACACGGCCGTCGCGGATCAGGAAAGTCTCGGCGGTGAAGCGGCCCACGGGCACCCGCGCCGGAATGGTGACGCGGGCACGGTAGAGCACGTCGTCGGTGATCTCGACCGCGTGCGGTGCCTCGACATACAGGCCGCTGCGGCGGCGCTGGTCGACCAGCCCCTGCTGGAACCGGGCCTGGACATTGGCGGGCGCGGCGGAAGCGGGGGAGAGTTGCAGGCTGTCCAGCCCGAGTTCGTAGATGGCGCGGGTGCGATCGTCGACGATCCGCGCGATCGGCCGGGACGAGGCGATGGCGTAGAAGGACGGGGCCGATTGATAGCGCAGGCGCCCGGCATTGACCCATAGTCCGGCGATCTTCTCCTTCTCGCGGATCAGGATCGACTGGGTCGGGCCCTTGACCACGACGACGATGTCGGTCGGCTTGTCATCCTGGGGCGGGCGGCCACCGGGATAGAGGATCGCGCCGAACAGCAGCAGTTCGGCACCGGTGAAGCTGTAGGCGATCTGGATATCGCGTTGCGACACGTCGGGCACCAGCACCGGCTTGGCCTGTGCCATCAATAGCGGTGCGAACAACGCCAGGATGACGGCGGCGCGCTTCACAGCGGCTGGACCGTGAAGATTTCCTCAGGCCGCCACACCAGCCCCAGCAGGATGCGCAGGCCCACCAGCAGGACGATGACCGCCAACGCCAGGCGCAGATATTCGGGCTTGGCATTGGTGGCGAGCTTCGCGCCGACCTGTGCCCCGGTTACCGATCCCACCAAAAGCAATCCGGCCAGCACGATATCGACCGCCTTGGTGGTCGTCGCATGGACCATCGTGGCGGCGGCGGTGACGAACAGGGTCTGGAACAGCGAGGTGCCGAGCACGACATTGGTCGCCATGCCCAGGATATAGATCATCGCCGGGACCAGGATGAACCCACCGCCCACCCCGAGCAGGATCGTCAAAATGCCGGTGAAGAAGCCCAGCATCAACGGCGCCAGCGGCGAGATATAGAGGCCCGAGGCATAGAAGCGGGTGCGGAAGGGCAGGGCCGCGACGACCGGATGATGCCGCCGCCGTGCCGCCTTTTGCGGCCGTCCGCGCCGCTGCGCCAGGATCGCACTCGCCGCCTCGCGCGCCATCACCGATCCGATCCACCCCAGCATCAGCACATAGACGATGGCGATGACCGTATCGATCTGGCCGCTCGCCTGGAGCAGGCGGAAGATCCAGGCGCCCGCGAACGAGCCCACGACGCCGCCCGCGACCAGGACGCTGCCCATCTTCACGTCCACCCCGCCGCGCCGCCAATGCGCGGACACGCCCGAGACGCTGGCCCCGGTCACCTGGCTGGCGGCGGAAGCGGCGGCGACGGTCGGCGGAATGCCGTAGACGATCAGAAGTGGCGTGGTCAGAAACCCGCCGCCCACCCCGAACATTCCCGACAACAAGCCCACGCCCGCCCCCAGCGCGATGATGACGAGCGCATTGACCGACAGGTTGGCGATCGGAAGATACAGGTCCACGGTCGCGTTATAGACGCACGCGCCTTTCCGAACAGTGTCGAAGCGTCAGAAATCGCCCGCGATGGTGAGGGCGGGACCGGAATCGGGCGCCGCCCGTCCCGCCACCCGCTGCCGCCAGTCCAGGGACAGGCGGATATGGCGATCGACGACGGGTAGGGCGAGGCCCAGGGTCGGCCCGACATCCAGCCGCTGCGCATCCCGCTGCGCCCCGCCCCATAGCCCCAGACCCAGGTCGATCGCGGGTGTCAGCGCCGTACTGACCCGCGCCGCGCCGTCGGCAAAGGGCTCGATCTGATCCCGCGCCACCGCGCCGCCCTGGGCATAGGCGGTCACGCTGACACCTGGCGCGATGGGGCGGGGGCCGATTCCCGTCACGGCAAGCAGCGCCGTCCCGCCCGCTCCGGCATCCAGCGGTATCCGTTGTTCGACGATCAGCCGGATCGGAAGGTGGCGAGCGGGCTTCCAGTCGAGCCCCACCGCCATTTCGCGCCCCACGCCCTGCCATGGCGCCGATACACGAAGACTGGCCGACAGATCGCCATGCCGGTCGAGCCGCCGCAGCACCCGCACACCCGCTTGCGTCCCACCCAATTGGCCGCCGGGCAGCAGCGCACCGCCACCCTGACGCCCGACCCCCCAGACACTCACGCTCCATCGATCGGGAGGGACGGGTAGGGACGGCCAGGTCGGAAGGGGCGGCGGTGGAGGAGCGGGCGACAGGGGCGCATCAGGCATCGGCAACGGGGTCGGGACCGATGCTTCGATCCGCACGGCCGGTGGCGGGATGATCGGGGCCGATCGTGGGTCTGCCCGGTGTGAGGGCATCGGCAAGACCCGCATCGCAGCAAGGCGAACCGGGCTGGGGGTCGCGACCTGCGATGTGACCACCGTAGCGGGCGTGACCCTGGCCACGTCCAGTCCCGGCTCCGGTGGCAACAGGAAGGCGACACGCCCCATCGTCCACACCCCCAGCGTCGCCGCCAGAAATCGAAGCGGACGTCCGCTCACGGCTGGACCGAGACATCCGGAAAGACATGGCGGGTCTTGTCCCACACCACCGGCCGCCCGCGCAGGACGAGCAGATAGCGAATCATCGCCCGCGGTGCGGCGGCGAGCGCCACGAAATTCCCGACGACGAATCGCGGCAATGACCACAGGGCTTCGCGCGCGCCATAGGTCCGCCCGGTAAAGACCATCCGCACGCTCAACCGCCACCAGAGCAGCAGCGCGTTGACGGCGAACAACAGGCCCAAACCCGGATCGATCGGTGGCATTGCCACGCCGCCAATCTCATGCAGCAGGATCGCCGCCGCATCGGCGAACAACCCCAGATAGGCCGCCGCCAGCACCAGCATGGCCAGCGGCCCGCGCCGGTCGCGCAGCCGCCACCAATGATCGCCCAGCGCCAGCGGCCGTCCCCAGCCGGTGCGATCCCAGCCGATCAGCGCAATGCCGGTCATCCACCGCGCTTTCTGCCGAACCGCCGCGACCAGATCGGCGGGGAAGAAGGCGCGGACCGCGACGATCCCGCCTGCCTCGTCGGTCACGCGTGCGAACAGCCCTTCGCCGCCCAGTTCGGCGATGCGCAGGCCCAGCTCATAATCCTCGGTCAGGCTGGTCGCATCGAAGGGATCGCCGCCGCGCCGCTCGGCGATCTCGGCCAGCATGGCGGGCGCGATCGCACAGCCGGTGCCCGCCAGCGGCATGCCCGCGCCGATCCAGGTTCGCACGATCAACTGCTTGCGGTGGCTTTCCGCGAACTCGTCCGCATAGTGCCCCGACACGAGCCGCGATCCCGGCACGACCAGCGGCAGCACGGGCAGCTGCACCACCGCCCGCCCTTCGATCAGCGAGTCGAAGACGGTCAGTTCGGCGGGGTGCACGACATCTTCCGCATCGTGCAGGACGATCCCCTTGACCGAAAACCCTTCCGCCGACCGGTCGTGGTCGAGGGCGTGCCACAGAGTGTTGAGACAATCCGCCTTGGTCGTGGGGCCTTCACGGCCGCCGATGACCAGCCGCACGCGGTCGTCCGTTTCCGCTACATCCGCCGCCGCCGCGATGCTCGCCGGATCATTGGGATAGAGCCCGACATAAAGCCGATAATCGTCATGCACGAACCGCCGCAGGGCGGTCGACAGCATCGCGCCGATCACCTCCGCTTCGTCCCAGGCGGGAATGAAGACGATCATGCGTCCCGGCGTACTCGGCGCCCGCAACTGGTCGAGGCGTATCTGGCCCCTGCGACCCGCCCGAACACGCCGCGCCAGATAAAGAAGGTCGACCAACAGATCGTCGAGCCCACCGATCAGCAATCCCGCACCCGCGAACAGCAACAGCTCGCGCGCGGCGATGTCGATCCCCCCGATGATCCCGCCCATCCGGCAATCTCCCCTTTGCCGGGGATCAGCTTGCCTGTCCAAAATGGCGGTTTCAACGGCGGTAATAGCCCTTTTTGGCACGATGGCCGCCATGATACGGATCATGTTTGACCATATCTTTGATTTCGTTGGCGAATGCAGAGCTATGGTTGCACCCTCTGCTGCGCTGCAACATATGGGGTCCGAAAGGAATCTTCCATGGCCCGGACATTTCCCCCCGGCATCGTTCATACCGCATTGGCGGTGGGCGGCTTTGCGATCGGCACGACCGAGTTCGCCGCGATGAGCCTGGAGCCCGATCTCGCGCGCGGGCTGGGTATCGATGCGCCGACGGCGGGACATGTCATCAGCGCCTATGCGCTGGGTGTGGTGGTGGGCGCGCCGCTGCTCGCGATACTGTCGGCCAAGCTGGCGCGGCGGACATTGCTGATCGCGCTGATGCTGATGTTCGCGATCGGCAATGGCCTGTCGGCGATGGCGCCCGATTATCACTGGATGCTGGTCTTCCGCTTTCTCAGCGGGTTGCCGCACGGGGCCTATTTCGGGATCGCGGCGCTGGTGGCCGCCTCGCTCGTTCCCGATGACCGACGGACCATGGCGGTCGGGCGAATCATGCTGGGGCTGACGGTCGCGACGGTGATCGGCGTGCCGCTGGCGCAGATGCTGGGCCAGTGGCTCAACTGGCGTTGGGTGTTCGGGGTCGTCGCCGCGCTGGCGCTGCTGACCGCGACCTTGGTCTGGATCGCCGCGCCGCATGATCGGCCCGACGACGGCGCGAGCATTCGCCGCGAACTGGATGCGCTGAGCAAGGGGCAGGTGTGGTTGACGCTGGCGATCGGCGCGATCGGCTTTGGCGGGATGTTTGCGGTCTATACCTATCTGGCGGCCACGCTGACCGAGGTGACGGGCGCGTCGGTGACGATGATCCCGCTCGTGCTGGCCGTGTTCGGGCTGGGCATGACGATCGGCAATATCGTGGTCCCGCGCTTCGCCGACCGCGCGCTGATGCCGACCGCCGGGGGGCTGCTGCTCTGGTCGGCGGCGATGCTGGCGCTCTATCCGCTGGCCGCGCAGAGCCTGTGGACGATCCTGCCCCTCGTCTTTGCGATCGGGCTGGGCGGGGCGCTGGGCACCGTGCTTCAGACGCGGTTGATGGACGTGGCGGGTGAGGGGCAGGGGCTGGCCGCCGCGCTCAACCATTCGGCATTCAACACCGCCAATGCGATCGGTCCCTGGGCGGGCGGCCTGGCCATTGCCAACGGCTTTGGCTGGACCTCGACCGGCTATGTCGGCTGTGGATTGGCGCTGGGCGGGTTCGCGATCTGGCTGATCGCGATGCGATTCGGGGGGACGAGCGGGCCAGCGGATCGCGCGAATCGCCCGGTGCTGTCGCACTGAGGCTTTTTGTTGGTTCGCGCAGAGGCGCAGAGCGCGCGGAGGAGAAGAAACCTTCTCTGCGTCCTCCGCGCCTCTGCGCGAACAAGTATCAGACCTTCTCGGTCAGCTCCGGGACCACGGTGAACAGGTCGCCGACCAGGCCGATATCGGCCACCTGGAAGATCGGCGCATCCTCGTCCTTGTTGATCGCGACGATGACCTTGGAGTCCTTCATCCCCGCCAGATGCTGGATCGCGCCCGAGATGCCGACCGCGACATAGACTTCCGGCGCCACGATCTTGCCGGTCTGGCCGACCTGATAGTCGTTGGGGGCATAACCCGCATCGACCGCCGCGCGGCTTGCACCCACCGCCGCGCCCAGCTTGTCAGCGAGCGGGTCGATCAGCGCATGGAACTGCTCCTCCGACCCCAGTGCACGGCCGCCCGAAACGATGATCTTGGCGCTGGTCAGCTCGGGGCGGGCATTCTCGGCCTTTTCCGCGCCCACGAAGCGGGACTTGGCGGCATCGCCGGTGGCGGCGACCGCCTCGACCACGCCCGAGCCACCCTCGGCCGCCGCCTTTTCGAAGGCGGTGGTGCGGACGGTCAGGACGAGCTTGGTGTCGCTGGTCTTGACGGTCGCGATGGCGTTGCCCGCATAGATGGGCCGGGTGAAGCTGTCCGGCCCCTCGACCGACAATATGTCGCTGATCTGCATCACGTCGATCAGCGCGGCAACGCGCGGGGCGATATTCTTGCCGGTGGTGGTCGACGGCGCGAGGAAGGCGTCGTGGTTTTCCATTAGTTTCGCCACCAGCGGGGCGACGTTTTCGGCCAGCGCGTTGGCGTACGCCGCGTCGTCGGCGACATGGACCTTGCCTACGCCCGCGATCTTCGCCGCCGTCTGGGCGACACCGTCCACGCCCTGCCCGGCGACGATCAGATGCACCTCGCCCAGCTTCGACGCCGCCGTGACGGTCGCCAGCGTGGCATCCTTGACGGACCCGCCGTCATGCTCGACCCAAACCAGCGTCTTCACTTGGCCACTCCCAGTGCTTTCAGTTTCTCGACCAACTCGTCGACCGAGCCGACCTTGACGCCTGCCTGGCGCTTGCCCGGCTCGGCGACATGGGTGATCGTCAGGCGCGGCGCGATGTCGACGCCGTAGTCGGCGGCGGCCTTGGTCGCCATCGGCTTGGACTTGGCCTTCATGATGTTGGGGAGCGACGCATAGCGCGGCTCGTTAAGACGCAGGTCGGTGGTGACGATCGCGGGCAGCGTGAGCGCCACCGTCTCCAGGCCCCCATCGACCTCGCGGGTGACGTTGGCGGTCTGGCCGTCGATCTCGACCTTGGACGCGAAGGTCCCCTGCGCCCAGCCGAGCAGCCCGGCCAGCATCTGGCCGGTCTGGTTGTTATCGCCGTCGATCGCCTGCTTGCCCAGGATCACGAGGCCCGGCTGTTCCTCCTCGACCACCTTGGCCAGCAGCTTGGCGACGCCGAGCGGTTCGACCGGCTGGTCGGCGGTGATCAGGATCGCCCGGTCCGCGCCCATGGCGAGCGCGGTGCGCAGCGTGTCCGCCGCCTTGGGCTCGCCGATGGAGACGACGACCACTTCGGTCGCCGCCCCCTTTTCCTTCAGCCGGATCGCCTCTTCGACCGCGATCTCGTCGAACGGGTTCATCGACATCTTCACGTTCGCCAGATCGACGCCCGTCCCGTCCGCCTTCACCCGCGGCTTCACATTATAATCCAACACCCGCTTTACGGGCACGACGATCTTCATCGCAGGTCCTTCCCGGCTGAACAGCCAAACATGCCGCCGTCTTTGGCGGCGTTGCGAGCGCATCGCAAGACTTCCACCTAGACCAACGAGAAAGGGGCCCGGACGTTTCCGCCCGAGCCCCTTTTATCATCGATCCGTCAGGGCCGAAGGTGCGGTTTAGGCGACCTTCTGCACCTCGGCCACGATCTTCTTGGCGGCGTCGCCCAGATCGTTGGCGGGGACGATGGCGAGACCCGAATTGGCGAGGATTTCCTTGCCCTTCTCGACGTTCGTGCCTTCGAGGCGGACGACCAGCGGAACCTGGAGGTTCACTTCCTTCGCCGCTGCGACGATGCCGTCGGCGATGATGTCGCAGCGCATGATGCCGCCGAAGATGTTGACCAGGATGCCCTTCACGGCGGGATCGCTCAGGATGATCTTGAACGCCGCGGTGACCTTCTCCTTGTTCGCGCCGCCGCCGACGTCGAGGAAGTTGGCCGGGAACATGCCGTTCAGCTTGATGATGTCCATCGTCGCCATGGCGAGGCCGGCGCCGTTGACCATGCAGCCGATGTCACCGTCGAGCTTGATGTACGCCAGGTCGTACTTCGACGCCTCCAGCTCCATCGCGTCTTCTTCGGTGGTGTCGCGCAGTTCCATCAGGTCCTTGTGACGGAACATGGCGTTGCCGTCGAAGCCGACCTTGGCGTCGAGCACCATCAGCTTGCCGTCCTCGGTGACGGCGAGCGGGTTGATCTCGATCTGCTCGGCATCGGTGCCCAGGAACGCGGCGTACAGCTTCGACGCGACGTTCGCAGCCTGCTTGGCGAGGTCGCCGGTCAACTCGAGCGCGGCGGCGACGGCGCGGCCGTGATGCGGCATGAAGCCGGTCGCGGTGTCGATGTCGATCGAGTGGATCTTCTCGGGCGTGTCATGCGCCACGGTCTCGATGTCCATGCCGCCTTCGGTCGAGGCGACCATCGAGACGCGGCCGGTCGCGCGGTTGACGAGCAGCGCGAGGTAGAATTCCTTGGCGATGTCGACGCCGTCGGTCACGTACAGGCGGTTGACCTGCTTGCCCGCGTCGCCGGTCTGGATGGTGACCAGCGTGTTGCCCAGCATGTCGGTGGCGTGCGCACGGACTTCCTCGGCGGTCTTGGCCAGACGGACACCGCCCTTGGCGTCGGGACCGAGTTCCTTGAACTTGCCCTTGCCGCGGCCGCCCGCATGAATCTGCGCCTTGACGACGTAGAGCGGTCCGGGGAGCTTGGACGATGCCTCGACGGCCTCCTCGACGGTCATCGCGGCGAAGCCGGCGGGGACGGGCACGCCGAACTTGGCGAGCAATTCCTTGGCCTGATATTCGTGGATGTTCATGCGCTAGCCTTCCGCCTCTCGGGTGGTTCTAGGGAAATTGGGTGCGGCTAAAGCACAGGCTGGCGGACAAATCCACCCCGAAACGGCGTTAATGCAAATGCATCGCAGATGCGATTGACGCGTGGTCAAGCCGTTCGATCGAGACGATGAACGGAATAACGCGCAAAATCATCACCGATGCGCTATAGCAAGCCCATGCACTGGGCTTTCGGCATTCTCCTGTTTCTCGGCACCGTGATCTTCATGGAGGGGTTCGCCTATGCCGCACACCGTTGGATCATGCACGGGCCGGGCTGGTTCCTGCACGAAAGCCACCATCGGCCGCGCACCGGCAATTGGGAACTGAACGACCTCTATGCCGCGATCTTCGCGGTGCCGTCCTTCGTGATGATCCTGGGCGGCGCGCAGCTGGGCTGGTGGAGCGGCTTCACCTGGATCGGCGCGGGCATCGCGGCCTATGGCGCGATCTATTTCGGCTTTCACGACGTGATCGTGCACAAACGCCTGCCGAGCCGTTATCTGCCCAAGTCGGATTATATGAAGCGGATCATCCAGGCGCACCGATTGCACCATGTCGTGGAAACCAAGCACGGCACGGTCAGTTTCGGCTTTCTGGTCGCGCCTCGGCCTGAAAATCTGAAGGCCGAACTGAAGCGGCGGGCCCGCGCCGGGGTGCGTCGTCCGGTCGGGGCGGCGCCCGATCGGGTCGATCAGCCCGACCGGAATGCCGTGTTGGCAGAAAAGTAACCTTCTTTGGCCATAGGGGACGCGTCATGGAAAAACCGGTCTTCACACCGCCTTTCGAACCCGTCTCCGGCCAGGAGCTTCGTCGTTCGCTGCGCCATGCCGTGCGGATGCGGGCGCATCTGCGCGACAAGGGGCAGACGCGGTTCGAGATCGACGTGGTCGACCTGTCGCCCGAGGGCTTTCGGGCGGAAACCAGCTTCACCTTGTGGCCGGGCACCATCGTCTGGCTGACCGTGCCGGGCCTCGCCCCGCTGGAGGCGGTGATCGCGTGGCGTGACCGGTTCAAATATGGCTGCGCCTTTTCCAAGCCGCTCCACCCGGCGGTGTTCGAGCATATCGTCGCGCTGGGGAATCGCTGACATTTCGTCATTGCGCGCGTAGCGAAGCAATCCAAAGCGTCCGGCGCGAGACTCTTGGATTGCTTCGCTGCGCTCGCAATGACGGTTGTTTGAAGGCCCCACCCGGATCGAGCAGAGCCTTTGTGGCTTAGTCGAACAAGCTCGACACGCTCGTCTCGTCGGCGATGCGCTTGATCGCCTCGCCCAGCAGCGGGGCGATGGGCAGGTGGCGAATCTTGCCGGTGCCGCTGATCGACTCGTGATTGCCGATCGAGTCGGTGATGACCAGCTCGCGCAGTTCCGAGCCATCGACCCGCGCCACCGCACCCCCCGACAACACGCCGTGGGTGACATAGGCGACCACGTCCTCGGCGCCTGCCTGGCGCAGCGCGGCGGCGGCGTTGCACAGCGTGCCCGCCGAGTCGACGATATCGTCGATCAGGATGCAGAAGCGGCCTTCCACGTCACCGATGATGTTCATCACCTCCGACTCGCCCGCCCGCTCGCGGCGCTTGTCGACAATGGCGAGCGGCGCGTTGTTCAGGCGCTTGGCCAGCTGGCGCGCGCGGACCACGCCGCCGACGTCGGGCGACACGACCATGAGATTGTCGTTCTTGAACCGTGCGAGAATGTCCGCCGACATGACCGGCGCGGCATAGAGATTGTCGGTCGGGATATCGAAGAATCCCTGAATCTGACCGGCATGGAGGTCGACCGACAGGACACGATCGGCGCCCGCGACGGTGATCAGGTTGGCGACCAGCTTGGCCGAGATCGGCGTGCGCGGCCCCGGCTTCCGATCCTGGCGCGCATAGCCGAAATAGGGGATGACCGCGGTGATGCGGCTGGCCGACGCGCGCTTCAGCGCGTCGATCATGATGAGGAGTTCCATGAGGTTGTCGTTGACCGGATAGCCGGTCGACTGGATCACGAACACGTCCTCGCCGCGGACGTTCTCCTGAATCTCGACGAAGATTTCCTCATCGGCGAAGCGGCGCACCAGCGCCTCGGTCAGCGGCACCTCCAGATAGGAGGAGATCGCCTTCGCCAGCGGCAGGTTCGAATTGCCGGTCATCAACTTCATGGTCATACCCCGTCCCCGCAGACAGCCCAGTGATGCCCGCCCCCTTAATCGCGCTGTCACAATAGCGCAAAGCCGATTCCCCGATTATGGCGTGCGCCCATGAACGCGACCTCCGTGACCCGTTTCGCTCCCTCGCCCACCGGGCGTCTGCATGTCGGCAATATCCGCACCGCGCTGCACAACTGGATATATGCGCAAAAGGCCGGCGGGCGCTTCCTGCTGCGCATCGACGACACCGATGCCGAGCGGAGCGAGGAACGCTATGTCGAGGCGATCCGGGCGGATTTGGCCTGGCTGGGCCTGATCCCCGATAGCGAGGTGCGCCAGTCGCAGCGTTTCGCGCTGTACGAGGCGCGCTTTGCGGAGCTGGTCGCGGGCGGCCATGTCTATCCCGCCTATGAGACGGCGCAGGAACTCGACCTGAAGCGCAAGATTCAGCTCGGGCGGGGCCTGCCGCCGGTCTATGATCGCGCCGCGCTGGCCTTGACCGACGAAGACCGCGCCAAGCTGGACGCCGACGGCGTGCGCCCGCACTGGCGATTCAAGCTCGACCACGGGGCACCGATCGAATGGGATGATGCGGTGCGCGGGGCCCAGCGTTTCGACCCCGCGACGATGAGCGATCCGGTGATCCGCCGCGCCGACGGGACGTGGCTCTATATGCTCCCCTCGGTCATCGATGACATCGACATGGGCGTGACCCAGGTGGTGCGGGGTGAGGATCATGTTTCCAACACCGCGCTCCAGATTCAGATGTTCCAGGCCTTGGGCGCCGCATTGCCGCGCTTCGCCCATGCCGCGCTGCTGACCGGGAACGAGGGCAAGCTGTCCAAGCGACTCGGCTCGCTCGGCGTCGATCATTTCCGCGAGATCGGCATCGAGCCACAGGCCGTGCGAGCGCTGCTGGCGCGGATCGGGACCAGCGATCCGGTCGAGCCGGTTGCCGATATGGCGCCGCTGATCGCCGGGTTCGATTTCACCCGCTTCGGCCGCGCGCCCGCGCGATTCGACGAGGGCGAGCTGGCGCAGTTGAACGCCCGCATCCTTCATCAGACGCCATATGACGCGGTGGCCGATCGCCTGCCGACCGGCATGGGTGCGGCCGAGTGGAAGGCGGTGCGCCCGAACCTCTCGACCGTCGCGGAAGCCGCCGACTGGTGGCAGGTGATCGAGGGACCGGTTGAGGCGCCTGAACCGACCGAGGACGACCGCGCCTATCTCGCCCAGGCGGCTGCGGTCGCCGCGCAGATCGACTGGGACACCGACCCCTGGCATGCGCTGACCGCCGCGCTGAAGGAGGCGACGGGGCGTAAGGGCAAGACGCTGTTCCTGCCGCTGCGACTCGCCCTGACCGGCCGTGCACAGGGGCCGGACATGGCCGCGCTGCTGCCGCTGATCGGGCGCGAACGCACGATCGCGCGGCTGAACGGCTGATTTACGCTACGGCCTTTCATTACCGGACCGCCTCGCCCACATAGGGTCGAGCAACACGTAAAGGAGCGTCTTTTGGCCACGTTGGGAATGTCGCCCGCCGACAAGGAAGCCGTCACCGCCTTCCGCCGCGATGTCGTCGAGCCGTCGATGACCAAGCTGGTCATCCTCGATTTCTGGGCGGAATGGTGCGGGCCGTGCAAGGCGCTGGGCCCGACGCTGGAGAAGGTCGCCGAGGCCTATGCCGACAAGGGCGTCGTGCTGGCCAAGATCGACACCGACAAGAACCAGTTCATCGCCAACCAATTCCAGATCCGCTCGATCCCGACCGTCTATGCGATGTTCCAGGGCCAGCTGGTCGCCGACCTGACCAGCGCGCGCACCGAAAGCGCGCTGCGCACGATGCTCGACCAGTTGCTGAAGCAACTGCCGATCCAGTCGGAGGCGGCGGATGCGGCGGCCGAGCTGGAACCGCTGATCGCGATGGGCGAAGAGGTGCTGGAGGCGGGCGACGCGCCCCGCGCGCTGTCGATCTTCGACCAGCTGCTCGACATGGCGCCCGAGCATCCCGCCGTGCTGTCGGGTCGCATCCGCGCGCTACTCGCCGCCGGACAAGTGGACGAGGCGGAAGCCGCGACCCAGGCGCTGCCCGAGGCGCTGGCGAACGACCCCGCCATCCACCGCGCGGTCGCTGCCGTTGCACTGGCCCGTTCCGCCCCCCCGGCGGCGGACTATGCCGATCTGGCGGCCGAGGTCGCGGCCAATCCCGACGATCACGAAAAGCGGTTCGCGCTGGCGAATGCGCAGATGGCGGCGGGCGACCGTGACGGGGCGGCGGACAATCTGCTCCATATCGTCGCCGCCGACCGCGCCTGGAACGAGGATGCCGCGCGCCAGCAGCTCCTGAAGCTGTTCGAGGTGGTCGGCCTGACCGACCCCTGGGTCTCGCAGCAGCGGCGGCGTCTGTCCGCCATCCTGTTCGGATAAGCGGCGTGGCGCGGCTCTCGATCTTTCCGCTGGCGGGTGCGATCCTCTTTCCGGGGATGCCGCTGCCGCTGCATATCTTCGAGCCGCGCTATCAGGCGCTCGTCTCCGACGCGATGGCGCGCGATCGGCGGATCGGCATGGTCCAGCCCTCGGGCGAGGGGGACAAGCCCTCGCTCTACCAGATGGGCTGTGTCGGCCGCATCGCCGAGGTCGAGGCGATGGAGGATGGTCGCTACAATCTGGTGCTGGAGGGCGTGTCGCTGTTCCGCATCGTCCGCGAGCTGGAGGTGACGACGCCCTTCCGCCAGGTCGAGGCGGAGCTGCTGCCGGTGGTGGACGAGGATCTGCTGTCGCTCGGCCGCCGTGCCTCGCTGGAACAGGAATCGAAGCGTTTCGCCGATCTTCAGGGCTATGCGGTCGACTGGGACGCGGTCGGGCGGCTGGACGATGAAAGCCTGGTCAATGGCATCGCCCAGATCGCGCCGTTCGACGTGGCGGCGAAGCAGGCGCTGCTCGAAGCAGCGGACCTGGAACAGCGCGCCGAACTCATCATCCAGTTGATGCAATTTTTCGGACGCCATGACGGCGAGGATCGGGTGACGTTGCAATGAGCCTGGACCCATGGCTGCTCGAACGGCTGGTCTGCCCGGTGACGCGGCAACCCCTGCGCTATGACGAGGAGCGCCAAGAACTGGTGTCGGAGGCGGCGGGGCTGGCCTATCCCATCCGCGAGGGCGTGCCGGTGATGCTGGTCGAGGAAGCGCGGCAACTCTGACATCCTCCCCGCAAGCGGGGAGGATCGAAATCAGACCAATCGCCCGACCAACGCCACCAGCACGATGACCAGCGACGCGACGCTGGAATAAAAGGTCAGCGCAAAGCCGAAGCTGCGCGCCGCCGCACCGCGCGCATAATTGGACCAGAACAGCGTCCGCCCCACCGAGAACAGCGCGGCCAGCGCCGGGATCATCGTCCCCGATCCCTCGACCACCCAGGCCAGCGCGAGATAGGCCGGGATCGCCAGCACCACCTGCTCCAGCGTGTTGCGCAGCACTGCCTGCGCGATCGCGACTCGCGGCGAATCGGCGCTTCCTCCCGCCGCCGCATCGATATCGGCGGGCGACTCGAATCGTAGCGCCGCGACATGACCGATCGTCGCCGCCAGCCACAGCGCCGCGACCGTGGCCGCCGCCACCGCGCGCAGCACCCGGTCGGTCGGGGACAAGGGGCTCGCGACACTCCAGCTGACCACCAGGGTCAGCACGACCACCGCCAGCGCTGCCGCCATGCCGCGCGCGACGCCGCTCTGGCGGCGATCACGGACCGGGGCCCGTGCGGGACGGGTGGGATAGCCGGGATAATCAGGCCCAGGGATCATAGCTGCCGAAACTCCAGACATGGCCTTCCGGATCGCGCGCGGTATAGGCGCGGCCGCCATAGGGCTTGTCCTCGGGTGCCGCGAGGATCGTCGCACCCGCTGTCCGGGCGCGATTGGCATGATCGTCGACATCGGCAACGACCAGATACAGGTCCATCGTCACCCCGCCCGCCTGGCTCGGCGTCTTCGATCCCGCGATGGCGGCATGGGGTGTGAAGCGCGCGCTCGACACCATCACCATGCGGTCCTGCCACACCAGTTGCGCATGATGGATAACGGTCGGATCGTCCGGATCGGCAAAGACCGCCTGCCGCGCGAACCCGAAGGCCTCACATAGAAAATCGATGGCGCGCGGGGCATTCTCGTACCGCAGGCAGGGAATGATATCGTGCCGCATCGCCATCATACCGACATGGGTTAGACCATCACCCCCTGCAACAATCGGGGCAGCTGTCCGGTTTCGCCGCGCGCTTCGGCCATGAAGCGGTTCTTGAGCGGCGGGATATGGTTGATTGCGGTGATGCCCAGCCGCCGGACCGCGCTGGCGGTCTTGCCGGGCACGCCGAAGATGCGATTGAAGCTGTCGGTCGCCACCGACACCATCAGCGTGTCGAGACCACGCCATTGCTGATAGCGTTGCAGGAGCGCGGCGTCGCCCAAATCCATGCCGGTCCGCTTGCCCTCGACCAGCACTTCGACCAGCGCCGCGACGTCGCGATAGCCCAGATTCACCCCCTGGCCCGCGATCGGGTGGATACCATGCGCCGAGTCGCCGACCAGCACCAGCCGGTCGCCGGTCATCGTCGCGGCGCGGTGGAAGCCCAGCGGATAGGCCGAACGCGGGGAGGCGTGGGACAGGGTGCCTAAGAACCCGCCCATGCTCTTCTCCGCCTCGGCCAGGAAGGCGCGGTCGGACAGTTTCAGCATCCCGTTGCCATCGCGCCCCGACACCGACCAGACGATCGCCGAGCGATGCCCGACCTCGTCATCCGGCAAGGGCAGCAGCGCAAAGGGGCCAGTCGGGTAGAAGATTTCGAACGCAATATTTTCGTGAGAGGCTTCGTGGTGGAAGGCGCTGATGATCGCCTTATGGTCATAGGACCAGCGCGCCACCTTGATCCCCGCCGCGTCGCGCGTGGGCGACTGCCGCCCTTCCGCCGCGACCAGCAGGGGGGCGCGGACGGTGGTGCCGTCGCTCAAGACGGCGGTGACGCCCGCCGGGCCGCGTTCGACCGACAGCGCGCGGGTCTGCATGCGCAGGTCGACCAGCTCGGCCTCGTTCGCGGTCGCGTGGATCGCGCGGCGGAGCAGCTTGTTCTCGAACATCGTGCCCAGCGCGCCGTCATCGGCATCGGGAATGAAGTCGAGCGCGCCCGGCTCCAGCCCGTCGCTGACCCGGATATGCCGGATTTCGCAGCCTTGGCCCGCCAGCTTCGCGCCGATCCCGATCGCGTCCAGCATCCGCCAGCTGGCCGAGGCGACGGCGGAGGCGCGTCCGTCGAAACCGGGGGCCAGGATCACCGCCGGGTCGGCGGGATCGACGATGATCGAAGACAGGCCATGCGCGGCCAGCCCGACGCCCAAAGTCGCGCCGACCAGGCCGCCGCCGAGGATGATGACGTCGCTATCCATGTCCATGCTCCTAGACCCTCGCGGCGCGCCAAACAATCGCGGCGTGCCCAATGCCTTGACGTGGGAACCGTCAGAGGGGATGATATTTCCTGGGATTTTTCCCGGATTTTGCGACATTCCTGAAGGACAAGACCCATGGCCAGCCGCGCGCAGCCGGTTCTATGGCGCGAGACGGTGAAGGCGGGTGCGGTGCGCAGCGGCGCGCTGGTCACGGCGATCGCTCTTTTTGCCGTCACGCTGATGCTGGTGCTGGCGCTGGCCAGCTACCGGGCGAGCGACCCGGCGCTCAACACCGCCTCGGGCGCGGCGCCGGCCAATTGGGTCGGGCTGCCCGGCGCATGGATCGCCGATATCGCGCTGACCCTGTTCGGGCCCGCCGTCGCGCTGATCCTGCCGGTCGGGCCGATCATCGCGACCCGGCTGTGGCGCGATCGCCCGGCGGGGCGCTGGGTGCGGATGCTGCGCCAGGCGGTGATCGGCGTCGCGCTGATGGCGTGCGCCTTGTCCTTCGTCTCCGACTCGGCGGTGCTGGCGCTGCCCGCGGGCTGGGGCGGGGTGATCGGGCTGTCGGTGGCGGGCTTCGTCCGCTGGGCGCTGGGGTTCACCGGCCAGGCGGCGGTCGTCACCTGGGGATCGGCGGCGTTCGGCTTGGCCTTCGGGCTGGGCGGGGCCTATCTCTGGGGTCGCAGCCTCGAACTCGACATCGCCGAGCGCGGGCTGGCGCGGTTCCGCCGCCGTCGTGCATCGCGCGACGATGCCGAGGGGCTGCCCTGGGACGACGAGGACGAGTCGCTCTATGACGAGGAGGACGATGAAGAGCCGCTGACCCTGGCGCGCAAGGCCGTGCCGGTGCGCGAGGATCGCCCGGCCCCGGTCATCGCCGATCGCCAGGTCGCCCCCGCGCCCGCCCGGCCCAAGACCGCCGCCGACCGCGACGCGCCCTATCAGCTGCCCGGCCTCGACCTGCTGACGCCCGCGCCGCCCTCTTCGGCGGGGACGGTCGACAAGGCGGCGCTGGAGCGCAATGCGCGGTTGCTGGAAAATGTGCTCGACGATTTCCGCGTGCAGGGCGCGATCGTCGAGGTGCGTCCCGGACCCGTCGTCACCATGTACGAACTGGAGCCGGCACCCGGCATCAAGGCCAATCGTGTCATCGCGCTGGCCGACGATATCGCGCGCAACATGTCGGCGATCTCGGCGCGCGTCGCGGTGATCCCGGGGCGCAACGTCATCGGCATCGAACTGCCCAATGCCAAGCGCGAGATGGTGTCGCTGCACGAACTGGTCGCGTCGCAGAGTTTCGCCGACCAGGCCGCGCAGCTGCCGATCATCCTGGGCAAGAATATCGCGGGCGACTCGGTCGTCGCCGACCTGGCGCCGATGCCGCATCTGCTGGTCGCGGGTACGACGGGTTCGGGTAAGTCGGTGGGTCTCAACGGCATGATCCTGTCGCTGCTCTACCGGCTGACGCCCGAGCAGTGCCGGATGATCATGATCGACCCCAAGATGCTGGAACTGTCGATGTATGACGACATCCCGCATCTGCTGTCGCCGGTCGTCACCGATCCCGCCAAGGCGGTTCGCGCGCTGAAATGGGCGGTCGAGACGATGGAGGACCGCTATCGGCAAATGTCCTCGGTCGGCGTGCGCAGTCTGGCCAGCTTCAACGACAAGGTGCGCGCCGCCAAGGCGAAGGGCCAGCCTTTGGGCCGCAAGGTGCAGACCGGCTATCACCCCGAGACCGGTCAGCCGGTCTATGAGGAGGAAAAGCTCGAATACGAACCGCTGCCGCAGATCGTCGTGATCGTCGACGAGCTGGCCGACCTGATGATGACGGCGGGCAAGGAAGTCGAATTCCTGATCCAGCGCCTGGCGCAAAAGGCGCGCGCGGCGGGTATCCACCTGATCATGGCGACGCAGCGCCCCTCGGTCGACGTCATCACCGGCGTCATCAAGGCGAATTTGCCGACCCGTATCTCCTTCCACGTCACCTCGAAGATCGACAGCCGCACCATCCTGGGCGAGCAGGGGGCCGAACAGCTGCTCGGGCGCGGCGACATGCTCTACATGCCCGGCGGCAAGGGCATCGTGCGCGTCCATGGTCCCTTCGTCTCGGACGACGAGGTGCACCGGGTGGCCGATCACTGGCGGTCGCAGGGGACGCCCGATTACATCTCCTCGGTCACCGAGGAACCGGCGGAGAGCTTCGCGCTCGACGGCGCCCCCACCGGCGAGGATTCGGCGGAGGACCAGCAATATCGCGCGGCGATCCAGCTGGTGTGCGAGAGCCAGAAGGCCTCGACCTCCTGGCTCCAGCGGCAGCTCAGGATCGGCTACAACTCGGCGGCGCGGCTGATCGAGCGGATGGAAACCGACGGCATCGTCGGCCGCCCCGACCATGTCGGCCGCCGCGAAGTGCTGCGCGATACCGAGGGGCATCCGATCTAAGCCCAGCCCCTGGGCTGGCGCATCGCGATCAGCCCTTGGCGGGCTTCAGCGTCGCCGAATAGATATGCCAGCGCAGCTGTTCGGCCGTTGCGCCGGGTACGTCATTCACCCGGCGCAGGACATATTGGCCGACGAAGCGCTGTTGCTGGCCATTGTCCAGTTGCGCATCGACCGTCACCGGCACGGTGGCATAGATGGACCCCGCCGCGCCCTCGCTCGGCGGCATCGTGCCGATCGACACGCTGGTGGCGCGGGTATGGGCAAAGCCCTTCTGGAAATCGGCGAAGCGCTGGCCCGGCCGCCCGTCATTGCCCCACTGAATCCAGGCGGTGGCATAGTCATGCGCGTTGATCGCCGAATAATAGCGGCGGATCACATTGGCCGCCGCCGCGTCGCTTGTCGGATCGACCGAGCAACCAGCGGTCCTGGTGGCATCGTCCCCCATCAGAGCGCAGCTGCGTGCGATTTCATCCTCGATGATCGCGCAGCTATTGGTCGCGTTGCACGGCGGATGGGTGGCGGGCGAGACCGAGGTGCAGATCTTGACCAGCCGCTGCGCCGCCGCCTGTCCTCGCTCGGCCGAGCAGGACAGCACCGAGTCGGTTGCCGGTGCAGCGGGGGTCTTGATCGGCGCGGGCAGGCTGGCGCGCTGGGGGACGGCATCGGCGGGGGCCGGTGCCGAGGGGACGGGTGTCACCACGTTGCGTGCAGGCTCGCTATCGCTGCCGCCGCATGCGGTCAGCGGCAGGACCAAAACGCCCGCCATCCAGCGGGTCATCCGGGGTGCGGAACGAATCACGGGCAAGGCCTCCGGTAACGTTGATCCGGATCAACGCCTCGCGACCCCGCCCGGCTCCTCGGTTCGCCGCAATGCAAGCGGGGTCAGCGGGATAGCGCGATCAGTTGCGCCACGCTTTGCGTCTGGGTCTTCTGGAACACCGCCGCGCGGTGATCCTCGATCGTCTTGGGCGACAGGCCGAGCAGCCCGGCCATCGCCTTGTTGCCATGGCCCTGCACCATCAGGTCGAATACCTGCCGTTCGCGCGGCGACAATTCGCCCAGCCGCTGGGCCGTGGCGCGGCGGTCGATCGACCAGGCGACCCCTTCGCGCAGCGAGGCGCAGAGGCGCGCTTCGTCGATCGGCTTGTCCAGATAATCGACCCCGCCATGCAGGCGCACCGAGTCGACCGCATGGGCCGTGGTCGGCCAGGCGGTCATGAAAAGGACCGCGACATGCGGGTCGAGCGCACGCAGCCGATCGGCAACGTCGAAGCCATGCCACGCGCCCATCATTACGTCGGTGACCACCGCATGCGCGGTCATGCCCGGATAGGCGGCGAGCAGTGCGGCGGGCGCGATCGGCCGGATGGGGAAGGGAGAGCGGGTCGACGCCGTCATCGCATCCTGTCTGTACCCCATCCAGGACCGGCGGCATCCGGGAATTTCCCGGATGGACAGTCATTTATCCGTCCGCCGTCCGGCGGTGGGCAGGACTTAGATGGTGGGCGCTGTCGGTGCGGGGACGCCTTGGGGGACGGCCTGGGCGGTGGTCGTCTCGGGCGCTTCGGTGGGCGGGGTGCCGGGCATCGGCGTCGTCACGATCGGCGCAGGCGTGGCGGGCGGGGTGACGAGCGCGGCATTCTCGATCAGGTCGAGCGCCTGATGCGCGCGGACATAGCGCAATGCGTCCTGTTGCCAGCTTTGCGCGGCGGCGGCACCGGGCAGGCGGGCGACTTCGGCCCGTGCGGCCTCCACCAGACCGCCGTCGAGCAGGCTGCGCGCCCGCGCCAGTCGGCTGGCGGGGTTGGAGGACGGCGCGTTCGCCTCGCGAATGACGATCAGGCGTCCCAGTTCCTGGCGAAGCCCTTCCCACCAGCCGCCGCTGGCGTTGACGACCAGATCGGGGGCCAGCTTGTCGAGGCCCTGGCGCAGCGTCTCCAGCGTCACCGGCTGGCGCGCGCTGACGATCAGCACGGTGACCGCGCGCGGCTCGCTGCTGCCGAAGCGGGTGCGGAGCTGTTCCTCCAGATAGCCTAGCGGCTGGCCGCGATCGACCGCGCGGCGCGCGGCGGCGGCGACCAGGATCGATTCGGCGCGGCCCGCCTGTGCGCCTGCCGCCGTCGCATCGGTGGCAAGCGCGGCGGTACGCGCCTCCAGCGCGGCGAGCTGGGCGGCAAGCTGCGCCTCGCGCGTGGCGAGCGCCATGGGATCGGTGGCGGTGTGGGGCGTTTCCTTGGCGGTGCCGGTCGTACCGCCGGGCTTGGCGGTGACGGCTTGGGGCGTGGTGTTGCCCGCGCCGAACCAGGACAGGTTGCGCATCGCATAGGCCATCAGGACGAGCCCGGCGACAAAGGCGATGAGGACCAGCGCGAGGATCGCGCCCTTACGGGGGCCGCGCGACGGCGGTCGGTCGGAAGGCGCGAAATTGTTCATGCCCCGCTTATCCCCGTGGCGGCGGCTCCGGTCAACGCCCGCGCGGCGGCGACCATGGCATCGTCGCGCGGGGCCTCGGCGATGGCGACCGTGCGCCAGCCCGTACCTGCCGCCGCCGCCGTCTTGGCACTGATCGCGACCAGCGCGACGGTGGCGCGGGGCAGGCCGGTTCGATCCACCAGTTCGGCCAGCCGCGCGGCGGCGCGGGCGGAGTGAAGGAGGACGATCTGCCCCGCCAGCGCACCGATCGCGTCCGGCGCGACGGCCACGGCATCGGCGGCATAGACGATGCGGGTCGTCGCCCCCGTCTCCACCCGGTCGCGCCCCGCCAGATGGAGCAGCCGCGTATAGCCCTGCGCCTGGGCTCCAGCGACGACCGTGGCGGCATCGGCGGTGCCGGTCAGTATGACCGAAAGCCCGGCGTCCCGCGCCGCGGCGGCGGTGGCGGGGCCGACCGCGACGACCGGCTTGTGACGGATCGCGTCGAGCGCGGCTCCGGCCAGCCGGACCCCTTGCGCGCTGGTGAAAAGCAATGCGTCGAAGCTATCGGGTTCCGGCGCGGTCCAGTCGACCGCGTGCGCGGCGAACAGCGGCAGCGAGCGCGCTTCCAGTCCGGCCTCGCCCAGGGCGGCGATCGTCGCGGCATGGCCGGGTTCGGGCCGGACGACGACGATCGCCATCGCCGATTAGCCCCCGGCGAAGAGGCGGCGCACATCGGGGGCGGCGCGTTCGAGCAGGTCGGTCGCCAGCCGCGCGCCGAGTTCTTCATCGACCGCTCCCTCGACCCAGCCGTCGACCCGCGACGACCCGTCCTCGGCCAGCAATTCGGCGCGCAGGGTCAGCATTTCGCCCGCCAGCGCGGCGAGCGCGGCGACCGGGCTGTGGCAATCGGCCTGCAGGGCGGCGAGCAGCGACCGCTCCGCCATCACGCACGCATGGGTTTCGGCATGGTCGATCGAGGCGACCAGCATCGTGGCCGCCGCATCGTCGGCCCGAGTCTCGATCCCGACTGCCCCTTGGGCGGGGGCGGGCAGCATCTGGTCGGTCGGCACCGCATGGCCGACCGCGCGCCCCAGCCGGTCGAGCCCGGCGGCGGCGAGCAGGGTCGCGTCCACGTCGCCGTTCGCGACGGCGGCCAGGCGGGTGTCGACATTGCCGCGCAGCAGCGTGATGGTCAGGTCGGGCCGGTGCGACAGAAGCTGCGCACGGCGGCGCGGGCTGCTGGTGCCGACGACCGCGCCGGGCCGCAGCGCGGCGATGGTCTCCGCCCCGATCAGCCGGTCGCGGACATCGGCGCGCGGCAGCATCGCGGCGATGTGCAGCCAGTCGGGCCGGATCGTCTCGACATCCTTCATCGAATGGACCGAGGCGTCGATCTCACGGTCGTACAGCGCGCGGTCCAGTTCCTTGGTCCACAGCGCCTTGCCGCCGATCTCGGCCAGCGCGCGGTCCTGTACCCGGTCGCCGGTGGTCTTGATCGGCACGATCTCGATCGCGTCCTCGCTCCATCCTTGCGCATCGGCCAGTGCCGCGCGCACCATCTGCGCCTGGGTGAGGGCCAGCGGCGAACCGCGCGTACCGAGCCGAAAACGAACCATGTGTCCGCCTTTGCCGTAAACGCACCCCCTTCGACAAGTTGGCAACGGACGGGTATGGGGGGGACATGCTGATCCTGGGACTGGAATCCTCGTGCGACGAGACCGCCGCCGCGCTTGTCACCGATGATGGCCGCGTGCTGGCGCATCGTCTGCTGGGGCAGGAGGCGGCGCATGCCCCGTTCGGCGGCGTCGTCCCCGAAATCGCGGCGCGCGCGCATGTCGAGGCGATGGAGCCGCTGGTCGCCGCCGCCTTTGCCGATGCGGGGGTGACGCTGGCGGACGTGGACGCGATCGCGGCGACGGCAGGGCCGGGGCTGATCGGCGGGGTGATGGTCGGCCTCGTCACCGGCAAGGCGCTGGCCCATGCGGCGGGCAAGCCGTTGATCGCGGTCAACCATCTGGAGGGCCATGCCCTGTCGCCGCGCCTGTCGGATCGCGAGCTGGCCTATCCCTATCTGTTGCTGCTCGTCTCGGGCGGGCATTGCCAGTTGCTGCTGGTCGAGGGGGTCGGGCGCTATCGCCGGATGGCGACGACGATCGACGACGCGGCGGGCGAGGCGTTCGACAAGACCGCCAAGCTGCTGGGGCTCGGCTATCCCGGCGGTCCGCGTGTCGAGGCGGCGGCGCGGGCGGGCGATCCTTATGCGGTCCCGCTGCCCCGCCCGCTAAAGGGCGCGGCCGAGCCGCATTTCTCCTTTGCGGGCCTCAAGAGCGCGGTCGCGCGCGCGATCGGCCAGCATTCGCCCGAGGATATCGCCGCGTCGTTCCAACAGGCGGTGGTGGACTGCCTGCTCGACCGGACGCGTCGCGCCTTGGCGAATGTGCCGCCCGTCACCGCGCTGGTCGTCGCGGGCGGGGTCGCCGCGAACGGCGTGATCCGGGGCGCGCTGGAGGGACTGGCGGCCGAGCATGGGCTGCGCTTCGTCGCGCCGCCGCTATGGCTGTGCACCGACAATGCCGCGATGATCGCCTGGGCTGGCGTCGAGCGGTTCCGCGAAGGGCTGACCGATCCGCTCGACAGCCCGGCACGGGCGCGCTGGCCGCTCGATCCGGCGGCGGAAGCGGTGCGCGGCGCGGGGGTGAAGGCATGAAGATCGGGGTGATCGGCGCAGGCGCCTGGGGCACCGCGCTGGCGCAGGTGGCGGCGCATGGCGGCCGGTCGGTCCGGATCTGGGCACGCGATCCGGCGGTGGCCGAGGCGATCAACACCACCCATGCCAACCCGCTCTATCTGCCGAACATCGCGCTGTCGCCGAGCATCGAGGCGGTCAGCGACCCGGCGGCGATGGCCGAGATGGACGCGCTGCTGGTCGTGACGCCCGCGCAGGCGGTGGGCGCGGTGCTGGCGACGATGCCGGTGGGGACCAAGCCGCTCGTCCTATGTTCCAAGGGGATCGAGGCGGGGACGCGGCGGCTGGTCGGCGAGGTCGCGCGGGCGATCCACCCGCACGCGCCGATCGCGGTGCTGTCCGGCCCGACCTTCGCGCATGAGGTGGCGGCGGGGCTGCCGACGGCGGTGACGCTGGCCTGCGAAGAGCCGGACCTGCGCAAAGCCCTGTCCGCGCGCATCGCCGCGCCGCATTTCCGGCCCTATGCCACCGACGACGTGACCGGCGCCGAGATTGGCGGCGCGATCAAGAATGTCCTCGCCATTGGTTGTGGCGTGGTGGAGGGGGCAGGGCTGGGCCAGAATGCCCGCGCCGCCCTGATCGCGCGCGGTTTTGCCGAGATGACCCGTTTCGGTCTTGCCCGCGGTGGCCGGGCGGAGACACTGGCGGGCCTGTCGGGGCTGGGCGATCTGGTGCTGACCTGTTCGTCGACCGCCTCGCGCAATTTCTCGCTGGGGGTCGGACTGGGGCAGGGGCGCTCGGCGGCGGAGTTGCTGGCGGATCGGCGGACCGTGGCGGAAGGGGCCTTCACCGCCCCCGTTCTGCGTCAGGCCGCCACCGAGGTCGGGGTCGACATGCCGGTGTGCGAGGCGGTGTGCCGGTTGCTGGACGGCGCGGCCGTTGGCGAGGTGATCGGCGCGCTGCTGGCAAGGCCGCTCAAGGCCGAGGGGGCATAGGCTTAGCGCAGCACCTGCCGGGCCAGCGTACCGCAGGCCGCGTTCTGCGCCTTTGGCCCGGTGTCGCCGGTAATCGCCCGGCCGATCGACTTGAAGATATTGCCGACCGACTTCACCTCCTTGGGGATGACGAGGTCGGGCTTCTCCAGCGTACCCGATACCGTCGCCGCGCCCGCCAGCCGCAGCGTCGCGCCCTGCTTCGGCGCACCGGTCAGGCGCAGCGCCAGCCGCTCGTCGGGGAAGGTGATGGTGCCCGTCCCATCCAACCGGCTGCGGGAGGTGTCGACGATCAGCGGGTCGGCGCGGCCCGTGCCGTCCTTCATGTCCACGCCCAGGATCAGGCAGCGCAAGGTCGCCCGCCCGCTATCGCCCATGAACGCCGCGCCCGCATCGAAGCCCAGCGCCGCCGCATAGCGATCGGGCAGCGTCCCGTTGGCAACGACCAGCCCGATCCGTCCGTCCGAGCGTCCGACCGCCGCGCGCACCGTCTCGCCCATCCCCGTCAGCCTGGCGCGTGCCGCGACCTGGCCGGTGATCTGCGTTTCGCCCGACAGCGACAAGACGCTCGCGCCGCGCAGGCGCAGGTCGAGCGACAGGCGCGGAACCTTGGCCCCGTTCCGCTGGTCGACCACCGCCTGTCCCGTCACCATGCCTTCGCGCAAGGCCATGCGGATATCGCCGATGGTCAGCAACTGATGATCCATCGTCATCCGTCCCGACAGGCCGGTGATCGGCGAGGGGCCGTGCGCGCTGACCACCTGGCCGACCTTGAAGCGGATGGTGCCGTCGGTCGTATCGATCTTGCCGATATCGATCCGTGTATTGGGCACCAGCCGTGGGCCGATCCGGCGTTCCAGCGCGGCGGCCTCGGCCTGTCCCTCCGGTGAGGACAGATCGTCGAAATCGAGCTGTCGGGCGCTCACCTCGCCATCGAGCAGGGTGCGACCCGCCTTTTTATCCACGGTCAGATGCCCGCTCAGGTCGGAGCGGCTGATTCGCCCCTTCAGGTCGGTGATCGTCCAGCGGGGGCGGTCATGGCGGACATGCGCGGTCAGTTCGACCGCACGGGTCTGGAACAGCCCGGCCTCGATCACCGCGTCGATCCGCTTCAGATCGTCGGCGCGCGCCGTCAGGTCCAGCGTCATCGCATCGGTGTCGAGCGGCCGGTCCATCGTGCCGACCGCTTTCATGGTCAGCCGATCGCCGGTGATCGCGGCGGTAAAGGGCCAGCGGCCGGGCTTCACCGCCGCGCCGGTAAAGGCGATCCGCACCGGTGCGCCGCGTACCCGGCCTTCGCCCTCGGCCCGGACACCCTGGTCGGGATCGGCGGCGACCTTCAAGACCGCCTGCCGATCCTCCTTGGCGTCGCGATAGCTCACCACGCCGTCGGTGACGGTCAGCCCTTGCAGATCGGTGGCGCTGCCGCCCTCCGTCGGCGCGCCGGGGCGCGACCAGTTGGTGCGGCCCTCCTTGTCACGGACCAGCGCCAGCCGGAGACCCGACACGCGGATATCCTCAGGGACAAAGGCACCGCGCAGCAGCGGCCAGACCGAGAAGCGGATGTCCGCCTTTGCCACGCGCGCGAAATCGCCCTGTCCCGCCCAAACGGCCTGGGGGATCTTCAGATCCTCGACCGCGATGGTGGGATGAAAGCCGATGCTGTCGACCCGGTGGACCGATCCGATCGTTACCGGCCGCCCGAACCGCGCGGTCGCTTCGCGGCAGACAGCGCTGCGAAGGACGCCCCAGGGGAACACCGCCAGGATCAACAGGAAGAGCATCGGCAGCCCGATCAGCAACCCCGCCGCGACCCGCGTCCAGCGCGGCCATCCCCTTACCTGCATCATGAATGGGGGACGCGCGACCGGGGGCTTCGTTCCGCCTGCGTCAGGATCGCCGCGCACGATTGTTGCCCCAAGGGCCCGCGCGCCCTAGATATGGGTAAATCCGTCTTCGGGAGCTCCCTGCGTTGGTCCTCATCCTTCAGATTCTTCAGATACTGCTCAACGTCGTCTGGTGGATCATCATCGTGCAGGCGATCCTGTCCTGGCTGATCGCCTTCAACGTCATCAACACCTCGAACGACTTCATTCGGTCGGTCTGGTACGCGCTGCAAAAGATGACCGATCCGCTCTATCGCCCGATCCGGCGCATCCTGCCCGATTTCGGCGCGCTCGACCTGTCGCCGATGGTCGTGCTGCTGGCGGTCATCATTTTGGGCAAGATTCTGGACACCGCCATCGCCAATGCGATGTATGGGGGGGCGGTCGTCGTCGGCTGATGCCCGCCTGGACGGCCGATAAGGACGGTATCCGAATCGTGGTCCGGGTCACGCCGCGCGGTGGACGCGACGCGTTGACCGCCGGGACCGAGGAGCATTTCGCCGCGCGCCTGTCGGCGCCGCCGGTCGATGGTGCGGCCAATGCGGCGCTGATCCCGCTGGTCGCCAAGCATTTCGGCGTGCCCAAGCGCGCGGTGACGATCATCGCGGGCGAAACCGCCCGGCTGAAGCGCCTGCATATTACCGGAGACCCGCACATACTGGCGCGGTTGGCCCAGGCGCTTTATGGCGAGTGTCCATGAGCAGCGCCACGATCATCGACGGCAAGGCCTTCGCCGCCGCCCTCCGCACCCGCATCGCCACCCAGGTTGCCACGTTCCGCGAACAGGCGGGCCGCGCGCCCGGACTGGCGGTCGTGCTGGTCGGCGAGGACCCCGCCTCCAGCGTCTATGTCCGCTCCAAGGGCAAGGCGACGCGCGAGGCGGGCATGGAGAGCATCGAGCATCGCCTGCCCGTCGATACCGATCAGGCGACTCTGCTGGCGCTGGTCGAACAGCTGAACCAAGACCCCACCGTCGACGGTATCCTCGTCCAGCTGCCCTTGCCGGGTCAGATCGACGCACAGGCGGTGATCCAGGCGATCGACCCCGACAAGGATGTCGACGGCTTTCATCCGGTCAATGCCGGGCGACTGGCGACGGGCAGCGAGGGTTTCGTGCCCTGCACCCCGCTCGGCTGCCTGATGCTGCTGAAAAGCATCCACCCCAGCCTGTCGGGCATGGACGCGGTCGTCGTCGGCCGCTCCAACATCGTCGGCAAGCCGATGGCGCAGTTGCTGCTCGGCGAAAGCTGCACCGTGACCGTGGCGCACAGCCGCACGCGCAACCTGGCCGAAGTCGTCGGGCGCGCCGATATCGTCGTGGCGGCGGTCGGCGTGCCCGGCCTGGTCAAGGGCGAATGGATCAAGCCCGGCGCGAGCGTCATCGATGTCGGCATCAACCGCACCGAGACGGGGCTGGTCGGCGATGTCGAATATGACACGGCGGCCGAGCGCGCCGGGGCGATCACCCCGGTTCCCGGCGGCGTCGGCCCGATGACGATCGCGGTCCTGCTGCGCAACACGCTGGTTTCGGCCGGACGGCGCGAGGGCGTCGCGATCGACCAGACGGCGCTGTAAGGCCGTGCTCGAACTCTACATCTCCTCGCTGATCACCTTCTTCGTGGTGATCGATCCGCCGGGTTGTGCACCGATCTATGCGGGCCTCTCGGCGGGCGCGACGCCGCAGCATCGCCGCGCGATGGCGATCCGGGCGGTCATGGTCGCCTCGGTCATCCTGTTCGTCTTCGCGTTGTTCGGCGAGGCGCTGCTCCATGGTCTCGGCATCGAGATGGCGGCGTTCCGCATCGCGGGCGGCATCATGCTGTTCCTGATCGCGCTGGAAATGGTGTTCGAGAAACGGACCCAGCGTCGCGAGGACCGCGCCGCCAAGGTCGCCGACGATCCGCACGAGGCGGAGGATGTCTCGATCTTCCCGATGGCGATGCCGATGATCGCCGGGCCCGGCTCGATCGCGACCGTCATGCTGCTGATGAGCCGCAATTCGGGGCTGGAGGCCTCGATCGTCGTGCTGGGTGCGATGGTGTCGATCCTGCTGCTGACGCTGGTCGCGCTGCTGGCGGCGGGACCGCTGATGCGGCTGCTGGGCGCCAAGATCGAGGCGGTGATTACCCGCGTGCTGGGCGTGCTGCTGGCGGCGCTGGCGGTGCAGTTCGTGATCGACGGGGTGACCGCCAGTTTGCGATAACTTCTATTCCTCCCCTGTAAGGGGAGGGGGACCATGCGAAGCATGGTGGAGGGGTGTCGCCCTGACACCCCTCCGTCAGGGCTTCGCCCTGCCACCTCCCCTTGCAGGGGAGGAATTTCTTAGCTGATCCGGTACAACCTTAGCGGCGACCCCTTGGGCAGCGGCAGTGGGGTCAGCCAGTTCGGCGTCCAGCCGCGTGCCATCCGGTCATAGAACTCGCCCGGCGCCCGCGCGCGGTAGTTGGTCGACTCGGCCATGTCGGGGCAGATCAGCAGCAGCGTCGCGCCGTGCCGCTTCATGATCGCATGGGCCTGCGCCTCGCTGCCCTGGAAGGCGTGCTGCACGTCCAGGATCGCGTCGCCATTGCGGTGATACGGCCCCGCGATGGCGTCATGATGCGTCGTCACGATCAGCCGCGGCCCCAGATCGACGAAGGTGAAGACCGTCGCCTTGGGATAGGCATTCACCCGCGTCAGAACCGAGGTCCGCACGCATTGTCCGGTCGCGCGGTTGACGCGGTTCGCATAGGCACTCGGCTGGGTGGACGGCAGATAGTTGACGACCCAGCTTGCCGCGATGCCGGTCGGCACCAGCACCACCAGCACGATCGCGGGCACCCTGAGCAGCGGCGAGCGCAGCCGCACCAGCCAGGGCAGGATCATCCACAACAGCGCTGCGATGCCCGGCACCGCCAGCATCTGCGCCGCCGGGGCCGCGCGTGCCTGCCACAAGAGCATCAGGCAGGCGAAGGTCGTGAACAGCGCCACGGCCGTCCACCCGACCGTCCGCCGCCGCCACGCCGCGACGATCGCACCGATCATCCCGATCACCGGCATGATCGCCATGGGCAGCGCGACGCGAAGCGGATGCTTGTAGATCGGCTTGGCCTCGCGGACATTGTTCAGCCAGTTGCGCTGCAATTCGGGGCTGACCTGTTCCGGGCGGGTCAGGCATTGCGGGAACAGGCTGGCGAAACCGCCCGCGATCGCCGCGCCCGCGACCACCGCCAGGCCAAGGCGCGCGCCCCGCGACGCCGGATTGATCCGCGCCAGCACGAACAGCAGCGCCCCCGCCGCGACCGTCACGGACAGCCAGACCGGGGTCAGCGCATCGCAGCGCATCGCATAATTGGCGTTGGAGGCAAACGCCGCGAACCCCGCCGCGCTGCCGCCGCCCAGGGTCAGCGCATAGACCGCCAGCCGCTCCGCCTCCGCCCGGTCCCAGACCCAGCGCAGGGTCAGGATCGCCCCGGCCATCGCGGCATAGGGCAGCATCTCCAGCCCGATCGCCAGCGATACCGCGCTGGCGAGGCCGACCAGTGCACCGCCGCGCTTGGCTTCTGGGTCGCACAGCCCTGCGACGGTGACCGCCAGCATCGCCAGCTGCCACCCATGATGGTCAATACGCATCGGCATGTACATCAGCAGCGTGGCATGGGCGCATAGCAGCAGCGCGAGTCCCAGCGGCCAGCTCCACACCGCGATCAGCCGCCGCAGCGTCACCGCCAGCGCGGTCATGGTGATCGACAGCGGGATCAGCGGCGCGAGACCACAGGCGAGTCGCTCGGCCCAGGCAGGCGTGGTGAACAGGCGGAAGAACAGGATCAGCCCCGCGATGGGCAGGTCGACGATGCGGCTCCAATGGATGTCGAAGCCGACCGGCGGGTTCATCCGATACTGGCGCAGATCATACCAGCTCTGGCCCGCCATCCAGGCGCGGACCTGCATCAACCGCATATTGTCGTCGGTGTCGCCCAGCGACCACCAGCGTATCTGGCCCCAGCGGTCATATATGTACCAGGCGGTGATCGCGGCCCACGCCACCAGCACCCAGCGTTGCCAGTTGCGGTCGATCTCACGCTGCAGACGTTCCAAAGACGCTTCCCTCATACCCGCCCGCAGCCTAAGGCGCAGGACCTGGGGCTGCTCTATCGCGGGCGGCGCAAAGGGCAAGGTCGGGGGTATGGCGACTCTTCAGCATCAGATCGATCGATGGCGGTCCAGCGGGATGCTGGGCCAGATCATCCGGTTCGGCATTGCAGGGGGCCTGTCGACGGTCGTCTATTCGGCGGTCTATCTGCCGCTGACGTCCTGGGTCCTGCCGCACGACAAGGCCGTGCTGGCGGTGCCGCCTGCGTTCCTTGTGGCGGTAATCTTCGGCTTCTTCCTGCACAGCGCGTGGAGCTTTCGCGGGCACGGCACCCGCGACTCCAGTGGCAAGCAGCATCTGAAATTCCTCGTCGTCCAGGGCTTCGGCCTGGCGCTCAATGCGCTGTTCACCTGGATCGTGACGGGGCTTTTGCATCAACAACCCTGGGTCGCGCTGATCCCGGTGGTCACGATCACGCCGATCGCGACCTTCGCGCTCAACCGCCAATGGGTCTTCGGATAAGTTCATGGACCGTATCGTTTACGACCGCATGGCCGCGCATGATTCCACCCATTGGTGGTATCGCGCCCGCCGCGACATCCTGGCCGATTATCTGACCCGCTATGGCAAGCTGCCGAAGGACGCGCGTATCCTGGAGATCGGCTGCGGCACCGGGCACAATCTGCCGATGCTGGCGAGCTTCGGCACGGTCGATGCGATCGAGATCGATCCGGCCGCGCGCGAAATCGCGTCCGCCCGGCTGGGCAAGCCGGTCGGCGATGCGCCGCTCCCCGAACTGCCGGGGATCGCGCGCGGCGCGTACGACCTGATCGCGGTGCTCGACGTGGTCGAGCATATCGAGGACGATGTCGCCGCGCTCGCCGCGATGAAGTCGTGCCTGAAGCCGGGCGGCAAGATCCTGATCGCGGTTCCGGCGCATCAGTGGATGTGGTCGGCGCATGACGTGGTGAACCATCATCATCGCCGCTATTCCAAGGGGACGTTGGCGTCGGCGATCGAGAAGGCGGGGCTGAAACCCCGCAAGCTCGGCTATTTCAACTCGCTGCTCTTCCCGCTGGCGGCCGCCGCGCGCATCGCCGGGCGGATCACGGGGCGCGACGACAGCGACGACTCGCCGCCGCCCGCGCCGCTCAACAAGACGTTCGAGGCGATCTTCCGGTTGGAGCGGCATCTGGTCGGCCGTGTGCCGCTGACCCCCGGCGTGTCGATCGTGACGCTGGCCGAGCCGGTCTGAGCGCGTAATCCGGGTTCCGCTTCCCCGCGTCGCGCTTTAGGGACGCGCCATGCTGGACTTTCATCGCGCCGATCTGGCCCGGCTGGCCGCGCGGGACCGGTTGCGGGTCCTGGCCCCGCAGACGGGCAGGGATTTCGCCTCCAACGACTATCTCGGGCTGGCGAACAGTCCGCGCCTCGCCGCCGCGATGGCGCAGGCGGTGGAGGAAGGGGTGCCGGTCGGTTCGGGCGGATCGCGGCTGCTGCGCGGCAACCATGTCGAGCATGAGGCGCTGGAGGCGGAGGCAGCCGCCTTTTTCGGCGCGCAGGCCAGCCTTTATTTCTCGTCCGGCTATACCGCCAATGTCGCGATCCTGGCGACCTTGCCGCAGCGAGGCGACCTGATCGTCCATGACGCGCTGGTCCATGCCAGCATGCATGAGGGGATGACGCTGTCGCGCGCCGTATCGATCGCGGCGACGCACAACGACCCGGCGGCGTTCGAGGACGCGATCCGGGCGTGGCGGGCACAGGGCGGCAAGGGCACGGTCTGGATCGCGGTCGAAAGCCTCTATTCGATGGATGGCGACACCGCGCCGCTCGCCGAACTGATGGCGGTGGCCGAGCGACATGACGCAATGCTGATCGTCGACGAGGCGCATGCGACCGGCGTCTTCGGCGACCGGGGGCAGGGCCTCGCCACACCGGGCGAGCGGGTCATCACCCTCCACACCTGCGGCAAGGCGCTGGGGTGCGAGGGCGCGCTGGTCGTCGGGCCGCGCGTCGTGCGCGACTATCTGGTCAATCGCGGGCGCGGCTTCATCTTCTCGACCGCGCCGTCGCCGCTGATGGCGCGCGGCGTGCGTGAGAGCCTGCATATCCTGGCCGACGAGCCCGAGCGGCGGGCCGCGCTGCACGAGCGGATCGCACTGGCGGGTGAGCGGCTGGCACCCCATGGCACGCTGGCGAACGGCACGCCGATCATGCCGCTGATCCTGCACGACAATGGCCGCACCATGCGCGCCGCCGGAGCGTTGCAGGCGCGCGGGTTCGACATTCGCGGCATCCGCCCGCCGACGGTCGCGGTCGGTAGCGCGCGGTTGCGGCTGTCCATCACGTTGAACGTCGAGGCGGCGGACATCGTCGCGCTCGACCAGGCGTTGCAGGAGGTTCTGGCATGAGCGCCGTCATCGTCACCGGCACCGATACCGAAATCGGCAAGACCGTCTTTTCCGCCGCGCTGACCGGCGCGCTTGGAGCAAGCTATTGGAAGCCGGTCCAGGCCGGCACCGATGACGAGGGGCATGGCGATGCCGAAACGGTGGCGCGGCTCAGTGGGCGCCCGGTCCTGCCCTCCGCCTATCGCCTGACGACGCCCTGTTCGCCGCATCGCGCCGCCGAGATTGACGGGGTGACGATCGACCTGGCGCGCCTCGCCTTGCCGCAGGTCGACGGGCCGCTGGTGACCGAGGGGGCGGGGGGCGTGCTGGTGCCCGTCACGCGGCAGTTGCTGTTCGCCGATCTGTTCGCGCATTGGGGACGGCCGGTGGTGCTCGTCGCGCGGACCGGGCTGGGGACGATCAACCACAGCCTGTTGTCGATCGAGGCGCTGCGGTCGCGCGACGTGCCGATCCTCGGCATCGCATTCGTCGGCGATTCGGTCGAGGATAGCGAGGCGACCATCGCCGCGATCGGCGGGGCCAAGCGGCTCGGCCGCCTGCCGCGCCTGCCTGACCTGAATCGCGAGACGCTGGCGGGGGCGTTCGCCGCGAACTTCGACATCGGGGATTTCCGATGACCTCGCCCGTCTGGCACCCCTTCACCCAGCATGGCCTGGGCGAGCCGATCCCCAAGGTCGCCTCGGCCAGCGGCGCGGTCCTGACCACCGTCGACGGGCGCGAGGTCATCGATGCCATCTCCAGCTGGTGGGTGACGACGCACGGTCACAACCATCCGCGCATCAGCGCCGCCATCGCGGACCAGGCGGGCAAGCTCGACCAGATCATCTTCGCGGGCTGGACCCATGAACCCGCCGAAGCGGTCGCCGCCGAACTGGTCCGGATCACCCCGCCCGCCCTGACGCGGGTGTTCTTCTCCGATTCGGGTTCGACCGCGGTCGAGGTCGCGTTGAAGATGGCGCTGGGATACTGGCTCAACCGGGGCGCGCCGCGTCACCGCATCCTTGTCCTCGAACATAGCTATCATGGCGACACGATCGGCGCGATGTCGGTGGGCGCGCGGGGCGTGTACAACCGCGCCTATGCGCCGCTGCTCTTCAATGTCGGCACCATTCCCTTTCCCAGCGACATACAAGCGACGCTCGATGCGCTGGAGGCGGAATGCCGGGCGGGCGCGGCGGCGTTCATCGTCGAACCCTTGGTGCTCGGCGCGGGGGGCATGTTGCTCTACGCGCCCGAGACGCTGGCCGCGATTCGCGAGATTTGCGCGAGCTACGGCGTGTTGTTCATCGCCGATGAGGTGATGACCGGCTGGGGCCGCACCGGCACGCTCTTCGCCTGCGAACAGGCGGGGGTGGTGCCCGACATTCTCTGCCTGTCCAAGGGGTTGACCGGCGGCGCGGTGCCGCTGGCGGTGACGCTGGCCACCGAGCCGATCTTTCAGGCGCATTGGTCGCAGACCGATCGGTCCAGACAGTTCTTCCACTCGTCCAGCTATACCGCCAACCCCATCGCCTGCGCGGCGGCGGCGGCCAATCTGGCGATCTGGCGCGACGAGCCGGTGCAGGCGCGGATCGATACGCTGGCGGCGGCGCAGGCGGCGCATCTGGCCACGGTGGCAAGCGAACCGTCGGTCCACAGTCCTCGCCAGCTCGGCACCATCGCCGCGTTCGAGCTGGGCGCGGGGCAGGACTATCTGTCCGACCTGGCCCCCCGGCTGCTCGCGCATTTCCGCGAGGCCGATCTGCTCGTCCGGCCGATGGGCAACACCATCTATGTCATGCCACCTTATTCCATCACGCCGGAACAGCTCGGTACAGTCTGGACCGGTATCCGCGAGGCGATCGACCGCTTCGGGCGTTGATCCCTATTCCTCCCCTGCAAGGGGAGGTGTCGCGCGCAGCGTGACGGGGGGTGTCCCCACTATCGAGAGCGCGATACCCCTCCGTCAGGGCTTCGCCCTGCCACCTCCCCTTGCAGGGGAGGAATATGGGGGTGGCCTTTGACTTTAGGGCTTTTCATTTGCTTTATCCGGCGGCGATCAAAAAGGGAGCAGGCATGAGCGTGGCGACGGCAAGGGCGATAGGGGCTCTGGCATCGATGACGGCGCTGTGCTGGAGTCTGGGCGTCTCTGCGCAGACGGCCCCTGCGGCCCAGCCTTCGGCCACGCCCCCGACCACGCCGCTGGGGCCGATCAATGCCGATCTGCCGCCGGGTGGCGGTGCCTATCGCCGCGCGATCGTGCCGACGCCGGTCGCTGCGCCCAACTGGACATTGTCCGCCTGGGTGCAGCCGCGCAGCGTCATGGGCAAGGGTACGACGATGCTGATCGGCGGCTTCGGCGATCCGACCACCGGCCCGCGTCGCTATCTGGCGCTGGTCGATGGCCAGCCCGCGCTCGTCACCGAAGCCGGGGTGGTGCAGGGCGGCGGCACCGCCGATCGCAACAAATGGACCTATATCGCCGCCAGCTATGACGGGAAGATCGTCCGGCTGTTCGTGAATGGCCGACAGGTGGTGCAGCGCGGGCTGTCGCTGGAGCCGGTCATCGGTGTCGCGACACTGGCGCCCCGCAGCTATCAGCCGGTCTTTGCGGGCAAGATCGTCGACTTTCGCATGGTGCGCGAGGCGGTCGATCCGCTGGCCATCCGCGTCGCCGCGCGCCGCGCCCCCGATCCGGCGAAGCTGGCGCTCCAGACCGGCAGCCCGACCTGGCCCTATCAAACCCGCCAGATGCAGGGACAGACCGCACCGCAGGACGCCTGGACCCTGCCCCAGTCCAAGGCCCCGATCCCGACCAGCGGCACGGCCAAGCCCGAGCCCAAGGACGCTGCGCTCGTCTCGACGGCGACCGGGCAATGGGCGGTGAATGGCTGGCGGCTGATCGAGGCGGCGAAGGTCGGCCCCGGCGGCGCGGACCTGTCACAGGGCAATTACGACGCGAGCAAATGGTATGCCGCGACCGTGCCGGGCACGGTGCTGACCACGCTGGTCGATCGCGGCGTCTATCCCGATCCGGCGGTGGGGCTGAACAACCTGTCCATCCCGGAGACGCTGGCGCGGCAGGATTACTGGTATCGCACCGAGTTCGACACGCCTGCCGAGGCTGCCGGGCGGACCATGTGGCTGACCTTTGGCGGCGTGAACTATTCGGCCGAAGTCTGGGTCAATGGTCGGATGATGGGCACGATGAAGGGCGCCTTCATCCGCGGCCGCTTCCCCGTCACACTGGTGCCTGGGCGCAATGCCGTTGCCGTGCGCGTCTCGCCGCCGCCGCATCCCGGTATCGCGCACGAGGAATCGATGACCGCGGGCGTCGGCGAGAATGGCGGCGTCCAGATGATGGACGGCCCGACCTTCGTCGCGACCGAGGGCTGGGACTGGATTCCCTCCGTCCGCGACCGCAATACCGGGCTGTGGCAGGGCGTAACGCTCTCCGCGACCGGCCCGGCGGTGATCGGCGACCCGCAGGTCGTCACCACCCTGCCCAAGCCCGATAACTCGGTCGCCGATGTCGAGATCGCAGTACCCGTCACCAATAATGGCCAGACTCCGGTGACGACGACGGTGCGCGCGGTGTTCGACGATGTCGTCGTCGAAAAGCCGGTGACGGTCGCGCCGGGCCAGACGATCCGTGCCGTCCTGTCACCGAGCGAGTTCCCACAGCTGTCGGTCAAGAATCCGCGCCTCTGGTGGCCCAATGGCTATGGCGACCCGGCGCTGCACGATCTGGCGATCACGGCGGCGGTGGACGGCGCGCTGTCCGATTCGAAGAGCCTGCGCTTCGGGATGCGGCAGGTGACCTATGACCTGTCACTGTTCGACGATGACGGCGATCTGGAGCGGGTGACGCTCGACCTCAACCGCGCGCGCGGTGGGCCCAAGCTGATCGACACCAGCCACAAGGGCATCCGCAAGACGGCGAATGGCTGGGCGATGAGCTTCACGCCCGGCGGCGACCAGTCGGCGGCGGTCGCCAAGCTGACCGACGATCCGCGCCTTGCCCCGTACCTCGTTCTGCGGGTCAATGGCGTGCGCATTGCGGCGCGCGGCGGCAATATCGGCATGGACGAATATATGAAGCGCGTCGACCGCGCGCATCTGGAGCCATTCTTCCGCCTGCACCGCGACGCGCATCTCAACATCATCCGCAACTGGGTGGGGCAGAATACCGAGGAGAGCTTCTTCGACCTGGCCGACGAATATGGCCTGATGGTCCTGTCCGACTTCTGGGAGTCGACCCAGGATTACAATATGGAGGCCGAGGACCCGCAGCTGTTCCTGGCGAATGCGACCGACGTGGTGCGCCGCTATCGCAACCACCCCTCGATTGTCGCCTGGTTCGGCCGGAACGAGGGCGTGCCGCAGCCGATCCTCAATACCGGGCTCGACACGCTGCTGCGCGCCGAGGATGGGACGCGGCTCTATATGCCCTCGTCCAACGCGGTGAACCTGCAAGGCTCGGGGCCGTATAACTGGCGGCCGCCGGTCGAATATTTCACTGATCATGCCAAGGGCTTCTCGGTCGAGGTCGGTACGCCCTCGCTCCCCACGCTGGAGGCGTGGAAGCGGACCATCCCGGCCGAGGCGGATCGCTGGCCGATCGGCGATGTCTGGGCCTATCATGACTGGCACCAGACCGGGAACGGCGCGGTGAAGAGCTTCACTGACGCCCTCGAAAAGCGCTTCGGCCCCGCCACCGGGCTGGAGGATTTCGAGCGCAAGGCGCAGATGATGGAGTATGAATCCTATCGCGCCATTTTCGAGGGGATGAATGCCGGTCTCTGGACCGAAAATTCCGGCCGGATGCTGTGGATGACGCAGCCCGCCTGGCCGTCCTCGGCGTGGCAGATCTTCTCGTCCGACTATGACACCCATGCCGCCTTTTACGGGGTGAAGAAGGCCGCCGAGCCGATCCATGTCCAGATGAACCTGCCCGACCACCGCGTCGTGCTGGTCAACAACACGCGCGACGCGTTGAAGGGCGTGCAGGTGCGTGCGAAGATTATCGGGCTCGACGGCCGATCCGAGGGCGAGCAGGAGGCGAAGATCGTCGCGAATGCCGAGGGGGTGACGCCCGCGCTGACCCTCGACCTCGCGCCTGCCATGAAGCGTGGGGCCGTGCTGGTCCGGCTGGAGGCGACCGATGCGGGTGGGCAGGTCCTGTCGACCAACAGCTATTGGGAAGCGGCGGACGATGCGGGCTATCGCGCGCTGACCGGCATGGCGGCGGCCCCCGTCACCGCGACCGCGACGACGCAGCCTCAGGGCGACGAGACGATCGCCAGCGTCACCCTGACCAATAATGGTTCGGTGCCCGCGATCGAGACCAAGCTGACCGTGATGAACGCCGACGGCACCCAGATTCTGCCCGCCTATTTCAGCGACAATTACGTTACCCTGATGCCCGGAGAGACCCGCGTGATCGAAATTCGCTATCCCACGGCCAAGGCGGACAAGCCGATGGTGAATGTGCGCGGCTGGAACGTCACCGCGACCGCTGCGGACCTGCGCCCGTGAGCCGGGTGATGCTGGCGGCGCTGGCCGTGCTGAGCCTCGCGGTGCCTGCCGTCGCGCAGACACCGCAGAAGGAGACGGACGGCCAGCGCTGGGCTCGCGAATGGGAGGAGCGGCTGCACAACGACTTCGCCTATCTGGCCCGCTACCGCGACGATAATGCGAAGCTGCCTGCGCCCGTCGCGGGGCAGCCGCGCGTGGTCTTCATGGGCGATTCGATCACGCAGGGCTGGGTCGACAAGATGCCGCAATTCTTCGTGCCCGGCCGGATCGGGCGCGGGATCAGCGGACAGACGACCGCGCAGATGCTGCTGCGCTTTCGGCAGGACGTGATCGACCTGCATCCGGCGGTGGTGCAGATCATGGCGGGCACCAACGATATCGCGGGCAATACCGGCCCGACGACCGACGCCCAGGTCGAGGGCAATATCATGTCGATGGTGCAGCTGGCGCAGGCCAATGGCATCCGCGTGATCCTGGCCTCGATCCCGCCTGCGGACCATTTCGAGTGGAAGCCGGGCCTGCCCACCGCACCGCGCATTGCGACGCTGAATGCGTGGTTGAAGGACTATGCCAAACGGGTCGGCGCGACCTATGCCGATTACTGGTCGGCCTTGCATGTCGGCGACGCGCTGAACCCCGCTTACGGCACCGATGGGGTGCATCCCAATGCGGCGGGCTATGCCGTGATGGCACCCGTCGCCGATGCCGCGATCAAGCAGGCGCTCGCGAAACCTCAGCCGCGCAGGATTCGGTAGTTCAGCCGGGCGGTCGCGATCGGCTGGTCGCGATCCTCCTGCCAGGCGACCGCCTCGACATTGGCGGTCCGCTGGCCGAGGCGCAGGATGACGCCGACCGCACGGGTCGGATGCTGGTCGCGGCCGGTGCGCAGGTAATTGGTGGTGATCGTCACCGGCTTGATCCGCGCCGCGCCGTCGCCCGCCAGCCGGTGGGTGAGCGCGGCGATCCCCGCCACCTCCAGCAGCCCCGCGATCGCGCCGCCTTGTAGCAGCCCCGGCCAGCCCATCACGTGTTCGCCGAACGGCATGACGAGTTGCGGCGCACCCTCGACCCAGTCGATCGAACAGCCGAGCCACTGCGCATAAGGCGGCAGGTCCATCCCCTGCCCAATCGCAGTCTTCGGCGCGCTCATGCGGCCATGCCGATAAAGGTGCCCGCGACATGCGCGACCGGATCGTCGGGGTCGCCGTCATGCGCAATCCCCCGGACAAAGGCGATGCTGCGCGTCAGCCGGTAACATTCGCCGCGCCCGATCACGGTGCGCTCGGGCACGGCGGGGCGGAGGTAGTCGACCCGCAGGTCCAGCGTCACATGCGCCTCGAACACGCCCCGCTTCAGCCAGACCGCGACGCTGGTCGCCATGTCCATCATCGCGACGATCGGACCCGAGGCGATCACCCCGCTCACCGGATCGCCGATCAGCCGCGCGTCATAAGGCAGCGCCAGCTCGGCCCAGTCGTCGCCATGCGCGCGATACGCGATGCCCAGCTGCTGGCCATGTCCGCCACCCAGGCCGCCCATCGCGACGAAGCGTTCCATATCGAACCCCATAAGCCGATGGTCTACACGACCAACGCGCTGGCGCAAAAGGAGAGAGATATGCACGACCGGGTGACGATGACGGTAACGGACGGCGTCGCCGATGTCCGGCTGGCGCGCGGGGGAAAGCTGAACGCGATCGATCGCGCCATGTTCGATGCGTTGGCCGGGACGATCGACACGCTGGCGGGGCGAGCCGATCTGCGCGTGGTGGTGCTGTCGGGGGAGGGCGACGGATTCTGCTCCGGGCTTGATATGGCGGCGATGGCCGGGGGCGATCTGGCGGGGCTGGACCTGTCGGCGCGCGACTTTGGCCCCGCGAATCTGGTGCAGCAGGTGACCTGGGGCTGGCGCACGCTGGCGGTGCCGGTGATTGCGGCTGTCCACGGTGTCGTGTTCGGCGGCGCGACCCAGATCATGGCGGGCGCGGACATCCGGCTGGCCCATCCCGCCACCCGTTTTGCAATTCGCGAGGTGCATTGGGGGATCGTGCCCGACATGGGCGGCTTCGCCCTATGGCGGGGCGTCCGCCAGGATGTACTTCGCGAATGGGTCTATACCGCGCGCGAGTTCGACGCGACCGAAGCGCAGGCTGCGGGATTCGTCACCCGGCTGGTCGAGGACCCGCGCGCCGAGGCGATGGCGCTCGCCGCCAGGATCGCCGAGCGCAGCCCCGATGCCGTGCGCAGCGCCAAGCGGTTGTTCGCGGCGATGGGGGCTGCGCCGGAGGAGATGCTGGCGATGGAGAGCGCTGAGCAGGTGGCGTTGATGCAGGGGGCGAATTTCCGCGAGGCGGTGCAGGCGAATATGGAGCGGCGGCGACCGGTGTTTCGCGACGTTTGAGGGGCACACGACCTCTCCCCAAACGATAGCCCCTCCCGCAGGCGGGAGGGGTTGGGGAGGGCAGGGAGTCTCACAGAGCGCATCGCCCGTGGCTTTCCCTCCCCCATCCCCTCCCGTTTACGGGAGGGGCGTGCTTGGGGCGGTCGGTTGGACCAACAGAAAAGGGGAGCCTCTTTCGAGACTCCCCCCTTCCATCGGATTTCGCGAAAATTACTCCGCGGTCGCCTTCAAAATCTTGCCCGGATTGCGGGGCGGCTCGCCTTTGGGGAGGGCGTCGACATGCTCCATGCCGCTCTCGACATTACCCCAGACCGTGTACTGGCGGTCGAGGAAGCGCGCGTCGTCGAAGCAGATGAAGAACTGCGAATTGGCCGAGTTCGGATCGTTGGTCCGCGCCATCGAGCAGGTGCCGCGCACATGCGGTTCGGCATTGAATTCCTGCTTCAGGTTCGGCTTGTCCGAGCCCGACATGCCGGTGCCGGTGGGGTCGCCGCCCTGCGCCATGAAGCCGGGGATCACGCGGTGGAACACGACGCCGTCGTAAAAGCCTTCATTGGCAAGCCCGCCGATGCGCGCGACATGCTCGGGCGCCAGGTCGGGGCGCAGGGTGATGACGACATCGCCGCTCTCGAGCGTCAGGGTCAGCTTGGAAAAAGTCTCGGCCATAAGGGGTCTTCCTTGGTTGATGCCCCGCAGGTAGGCATTCCGGTGCCCGCTGGCAAATGCCGCCGTCGCAAGTTAGAGGCGTGACACAGCGTTCATGATCGATCGAGGGAGGCCGAGATCAGCGACACCGAACTCCCCGAACTCGAAGCCGAGGCCCTGCCGCCCGAAACGCAGCTGGACGAGGACGACCGGCTGAAACCCGAATATGTGCGCAGCGTCCTCGACGCGCTGGAGGCGGGTGACGACGAGGGCGCCCGCGCGCTGGTCGAGCCGCTGCACCCCGCCGATATCGCCGATCTGTTCGAGCTGGTCGGGGACGAGGAACGCGTCAACCTGGCGCGCGCGGTCGCCGACCTGCTGAACGGCGACGTGTTCGCCGAGATGAACGACTATGTGCGCGAGCAGCTGATCCAGGCGCTCGAACCGCATGAAGTCGCCGACATTGCCTCCGAACTCGACACCGACGACGCGGTCGCAATCATCGAGGATATGGACGAGGACGAGCAGCGCGCGGTGCTGCGCGCGCTCGACCCGGACGACCGCGCCGCGATCGAGGAGGCCTTGTCCTTCCCCGAGGAGTCCGCCGGTCGCCTGATGCAGCGCGAGCTGATCGCGGTGCCCGAACATTGGACGGTGGCCGAGACGATCCAGTTCCTGCGCGACGACGAGGAACTGACCACCGATTTCTGGGAAATCTTCGTCGTCGATCCCGGCCATCGCCCGATCGGCACCTGCCAGCTCTCCTGGATCTTGCGCGCGCCCGGCCAGATCGCGATCGGCGACGTGATGAAGCGCGAACAGACGCTGATCCCGGTCGACATGGACCAGGAAGAGGTGGCGCTGCGCTTCCAGAAATATGCGCTGATCTCGGCTGCCGTGGTCGACGCCAGCGGGCGGCTGGTCGGCATGATCACCGTCGACGACATCGTCCACATCATCCAGCAGGAGGCGGGCGAGGACGTGCTGCGCCTGTCGGGTGCGGGCGAGGGCGATATCAACGAGCCGATCCTCGACAGCTATAAGAGCCGGGTACGCTGGCTGCTGGCGAATCTGGTGACGGCAATGGTCGCCTCCTCGGTGATCGCCGCGTTCGAGGGGACGATCGCACGGATGGTGGCGCTGGCGACCCTGATGCCGATCGTGGCGGGGGTGGGGGGCAATGCGGGCACCCAGACACTGGCCGTCACGGTGCGCGCGCTGGCGACCAACCAGCTGACCCGCTCCAACACCGCCCGCGCGATCATGCGCGAGATCCGCGTGGCGATGATGAACGGCGTGACGGTCGCGGCGGTGATCGGGGTGGGGGTGAGCCTGGTCTTCGGCAATCCCGCGCTTGGGCTGGTGATCGCGGCGGCGATGATGACCAACATCCTGGTCGCGGGTCTGGCGGGGGTGCTGGTGCCGGTGACGCTGGAGCGGTTCGACGCCGACCCGGCCGTCGCCTCGTCGGTGTTCGTGACGATGACGACCGATTCGATCGGCTTCCTGGCGTTCCTGGGCCTAGCGACAGCGGCGGGCCTGACGGGATAAACTATTCCTCCCCTGCAAGGGGAGGTGGCAGGGCGAAGCCCTGACGGAGGGGTGTCACCCTCTCGATAGCGGGACACCCCTCCACCATGCTGCGCATGGTCCCCCTCCCCTTCCAGGGGAGGAATTTCAGATCAGTGATCGTGGTCGTGATGATGCCCATGCGGCACGTTGCGCAGCGCCTCCAACACCTCGTCGGTGCGCGCCGGGTCGCCGATCGCCAGCACATGGCCCGCGCTGTCGGCGGTCAGCGGGTCGCCGTTCCAGTCGCACATCCGTCCGCCCGCGCCCTCGACCACCGGCACCAGCGCGGCGAAGTCGTGCAGCTTCAGCCCCGATTCGCAGACGATGTCGATATGGCCGCTCGCCAGCAGGCCGTAATTATAGCAGTCGCCGCCATAGACCGGGCCCTGGCGCGGACTGTTGCCGCTGATCGCGCCGACCAGCGCCATGAAATGGGGCACATCGTCATCGTCGAACAGATGCGGGCTGGTCGTCGCGATCGTCGCGCCGTCCAGGGCCGTGCAGGTCCGTGTCCGTATGGGCGCGCCGTTGAACAGGGTCGGCCGCCCGGCGACACCCAGCCAGCGTTCGCGCGCGATCGGCTGATCGATGATGCCCAGCACCGGCCAGCCATTTTCGACCAGCGCGATCAGCGTGCCGAAGATCGGCCGCCCGACGGTGAAGCTGCGCGTGCCGTCGATGGGGTCGAGCACCCATTGGCGCCCCGTCACGCCGTCCTTGACGCCATATTCCTCGCCATGGATGCCGTCGCCTGAGCGTTCCGCCTCCAGGATGCGGCGCATCGCCGCCTCCGCCTCGCGATCGGCCAGCGTCACCGGCGAGCGGTCTTCCTTGATCTCCAACCCCATTTCACGACGGAAATAGGGGCGGATGGCGGTTCCTGCGGCATCGGCAAGTCGAAGGGCCAGTTCAATATCGGCGGCAAGTACGGACATGTTAACCCGGATAGGATAGGACTGCGTTATCAGCAATGGACGCCTTCATCGCAACCGGATAGGCATTAACCATCTTAATATAAGGGAATAGGGCGATGCGGGCAGTGTTGGGGGTTCTTCTGGCGATGGCGGCGGTGCCCGCTGCGGCAGCCTTGCGTCCCGGTGCCGTGGCCCCGGACTTCACGACGCGCGGCGCGGTGGCGGGCAAAGTCTTTACGCTCCATCTGAAAGACCAGCTGCGCCACGGTCCGGTCGTCCTCTATTTCTTCCCCGCCGCCTTCACCAGCGGATGCAGCGCCGAGGCGCGCGCCTTCGCCGAGAAGATCGACGCCTTTCGCGCGGCGGGCGCGCGCGTGATCGGCATGTCGGCCGATCCGGTGGACAAGCTGGCCGCCTTCTCCAAGGCCGAATGCGCGGGCAAGTTCCCGGTGGCGAGCGCGGGCCCCGCGATCGTCAAGGGCTATGACGTGGCGCTGGGTCGTCAGATCGAGGGACGCGATATCACCTCGCGCACCAGCTATGTCATCGGGCGCGACGGGCGCGTTGTCTTCGTTCATGACGATATGAACCCGGCCGAACATGTCGCCTCGACGTTGGCGGCGGTACGTGACCTGCAAAGCCGTCGCTGATCGGCGCATGTCATGGGGCTTTTCAGACAATGGGGGGATGTTGCGGAGGCGGAGCCGCAACGCGCGATGACGACCCCCGCTGACATATTCGATCGCATCGGCCAGTTCCTCGAGGATCACCGGCTGTCGCCCGATCCGGCGCATTATGCCTTCGTCCATGCGATCCTGACGAACCCGGAGGGCAGCCTGGCGCGGGCCGTCGCCTCGCTGATCGATGGCGGGGTGCGGCTGCACCAGGACGATATCGTGCGGCTGGGCGGGCCGATCGACACGGCCGCGCCGACGGCCGATTCGTCGCCAGCGGCAGAGGCGGTGCGTGACACGCCCGAACGGATCGTCCTGCCCGAGGCGGAGGCGCGCTCCGACGCCCTGGCCCAGCAGACGCAGAATCAGGTCGACTCCTTCATGACGGTCATCCGCTCGGTCCAGGCGGATACATCGGCCTTTGGCGCGAATCTGGCGCGCAACGTCGCGGAGATGAAGCGTGACGGCGGGATCGGCCTCGCCGCGCTCGCGAGCCTGACCGGCGAGATGCTGGAGCGGATCAACGCGACCGAGCGGCGGCTGGAACAGGCTACGGCCGAGGCCGACGCGCTGCGCGAAAAGCTGGCCGAGGCGCGGGCGACGGCGCGGCGCGATCCGCTGACCGGGCTGGCCAACCGCCTGGCCTTTACCGAGGCGCTCGGCCAGTCTTTCCAGGCGCGGGAGAGCTGTCACCTGGCCTTGTGCGATGTCGACCGGTTCAAGCGGATCAACGACGAACTCGGCCATGCCACGGGCGACCGGGTGCTGCATTCGATCAGCAAGATCCTGGCCGAGGAAGGGCAGGAGCATCTGGTTTGCCGTCATGGCGGTGAGGAATTTGCGATCCTGATGACCGGATTGTCGTCGGATCAGGCCGCCGCGCTGGTCGACCGGGCACGCGAAGCGGTGCGCAGCCGCCGGATGCGGGTGCGCGAGACGGGCGAGCCGGTGGGGGAAGTCACCTTCTCCGCCGGGGTCACCGCGCTTCGCCCCGACGATACGCAGGAGACGCTGTTCGCGCGTGCGGACTCGCTTCTCTACCGCGCCAAAAAGGAAGGTCGCGACCGGGTCTGCAGCGACACGTGATTTTCCGCCACCCAGTGGCGGGAAATCCGCCGGGCGCATGGCGAAATTTCCCAACATTCCCGGCGACCTGTCAAAAAACGCCGGAAAACAGCCATTTCTGAAAATGGCACGGTCCCTGCAAAGTCCCTGGCATCGCTGGTCGAATGGGTCGACCGGCGGATCATCCAGGGAGTTTTGCCATGTTCGCCTCGTTCCAGACCCGCCAGATCCTCGTCTCGGTCGTCGGTGCGCTCGTCTTTGCCGGCCTCGCCATCACCACCGCCGCGCCGATCTTCCCGATCGCCTGAGCGTGACCATGCCGTATCACGACGGCGGCCGGATCGTCCTGATCTGACGAGCGGCCGCCGATCGACCCGGCGTCAGGCGATCGCGCCCGCGCCGACCGGGCCCACCGGTGCTTCCTCCTCACGCGAATAGGTGCCCGTCAGCACCCCGGCGGCGAGCACATGCCCCGCCATCGCCTCGACCAGCGCACCGCGTCCCGGCGTCTGCCCGGCGATTTCCACCGGCGCATCCAGCGCGAACAGCTGGAAGACATAACGATGCTCGCCATGCCCGCGCGGCGGATCGGGCGGCAACCAGCCTTCGCTCAGATAGGAATTGCGCCCGACATCGCCGCCCGTGGGCGTGCCCGTGCCATCGGCGACGATCGCCCCTTCGGCCAGGTCGCCGCTGCGGGGCGGCAGGTTCCAGACGATGGCGTGGACCAAGGGCTGCGGCGTCGGTGCATCGGCATCCTCGACCAGCAGCGCCAGCATCGCGGTCCCGGCGGGCGGCTCGCCCCAGACGAGCGGCGGGGACACGCCTTGGCCATCGGCGGTGAAGCGTTCGGGCAGCCGCGCCATATCGCCAAAGGCGGGACTGTTCAGCGTCATCGCGGCAGGCGGCGCCAGTTCGGGCCGCACGACCGCGATCGATTCGACCCCGGCGCGCCAGCCGCTCATCGCCTTGCCCAACCAGGCGGGCAGATGTTCGAGCATGATGCGGCTCCTCTCCTATCGTGCCGTGGCCGGGGTCGAGACGGCACGGGTCCGCCAGACGGTCAGCGTGTCGATCGCCCCCCGGCATTCGGTCATCTGCGCGGCGTGGAGCAGGCGGAAGCGCGTGCCGTCCCAGCCGAATTGCTGCGCATCGCCGCAATCGCCCAGCCCCCGGCCCTTGCCCCAGCTCGACAGGCGGCCGTCGCGCGACCATTCGACATTGACCAGTGTCTCGGGTTCGTCGGGGCCGGGCGTGTCGCCGAAATGATAGGCATAGTCGAAGGCGGCGGGGCGCAAGCGGCCGTCCCGCCAAATGAGCGGCTTCACCAGATAATTATAGGCCCCCGCACCGCATGACATCAGTACCAGCGCGCTGCGCCGGTCGAGCCGGTGGGCGTCGGCGCTGAACGGGCTGCCATCGTCGATCACGCAGCCATAGCGCCGCCGCGCCTCGTTGATCGCGGTGGTGGGGATGGCGGGGGCGGGGCCGGGCGGCGGGGTGACGAGCCGCACCACCGGCAGCGCAAGCGGCGTGCCGCGATAGCGGGCCCCGCCGCGTGCGATCAGCGCGGAGGTCGTGCCCGCCCGCCCCTGTCGATCGTCCATATAGCGAAACGCCGCCGCCGCCCCGTTCAGCGCCACGCCATGGGCCCTCGGGGTCAGCAGCGCGGCTCGCTTGCCCCGCGCGATCGCCGCGACGAGCGCGGTGGCGGATCGGCCCTGCCATTCGCCCTCGCCGTCTCGGTCGAGCGGGGTCGAAGCGATGGTCCGCCCGTCGACCCGGACGCTCGCCGCCTTCGCCGTGCCGGTCATGTCACGGACGCGCACCGTCACGCCCCCCGCCCCGTCGCGCGCCACGATCAGCCCGACATCCTGCAGCATCGCCTCCTCCGGTGCCAGCGAGGCGGCCTCGCAGCCCTTGGCATTGTCGCAGGCGACGATCCAGTCGCGGAACAGCTTCAGCTTGCCCGGCCTGGGGGTGTCGGTTGCGGCGACACCAGGCGCCGCAGCGGCCAGCGCGATCCCTGCGACGAGGCTCATGCGAATCATAACCCGGTCAACCCCTTTGCTGGCGATCCCGTTCCGAACCGGATAGGGCGCGTTTCAACAGGCTTTGTGCCAGAGAAACAGGCCGGATGAACAGGAGAGTGTCGTCATGAAGTCAGTGGGCGTGATCGGGGCCGGTCAGATGGGCGCGGGCATCGCGCAGGTGTCGGCGGCGGCGGGCTATGCGGTGAAGCTGGCCGATGTCTCGGCCGAACGGGCCGAGGCGGGCAAGGCGGGCATCGCCAAGGCGCTCGACCGGCTGGTGACGAAGGAAAAGATGACCCGCGAAGCGGCCGATACGCTGCTGTCGCGGATCACGCCGGTCGGCAGCCTGTCCGCCATGGCGGATTGCGAACTGGTGATCGAGGCCGCGACCGAGCGGGAGGCGATCAAGCGCGCCATCTTCGAAGAGGTCGGCAAGGTGATGTCCGATACCGCCATTCTGGCGACCAACACCTCCTCCATCCCGATCACCCGTCTGGCGCAGGCCGCCCCCGATGCGGGTCGCTTCGTCGGCGTGCACTTCTTCAACCCGGTGCCGGTCATGGGCCTGATCGAGTTGATCCGCGGCCTCGCCACGTCGGACGCGACGGTCGCCACGGTCGAGGGTTTCGCGCAGGAACTGGGCAAGCGCGTGGTGCATGCCAATGACGCGCCGGGCTTCATCGTCAACCGCGTGCTGATGCCGATGATCAACGAGGCGATCTTCGCGCTGGGCGAAGGCGTGGCGACGATCCCCGATATCGATGCGGCGTGCCAGCTGGGGCTCAACCATCCGATGGGACCGCTGACGCTGGCCGATTTCATCGGGCTGGACACCTGCCTGGAGATCACCCGCGTCCTGTTCGAGGGCACCGGCGACCCCAAGTTCCGCCCGGCCCCGCTGCTGATCAAATATGTCGAGGCGGGCTGGTATGGCCGCAAGACCAAGCGCGGCTTCTATGATTACTCGGGTGCGGAGCCGGTGCCGACGCGGTAACAAATCCTCCCCATCTTTGATGGGGAGGGGGACCGCCGCGAAGCGGTGGTGGAGGGGTGAGGGGCGGGGGGGGGCCCCCCCCGGGCACCGGCCCGGGCCCCACCCCCCACCCACAAGGGGGGGGGTTGTG
>NZ_JAXSQY010000004.1:217404-339516 GCF_034659795.1 Sphingomonas fuzhouensis
TAAACAACCCCCCCCTTTGTTGGTGGGGGGGGGCGCCCGCGGCTTTGGGGGGGGGGGGGGGCGCGGGGCTTGCCCCTCCACCGCGCTCTACGAGCGCGGTCCCCCTCCCCAAGCAAGCTTGGGGAGGATTTTAGAACGCCCCGTGAACCCGCAGCGCGAACACCTCGGCAGGTCCGCGATCGCGGTTGTACCCCGGATTCTCCACATATTGCGCGTCCAGCGTCACCGCGAGCGCGCGGGTGACCGCGACGTCGTAATAGGCCTCGGCAATCTCCTCGGCCCCCGCATTGGGCAGCTTGCCGTCACCGACCAGCACACCCAGCCCCCCGGCCGCCAGATAGCGGCGATGCTCGGCCGAAATGCCGTTGGCGATCAGGACCAGCCCGACCCGGTCCTGCGTCCGGCCCCAGCTTTTGCCGCCCAGCGACGCACCGATCTGCGCCGTCCGGTCGATATCGGTGAAGTCATAAGGCTCGATCGACCCGTCACTGATCCCGACCCGTGCGAACAGGCCCAGGCTGTCGGTCAGCGCCTGGTCCATGTTCATATAGCCGCCGATCCTGGTCATCCGCCGCCGGGTGAAGGACGGATCGACCGCGCTTTGGTTCGCGGCGGCATAGGCCAGCGCATCGTCGAAGCGGCTGAACTGGCCCCGGTTGCGGAAGACCCCGAAGCGCACCGATCCCGGCCGCCCGGCGACCTGGTGGCGATGCTCGACCTCGGCATCGATCTGATACTGGCCGAAACCATGTTCCAGCCGTTCGCCATTGGGCACGGTCGACAGGTTGAACAGCCCGGCACGCACCGTCCAGTCGCCGCGATAGAGCTCCGCCGCCAGACCGGTGGTATAGCCCCAGGCATCGGCGGCATAATCGAAGCTGCCGGTGTCGACCGCCGCCCAGTTGAGGAAATCGCCACGCGGATCATGGGCATAAGGGTTGGTGTCGAACACATCGCCGACCCCGAACTTGCCGATGGTCAGCACGATCCGGTCGATGGCGCGCGTTCCGCCGAGCTGGTTGGCGACGCCCGCCACCGCCTCGCGCGCGCCGCCCAGGTCGAAGGTCTGGCGGAAAAAGGCGCGTTGCAGCCGGAAATAGGGCTCGGCCTTACCGACCTTATAGGCCTCGGCACTCGGGAAACCGGCCACGCCCAGCGTGTTGGACAGGCCGAAACCCTGATCGATCTCGGGATTCACCCAGAGTTCGCCGCCCCTCCACGGCCGCGCGCCGATAAAGGCGGTGACGTCGGCCGTCTCCTTCAGCTGGCGCGGGGTCAGGCTGTTGGCGCCGACATAGGGCGAGGCGAAGCCGCCCACGCCTTGCGCGACGAAGGTCGCCTGGCCGTGGATCGCAAAATCCTCCGGCTTGGCGTCCTGCGCGAGTGCGGCGCGCGCGACGAGGAACAGGCCGCACAGCGCGGCCCGCGATACGATACGGATCATGACGTTATTCCCGGATTAGGCTGACGGGCGGGTACGGCGCATCGCCTGGGGCCGGGTGGTCGCCAGGGCGCGGAGCAGCCGGGCGCGCTCACGGGGAACGCTGGCCATCACGGTGGCGAGGGAATGGGCGCGGACATGCGCGCGGAACATGGTACGGGTCATCGCAGACCTCCTTCGGGTTCATATGGTCGAGCCCGGCGGAAGGTCGGCGAGGAACGGCGTTTAGCGGGCCGCGCTCGGCGACCCCGTCAGGCCCGTCAGACGGTCGGCAAAGACACGGACGCCGAAGCGTCTACTGTCCTCGTCGCCGGACAAGGGACTAGATCGGGGCATTATGATCCTATGTGTGAGTCGGCCACGTCTGCGGTCGACGGGGCGCCCATAACGCGCTCGGCAAAGGGATCAACCCCGAAAAAACTTCCATAATTCCTCCCCTGCAAGGGGAGGTGGCAGGCCGAAGGCCTGACGGAGGGGTGTTCCGGCTGGCGATGTCAGGCCTTGCTCGCCAGCGGTGACACCCCTCCACCATGCTGCGCATGGTCTCCCTCCCCCTGCGCAGGGGAGGAATTTACGCGATCAGCAGGCCCGCCAGCGCCGCCGACATCAGATTGGCCAGACTCCCGGCGATCAGCGCGCGGATGCCGAGGCGGGCGATGGTCGGCCGCTGGTTGGGGGCGAGGCTGCCGGTGACGGCCATCTGGATCGCGATGGACGAGAAATTGGCGAAACCGCACAGCGCGAAGGTGACGACCGCGACGGTGCGCGGCGACAGTTGCGCCGCCTGTTTCCCCAGATCGATATAGGCGACGAACTCGTTAAGCACGATCTTCTCGCCGAACAGGCCGCCCGCGATTCCCGCTTCCTTCCACGGCACGTTGAGCAGCGCCATGATCGGCTGGAAGACGTACCCCAGCAGCGCCTGGAAGCTCAGGCCCGGAATACCGATCAGATTGCCCAGGCCCCCCAGCAGCCCATTGGCCAGCGCGACCAGCGCGACGAAGGCCAGCACCATCGCGCCGACCGCCACGGCCAGCTTCACGCCGGTCTGCGCGCCTTGCGCGGCCGCCATGATGATGTTGGCGGGCTTTTCCTCGTCATGCGTCGCCTCGGCCAGCGCGATCTTCTCGTCCTCGATCACGTCGCCCAGCGGCAGCTGCCCGGCGGGCGGCTCGATCCGGTCGGGCATGATGATCTTGGCCATCAATATGCCGCCGGGCGCCGCCATGAAGCTGGCCGCGAGCAGATATTCGATCGAGATGCCCATCGAGGCATAGGCCGCCAGGATCGTACCCGCCACGCCCGCCATGCCGCTGGTCATCACGGTGAACAGCTGCGCCGGGGTCAGCCCCGCCAGATAGGGCCGGATGACGAGCGGCGATTCGGACTGGCCGACAAAGACGTTGGCCGCCGCACACAGCGACTCTACCTTCGACACGCCGATCACCTTCTCGATCGCGCCGCCCAGCCAGCGCACGACCAGCTGCATGATCCCCAGATAATAGAGGATCGAGACGAGGGCGGCGAAGAAGATGATGACCGGCAGCGCCTGGATCGCGAAATTGCGGCCCAGCGGATCGGAGGCCAGCGCGCCGAACAGGAACTTGGTCCCCTCATTGGCATAGCCGAGCAGCCCGGCGACCCCGCCCGACAGCCATTGCAGCACCCGCTTGCCCCAGGGAACATAGAGGACCAGCACCGCGATCCCCGCCTGCAGCGCAAAGGCCGCGCCGACGACGCGCGGGCGGATCGCCCGGCGATCGGTGGACAGGGCGACCGCGATGCCCAGAATGACAAGAATACCCGCGATACCGATGGCGAAACGATTCATGCGCGCTGCTTAACTGGGCCGCTTGGGGCGGGTGGTGGAAACGACGCGGCCCCCCGGCTGCGCGGGAGACGATCATAAGCAAGGTGCGGCACGTCCGCCATAGTTTTGATCGGGAGGAGGTTTCCTAGGTTCATTCCTCCCCTGCAAGGGGAGGGTGTGCGAGCTTTGACGTGCCCCCCGGCACGTCAAGATGGTGCCGGGGGCACCATCTCGCTCGCGCACATGCGAAGCATGGTGGAGGGGTGTCCCCGTTTGCGAGGTTGGCTGTCCCTCTCAGGGCGCTACACCCCTCCGTCAGGGCTTCGCCCTGCCACCTCCCCTTCCAGGGGAGGAATGGGATTGGCTTCAAAAAATCCCAAGGAATTTCTTGCGCTGCGCCTTGGCCTCGCCGGGGTTGCCCTTGCCGTCTTCCGCCTTGGCGGTGGTGCCGCGGCCGACATCGGTGCGCTTGTCGCCCTTCACCGTCCGCTGCGCATTCGCCCGCGCGCCCGACAGGACTGGGCCGCAGGCCGCCGCCTTGGCATCGCCGACATCGACGAACGCCAACACGCCCGCCAGCGGCGTCGCGACCACCGCCAGCCCCAGCCCGGCCCCGGCACGCGCCAGCAGGTCGCCGCTGATCGGGTTGATCCCCGGATGGGCGAAAGTGCCGGTAATCCCGACCGGCGACTGGCCGGAGAACAGGCTGAACGTCTTGGCATCGGCGCGGATCGCCAAATCCAGCGCCTCGTTGCGGAAGCTGAAGCCACCACGCCCGGTGATGACGTTCTTGGTCGTGTCGATCAGGATCGGGTCCGCCGCCGCCACGCCGCCGCGCACCGTAAAGGCGATCAGGCCGCAGTTGATGCGTACCGGCTCCTTCAGCTCCTTCTCGAACATCTTCTGGACGAAGGTGCCGATATCGAGTTCGGCCAGCTGCGCATTGCGCGTCCACAGCGATCCCGCAGGCAGGATGAAGGCCATCCGCCCATTCGCGCTGGCCAGCGAATCGTGAATCGTATCGCCGCGCCCGGTCAGCTGGACGCGGCCCTTGACGGTGCCGGTCGTCCCCGCCTCCGCCACGCCCCAGCCCGCCAGCAACCGACCGAGCGGCGTCGGCGACAGGCGGATGTCGTAGCGGACCAGGCTGGGCCGCTCGCGCGTGTCGAACAGCAGGTCGGAGGACACGTCGCCCCGCGCCATCGCGAATTTCAGCGGCGACAGGGTCAGCTTGCCGCGATCCAGCGCCAGCGTCAGGTCGACATTCGAGATCGGCACCCGGCGCGAGCGCACGGTGCGGATCGTCCATTTCAGGTCGGCGTCGAACCGCTGCATCGTCGCGATCGGCAGGGCGGCATCGGGCAGCAGCCGCTGCGACCCTGCGCCGGTCGCGGCGGCGGCGGCCATCGCCCCCTTGGTCGCGACGATATCGGGATTATAGCCGATAAAGGGTGCGGCATCGATGATATCGAGCTTGTCGGTCGCCAGCGTCGAATCGAGGTGCAGCCGTTCGCCATGGGTGACGGTCAGCTTGCCCGCCAAGTCGCTGTCGCCGAACGTCCCCTTCATGCCCGTGAAGCGATAGACGTCGCCGTCCTTCACCAGCTGGGCATGGATATCATAGGTGCGGGTGCGCGGGATGACGACGCCGATCACGTCGAGCAGGGTGGACAGGTCCTTGCCGCGCGCACGGGTGCGCAGCGGCACATTCTCGATCGCGGCGATCGAGGGCAGGGTGCCGGTCACGTCGACGATATTGCCCGCCGCCCGCATCCGCGCGACCAGCGCGTTCTTGCCGCGATTGGCGGTGGCATCGGGCGAGAGCAACTGTGCGGTGAGCGTGAAGGGGGTGTCGCGGATCACGCCCTTGCCGCGCACGCCGACCGCATGGCCGATCCGCGCGTCCTGCGAGCGGAAATCGGCGAGCGCCAGATCGGCCGTCACCCGCATCCGGGGATCGCGATAGCGCACCGTCGTCCCCTTGATCTCCCCCGTATCGATTCGCGGGAATTCCAGCGGCTTGCCGCCCTTCTTGTCGCTGAAGGTCCAGCTGTTGCTACGGTGGTCGGGCGTCCATTCCAGATCAACCGCGCCATTGGTCAGCGCCAGCCAGGTGAAGCGCCGCTTGCCGAACAGCAGCGACAGCGGAGCGATTCGCGAATCGATGCGGTCGGCGGTGAACAGATTGGGCCGCGTCGCCCAGCCGGGATTGGAGACGGCGATCTTCTCGGCGACGAACTTGATCCGCCAGGGGGCGAAATAGAGCTGGAAGTCGCCGCCGACACTGACCGTCCGGTGGGTCAGCTTTCCGACGATCGACTCGAAGGGGTGGCGCAGGAACCGCCCCTTGGTGACGAACAGCACCAGCCAGATCGCGGCGATGACGGTGAAAAGGCCGATGGCGACGCGAATCGCCCAGCGCCGCCACCCGGGCCGGGTAGCGGAGGGACGCGCGGGATTGTCGGCCGCAGGCACCTGATCCATGGAACCCCCAAGCGCCCGAGCGAAGCGGCGGTTCCCTCTGGTTCCTTGGTTGCAATCTCCAGCCGCTTCGTCTAAGCGGCCCGCTTCCCGAGCGAGGTGTCACGAACGGCCCGGCCATCAGGGCTGCCGCGGCCGTTTCTGCCTTAGCTCTAGCGAAAGGAAAAAAATGCCCAAGCTCAAGACCAAGAGCGGCGTCAAGAAGCGCTTCAAGCTCACCGCCACCGGCAAGCTCAAGCATGGCGTCGCCGGCAAGCGCCACCGCCTGATCAGCCATAACGGCAAGTATATCCGCCAGAACCGCGGCACCTCGGTCCTGTCCGACGCCGACACCAAGACCGTGAAGGCCTGGGCGCCTTACGGCCTGAACTGATTTCTGGAAGGGTAGAAAGATATGGCACGCGTCAAGCGGGGCACGACCACCAAGGCGAAGCATAAGCGGATTTTGGATCAGGCGAAGGGCTATTATGGCCGTCGCAAGAACACCATCCGCATCGCGCGCCAGGCCGTCGAAAAGGCCGGTCAATATGCGTATCGCGACCGCAAGGTTAAGAAGCGGACCTTCCGTGGTCTGTGGATTCAGCGCATCAACGCAGGCGTTCGGGCCGAGGGCCTGACCTATTCGCAGTTCATGCACGGCCTGAAGCTGGCGGGCGTCGAACTGGACCGGAAGGTCCTGGCCGACATCGCCATGCACGAGGGCGAAGCCTTCAAGGCGATCGTCGCTCAGGCGAAGGCCGCTCTGCCGCAGGCCGCGTAAATCGCGACTGACGGTTAAGCGCCGGAAATCAGGAAAGGGCGTCGGTGGGGTTCCACCGGCGCCCTTTTTTGTTGGCGTCCTATTTGGCGGGTTCGGGCGGTATCGGGGTATATTGGGCCGAGACGAGTTGCCATCCGGCCCGTCCCTGATGGGCGACATACAGGGCGCGGATGGAGCGCCTGCCACCCGCGCCGGGCAGGACCATCGAGAGGCGCTTGGTCACCAGGGCGATATCGCTCACCAACCGAACGGTCGTTTCGTCGCTCTCCATCGGCGGGGCTGGGCGTTTGTGGGCCGGGTCGTAGAAGCCAAGAACCTTGGCACGCGAATCGACTTCGCCACGCGGCGAAATCTCGACAAAGTCGGGTGCCAGGGTCGCGGCGAGGAGGGTGGGGTCGAAATCGCGTCGGGCGGTCTCGAAGCGGGTCACCAGTGCGAGCGGCTCGTCGGTCGGCGTCGTCCGCGCTTGGACGGCAGCAGATGGCATGATGGCGGCCGTAAGGCACATCCATCGCGTCAGCAGAGGGTGAAGCATATATGATGTCCCTTGTTGGTGGTTAGAGGGCGGGAGAGACGCACCGCCGCGCATGCCAGGCGGCGAGAATCGGAACGGCCAGCAACTCGGCGGCCAGCGCGATGCCTTGCAGCATCATTCCTCCTGCGGTCGGCCGGATGGCCATGATACAGGCCAGCAGCCCGGCGACGATTCCGATGGCGGCGATCATCGCATGCCAAGCCCGCCGCCAGTCGCACGTGACGATTCGCCAGGCGATCAGCAGATGCGTCGCTCCGAGCGCGACGAGAAACATCATGATGAAGGGGGACAGGGCCTGATAGGCCAGCGCGATCGCCCGTTGCGGTGCATTCCCTGCTGCGAGTGCGGCCAGATAGGGGTCGGTGTCGAACCACTGATAGCGCAGGCCGTGAACGGCACAGCCCAGATGGAACAAGGCAAAGGGCAGCAGGACGGCCAGCGAAAACGCATAGCGCGTCAGCAAATGCCAACCAGCGGACGAGCAGGCCAGGCGTCGTATCGCCGCCGTCACGCACCCCATGGCAAAGCTCAGCCCACGCCCGTCACGTTCGGCTTCGTCGAACTCGATCGCCATGGCCCAAGCCCAGGCGCGTTCCTGTTCGCGCATCAACGCGATGGCCAGCGACAGGATCGCACGGGCCACCATGCCGGTCATGCTCCGACGATAGCCAGGCCGGAAGCAACCGGGATGGCCTGTGCCTGGATATAGGCGACGCCCGCCGCCGTCAGGCGATAGGCATGGCGCGGCGGCCGACCGGGTTGGCTGGGCTCGCGCCATTCCGCTTCGATCAGGCCTTGCTCGGTCATCCGCATCAGCAGGGGATAGAGCGTCCCGGACTGGAGGCCAGTTTCCTTCATCAGGTCATAGCCGTGCCACCATTGGGCGCCCCGCTGCCCCAGCGCCGTTAACAGCGCGAGCATCTGGGGAGAGGGGCGGCGGGTGCGCTTCATGGCGTTAACGTCACATATGTAGATTTAAGAGTCAATGATGTGGGTCTGGCCTTTGATCATCACCACCCCCACATATCCCCGCGACATGACGCTTCATCTGACCAAGGTCGCGTTCGGGGCGGCCAGTATCGATCATCTGGCCGAACGACTGAAGATGCGGGCGCAGGAGGGGCCGGTGTTCCTCACCACCCGCTATCTGCCCAAGCGGCATGAGGAAGTGGCGGGGCAGGGCTCGCTATTCTGGATCTTGAAGCATCAACTGGTCGCACGTTCGCCGATCCTGTCCTTTGGCGAGGCGGAGGGCGGGCGCTGTGCGATCCATATCGATCCGGCGCTGGTCCTGGTCCAGGCATTGCCGCGGCGGGCGCATCAGGGGTGGCGCTATCTGGAGGCGGCGGATGCCCCGCTCGACCTGGGCGCGGCCGCGTCGGGGATCGAGACGATGCCGCCGGTGCTGGTCGGCAAGCTGGTGGAACTGGGGCTGATCTGATCCTCCCCGGTCAATCCTCCTCGCCCCTCGCAGAGGGGAGAGGGTTGCGCAGACTTGGTCTTTGCGAAAGCAAAGGCTTAGAGCAGGATGACGTCAGTTTGACCCAATCCAAGGCGTCCTGCCCGGACACTGGATTGCTTCGCTACGCTCGCAATGACGATTCCTGCTCATGTCATCCTTCTCTCGTCGGAGCTGGGTGAGGGGTGAAGCGCTCGCTGGCCGAGCGCGCGAGCCGTTCGGCTCGCTCAACCCCTCACGCAAGCTGCGCTAGCCAGTAGGCTGGCAAGCTCCGCTACCCTCTCCCCTGTCCAGGGGAGAGGGAGGAAGGGGCAGCAGGCCCTGTTAAATCAGAATTTCGGGCCCGCCACGGCTGCGCGAGTCTTTTTCGGGGTGTCGGCGAACAGCTTGGCGATCGGCATGTTGCGTGCGTCCTGCGAGGCGTAATCGCGCGCCGACAGCCCGGCGACGCTGTCGGCCATGTCGGGATCGGCGCCGGCGGCCAGCAATTCGCGGACCATGCCGATGTCGTGGCGCTGCACCGCGCGGATCAGCGGGGTTTCGCCCGAGGCATTGGCGATGTTCGGGTTCGCCTTGGCCGCCGCCAGGATGCGGATCATGTCGGGCTGCCCCCCCGCCACCGCCAGCAGCATCGGCGTGTTGCCGCGCCCGTCGCGCAGGTTGGGGTCGGCGCCCTTTTGCAGCAGGAAGCGCAGATAGGTTTCGTCGCCGCGCTTGATGACGATGTGCAGCGCGCCCTCGCCGCTGGTCACGTCGCGGGTGTTGATGATGCTGGCGCCCGGCCGGTCCAGCATGTTGGTCACGTCATTGCCCTTGGCCTCGCGCACCGCCTGAAGGAATTTGTAGCTTTCCGACTGCATCATCTGCGCCGCGACCGGCGTGGCAAGGGTGCCGAGCAGCGCGGCGGCGAGCAGGGGGCGAAGGGACATGAAACGAGATCCTGAGCAATGGAGCATGGCTTGCAACCCGCGATTTATCACAGCAAGGCTGTCGGCGTCATGACCCGATTATCCTCCTTCGTTCTGGCCCTGCTGACGCTGCCCCTGGCCGGGTGCGGCCCCTCCCAGCCCGAGGCGCAAGCACCGTTGGCGGGGGCGAAGATCGGCGGGCCGTTCCAACTGACCGATGCCAGCGGCAAGACCGTCACCGATCGTGATTTCGCCGGGCGCTACCGCGTGATGTATTTCGGCTATACCTTCTGCCCCGATGTCTGCCCCACCGATATGCAGGCGATCGCGGCGGGCCTGAAACTGCTCGACAAGAGCGCGCCAACCAAAGCCAAGAAGATCGTGCCGTTGTTCATCACCGTCGATCCCGAACGCGACACGCCCGCCGTGGTCGGCCGCTTCGCCGCCGCCTTCGACCCGCGCGTCGTTGGACTGACCGGCACGCCCGCGCAGATCGACGCGGTGAAAAAGGCCTATGCCGTCTGGGCGGCCAAGGGCGACAAGTCGCCGGGCGGCGGTTATCTGGTGAACCATAGCCGCCAGGTCTATCTGATGGACCCGTCCAACAAACCGCTGGCGCTGGTCCCGGCCGATGAGGGGCCGGAGGCGGTCGCCAAGACGCTCGACCAGTGGGTGCGCTGATGGAGCGATTCTGGGAAAAGCCGATCGAAAGCCTCGACCGCGCCCAGTGGGAGGCGTTGTGCGATGGCTGCGGCAAATGCTGCATCCACAAGCTGGAGGATGAGGAGACGGGCGAGCTGGTGCCGACCAACGTCGCCTGCCGCCTGCTTGACCGGCGCAGCGGGCAATGTTCCAATTATCGCCACCGCCGCGCCTATGTCAGCGAGTGCGTGCGGCTGACCATGGGCAATGTCCGGTCGATCGACTGGCTGCCCACCACCTGCGCCTATCGCCTGCGTGCGGCGAACGAGCCGTTGCCCGACTGGCATTATCTGATCTGCGGTGACCGCGAGGCAGTGCACCGCGCCGGACAGTCGGTGCGCGGCTGGACGATCAGCGAGGATGATGCGGGCGATTTCGAAAACCATATCGTGGACCGCGAATTGTGATCGACGAAGTCGTGCGGCACCCGACCGCCAAGACCATCCGCCTCAGCGTCGATCCCGCCACCGGCACCGCGCGGCTGGTCGTGCCCAAGCGCGCCGGGCTGAAAAAGGCGCTCGCCTGGGCCGAGGACAAGAAGGACTGGATCGCGGCGCAGCGCGCGCGCCTGCCGCATCCGCGCCCCTTCGTGCCGGGCGAGGCGATTCCCTTCGGCGACACGGTGCTGACGCTGGAATGGGAAGAGGGGCGCGCCCGCGTCATCCAGCGGGACGGCGACCGGTTGATCGCCTCCGGCCCGGTCGAGACGCTGGGCCGCCGGGTCGAGGCATGGCTGAAGCGGCAGGCGCTGGAGACGCTGGCGCGCGAGACGGCGGAGATCGCGCGTCTGGCGGGCGTCACCGTGTCCAAGGTCAGCGTCGCCGATCCCAAGGCGCGCTGGGGCAGTTGCGCCTCGACCGGCGCGATCCGCTATAGCTGGCGGCTGATCCTGGCGCCCGACCATGTCCGCCGCGCAACGGTAGCGCATGAGGTGGCGCACCGTGTCCATATGAACCACGCCCCCGCCTTCCACGCGCTCGTCGCCGAGCTGCTGGGCGAGGACCCCGCGCCCGCTACCGCCTGGTTGCGGCAGCATGGCGCGGGGCTTCACTGGTTCGGGCGGTCGTCCTGACGCTCGCGGGGTAGGCCGCGCGGACCGTTGGCGGGGGTGCGCGGATCGCGGGATGCCCCGCCCGAGCCACGACCCGTGACCCGGTCGATCCACGCCTGATCCAGCCGCTGGGGCTGTGCGGGGGCCTGGGCTGGCGGCTGTTGCTGTGCCGGGACGCCCGGCTGCGGCTGCTGGATCGGTGCCGGGGCACCCGGCTCGCGGTGGGTCGGGATCTCGACCGCCTCGCTGCCGTCTTCCGCCGCGCCCGCGCTGGGCGGAGGCAGCGGATTGCCCTCGGCATCGACCGCGGCGACGCCATTGTCGGGCTGGCCGAAATAGCTCTCTTCGTCCGGCTCCAGCTGCCATTCGGGCAACGTGACCTGGGTATCGAACTGCTCGATCGGCCGGTTGGCAACCGCGACGCGCATATAATCGGCAAAGGCCTTGGCGGGCGCGGTGCCGCCATGCAGGCCGGGGACCGGCTTGCCATTGTCACGGCCCATCCAGACGCCGGTGGTGATCCCGCTGGAGAAGCCCAGGAACCAGCCGTCCTTGGAACTGGTCGTCGTGCCCGTCTTGCCCGCGACCGGCCGCCCGATCTGCGCGGCGCGACCCGTGCCGGTGTTGACCGTGGTCTGGAGCAGGTCGGTCATCTCGGCGGCGATATAGGGGGCGACCAGCACATGGCTGCGGTCCACCTCATGCGTGTAGATGGTCTGGCCGTTCGCCACGACCTTGGTGATGCCATAGGGCGTCACCTTCACCCCCTTGTTGGCGATGCTGGCAAAGGCGGCGACCATGTCGATCACATGGACCTCCGACGTGCCGAGCACCATCGAGGGATGGGTGTTGACCGGGGTGGTGATGCCGAATCGGCGCGCCATGTCGGCGACGGTCTGGAAGCCCACTTCCTGGCCCAGCTTCGCCGCCACCGTGTTCAGCGAATAGGCGAAGGCGGTGCGGAGCGAGACGCTGCCCGAATTGCGGCGCGAATCGTTGCGCGGGGACCAGCCGTCGATGGTGACGGGTTCGTCGACCACCTGATCCTCGGGCTTGTGGCCCGCCTCCAGCGCGGCAAGATAGACGAACAGCTTGAACGCCGAACCCGGCTGGCGAACCGCCGTCGTCGCGCGGTTATAGTTGGTGGACACGTAATCGAGCCCGCCGACCATCGCGCGCACCCCGCCGTCGCGGTCCAGGCTGACCAGCGCGCCTTGCGTGCCCGGAGGGGCGTCCTTGCGAATCGCGGCATCGGCGGCGCGCTGCATATTGAGGTCGAGCGTCGTCCACACGTCGAGCGGCGCGCTCTGCTCGTCGATCAGCGTGTCGAGCTGGGGCAGCGCCCAGTCGGTGAAATAGCGAACCGAATTCTGCTTGGGCTCAGGGGCGAGCTTCAGAGCCTGCGGATCGGCATGGGCGGCCTGGGACGGGGTGATGAAGCCATTGCGCTCCATCTGCCGGATGACCACGCCCGCGCGGCCCACGGCGGCCTCGGCATCGGCGGTCGGCGAATAGTTGGACGGCGCCTTGACCAGCCCGGCGATCACCGCGGCTTCCGACAGGCTCAGATGCTCGGCGCCGTGGCCGAAGAATTTGCGTGACGCCGCGTCGATGCCGTACGCGCCGCCGCCATAATAGACCTTGTTCAGATACAGCTCGAGGATCTGGTCCTTCGAGAATTTCAGCTCCATCGCCAGCGCCAGGATCGCCTCGCGGAACTTGCGGCCGAACTTCTTCTGGTTGTTCAGGAAGATGGTGCGCGTGATCTGCTGGGTGATGGTCGAGCCACCCTGTTTCCAGCGACCCTTTTCCAGCCGGACCTCGACCGAGCGGGCGATGCCGATCGGATCGACGCCGGGATGGTCGCGGAAGCGGCGATCCTCGACCGCGATGGTCGCGTCGCGCATGACGATCGGAATCTTGTCATAGGGCAGCCATTCGCCATAGCTCGGCCCGAGCGAGACGATGACGGTGCCATCGGCGGCATGGACGCGGATCATCTGGCCGTTGGGCGAGGATTTCAGCTCCTCGAAGCTCGGCAGCTGCGACTTCGCGACGAAGACCGCGATGACCAGCGCACCGACCGCCAGCACGGCCAGCCCGATCAGGACCTGCAGGGTTACGACGATCCGGCGCCGCCAGGGAGAGCGGGGCTTGGAGGAGCGGGGCCGGGGAGACCGGGAAGACGACGCGCGAGGCATGGGACGGCTCGCGAATTACAGGGCTTTGGACATGACCACAAGCGGCCGATGCCGCATCGCGTCTTGCACGGTGCTGAACAGGCCGTGCCGCCACCACCAAATCGTTAGTCTTTTATACGGGATCGGTTAGTAAAGGAGAGCAAGCCGCATTCGATCGGGGACGGCGGAAAGGGCAGGGATGGAACAGGTCGAACAGCAGCAGAGCACGACGGCGGAGCGCCGGACGGGCAAGCGGCATTCGGCCGTGCTTCTGCTCGGCAAGGTATGCGGCGACGTGCCCGGCGTCTGCCTGGTCCACAATATCTCGGCCAGCGGCCTGATGGCGCGATTCGTCGATGTGCCCAAGGTCGGCGATTCCCTGTGTATCGAGGTTCGCGGCCTGGACCCGGTATCGGGCGTCGTCCGCTGGGTGGATGGGCGCAAGGCGGGTGTGCAGTTCGATTCGCCGCAGCCCTATGAGAAGATCTTCTCGCACGAGAATGAGGACGACACGGTTCCACGCCCGCCGCGCTTCCCGGTGTCGCTGACCGCCGATGTCCGGCTGGGTGCGAACAAATTCACCTCCGCGATGCTCGACGTGTCGGCGGGTGGCGCCAAGCTGATCGCCGAAGGGGCGATCCAGCCCGGCCTGGCGGGGCATATCGTCGTGCGACCGCTGGGCACCGCGATCTCCGGCACGGTCTGCTGGGTGCATGATGGCCGTTTCGGCTTCCGATTCGTCTCGCCGCTGTCGATGGACACGCTCGCCGCGATCGTCGGGCTGCGATAAGCGCGCACGCGGCGCGCCGGATACCGGGCGATAGGATCGCTCGGGTCTGGTTTATAATGATGTTCTGAAAAATCTGGTGCGGTCGAGAAGACTCGAACTTCCACGGCCTTTCGGCCACAACGACCTCAACGTTGCGCGTCTACCAATTCCGCCACGACCGCACTCGATAGTCACCACCGGCAAGCCGGAGGGCTGGTAGGCGGGTGCCCCTAGCAAAGCGATACGGGCAGCGCAATGCCTTTCGTCGGCGCTTTCGTCGGCGATGTGAATTTGTCCGGGCGGCGGATGGTTCTTTCTGCCGCTTTCAGGCTTTAGGGACAGGGCATGACGCTTTCCCTTCGCCCCGATCGTACCGAGGTGCGCCATCTGCTCGGCCTTGCCTGGCCGGTGATGCTGACCAGCCTCAACTGGACGATCCTGCACGTCACCGATGTCATCGTCGTCGGCCGGGTTGGCGAGCATGAGGTGGCGGCGCTCTCGGCCAGTCGCTCGCTGACCTATGTCGCGATCGTCACCGGGCTGGCGTGGCTGTCGGGGGTGCTGGTCCGGGCGTCGCGCGCGGACGGGGCGGGCGATCTGCCCGCGACCGGGCAGGCGCTGCGCGACGGCATGGTGCTGGGGCTGATGCTGGGCGTGGCGGCGATGCTGATCCTGGGACTGGGCGGCGCGGCGATGCTCGCGGGAATCGGGGTCGCGCCGTCACTGATCGAGCCGGGCGCGCGGGTCGTGGCGGTGATGGCGCTCGGCTATCCGTTCCAGATGGTGATGATCGCCGCCAGCTTCTTTCTGGAGGGGATCAGCCGTCCGCGCCGGGTGACGATGGTCAATCTGTCGATCCTGCCGATCAACGCGGCGCTCGCCTGGGCACTGGCGGGGGGCGAGATGGGATTGCCCGCGCTGGGGGCGGTCGGCGCGGCGCTGGCGACGGTCATCGCCTCGGCCCTGGGCGCGGTCGCGATGGTGGCCAGTGCGATGCGCCTGCCGCGCGGCGAGCAACGCGGCGTGCGGCGGATGGACCGCGCCGCCTGGGCCCCGACGCTGAAGGGGGCCGTCGAACTCGCGCGATTCGGCTTCGTGCCTGCCATTGCCTCGGGCCTGGAACTGGCGGGCTTCGCGATCCTGATCGCGCTGTCGACCCGGCTGGGCGATGCGACTGCGCATGGCTTCCAGATCGTTTTCTCGGTCCACAATGTCACCTTCGCGCTGGCGATCGGTCTGGGATCGGCGGCGGGCGTGCGGGCGGGCAATGCGGTGGGGGAGGGGGCGGCGCGGGCGGCGATCCCGCGCACCGTGCTGGCGGTGGGGCTGGTCGTGCTGACCATGGGCGTATGCAGCCTGGCGCTGTCGATCGCACCCCAGGCGGTCGTCGGGCTGTTCCCCGCTCTGCCCGAGGCCCATGACGCGGCGGTCGCGATGCTCGTCATCTGGGCCCCGTTCATCCTGTTCGACGGGGTGCAGGTGGTGCTGGTCTATGCGCTGCGGTCGCTGAACGATCAGGTGGCGGCGGGGATCAACAGCATCATCGCCTATTTCATCGTCACCGGCGGTGTCGGCTGGTGGCTGGTGACCCAGGGTTGGGGCGCGCCCGCGCTCGCCTGGGCCTCGGGCGGGGGGATGCTGGTCGCCGCGATCCTGCACGGCGCCCGCTTCACCCTGATCGCGCGGCGGCTGCGCGCGGCTTAGTTCGCCGCGCTACCCTCGCCGGCAAAGCTCAGGTCCAGCCGCTTGGAGGCGGGCGGCACGTCGAGCTTGGCGGAGTTGAAGTCCATCGACGCACCGGGGCCCAGCGTCCGCTGCTGCGGTGCGATCGCCCAGGAGAAGACGACGCGGCCCTGTGCATCCTTCAGCTCGGCGCGAAGGTCGGGCACCCGCTGCACGGTCGAGGACGGGTTGATGATCTGGCCCGAGATGGCGAACAGTTCCGACCCGTTTTCCAGCTCGCGCCGCTCGATCGGGTTGGAGCGCAGCTCCAGCGCCGATTCCGTGCTGCCCAGTCCCAGCCACCCGCCGATGCCCGGCATCCCGGTCCACAGGATCGCCGCCGTCGCGACCAGCATCAACAGGCCCGCCAGCACCGCGCCGATCGTCCAGCGCCGTACCGGATTGCGCCGCGCGCGGAAGGGCGGGCGATGGGCAAAGGCGTCGAACCCGCTATCCGCCTGCGCCAGGATCGGCGGCGCAGGCGGCGGCACCACCACGGGCGGCGGGGGTGGCGGCGGTTCGGCGGCGGCCAGCGCCTCGCCCACCCCGACCGGCGGCAGCGGCAATTCGGGTTCGCGCTCCGGTTCGGGTTCGGGCGGTATCTGGAACCAGCTGTGGCGGCAATTGGCGCAGCGCACGGTCCGTCCCTCCAGCCCGATCGCGCTGTCGGGCACCAGATAGCGGGTGCGGCACTCGGGGCATTCGAGGATCATGCGGTCGGGCACTTCAGGACGGATCGACAGACGGACAGGGCCATCCGGATCAGTCAGGCCCCCTTTACTGAGCCAGTAAGCACGCCGCCCATAGCCGTGGCAAGCTTTGAAGCGCGGAACTTGAAGCGCGGGCCGGGCCATGCCAAGGCCATGAGGGCATGGCGAACATCGTCCAGTTCGAGAATGTCGGCCTGCGCTACGGCGTCGGGGAAGAGACCCTGTGCGACGTCAGTTTCACGTTGCGGTCGGGGCAATTCCATTTCCTGACCGGGGCCAGCGGTGCCGGGAAAACCTCGCTGCTGCGGCTGCTCTATCTGTCGCAGCGGCCCAGCCGGGGGATCATCCGGCTGTTCGGCGAGGATGCGGTGATCCTGCCGCGCGACCGCCTGCCCGGTTTTCGGCGGCGGATCGGGGTGGTGTTCCAGGATTTCCGGCTGATCCCGCATCTGTCGGCGGCCGACAATATCGCGCTCCCCTTGCGCGTCGCGGGCATGGCCGAATCGGAGATTGCGCGCGCGGTGCGCGAGATGCTGGCCTGGATCGGCCTGTCCGAGCGGGCAGGCGCGCGCCCGGCGACCCTGTCGGGCGGCGAGCAGCAGCGGGTGGCGATCGCCCGCGCGGTCATCGCCCGGCCCGAATTGCTGGTCGCCGACGAGCCGACGGGCAATGTCGATCCCGTCATGGCCGAGCGGTTGCTCCACCTCTTCAACTCGCTTCATCGGTTGGGCACCACCGTCGTGATGGCGACGCATGACTGGCACCTGATCGATCGGGTGCCGGGCGCGCATCATCTGCATCTGGAGCGCGGGCGGCTGGTCGATCCCGACCCGCTGCCGCCGCCCCGTCCCGAGGCCAAGCCCTCGACCATCGTGCGGAGCGGGCTGTGACGCGCGGCGGCAAGCCCCGCGCGACGGGAGCGGAGGCGCGCGCGCTCGACGATGGCGGCGGCGCGCATGTCATGAGCTGGGTGATCGCGATCATGCTGTTCCTGACCCTGCTGGCGGGGGCGGGCGGTCTGGCGACCGCGCGCGCGGCGGGGGCGCTCGACCGGCAGATGGCGGGGCGGCTGACCGTCCAGATCGTCGAGGGCGAGGCGCAGCGCCGCGATGCCGCCGCCGCGCAGATTCTGTCGGTGCTGCGCGGCCTGCCCGATGTCGCCCGCGCGACACCGGTGCCGCAGGCGGAGTTGGCGCGGATGCTGCAACCCTGGCTGGGCAATGATGCCGCGGCGGCGGGGCTGCCGGTGCCTGCGCTGATCGATGTCGACCTGACCAGCGATGCCGGGGCCGCGATCACCCGCGTCCGGTCGGCGGTGACGCGCGCCAGCCCTGCCGTTCGGGTCGATGCCCATGCCACCTGGCTGGGGCCGGTCGGGCGACTGCTCGACACCGCTGCCTGGCTGGCAGGGGCGATCATCCTGCTCATGCTGGTGGCGACCATGGCGGTCGTCATGCTGGCCGCGCGCGCCGGGTTGGAGGCGCATCGCGGCACGATCGAGGTCATCCATATGCTGGGCGCCACCGATCGGCAGGTCGCGCGGCTGTTCCAGCGCCGGATCGCGCTCGACGCCGGGATCGGCGCGGTGGCGGGCGGGGTGCTGGCCGGGGGCGCGATCCTGCTGATCGCCGGTCAGGTGGGCGCGCTCGATTCGGAATTGCTGGGCGGGATGCGGCTGGGGCTGGGCGATATGGCGATGCTGATCGGGCTGCCCTTCGGCTTCGTCCTGCTGGCGGTGGGCGCGGCGCGGCTGGCGGTGCTGCGCCAGATGCGGCGGATGCTCTGATGCTGCGGCTGATCGGTCTGGCGGCGCTCGCCTGGTGCCTGGGGTTCGCGGCCTTCATGCTGACCCTGCCGCACCCGCTGGAGAACAATACCACCGATGCGATCGTGGTGCCGACCGGCGGACCGGGGCGAATCGATCGCGGTATCGCGCTGTTGAAGGCGCATCAGGCCAAGCGGATGCTCGTCACCGGCGTCGCGCCCGGCGTGCGGCCGATCGATCTGGCGCGCACCTATCGCACCTCCCCTTCACTGTTTTCCTGCTGCATCGATCTGGGCGGCGAGGCGGTCGACACCCGCTCCAATGCCGAGGAGACGGCGGCCTGGGTGCGCGCGCATGGCTATCATACGGTGCGGCTCGTCACCTCCGACTGGCATCTGCCGCGCGCGCGGATGGAGCTGGTCGCGGCGCTGGGGCCGCAGATATTGGTGCTGGGCGACGGCGTCCCCTCCGAACCGCGGATGGGGACGCTGATCAACGAATATAACAAGCTGATCCTGCGCAGGATCGCGCTTTGGACGGGGATTGGGGCGTGATTCTGCTTCGCAACATCGTGTTCGTGGCGATCTTCTATCCGGTGTCGGCGGTGATGGCATTCCTGTCGCCGCTGATCGCGCTGGGCGGGCGGCACGCGGTGATCCACTGGGCGACGACCTGGACGCGCTTCCACCGGATCTGCACCCGCTGGCTGCTCGGCATCCGGGTGGTGGTGGAAGGGACGCGGCCGACCACCCCGGCGCTCTATCCGGCCAAGCATCAGGCGATGTTCGAGACGATGGAGCTGCAACGCATGCTCGGCGCCCCCGCCATGGTGCTGAAGCGCGAGCTGGCCAACATCCCGCTCTGGGGCTGGGCGGTGCGCAAATACGGTGCGATCGTCGTCGACCGCAATGCCTCGGCACGGGCGATGCGCGGCATGATGCGCGATGCGCAGGTCGCGGTGGGCGAGGGGCGGGCGATCATGATCTTCCCCGAAGGCACGCGGGTAAAGCCGGGCGAGACGCCGCCGTTGAAGCCCGGTTTCGCCGGGCTCTATCGGATGCTCAACCTGCCGGTGGTGCCGGTGGCGACCGATTCGGGGCTGGTGTGGCCCCGCAAGGGGCTGAAGCGGCCGGGGGTGGTGACGCTGCGCTTCGGCGAGGTGATCCCGCCCGGCCTGCCGCGCGCCGAGGCGGAGGCGCGGGTGCACGCGGCGATGAATGCGCTGGAGAAAACTCCTTCCCTGTAAGGGGAGGGGGACCAGCGAAGCTGGTGGAGGGGTATCCCCGCTGGCCGTGACACCCCTCCGTCGCGCTACGCGCGCCACCTCCCCTTACAGGGGAGGAATATCTTACTCCGCGTGGCTCCGCCCGAAATCCTCGCGGGCATCGTCCTGACCCTGGTCGATGATCGAGCGGCGGATGGCGCGGGTGCGGCTGAACAGGTCGAACAGCTCGTCGCCCTTGCCCCAGCGGATCGCGCGTTGCAGCTGGCTCAAATCCTCGGAAAAGCGCTGGAGCATCTCCAGCACCGCCTCGCGATTGGTCAGGAACACGTCGCGCCACATGGTCGGGTCGGAGGCGGCGATGCGGGTGAAGTCGCGAAAACCACCGGCCGAATATTTGATGACCTCGGACTGGGTCACTTCCTCCAGGTCGCTGGCGGTGCCGACGATCGTATAGGCGATCAGGTGCGGCAGATGGCTGGTGACGGCCAGCACGCGGTCGTGATGGTCGGGGGCCATCAGCTCGACATCAGCGCCCAGCCGCCGCCAGAACTCGGCCACCCGCTCGACGCTGAGTTCATCCGCACCTTCGGGGGGCGTGACGATGCACCAGCGCTTCTGGAACAACGTGGCAAAGCCCGCCTCAGGCCCGCTGCGCTCGGTGCCCGCGACCGGGTGCGCGGGGATGATCGTCGCGCCGGGCAGAGCCTCGGTCAGCGCGGCGAGGACGGCGGCCTTGCAGCTTCCCACGTCGGACACGATCGCGTCGTCGGGTAGGTCATCGGCGAACTCGGCCGCGACCGCGCCCATGGCACCGACCGGCACGCAGAGCACGACCAGATCGGCGTCGATCACGCTCGCGCCTGCCGTGTCGGCGACGTCGTCGGCCAGATCGAGCGCGCGCACCGTCTCGCGCACCGCCGGGTCGGCGTCGTAAGCGGTAATCCGCGCGGTCGGCATCGCCTTGCGCGTCGCCCGCGCGACCGAGGAGCCGATCAGGCCCAGCCCGATGATGGTGATCCGCGCAAAGGGCAGCATCAGCCCGCGTCCACCATCTGGCGCAACGCGGCGACGACGCCTTTCACCTCATCCTCGGTGCCGATGGTGATGCGCAGGCCATGGCCCAGCCCCTGGCTCGGCAGCCAGCGGACGATATATCCGGCGTCCATCAGCCCGTGATAGGCGCGCTCGGCGGTCAGCTGACCCTCGAACAGCACCAGCGAGAAATTCGCCTTGGACGGCACGCAGCGCAGGCCCGCATTGCCGAGGCTGGCAATCTGTTCCTCGAACCAGCCGAGCCACTTGGCGTTGTGCGCGCGCGATGCCTCGACAAAGGCGCGGTCGCGGATCGCCTCGATCGCGGCATTCTGGCCTGCAATGGTCACGTTGAACGGCGCGCGGATGCGGTGCAGCGCGTCGATGATGGGTGCTGCGGCATAGCCCCAGCCGATCCGCTCGGCGGCCAAGCCGTGAATCTTGGAGAAGGTGCGCGACACCAGCACGTTCGACGCCGACTCGGCCAGCGCCAGCCCGCCATCGTCCTCGCCCACGTCCAGATATTCGGCATAGGCCTGGTCGAGGACCAGCAGGACATGGCGCGGCAACCCGGCGTGCAGCCGCGCGATCTCGCCCGCGCCCGCATAGGTGCCGGTCGGATTGTTGGGATTGGCGACGAAGACGACCTTGGTCTTGTCGGTCACCGCCGCCAGAATCGCGTCGACATCGGTGGCATAGTCATGGTCGGCGACCACCACCGGCTCCGCACCGACCCGGCGGGTCGCGATCTCATAGACCGCAAAGCCGTAGCGGACATGGATGATCTCGTCCCCCGGCCCCGCAAACGCGCCTGCCGCCAGATGCAGGATCTCGTCCGACCCGGTGCCATAGATGATCCGCGCCGGATCGAGCCCATGCACCGCGCCGATCGCTTCACGCAAAGCGGTCGCGCCCGCATCGGGATAGCGTTCCAGATGCGCGGCGGCGGCGGCGAAGGCGGCGCGGGCCTTTTCGCTCGTCCCCAGCGGATTCTCGTTGGACGAGAGTTTGGCGACCTTGCGCCCGTCATCGGTCGTCGCGCGGCCGGGGACATAAGGCGCGATCGCCTTGACCCAGGAGATCGGTTCGGGGGCGGTAAGCTCGGTCATGGCACCCGCCATAGCGGCCTCGCCCTTGCGTTGCCAAGCATCGCGGCCTAGCGGATAGGGCTCCATGGCCGCTTCCGTTTCCGCTTTATCCCATGGCGACGACCAGCGTTTTGGTCTGTCGCGGCATGTCGTGCTGGCCGGGCCGTTGCGGCTCGACGGCGGCGGCCTCTTGTCGCCGGTCGAAATCGGCTATGAGACCTATGGCCATCTGAATGCCGATGGCTCCAACGCCATTCTGATCTGCCACGCGCTGACCGGCGACCAGCATGTCGCCAGCCCCCATCCGCGCACCGGCAAGCCGGGCTGGTGGACGCGTCTGGTGGGCGAGGGCAAGCCGATCGACCCGACGCGGCATTTCATCATCTGCTCCAACGTCATCGGCAGTTGCATGGGATCGTCCGGCCCCGCGACCATCGACCCTTCCACCGCCGAGCCCTGGGCGATGCGTTTCCCGGTCATTACCATCCGCGACATGGTGCGCGCGCAAGCCATGCTGCTCGACCATCTCGGCGTCGGCCAGCTGAAGGCGGTGGTCGGTGGATCGATGGGGGGAATGCAGGCGCTGAGCTGGGCCGCGACCTTCCCCGAGCGGGTGCGCGCCTGCGTCATGGTCGCCTCCACCGCGCGGCATTCGGCACAGAATATCGCGTTCCACGAGGTCGGGCGGCAGGCGATCATGGCCGACCCGAAATGGCGCGGCGGCGCCTATTATGAGTCGAACGATCCCCCTGCCGCAGGGCTCGCGGTGGCGCGGATGGCGGCGCATATTACGTACCTGTCGGAAGCGGGCCTCACCGAGAAGTTCGGGCGGCGACTTCAGGCGCGGCCCGACCGGCCGGACGGGGCCAAGAGCTTCGGCTTCGACGCCGATTTCCAGGTCGAGAGCTATTTGCGGCATCAGGGATTGAGCTTCGTCGATCGGTTCGACGCCAATTCCTATCTCTACATCACCCGCGCACTCGATTATTTCGATCTGGCCGAGGAGCATGGCGGGCTGCTCGCCAACGCCTTCCGGGGGACCAGGACGCGCTTCTGCCTCGTCAGCTTCGACACCGATTGGCTCTATCCGACCGCCGAGTCGCGCGCCGTGGTGCAGGCGCTCAACGCGGCGGGGGCGGCCGCGAGTTTCGTCGAGCTGTCCAGCCCCTACGGCCATGACGCCTTCCTGCTGGAGGCGCCCGAGATGAACCGGGTGATCGACGGCTTCCTCAGGGCCGAGCCATGAGCGAGCCGCTGCGTCCCGATCTGGCGATCATCGCACGCCATGTCGCACGCGGCGCGCGCGTGCTCGATGTCGGCTGCGGCGACGGGCAGCTGATGGCGGCGCTGCGCGACGAAGCCGGGGTGGATGCGCGCGGGCTGGAGATCGATCCGGCCAATGTCGCCTCGGCGGTCGCACGCGGACTGGCGGTGGTGCAGGGCGATGCGGACACCGATCTGGCGGGCTATCCCGACAAGGGGTTCGACTATGCGATCCTCAGCCAGACGTTGCAGACCGCGCGCGCGCCCGACCAGGTGCTCGACCATCTGTTGCGCATCGGCGGACGCGCCTTCGTCTCCTTCCCCAATTTCGCGCATTGGCGGGTGCGGCTGTCGCTGCTCTGGGGCGGGCGGATGCCGGTGACGAAGCTCCTGCCCGAACAATGGTATGACACGCCCAATATCCATCATGTGACGATCGACGATTTCCGCGCCTTCGTCCGGCAACGGCGGATCACCGTGGAGGGCCGCTGGTTCCTCTCGCGGGGCCGCCCGACCAGCGCGGCGGCGGCCAATTTCCGCGCCGAACACGCCGTATTTTTATTACGTCGTTGAAACGACGACATTTACGGAACTTTATCTGGATCAAGATGTTGACCCGGAAAGTGACGGGAATTTGACATGAGCCAAACTGCCCTGATCGTGGAAGACGAAATCTTCGTGGCCCTCGATCTGGAGCGCATTCTGACCGATGCCGGCTATCAAGTAGCTGGAATCGCGGCGGATAGCCGCACCGCCATCGAATGTGCGCCGGGCTGCACCTTTGCCTTTGTCGACGTCAACCTGCGCGATGGCGCGACGGGTCCGGAGATCGCGCGCCGGATCGCCGAGGACTATGGCGTGAAGATCGTCTTCGTCACCGCCAACCCCGCCCAGATCGGCAACGGGGTCGAAGCGCTCGGCTATATCCGCAAGCCGTTCAGCGAGCGGGCGATCCTGGCGGCCGCCGCCCTGGCAACGGGGGCAGAGCAGGCCGCGCCCGAAGACGTCATCCCTCTCGGCATCGCGATGTAAGCTGCGGATCGGCGCAGGTCGATCGCACCCATATACCGGGCAATTACCGGCAGGGGCCTGTCCCTGCCGGACGGCTGAACGCCGCCAACGGCACCTCGATCGTCGCCACCAGCCCATCCCGCCGCCAGTCGCGCGACACCTTGCCCCCCAATTGCCGCACGGCCGACAGCTCGACCAGCTGCGAGCCGAAGCCGCTGCGATCGGGCGCGGCCTCCAACTGCGGGCCGCCCGCTTCCTGCCAGCACAGCGTGACCATCGGGTCCGCGCGCCGGACCGACAGTTCCACCTGTCCCGTCATGACCGACAGCGCGCCATATTTGGCGGCATTGGTCGCCAGTTCGTGGAACAGCAGCGCCAGCGGCGTCGCCGACCGATCATCGACCGGTACGTCGTCGCCCGTCACGACGATGCGCAACGCATCCGTGTCGCCGCGATAGGGCTCGAACAGGTCGCCGAGCAGGCCATGGAGCGAGTCCTGCCGCGCCTTGGGCTGCGACTGGGGGCTGTGCGGGCGCACGAAGTCGTGCGCCCGGCCCAATGCGGTGATCCGGTCGCGCAGATCGCTGGCGATCCCGCCAAAGCCCGGATGGCTGCGCGCGGCAAAGGCGATCAGGCCGGAGATCACCGCGAAGATGTTCTTGATCCGGTGGCTGAGTTCCTGGCTGACGATCTCGCGCTCTTCCAGCGCCAGTTTCTGTTCGTGAATGTCGGTGCAGGTGCCGAACCACCGGGTGATCCTGTCCTCGGCATCGCGGATCGGCAGCGCACGCCCCAGCACCCAGCGATAGGTGCCGTCATGATGCCGCAGCCGATACTCGATCTGATAGGGCTCGCCCGTCGTCAGGCTGTGACGCCACCGGGCCCAGGCGCGGTCCTGATCGTCGGGATGGAACACGCCGTTCCAGGCTTCGCCATCGGTCGAGCCGTCGGGCATGCCCGTAAATTCGTACCAGCGGGCATTGTAATAGTCGTGGAAACCGTCGGGCAGGGTCGACCAGACCATTTGCGGCATGGTGTCGGCGAGCGTGCGGAACCGCTGCTCGCTATCGGCGACCCGCGCCTCGGACGCTTCGACGGTGCGGTCATGCTCCAACCGCGCGCGGCGGTCCTGCAACCGGCCCATGACGGCGGTCGCCAGGATTGCGAGCCCGCGATACTGGAAATCGGTCAGCCCTTCCGGCCGGGGCTCAGGCGAGATGACGCAGATCGCGCCCAGCGGCACGCCCTCATGCGACAGCAGCCGCGCGCCCGCATAGAAGCGGATATGGGGCGGCCCCTTCACCAGCGGGAAATCGGCGAAGCGCGGGTCCAGCCGCGCATCGGGGATGACCATCACCGCCTCGCCCGCGACCATGGCATGGGCGCAGAACGAGGTGTCGCGCGGCGTCTGGGGTTCGTCGAAGCCGATCGCGGCCAGGAACTGCTGGGTCTCTTCCTCGACCAGGCTGACCAGCGCGACCGGCGTGGCGCATAATTCAGCGGCAAAGGCCGCCAGATCGTCCAGGCATCCGCTGTCGCGATAGCCCGCCAGATCATAGCTGCGGATCAGCGCCGCGCGCTGATCCTCGGAGATGGTCATCGGGTTCCACCCGACCATCTCCGCCTCGCTTTGTCCGGTTACCCGGTCGTCAAGCCCCTTGCCCTGCATTCCAACACCATGCGTGGACGTGCCCGATCAGAAGGGAACGTCGTCATCCAGATCGTCGGCGAAGCCGCCGCCCTGTCCGAACCCGCCACGGTTGCCGCCGTTCCCGCCCTGGCCGCCGCCGCTCTGATTGCCCGCGCCGCCGCGCGAACCGCCGCCATAACCGCTCGACCCGCCACCGAAGTCGCCGCCGCCGAAATCATCGCCGCCGCCAAAGTCGCTGCCGCCACGGCCGCCGCCGCCCTGACCGCCGCCGGGGCCGTCGAGCATGGTCAGCACCGAGTTGAAGCCCTGCAGCGTCACTTCGGTCGAATAGCGGTCGTTACCCTGCTGATCCTGCCACTTGCGGGTGGTCAGCGCGCCCTCGATATAGACCTTCGAGCCCTTGCGCAGGAACCGCTCGGCGACATTGGCGAGACCTTCGTTGAAGATCTTGACCGTGTGCCACTCGGTCTTTTCCTTGCGCTCGCCGCTGTTGCGGTCCTTCCACGACTCGGACGTGGCGATGCGCAGTTCGACCACCTTGCCGCCATTCTGGAAGGAGCGGCTCTCGGGATCGCGTCCCAGATTGCCGACGAGAATCACCTTGTTGACGCTGCCCGCCATGTATCAGTCCCGTATGTGTTCTAGAGGCCGGCGAAAACGGCCAGCCAATATGTGATGCCTGCCATCACATAGGCCGTGATGAACAAGTACGCCACCATGAAGGCGGGCCATTTCCAGCCGTTCGTTTCCCGCCGCGTGACGGCGATGGTGGAGATACACTGGGGCGCAAAGACGAACCACATCAGGAAGGCGAGCGCGGTGGGCAGCGACCAGTTGCGCTTCAGCTTCTCGGTCATCGCCTTCTGCCCGCCCTCATGCTCGGTATCGTCGATGGCATAGACGGTGCCGATCGCCGCCACCGCGACTTCGCGCGCGGCCATGGCGGGAACGAGCGCGAGCGCGATGTCGCGGTTGAAGCCGATCGGGCGGACCGCGACCTCGATCCCGTTCGCGATGCGGCCCGCGATCGAATAATCGACCGGCGAAATGCCTGAGCCTTCCGGCGGCTTGGGGAAGGACAGCAGCGCCCACAGGATCACGGTGGTCAGCGCGATGGTGGTGCCTGCCCGCTTCAGGAAGATCAGCGCCCGGCTCCACAGCCCCAGCAGCACGTCCCGGATATGCGGCCACTGATATTTGGGCATCTCCATCATGAAGCCCGACGAGGCCCCCTTGGTGACGGTCCGCCGCAGCAGCAGCGCGGCGACGAACGCGCCGACGATGCCCATCAGATAGAGGCCGAGCAGCACCAGCCCCTGAAGGCCGACATAGGGCAGCACCTGCCGGTCGGGAATGAAGGCGCCGATGATGATCGTATAGACGGGCAGCCGCGCCGAGCAGGTCATCAGCGGCGCGATCAATATGGTGGTCAGCCGGTCCTTCTCGTCATCGATCGTCCGCGTCGCCATGATGCCCGGCACCGCGCAGGCAAATGACGATAGCAGCGGGATAAAGGCACGCCCCGACAGGCCCACCTGCGCCATCAGCCGGTCCATCAGGAAGGCGGCACGGACCATGTATCCGGTCGCTTCCAGCACCAAGATGAACAGGAACAGGATCAGGATTTGTGGCAGGAAGACGATGACCGCGCCGACACCGGCGATCAGGCCGTCGGCGATCAGGCTGCGGAACCAGTTGTCGGGCAGGAAGGTCCCGACCTGTAGCTCCAGCCATTTGAACCCCGCCTCGATCCATTCGACGGGCGTCTGCGACCAGGCGAAGACCGCCTGGAACATGATGAAAAGCAGGCCGACCAGCAGGATCGGCCCGGCAATCGGATGCAGCGCGACCGAGTCGAGCACATTCGTCCAGCGGCGGGTCGGCGTCTCCGCCACGGTCGCGGTCGCGGCGAGCTGGCGCGCGCGGCGTTGCAGCGTGACGATATCGGCGATCGCATCGGCGGCGGGGACGGCATGGGCGCGTTCCTCCGAGACCAGCCGGTCGATTTCCGCCTTCAACGCATCCAGGCCGCGCCGGCGCACCGCGACGGTCGGGATCACCGCCACTCCCAGCTCGCGTGCCAGGATGTCGGCGTCGAGCGTCAGGCCGTCACGCTCGGCCAGATCGACCATGTTGAGCGCGACGACAACCGGCAGGCCGAGTGCGATCAGTTGCAATGCGAAGCGCAGGTGATTGTCGAGATTGGCGGCGTCGATCACGACGACCAGCGCATCGGGGCGCCGCTCGCCCGCCTGCGATCCCATCACGACGTTGCGCGTGACCTGTTCGTCCAGGCTGCCGGGATCGAGGCTATAGGCGCCGGGCAGGTCGACCAGCTCGACCGGACGGCCATCCTCCAGGACGAGTCGGCCCGAATGACGCTCGACGGTGACGCCGGGATAATTGCCGACCTTCTGTCGCGCGCCGGTGAGCGCGTTGAACAAGGCACTTTTGCCGGCATTGGGATTGCCGACGAGTGCAACCAGCGGTGCGGCGTTCATTATAGGAGCAAGCGTTCGATCAAACCGCCGGGGCGACGCGGATCGAGGCGGCGACCCGGCGGCGCAGCGCCACCGTCATGCGGCCGATCCGGCAGGCGATCGGCCCGCCGCCCAGGGTCGCGCGGTGGAGCACCTCGACCCCCACGCCTTCATCGAACCCCAGTTCGCGCAGACGTCGTGCCTCGGGCAGGGCCAATTGGCTCCAGTCGATCGCGGCCACGGTCGCCGGTTGCCGCCGGGGAAGGGTTTCGAGACTGCTGAGCATCGCCATGGGTCGTACATAACCCCAGTGCGAGTGATTATCAATTACCCGGTGATGATTTGGGTTTGCTGCACCGCCGCAGACCCTGCGCGATCGGCGTTTCGCCTACACCGCCGGATAGCGCAGCCGTCCGATAAACCGCGACAGGCTGGGCATGTTTTCGCCGCGCTTGGCGACCCCGGCCTTCCACCGCTCGAACCGCATGATCCCTTCGATCCGCCTGCCTAGGAAGGCGCGGGTGTCCGCGTGGTCCTCGCTCTCGTCGTTCAGGAACACCGCGATGGTCGCGCCGTAAACCGCGAACAGCGTCGCGCGCTTGGTATAGTGGTTGTAATCGGTCGCGGTATCGCCCGCCTGTGCCCAGATCGTATCGACCGTCCGCCAGCCGAGTCGCGTACCCGTCGCGGCGTTCTGCGGCATCGCCAGGATGGTCAGCGCGCGGCGCAGCGACTCGCGATAGGGGGCGGCCGCGGTTAGCCGTGCCTCGACCAGCGCGGTGATGCGCTGGCGGATTTTTATCGCGGCGGCCTGCTCGGCGGGGACGGCGGCGATCATCGCGGCGTCGATCCGGGCGAACCAGGCATCGATCATCGCGACGGCGCCGTCCTTGAAGGCGAGGCGCGCAATGTCGCGGTCGACCCCGGCCGCATCCGCCGCCATGTCGCGCGCGGCGTCACCCCAGCCGTCAAAGGCGGCGTTGGACGCGATGCCGTCCGCCAGCAGCGCACGCACCTCGTCGAGAGTCAGGTCCTGAACATCGGTCATGGCAGCCTCGGTCATATGCTTACACGTCGTCCCTATCGTCCGGCTTGGCAACCGTCGATCCACGCCGGACCAGCACCAGGGCGACCGCAACCATCGCCACGCCGACCAGATCGGGCAGCGCCAGCGTCTCGCCATAGACGATCCAGCCGATCGCCGTCGCCACCATCGGCTGGACCAGCAGGGCAAGCCCGACGACCAGCGGGCTGAGCATCCCCAGCGCATAGATCATCAACCCCTGGCCGACGATCTGGCTCCCCAGCGCCAGCAGGATCAGCGGCCCCCAATGGTCGGGCCATATCCGCTCGCCGAGCAACAGGGCGAAGACGAGCAGCGGCACGATGCTGGCCATGGTCGACCAGGCGAGCGCCGGGACCGGGGGCATGTGCTCCCGCACCCGCGACATCAGGATGAAGTAGAGCGCGTAGAGGATGCCCGCCAGCACGCACATCAGGTCGCCGACCAGATGGCGCGGATCGACCTGATAGCTGCGCCCCATCAGCAACCCGGCACCGATCGCCGCCAAGATCAGCGCCACGCCTTGGCTACGCGACGGCCATGCCCGCGCGACGAGGAAGCCATAGAGCGGGAAGATGAAGGTCGCCGAATTGCCGAACAGCGTGGCATTGGCCATCGTCGTCTGGCGGATGCCGATATGCCAGGTGCCCAGATCACCGGCAAAGGCGATGCCGCCGATCAGCAGCAGAGACCACAATATCCCCTGCCCCTTGCCCGGCATACGCGGCCGGGCGGGGCCGAGCAGCGCCACCAGTGCCAGCATCGGCGCGGCGAGCGTGATCCGCCAAAAGGCCGAGGCGACCGGCCCGGTATCGGCCATGCGCACCAGCAGTGGCCCGAAAGCGAGCGCGATATTGGCCAGGATGACCGCGGCAAAGGCCAGGGGCGGCGTGGCATTGGTGCCGCTCCGGTCCGAAAGACGAACGCTTTCAGACGGTTCACTTTTTCTTGGGGGGCGGGACACGGGCATGGGCTCCCTTAACGCCCTATCTGCGTTGCGTCAGGCCGGAAAGGCCGCAAAAGGATTGCATTTTGATGCCAACGCTGTTCGATCCCATCGATCTTGGGGCGATCCACGCCCCCAACCGTATCCTCATGGCGCCGCTCACCCGCGCCCGTGCGACCCGTGAGGCGGTGCCGACGCCGATCATGGCACAATATTATGCACAGCGCGCCAGCGCGGGCCTCATCATCTCCGAGGCGACCGGCATCAGCCGCGAAGGCCTGGGCTGGCCCTATGCGCCGGGCCTGTGGACCGACGAACAGGTCGCCGCCTGGAAGCCTGTGACCGATGCGGTGCACAAGGCGGGCGGCCGGATCGTCGCGCAGCTTTGGCATATGGGCCGCCAGGTGCACAGCTCGGTGACGGGCATGCAGCCGGTCTCGTCCTCGGCGACCCGTACCGAGGGGCAGGCGCATACTTTCGAGGGGAAGAAGGATTTCGAGACGGCGCGGCCGCTTGAACTGTCGGAAATCCCGCGTCTGCTCGACGATTATGAACGGGCGACGCGCAACGCGCTGGCCGCCGGGTTCGACGGGGTGCAGATTCATGCCGCCAATGGCTATCTGATCGACGAATTCCTGCGTGACGGGGCGAACCACCGCAAGGACGAATATGGCGGCTCGCCGGAGAACCGCATCCGCCTGCTCCGCGAGATCACCGAGCGGGTGATCGCGGTCGCGGGCAAGGATCGCGTCGCGGTACGCCTCTCGCCCAATGGCGACAGTCAGGGGGTGGACGACAGCGATCCGGCCTCGGTCTTCGTGCCCGCCGCCAAGATGCTGTCAGACCTCGGCATCGCCTTCCTCGAACTGCGCGAACTGGGGCCGGACGGCACCTATGGCCGCAGCGACGTGCCCAAGCTGTCCCCGCAGATTCGCGCGGTGTTCAAAGGCCCGCTGATCCTGAACAGCGACTATGACAGCCGGGCCAAGGCGCAAGGAGCGCTCGACTCGGGTGTGGCGGACGGCATCGCGTTCGGGCGGACCTTCCTGGCGAATCCCGACCTGCCGGAGCGTCTGCGCATCGATGCGCCGCTCAACGAGAGCGATATGAAGACCTGGTACAGCCAGGGGCCGGAGGGGTATATCGACTACCCCACGCTCGACGAAGCCGCCCGCGCGGCGTGATGAAGGGGGGCGGGGGTTTCTCCCGCCCCTTTCCTGTTGGGCCCGCGTCCACGTCTTTGCGCCACCCCGGCGAAGGCCGGGGCCCAGTCGCGATACGCTGTCGAAGGCACGAGTCGCGTTGAGCAATAGGCCTGACGGCACCTGGACCCCGGCCTCCGCCGGGGTGGCGTCCGTTGGGAACGCCTTTCTCTGCCCAAACTTCGGTCAGCGTGAACGAAGACAGGGCTATTCGCGGATGTCCAACCCGTCGATGAAGCGCGTCACCTGCCCCCGCACCGTCTCGCGGACCTTGGGGTTGAGCAGCAGCATCGGCGCGCCCCACACGACCGGGATCGCAAAGCCCAGTGCCGCCCAGACGATCACCAGCGCCAGCGCCGCCGCCCCGGCATAGCGCAGCCTCTGCATCGCGCCCGCGTCCAGCGTCAGGGTACGCGGCCCCTTCGCGTCGTAGAAACCGTCGGTCGTCCAAGACCCCCCGCCATCGAAGCGGACCTTTTCGGGCAGTTTGAAGCGCGGTGCCTTCCCGTTCGCTGGGCGCGGGGTCTCGGTCCGGCGCGCAGGCGGGAGCTTCCCCGCCTGGGTATCGATCACCTCCAGCCGCCGACCCCGCTCGACGACGCGAAAGCGGGTGGGCGGCATGTCGGTCATGGCTGGCGCGTGCTACGCCGCGCGCGCCACTGGTCGGCGCTCTGGCCCCAGGCATCGACGCGGAAGTTTTCCAGCGGGGCGGGCAGGCGCGTCGGCCCCTCGTTCACCGAGCCCAGCCGCTGCGCCAGTTTGATCGAGCCCGTATTCTCCGGGTCGATGGTGTGGATGACATGATCCCAGCCCAGCACGTCGACGGCATAGTCCATCGCCGCGCACGCTGCCTCATAGGCATAGCCGCGCCCGGCGAATTCCCGCGCCACGCCCCAGCCGACCTCGCGCCCCGGCCAGCCCTCGGGCTGCCATGGCCCGATCCGCCCGACCCAGCGACCAGTGTCGCGCTCGATCACCGAGAACATCGCGAAGCCGCGTACGCTCCATGCACCAACCATGGTGCACAGGGATCGCCACGCCGCCCCGCGCGCCTGCACGCCGCCCAGGAAGCGCATCGTGTCCTCCTCGGCATGGAAGGCCGCCCATGCCTCGAAATCCTCCGCCGAGGGGAGCCGCAAGGTCAACCGCTCGGTCTGGAGGACGGGGGCTGTCACCCGAACCGGCCTTTGAGCGCCAGCATGGCAAGCGCCGCCTTGGCTGCCTCGCCGCCCTTGTTCTTTTCGTCGGGCTTGGCGCGGGTCAGCGCCTGCGCCTCGTTCTCGGTGGTGATGATGCCGTTGCCGATGGGCAGACCGTCCATGGTCAGCGCCATCAGGCCACGCGCGCTCTCGTTCGAGACGATCTCGAAATGATAGGTCTCGCCGCGGATCACCACGCCGATCGCGACGAACGCGTCGTAGCGGCCCGTATCGGCCGCCATCGCCACCGCGCCCGGAATTTCCAGCGCGCCGGGGACGGTGATCGTCTCATGGCTGTGGCCCGCTTCCTCGATCGCGGCGCGTGCACCCGCCAGCAGCAGGTCGTTCAGATGCTCGTAGAAGCGCGCCTCGACGATCAACACATGCGCCATCAGGCGTCTCCCTCAGCATTTTCGATACGACGTTCGCCGACGATCGACAGGCCGTACCCGTCGAGGCCGATCAGCGTGTGATGGGTGTTGGTCAGCAGCACCATGTCCTGCACGCCCAGTTCGGCCAGGATCATCGCGCCGACGCCGTAATCGCGCAATTCTTCCATATCGATCTGCACTTCCTCGCCCGCCTTCAGCCGGACGGCGGTGGTGAAGGCGTCGGTGCGCGGGCGGTTGATGACGACGATCACACCCGAGCCTTCCTCGGCGATCATCCGCATCGACTTGGCGAGAAGCGCGCCGCGCGCGCCCGCCTCGCCGAAGACATCGGCGAAGGGCGACAGCGCGTGCATCCGCACCAGCACCGGCTGGTCGGTGTCGAGCTTGCCCTTGACCAGCGCGACCTGCTCGGTGCCGGTCGCCTTGTTGCGATAGGCGCGCGCGGTCCAGGTGCCGCCCCATTCGCTTTCGAACGTGGCCTCGGACTGCAACTCGACCAGATGATCGTAGCGGCGGCGATAGGCGATCAGGTCGCGGATCGTGCCGATCTTCAGATTGTGGAGCTGCGCGAAGGAGACGAGGTCGTCCATCCGCGCCATCGTGCCGTCCTCGTTCATGATCTCGCAGATCACGCCCGAGGGGTTGAGGCCTGCGAGGCGCGCGACATCGACCGCCGCCTCGGTATGCCCGGCACGCACCAGCACGCCGCCGTCGCGCGCGACCAGCGGGAAGACATGGCCCGGCGTCACCAGCGAGTCCGGCCCCTGGCTCGCGTCGATCGCCACCGCGATGGTCCGCGCACGGTCGGCGGCGGAGATGCCGGTGGTCACGCCTTCGCGCGCTTCGATCGAGATGGTGAAGGCGGTTTCGTGCCGCGTCCCGTTCTTGGGGCTCATCAGCGGCAGGCCGAGCGTGTCGACCCGCTCGCGCGTCATCGCCAGGCAGATCAGCCCGCGCCCGTGCCGCGCCATGAAGTTGACCTTTTCGGGCGTCGCCATCTGCGCCGGGATGACCAGATCGCCTTCATTTTCCCGATCCTCGTCATCGACCAGGATGAACATGCGGCCGTTGCGCGCCTCGTCGATGATCTCTTCGGGGCTGGACAGGAAACCGCGCCGCAGACCGGAAAGCGCGTCGGGATTAGCGGCCACGATAATGCTCCATGCGCTGTAGATAGCGGGCGAGCACGTCGATCTCGATATTGACGCGCTGGCCTTCGCTGATGCCGCCCAGCGTGGTGACGGCGGCGGTGTGGGGGATGATGTTCAGGCCGATGATCGTGCCGTCGGCGCGGTCCTCGACGCTGTTGACGGTCAGCGAGACGCCGTCGACCGTCACCGAACCCTTGGTCGCCATGAAGGGGGCGAGGTCGGCGGGCACGCTTACGAAGACACGGTGCGATCCGCCTTCTTCCGTCACCGACACGACATGGCCGACGCCGTCGACATGGCCGGTGACGATATGCCCGCCCAGTTCATCGCCCAGCTTCATCGCGCGTTCGAGGTTGAGGGGGCGGCCCTGATGCCACTGGTCGGCGGTGCGCCCGATCGTCTCCGCCGAGACGTCGACGGCGAACCAGTCGGGGCCCTTCTCGACCACGGTCAGGCAGACGCCCGAACAGGCGATCGATGCGCCCAGGTCGATGCTGGCCGTATCATAGGCGGTGGCGATGACGACTCGCGTGTCGCCGCGCGTTTCCACGGCGGTGACGGAGCCGATGTCGGTGACGATCCCGGTAAACATATCAGTCGCGCTCGTAGACCTCCAGCCGGTCGCTGCCAAGCATCCGCTGGTCGGTGAGGCGCCAGCGGCCATGGGCGTCGGCGAGGCGGTGCAATCCGATATCACCCAGCGCCGCGCGGCCCTCGCCGATCAGGATCGGGGCGCGGTATAGGAGCAGCCGGTCGACCAGATCGGCGGCGAGGAAGGCGGAGGCGGTCTTCGCCCCGCCCTCGACCATCAGCCGGTCGACGCCTGCCAGATCGGCGATGGCATCGGGAGAGGCGATCGTCTCCCAGCCCGGTGCGGGCGTGTGCGACAACAGGATGCGGCGCGGGCTGCGCGACTCCAGGCCGGGCAGGCGGACGTCGAGCCGGGGCGAATCCGCCTCCAGTGTGCCGCGCCCGACGAGAATCGCTTCATGGCGGCTGCGCTCCAAATGGGTATGGGCGCGGGCCTGCGGGCCGGTGATCCAGCGGCTTTCGCCATCCGCCCGTGCGATCCGGCCGTCGAGCGAGGTGGCGAGCTTCAACGTGACGAAGGGGCGGCCCTGCGCCCGGCGGGTCAGAAAGCCCGCGATCATCGCCCGCGCCTCCGCCTCGCGCACGCCAGTCGTCACCGCGATCCCGGCGGCGCGGGCGCGGGCGAAACCTTCGCCATTGGTGCGCGGATCGGGATCGCCCATCGCGGCGACGATGCGCGCGACTCGGTGGGCGATCAGCAGGTCGGTACAGGCGGGCCCGCGCGCCGAGACATGGGCGCAGGGCTCCAGCGTGACATAGGCCGTTGCGCCTTGTGCCGCCGCGCCCGCTTCGGCCAGTGCCATCGCCTCGGCATGGGGGCGGCCGCCAGGCTGGGTCCAACCACGTCCGACGACCCGGCCATCCCGGACGATCACACAGCCGACATTGGGATTGGGTGCGGTGCGTCCGACGCCGCGATCCGCCAGCGCCAGCGCGGCCCCCATCCAGCGATGGTCGGTCAGAAGCCCCACTTGGTCAGCGCGTCGTCGACCTTTTTGAACTCGGCCCGGCGTTGATCCTGCGCGGCCTTTTCCTCCGCCAGCCGTTCCTTCTTCTTCACATAGTCGATCTTCTGCTGCGCCTTGATCTGCACGTCGGTGCGATCGGCGGGCCATTGTTCGACATAGATGATGTTGGGCCGGTACGGCACCGGCACATAATCGTCGCGCGCAAAGGCGTAGATGAAGAAGCCGGTGATCCCCATCGCGATCATCAGGAACACCAGCTCATAGGGCTGGCGCTGCGACAGGAAGAATCGCAGGTCGCGGATTGCGCGCACGGGCGAGAAGCGGCCGAAGAACGACATGGGGGGAAGATAGGGGTTGTGGGCGCGGGACGCCAGTGGGGATGGGTAGCGGATGTCGGTCTCTGTGAGACGCCGTGCCCTCCCCCATCACCTCCCGCCTGCGGGAGGGGCGTGCCAAGCGCTCCGCTCACGAATTAATCGAGGCTGCTGGTCTTGCCGCTCCCCTCCCGCAGGCGGGAGGTGATGGGGGAGGGCAGGGCCATGAGCAACACGCTGGGTGAGCCCCGACAAACCACGAAAAAGGACGGCCGCATCGCGACCGCCCCATTCCTGTTTCCGCAAAGGAAACCGTCAGCGAATTACGCGACGGTCTTCATCTTCTCGGTGGCGACCGCGAAGCGGTTGCTGATCGGCTGGGCGATCTCGCCAGCGAGCTTCATCATCGTCTCGGTCGAGCGCGAGGTTTCGGCGACCATCGAGTCGAAGGCCGAGCGGGCGAAGTCCGACTGCAGCTTCATGAACTCGGTCGGCGACTTGACCGACGACAGGGTCTGCAGCGTCTGGGTCGCGGTTTCGAAGGTGCGCTTGGCGTAATCCGCCGCGCCCTGGCCCAGCGACTCGGCGCCCTTGGCGGCGATCTTCGACGATTCGACGACCGCTTCCAGATTGCCCTTGTTGAAGGCGATCATGTCTTCGAACAGCTTGGCGCTCTTCTCGACGGTCGCCTGGGTGCGCGCCTGGGCGTCACCGAAAAAGGCCTGGGTCTTGGCAGTCGCGTTTTCGAGGGTGCTCGTGGCGTCCATGATGATGTCCTTGGGCTTTGAGTCCGCCGAAACCGCGGCGGTCGGGGAAGAAATCTCGGGTGCGGTCGGTTTGGCGGGCTTAGCGACCTCGACCGGCTTCGCCACCGGAGCGGGCGCCTCGGCCACCGGCTTGGCCGGAGCCTTGGGGGCCTCGGCCTTGGGCGCCGGAGCGGGCTTCGCCACCTTGGCGACCACCGGCATGGCAGGCTTTTCGCCCGCGCTGGCTGGGGAGGTCAGTGGCAGGCCGGGGCTTGCCGATATGACGGGCGGTGTGACCGCAGATTTGGGCTCCGAGGGGAGGCCGGGCAGCGTCTTGGCTGCGACCGGCTTGGTCGCCCGACGTGGCTTGGCCGCCGACTTGGCGGCGGGAACGGTGGGCTTGTCCTTGTCCAACAGCACTCTCCCGATTTGTTGCGCTGCACAATAGCGATTCGAGCGGACGAAATCAAGTCCATTGTGCAGTGCAGCAAAATCGGATCAGCGCAGCCTGACGTAGCGTCCGGGCGCTTCGTCGAGCGCGGGCAGCGCGCCTTCGCCCGGCACCCGCGCGCCGGTCACCGGCACCATCGCGGAGTCGCGCTGCCGAAGCCATTCGGCCCAGTCGGGCCACCAGCTGCCCTTGGTTTCGCGCGCGCCCGCGACGAACTCGGCCAGCGTCGCGGCAGGCTGGTCGTTGGTCCAATATTGATATTTGCCAGCGGCGGGCGGGTTGACCACGCCCGCGATATGCCCCGACCCCGCCAGCACGAAACGCAGCGGCCCGGTAAAGGCGTCGGTGATCTTCCACACGCTTTCCGGCGGGGCGATATGATCCTCGCGCCCCGCCTGGACATAGGCCGGGGTCGCCACCTTGGTCAGGTCGAGCGGCACCCCCGCCACCGCCATCGCGCCCGGCGTCATCAGCCGGTTGTCGCGGTAGAGATCGGTCAGATAGCTGAGATGCCACTTGGCGGGCAGGTTGGTGACGTCGCCATTCCAGTGGAGCAGGTCGAACGGCACATAATCGCGCCCCAGCAGATAGTTGTTGGTGACGTAATTCCAGATCAGGTCACGCCCGCGCAACAGGTTGAAGGTCGCGGCCAGATAGCGCCCGTCGAGGAAACCGTCGGGCGACAATGCGCCGATCAGGGCCAGTTGCTCGTCATCGACGAAGTGGAGCAGCTCGCCCGCCTTCGAGAAATCGACCTGCGCGGTGAAGAAGGTCGCGCTGGCGACCTTGGCCGCGTCGCCCTTGGCCGACAGATAGGCGAGCGTCGCCGCCAGCGTCGTGCCCGCCACGCAATAACCGACGGTGTGAACCGACTCGACCGCCAGCAGGTCGCGCACCGTGTCGATCGCCTCGACCTGCGCGGTGACGTAATCGTCCCAGATCACGTCCTTCATCGTGGCGTCGGCCGATTTCCACGACACCATGAAGACGCTGAACCCCTGATCGACCAGCCATTTGATCAGGCTCTTCTCCGGCGAAAGATCGAGGATATAGAAGCGGTTGATCCAGGGCGGGAAGATCAGGATCGGCACCGCCGCCACCTGTTCGGTGGTCGGGGTATAGTGGATCAGTTCATAGAGTGGGGTGCGCTTCACCACCTTGCCCGGCGTCGCGGCCAGGTTGCGCCCGACCTCGAATGCCGTCGAATCGCTATGGGTCAGCTGCCCGCGCCCGATATCGGCGAGCATGTTCTGCAGACCTTTCAGCAGATTCTCGCCGCGCGTCTCGACGATCGTGTCCAGCACTTCCGGGTTGGTCGCGGGAAAGTTGGTCGGGCTCATCGCATCGATGAAACCTTGCGCGGCGAAGCGGATCTGCTCCTTCTGCTTGGGGTCCACGCCCTCCAGCGCATCGACCCCGCGCAGCATATGGTCGGAGATCATCTGATAGCTTCGCCGAATCCAGTCGAAGAGCGGCGACTGCCATTGTTCGGCCTTGAACCGGCGGTCGGGTTTGGGGGGCTGGCTCGGTTCGGCGGCGGGGTCGACGAAGCGCTGCCACAGCGCCATCGAATCCGACCAGAAATCGCGCACCCGCCCCATGGTGGCGGGATCGTTGAAGCCCGGCACCACCGGCACGCCCTCCGGCGGCGGCGACAGCGCGGCCTCCATCATCATCTGCTGCGCCCGGCCCATCACCCAGGTCCAGTGTTGCAACTCTTCCAGCGTGGGAAGGGTGGGGGCTGTCGCGGGGGCGGCCGTCATCGCATCCTCTCGTTCGTATGATCCCGTCTTAGCGTCAGGATATTGCGCCGTCATGTCGGGTCGCGTTGTTCAACGAAAGGCGCTAAGCATCGGGTTCCCATTATATCAACCGAGGGACCCATGTCCGAAGAGTTCTACCGCATCAAGCGCCTGCCGCCCTATGTCATCGCCGAAGTCAACGCGATGCGGGCGGCGGCGCGCGCGGGCGGCGAGGACATCATCGATCTGGGCATGGGCAATCCCGACCTGCCGCCGCCCGACCATGTGCTCGACAAGCTGGTCGAGGTGGCCAAGAAGCCCGACGCGCATGGCTATTCCCAGTCCAAGGGGATTCCGGGCCTGCGTCGCGCCCAGGCGAACTATTATGGCCGCCGCTTCGGCGTCGATCTCGATCCCGAGACCGAGGTGGTCGTCACCATGGGATCGAAGGAAGGGCTCGCCAGCCTTGCCACCGCGATCACCGCGCCGGGCGACGTGATCCTGGCGCCCAATCCGTCCTATCCGATCCACACCTTCGGCTTCATCATCGCAGGAGCCACCATTCGTGCGGTGCCGACCACGCCGGACGAAGCCTATTTCGAAAGCCTGGAGCGGGCGATGCACTTCACCGTGCCGCGCCCCTCGGTGCTGGTCGTGAACTACCCGTCCAACCCGACCGCCGAGACGGTGGACCTGGCCTTTTACGAACGGCTGGTGGCCTTCGCGAAGAAGCATGAGCTGTGGGTGCTCAGCGACCTCGCCTATTCCGAGCTTTATTATGACGGGAATCCGACCCCTTCGATCCTGCAGGTGAAGGGCGGCAAGGACGTCGCGGTCGAGTTCACCTCGCTGTCCAAGACCTATTCGATGGCGGGTTGGCGGATCGGCTTCGCGGTCGGCAACAAGAAGCTGATCGCGGCGATGACGCGGGTGAAGTCCTATCTCGACTACGGTGCCTTCACACCGATCCAGGCGGCGGCCTGCGCCGCGCTCAACGGGCCGCAGGATATCGTCGAGCGGAACCGCCAGCTTTATCACAAGCGCCGCGACGTGCTGGTCGAGAGCTTCGGCCGGGCGGGTTGGGACATTCCCAGCCCCAAGGCCTCGATGTTCGCCTGGGCGCCGCTGCCCCCGGCGCTGGCGCATCTCGGCAGCCTGGAATTCTCCAAGCAGCTGCTGACCGAGGCCAAGGTCGCGGTCGCGCCGGGCGTCGGTTACGGCGAGAATGGCGAGGGCTTCGTCCGCATCGCCATGGTCGAGAACGAGCAGCGGCTTCGTCAGGCGGCACGCAATATCAAGCGCTACCTCCAGTCGATGGGCGTCAACACGCCGGGTTCCGCCAAGGCTTTGTGATCCGATACGGGCGGCGGCGGCGGTGCGTCGCTGCCGCCCGGTTCAGCCGGCCGCCGCCATCGGTCTGCGTCCGGCATGGCGGGTCCGCTTGATCGCGTACATCGCCTGATCCGCCTCGACCATCAGCCGGTCCAGATCGCGGTAGACCATCCCTGCGACCACCCCGATGCTGAGCGAGGGATAGAGCGGCCCGTCGACCGTCGCCGCCACTGCCCGGTCGAACCGTTGGGACAGCCGGTTCGCGAAGGATTGCGCCGCGGTCTGTGCCGATCCCGGCAGGATGCAGGCGAATTCGTCGCCGCCGATGCGGACCACCATGCCCCGATGCGCCAGTTCGCGCTGCGCCAGATCGACCAGCAGGCGCAGCACGGCGTCGCCCGTGGCATGGCCCTGTCCGTCGTTGAGCGGCTTGAAATGGTCGATATCGATCAGCGCCAGTGCACAGGGGCCCTGTAACTCTGCCTCGATCCCGGTCAGCCCGAACCGATTGAGCGCGCCGGTCAGGCTGTCGCGACTGGCCTGTTCGCGCAGCAGGGCCTGGGTCCGCTCGGCCTCCATCAGCAGCAGCGAGAAATGGGTGAGGGTCAGGACGATCAGCGCGACGCCGATCATCCATTCCTCGATCAACGGCCCCTCGATCGTCCAGGACGGCATGACGAGCTTGAGCATCAGCGTTCCGCTGCGCAGCAGGAAGATCGGCGCGATGGTGGCGAAGAAGGCGGCCATGATCCATCCGGTCAACAGCCGCTCGCGCCGCGCGATGCCGACCGCCAGTCCCACGATCCCCAGATAGCAAAGCCCACGCGTCAGCCCCAGCGTGACGAAGGTCCAGCGGAATTCGGCGGGGTCGACGATCATCAGCGCGATCGACGCCAGCAGCAGTGCCGCCAGCACCGCGACCAGCGGGCGCGGCATGGTGCGCTCGCCGAACACCGCGACGCTGTGCACGCTCAGGCACAGCCCGACCATCATGACGATGTTCAAAAGCCGCTCGAACACCGCGATGTTATAATCGCCGACGATCAGGATCACGGCGTTGGACGCCCCGATCAGCAGCTTGCCGCTGCCCCAGTAACGCGCCCATTTGCGACGCCCGGCCCCGGTCAGGCCGGGAATCCAATGAATCGCTCCGGCCAGCAGATTGCTGAGCGCGCCCACGAGTTGCAGACTGGCGATATCGAGAGCGAGCATTCCCATCCCATGACCGGTGACCGGCAAGCCCCCCCGGACCCGCCTTGCCATCCTCGTAGGGATATGGCGGTTAGAAAATAGTTTCGGATCGGTCCATTTCGATCCGGACTCCATGACCGCGTCGCGGGGTGCGAAGCTGCGTCCTTGCGCGTGAAGGATTGATCCGGGCGGCCCCCACCCGCTACGGCGGGGGCAATCCCGCAAAGGGGCCGGGGTTGTCACCCAAGGACAGCCAAAGGGCCGACGGAGTGAAGAGTTGAGCAACGAAGTCGAACATATGCGCGAGCATCTGCTGGCCGCCATCGCCGCGGCGCCTGCGCTGGACGCGCTCGAGGTGGTGCGCGTCGATGCGCTGGGCAAGCAGGGCCGGATCACCCAGCTGCTGAAGACGCTGGGCAAGATGAGCCCCGAGGAGCGTCAGGTCGAGGGGCCGCGCATCCATGGTCTGCGCGAGGCCGTCACCGAAGCGCTCACCGCGCGCAAGGTGGCGCTCGAACAGGTGGCGCTCGACGCGCGGCTGTCGTCCGAGCGGCTGGACATGACCCTGCCGGTCGAGACCAGCGGCTTCGGCACCGTCCACCCGGTCAGCCAGGTGATGGACGAGCTGGCCGAGATCTTCGCCGACCTCGGCTTCGCGGTCGCGACCGGCCCGGAGGTGGAGACCGACTGGCACAACTTCACCGCACTCAACATTCCGGAGACGCATCCGGCGCGCGCGATGCACGACACCTTCTATCTGGCGGGCGTCGAGGCGGGCGGCGACGAGCGCACCGTGCGGCGGGTTCTCCGCACCCACACTTCGCCGGTGCAGATCCGCACCATGCTCGACCAGAAACCCCCGATCCGCATCATCGCGCCGGGCCGCACCTATCGCTCCGATTCGGATGCGACCCACACGCCGATGTTCCATCAGGTCGAGGGGCTGGTGATCGACAAGGGCATCACGCTCGGCCATCTGAAATGGACGCTGGAGACGTTCCTGAAGGCGTTCTTCGAGCGCGACGACATCGTGCTGCGCCTGCGCCCCAGCTATTTCCCCTTCACCGAACCCTCGGCCGAGGTCGATGTCGGCTACACCATCGAGAAGGGCAAGCGTGTCATCGGCGGCTCGGGTGGCGGCTGGATGGAGGTGCTGGGCAGCGGCATGGTCCACCCGAAGGTCATCGAGGCGTGCGGTCTCGATCCCAATGAGTGGCAGGGTTTCGCCTTTGGCTGCGGCATCGATCGGCTCGCCATGCTGAAATACGGGATGGACGATCTGCGCGCCTTCTTCGACGGCGATATCCGCTGGTTGAAGCATTACGGGTTCGCGAGCCTCGACGTACCCACGCTGTCGGGAGGAGTCGGCGCATGAAGTTCACCCTGGGCTGGCTGAAGAGCCATCTGGACACCGACGCTTCGCTCGACGCCATTGTCGAGGGGCTGACCCGTATCGGCCTGGAGGTCGAGGGCGTGCACAATCCGGGTGAGGCGCTGTCCTCGTTCCGCGTCGCGCGCATCCTGTCGGCCGAGCGGCATCCGCAGGCGGACAAGCTGCAAGTCCTGTCCGTCGATGCCGGTGACGGCCCGATGCAGGTCGTGTGCGGTGCGCCCAATGCCCGCGCCGGGCTGGTCGGCGTGTTCGGCGCGCCGGGGGCCTATGTCCCCGGCCTCGACGTGACGCTGAAGGTTGCGGCCATTCGCGGCGTCGAGTCGAACGGCATGATGTGCTCGGCGCGCGAGTTGCAGATTGGCGAAGGCCATGACGGCATCATCGAATTGCCCGAGGATGCGGTCATCGGCACGTCCTTCCCCGATTATGCGGGGCTGAACGATCCGGTCATCGACGTGTCGATCACGCCCAACCGCCAGGACTGCATGGGCGTCCACGGCATCGCGCGTGACCTGGCTGCCGCCGGATTGGGCACGCTGATCGCGCCGACCGTGCCGTCCGTTCCGGGTGAAGGCGCCGGTCCCGATGTGCGGATCGAGGATGCCGAGGGCTGCCCGGCTTTCTACGCGCAAGCCGTGTCGGGCCTGACCAATGGCGAGGCCCCCGAATGGATGCGCCAGCGGCTGACTGCGATCGGGCAGAAGCCGATCTCGGCGCTGGTCGATATCACCAATTACATGACGGTCGATCTCGGTCGCCCCTTGCACGTCTATGACAAGGCCAGGCTGTCGGGCGGCCTGGTCGCGCGGAAAGCGCGCGACGGTGAGACGGTCGAGGCGCTCAACGGCAAGACCTATACCCTGTCCGAGGGCATGACCATCATCGCCGACGATGCGGGCGTGCACGATATCGGCGGCATCATGGGCGGCGAGCATTCGGGCGTGTCGGAGACGACCACCGACGTCATCATCGAATGCGCGTACTTCACCCCCGAGGCGATCGCGCGCACCGGCCAGAAACTCGGCCTGACCTCCGATGCACGCCAGCGGTTCGAGCGCGGGGTGGACCCGGCGTTCCTGGACGACGGTCTCGCGATTGCGACCTATCTGGTCCTCGAATATTGCGGTGGCACCGCCAGCAGCGTGACGCGCGCGGGCCAGCCGCCGGTCGTCGGCAAGACCATCGGTTACGATCCGAATCTGGCGGAAACGCTGGGTGGCCTGGCCATCGCACCCGACCGTCAGAAGGCGATCCTCGAGTCGCTCGGCTTCACCATCACCGCCGACTGGCAGGTGACCGCGCCGAGCTGGCGTCGCGACGTGGATGGACCCGCCGATCTGGTCGAGGAAGTGATCCGCATCGAGGGCATCGACCATGTTCCCCCCGTCGCGCTCCCCCGCGCGCCCGGTGTCGCGCGTCCCACCGCCACGCCGCAGCAGAAGCTGGAGCGCCGCGCCCGCCGCGCCGCTGCCGCACGCGGGCTGGACGAAGCGGTGACGTGGAGCTTCATCAACGAGGCGCAGGCCGCACCCTTCGGCGGCGGCGCGTTCACGCTCGCCAACCCGATCAGCGAGGATCTGAAGGTCATGCGGCCCTCGCTGCTGCCCGGTCTGCTCGCCGCGGCCGAGCGCAACATCAAGCGTGGTGCGACCAGCGTCCGCCTGTTCGAGATCGGCCGCCGCTATCTGGAGGAGGCCGAGCGGCCGACGCTGGGCGTGGTGCTGGCGGGCGACAAGAGCCCCCGCAACTGGCGCGCGGGCAAGGCGCAAGCCTATGACGCGTACGACGCCAAGGCCGAAGCCATCGCACTGCTCGCCCAGGCCGGTGCGCCGGTGGACAATTTGCAGGTGATGGGCGAGGCGGGTGACGCCTGGCATCCCGGCCAGTCGGGCACATTGCGGCTGGGGCCGAAGACCGTGCTGGCGGCGTTCGGCATGGTCCACCCCTCGGTCCTCAAGGCGTTCGACCTCGACGGCGCGGTGGCGGCGGTCGAGCTGTATCTCGACGCGATCCCGCCCAAGCGCGCGACCGGCTTCATGCGCCCGGCCTACACGCCCCCGGCGTTGCAGTCGGTGAAGCGCGATTTCGCCTTCCTGGTGCCGACCGATCTGGCGGCGGACCAACTGATCCGCGCGGTGCGTGGGGCCGACAAGGCCGCGATCACCGCCGCGCGCGTCTTCGACGTCTTCGCCGGACAGGGTGTGCCCGAAGGGCACAAGTCGGTCGCGGTCGAAGTCCTGCTGCAACCCGCGCAGAAGAGCTTCACCGATGAGGAACTCAAGGCCATCGCCGACAAGATCGTTGGGGCGGCTGCCAAGCAGGGAGCGCAACTCCGTGGCTAACGAAGAAAACTGGGTCCGCATCGCCAACGACCATCTGTCGGCGGCGATCAATCCGTTCGGGGCCGAGCTGTCCTCGCTGAAGGACGCGGCGGGCCGCGAGCTGATGACGAACGCAGACCCGGCTTTCTGGACTGGCCGTGCGCCGCTCCTGTTCCCGGTGATCGGCGTGACCCGCGACGGCATCCGCCTGAACGGCCGGCATTATCCGATGGCCAAGCACGGCTTTGCCCGCCACTCGACCTTCGAACTGGTGACGCACGAGCCGACCCGCGCGGTCTTCTCGCTGGGCGATAGCGAGGCGACGCGGACCTCCTATCCCTTCGCCTTCCGGCTGGAGGTGGAGTTTCGGCTGGAGGAGGCGACGCTGGCGGTGGAGGTCCGCGTCCTCAACCGGGGTGAGGTGCCGATGCCCGCCAGCTTCGGCTTCCACCCCGCCTTCGCCTGGCCGCTGCCCTACGGCAAGGCTCGGGCCGGTCACCGCATCGTCTTCGAGAAGGACGAGCCCGCCCGTCTGCGCGAGATCGCCCCCGACGGCCTGATCGCCGAGGCGCGCCGCGACAGCCCGCTCGACGGCCATGTGCTGCATCTGGCGGACGATCTGTTCACTAACGACGCGCTGGTCTGGGACCCGGTCGAGAGCCGCCATGTCATCTATGGCACGGACGGCGCGCCACAACTGCGGATAGCCTTCCCCGATACCGACAAGCTCGGCATCTGGACCAAGCCGGGGGCGGCCTATGTCTGCGTCGAACCCTGGCACGGCATCGCCGACCCGGAAGGTTTCGATGGCGATTTCTTCGACAAGCCCGGCGTGTTCGTCGTGCCGGTCGGTGGTGAGAAGGTCATGCAAATGACGGTGACGCTGGCGGGGTAACGCCGCAATCACCCTCCCGCACCACCCCGGCGGAGGCCGGGGTCCAGATGGGGTGCTCTTTGAGAACGGAGCGATGACCTTCGCCACATATGCATGGCACCTGGACCCCGGCCTTCGCCGGGGTGGCGCGGATGGAGGGGGGCGGTACTGACGGTCACTGCAATCCGGGGCCTGTCTTGTGCCACAATTTGCTGTAACAGGCGCAGCATCTCGGGCGCTCGGATGCGCCATTTCCCTATTCGACAGAGCCGCCCATGACTTCCCCCCGCCGTACCTTCGCGATCATCTCGCACCCTGACGCCGGTAAGACGACGCTGACCGAAAAGCTGCTTTATTTCGGCGGCGCGATCCACTTGGCGGGCGAGGTCAAGGCACGCGGGGCAAACCGGCGCGCGCGGTCGGACTGGATGAAGATCGAGCAGCAGCGCGGCATCTCGGTCACCTCCTCGGTGATGACGTTCGAGAAGGACGGCGTGACCTTCAACCTGCTCGACACGCCGGGCCACGAGGACTTTTCGGAAGACACGTACCGCACCCTGACCGCGGTCGACTCGGCCGTCATGGTCATCGACGCGGCGCGCGGTATCGAGGCGCAGACGCGCAAATTGTTCGAAGTCTGCCGCCTGCGTTCGGTGCCGATCATCACCTTCGTCAACAAGGTCGACCGGGAAGGCCGTCCCCCCTTCGAGCTGCTCGACGAGATCGCCGATATCCTGGCGCTCGACGTGGCGCCGATGAGCTGGCCGGTCGGCATGGGCGGCTTGTTCGAGGGTATTCTCGACCTGACCACGGGCAAGGTCAGCCGTCCCGAAGGCGACAGCCGGGCGTTCCTGGGCAAGGTCGACGCCGATCCGACCCTGCCCGCCGAGGTCGCCGAGGAGGTGGAACTGGCGCAGGCGGGTTACGCCGCATTCGATGGTGAGGCGTACCGCAACGGCGACCTGACGCCGGTCTATTTCGGCTCGGCGCTGAAGGACTTCGGCGTCGCCGAGCTGATCGACGCGCTCAGCCGCCACGCGCCGCCACCGCGCCCGCAGCCCGCCGAGCCCGCGCCGGTGTCGCCGGAGAATAAGGAAGTCACCGGCTTCGTGTTCAAGGTCCAGGCGAACATGGACCCGCAGCATCGCGACCGGATCGCGTTCATGCGACTCTGCTCGGGCACCTTCAAGCGCGGCATGAAGCTGACCCCGACGGGCCATGGCAAGCCGATCGCGGTCCACTCGCCGATCCTGTTCTTCGCGCAGAATCGCGAGGTCGCGGACGAGGCGTTTCCGGGCGACATCATCGGCATCCCCAATCACGGCACGCTGCGCGTCGGCGATACGCTGTCGGAAAAGGCGGATGTCCGCTTCACCGGCCTGCCCAATTTCGCGCCGGAAATCCTGCGCCGCGTGGCGCTCAAGGACCCGACCAAGACCAAGCAGCTTCGCAAGGCGCTGGACGACATGGCCGAGGAGGGCGTGACCCAGGTCTTCTATCCCGAGATCGGGTCGAACTGGATCATCGGTGTCGTCGGGCAACTCCAGCTCGACGTGCTGCTGTCGCGACTGGATGCGGAATATAAGGTCGCAGCGGGGCTGGAGCCCGCGCCGTTCGACACCGCGCGCTGGATCACCGCCGAGGACCCCGCCGACCTGAAAGCGTTCATGGACCTCAACCGCGCGGCGATGGCCAAGGACCGCGACGACAACCCGGTCTTCCTCGCCAAGAGCGCCTGGGAAGTCGGCTATGTCGCCGATCGTTATCCCAAGGTCCGCTTCCTGGCGACGCGCGAACGCTAGTCCGCTCCTCGGGGCGGAACCGGAGGGCCGTGTCGCGGCTTCATGTGCATCACACGAACAGGGAGTGCCCATGGACCGCGCCGCGATCGAGCAGATTTTCGAGGCCAATGAAAAGCTGATCCGCCGCCACGCGCTGAAGGCCGGTGCCAAGGCGCTGACCATCGGCACGGAGCGCCTGGCGGACACGATCGACGTCATTGCCGATGCCTATGGCCTGACGGGTGCGCAGCGGCGCCAGCTGGAGCCCGGCATGGCGATCGAGGCGCAGGAAGTCGTCGGCAAGCTCAAGGGCTTTGTCGGCCCCGTCGCCATCCTGCGCGACCTGCGCGGCGGATCGGGCCTGTTATCGCAGGCCAAGGCGGCCGGGCGGCTGGCCAGGACCGCGCGCAAGATCGGCAAGGGTGGCCTGGCCGCGGGGCGCGTCGCGGCGCGTGGTGGCCGTGTGGCGCGGGCCGTGCCCTGGGCGGCGCTGGGCGTTGCGGCCTGGGGGGTGGGCAATGGCGGCTGGTTTTGGTGGCGGGCGCATGCCTATAACCGCGCCTGTCGCGATCTGCTGCTGGGTGAGCAGGGCGGGGTGGTTCAGCCCGCTTGAGTCGGAGTGGGTGGTCGGCCTATCGATCGGCCGCCCGGTCGTCCCAGGCCAGCGCCTCGGCCAAGCGATCGCGAATGCTGCGCAGCATGGTGACGGGATCGTCCGTGCTGCGCGCCTCGGCCTCGAATAGCTGCTGCACGCCGCGCATCGTATAGCCCTGCTGGTTGAGCAGATGGTCGATCCGGCGGATCAGCGTCAAATCCTCGGCCCGGTAATAGCGGCGATTGCCTGCGCGCTGCACCGGGCGGAGTTGCGGGAAGCGGCCTTCCCAATAGCGCAGGACATGCTGCGCCACCCCCGTTTCGCGCGCGACTTCGCCGATGGTGCGCAGCGCACCATCGGCCTTGCCGCCGTCCAGGGGCCGTTCGGGTCTATCCCGCCGCGACAATGCGATCGCGCATCATCTGGCTGGCGCGGAAGGTCAGGACGCGGCGGGGTGCGATCGGCACCTCGACACCGGTCTTGGGATTGCGGCCGATCCGCTCGCCCTTGTCGCGCAGCACGAAGGTGCCGAAACCGGAAATCTTGACATTCTCGCCCCGCGACAGCGCATCGCACATCTCGACGAGAATCTGCTCGACGACTTCGGCCGAATCGGAGCGGGACAGCCCCACTTCCTGATGCAGCGATTCCGCCAGGTCGGCGCGGGTCAGAGTTCCAACGTTGGTCATGGCCATCCCCCAATGGTGTCTGGCAAACCGCGTATCACACCGGTCAATGGGACCGAAAGGGATTTATCTCGGTTAATGTCAATCGATTGTCTAAAAGCGGATCACTGCCGCGCCCCAGGTGAAGCCACCGCCCATGGCTTCCAGGACGATCAGGTCGTTTTCGCGGATGCGTCCGTCGCGGACCGCCGTGTCCAGCGCGAGCGGAACCGAGGCCGCCGAAGTGTTGGCATGCTGGTCGACCGTGACGATCACCTTGCCCGCCGGGAGGTTCAATTTGCGCGCGGTGGCGTCGAGGATGCGGGCATTGGCCTGGTGCGGCACGACCCAGTCGACATCGGCGGATGACAGGCCCGCCGCGCCCAGCGCTTCCTCCATCACCTGCGCCAGATTGACGACGGCGTGACGGAACACCTCGCGCCCCTTCATCCGCAATTTGCCGACCGTGCCGGTGGTGGACGGGCCGCCATCGACATAGAGCAGGCCGTTGTGGCGGCCATCGGCATGGAGCCTGGTGGTCAGGATGCCGCGCCCGTCGGCTTCATCGCTCTCGCGGGCCTCGAGCACCATCGCGCCCGCCCCGTCACCGAACAGGACGCAGGTGGTGCGATCCTCCCAGTCGAGGATGCGGCTGAAGGTTTCCGCGCCGATCACCAGCGCGCGGCGCTGCACGCCCGAACGCAGCATCGCATCGGCGACCTGCACGGCATAGAGGAAGCCCGAGCAGACCGCCGCCACGTCGAATGCGACGCAGTCGTTGATGCCCAGCATCGCCTGGACCTTGGTGGCGGTGGCCGGGAAGGTCTGGTCCGGGGTGGCGGTGGCCAGCACGATCAGGTCGATGTCCTGCGCCGACAGCCCGGCGGCGGCGATCGCGGCCTTGGCGGCGTCGGCGGCCAGCGTCGCGGTCGTTTCCTCTGGCCCTGCAATGTGGCGGAAGCGGATGCCGGTCCGCTCGACGATCCACTCGTCGGAGGTGTCCACTTCCTGCGCCAGTTCGTCGTTCGACACCCGCCGGGTTGGAAGTGCCGAACCCGTACCCGTGACGATCGATCGAATCATGCCGCAGCCTCGAAGTTCAGGAGATCCTCGGCAATACGCCGGGTCAGGTCGGCGCGCACCATCTTGGCCGCATTGCCGATCGCGGTGGCGACGCCCAGTTCGTTGGCGCTGCCATGGCTCTTCACCACCACGCCGTTCAGGCCCAGAAAGACTGCGCCATTGTGGTTGTTGGGGTCGAGATGATCGCGCAGCAACTGCGTCGCCGGGCGCGAGATCAGGAAGCCGATCTTCGACCGGGTCGAGGAGCGGAAGGCGCGCTTGAGCAGGTCGCCGACGAAACGCGCGGTCCCCTCCGCGGTCTTGAGCGCGATATTGCCCGCAAAGCCGTCGCACACGATCACATCGACTTCGCCGCGGGCCAGCTGGTTGCCCTCGATAAAGCCGGTGAAGTTCAGCGGCAGGTGATTCTGGCCGCGCAGCACGGCGGCGGCGTCGCGAATCTCGTCGGTGCCCTTCTGATCCTCGGAGCCGATGTTGAGCAGCGCCACGCGCGGATTGTCGAGTTCCAGCAGGACGCGGGCATAGGCCGCGCCCATCACCGCGAACTGGACGAGATTGCGGGCGTCGCACTCGGTATTGGCGCCGAGGTCGAGCATGATGACGTCATTGTCGCCGAGCGTGGGCAGCGGCGCCGCCAGCGCGGGCCGATCGATGCCGGGCAGGGTGCGAAGCGACAGCTTGGCCATCGCCATCAGCGCGCCGGTATTGCCCGACGACACCATGGCGGCGGCGCGACGCTGCTTCACCAGATCGATGGCGATGCCCATCGACGTCACACGCGCACGCCGGATCGCCTGGCTCGGCTTTTCGCTCGAACCGACTATCTCGGGCGCGTGGACGATTTCGGACGCGGCGGACAGATTGGGATGGGACTTCAGCCCTTCCGCAATCTGCGCCTCGTCTCCGACCAGGAAGAAGCGCATGCCCTCGAAGCGGCGGCGCGCTCGTGCGACACCGGCCAGCATCACGGCCAGCCCGTCGTCGCCGCCCATCGCATCGACGGCGATCCAGGCGTTATCGGCCATGCGTTTCCTCTAACGGTCGTGATATTGCCAAGTAGAGGGGATCAGCCCTCGACCGACACGACCTCGCGGCCGTTATAGTGACCGCAGGCGGTGCACAGATTGTGCGGGCGCTTCAGTTCGCCGCAGTTCGGGCATTCCTGAAATGCCGCGACCGTCAGCGAGTCGTGGCCACGGCGCATGCCGCGCTTGGAGGGCGAAGTCTTTCTCTTGGGGACGGCCATTGCGGCACCTTATCAATTCGAACAATGGGTGGAATACGCCACGGTCAGCACCCATTGCGCGCCCGGATCGATGACCCGGCCGCGTGAGCACCCAGCCGGACGCATCGCGAAGCCCCGCGCCTATAGCGAGTTTTGCCGATGTTGCAAGCCGGGCTGCGGAATGGCACTCCCCCGGATCAGGCAATTTACAGGAAAGACGGCATTTATGGTCCTGCCGGTTACGCTCAGCATCGCGGCGGCGGCCGCCATCGTCAATTTGTGGCTCGCGCTGCGAATCGTGGTCGGGCGGCTCCGGGGCAAGGTGATGATCGGCGACGGCGGCGATTCGCGACTCGCCGCCGGAATGCGGGCGCAGGCGAACTTCGTCGAATATGCCCCCTTCGTCCTGATCCTGATGGGGCTGATCGAGCTGGGCGGCGGATCGCCCTTCTGGCTGTGGGTGCTGGGCGGCGCCTTTATCGTCGCGCGAATCGGCCATGGCTGGGGCATGATGCGGCCCGCGCCCAATATCGGGCGCGCGGGCGGTGCGATCGGCACCTGGGCGATCCTGGCGTTGCTGGCCGGTTGGGGCATCGGCCTTGTCTATACCGCGCAGGCCAAGCCCGTGACCGGCGTCACCGTCGTTCAGGTCGGTCGCTGATGCGTCGGCTGCCCCTGATCGCGCTTGCGGGCCTCTCCCTGACCGCCGCCGCGCCCGACCCCATTTCGCCGCAGCGCCTGTCGGTGGATGTGAAGACGCTCGCCTCCGACGCGTTCGAAGGCCGCGCGCCGGGCACGCCGGGCGAGACGAAGACCGTCGACTGGCTGGTCGCGCAGTTCAAGGCGATGGGTCTGCAACCTGGCGGCCCGGACGGCCAGTGGACCCAGGCCGTGCCGCTGATCCGCACCCAGATCGGGAAAGGCACGATGCGGGCGGGCGCGATGCCGCTGGTGCAGGGGCAGGGCGTGTATGTCTCGACCGTGCGGCCGGTCGACCGGGTGGCGATCAAGGACGCGCCCATGGTCTTTGTCGGTTACGGCGTCCATGCGCCCGAGCGCGGCTGGGACGATTTCAAGGGCGTCGACCTGAAGGGCAAGATCGCCGTCTTCCTGGTCAACGACCCCGATTTCGAAGCGGTCGCGGGCGACGATGCCAAGGGCAAGTTCGGCGACCGGCGCATGACCTATTATGGTCGCTGGACCTATAAGTTCGAGGAAGCCGCAAGGCAGGGGGCGATCGGCGCGCTGATCGTCCATGATACTCCCGGTGCGGGCTATGGCTGGGCGACGGTGACGGCACCGGCGGGCGAGAATTACGATATCGTCCGCAGCGATCCGACTTCCCGCATCCTGTTGCAGGGCTGGCTGTCGGGCGAGGCGGCCACCAAGCTGTTCGCCGCCGCTGGGCTGGACCTAGCCCAGCAGCGGAAAGCGGCGCGGCGTGCCGACTTCCGGCCGGTCGAATTGAAGGGCCAGCGTTTCTCCGCCGACCTGCCGGTGACGACGGTGCGCGCCGAGAGCCGCAACGTGCTGGCGAAGCTGCCCGGCAAGACGCACGCGCAAGAAGTCGTGATGTTCGGCGCGCATTGGGACGCCTATGGCAAGGGGGCGCCGGACGCGGAAGGAAGGGTGATCCGACCGGGCGCGAACGACGACGCGTTGGGCGTGGCGGGCGTGCTGGAACTGGCACGCGCGTTCAAGGCCGCGCCGCAGACCGACCGCAGCCTGGTCTTCGCGCTATGGACCGGCGAGGAGCGCGGGCTGCTGGGGTCGGAGACCTATGCGGTGAAGCCGGTCTATCCGCTGTCGAAGACGGTCGCGAATCTGACGCTCGACATCCTCCAGACGGCGGGGCCGGCCAGGGACGTGATGCTGGTCGGCGACGGACAGAACGACCTGGAAGACCGGCTGAAGGCCGCCGCTGCGGCGCAGGGCCGTACCGTCACGCCGGAGGCGCTGCCCGAGCGGGGGCTGTTCTATCGCGCCGATCATTTCTCCGTCGCGCGGCGGGGGGTGCCGACGCTGCTGCTCATGGCGATCAGCGGTGCGCCCGATCTGGTGGCGGGCGGGCGGCCTGCGGGGCAGAAGTGGCTCGACGATTATATGCGCTGCTACCACCAGACCTGCGACGCCTGGGATGCGAGCTGGGATTTGCGCGGCGCGGCGGCGGATGTGGGACTGTTGTACCGGATCGGGCGCGATCTCGCCAACGGGCGGGATTGGCCCGAATGGCGCGCGGGTTCGGAGTTCAAGGCGATTCGGGCGGAGAGTGCTGCGGAACGGCGGTAATCCATAGTCGGACTGCGCCGCGCTTATTCCTCCCCTGCAAGGGGAGGGGGACCATGCGCAGCATGGTGGAGGGGTGTCCCCGCTGATGGTGACACCCCTCCGTCAGTCCTTCGGACTGCCACCTCCCCTTGCAGGGGAGGAATGAAAAAGCCGAAACCCTCACCCCAATCCCAAAACCCGGTCCGCCACGAAGGCATTGCTCTGCCGCTCATGTCCGAAGGTGCTGGGCTGGCCGTGTCCGGGAATGAAGGCGGTTTCGTTCCCCAGCGGCCAGAGCTTCTCGACGATCGAGCGAATCAGCGTGTCGTGATCCCCGCCCGGCAGGTCCGATCGCCCGACCGACCCTTGGAACAGCACGTCGCCGACCAGCGCGAAATGCGAGGGCGCATGGTGGAAGATCACATGCCCGCGTGTATGCCCCGGCGTCTCGTACACATCGAGGGTGAGGTCGCCGATCGTCACCGTATCGCCTTCGGATAGCCAGCGGGTCGGCTCCAGCACCTGTGCCGGGATGCCGTACGCCTGGCCATCCTCGTCCAGCCGGGCGAGCCAGAAGCGATCCTCTTCCTGCGGTCCCTCGACGGGCACGGACAATGCGTCGGACAGCGCCTTGGCCCCGCCCGCATGGTCGATATGACCATGAGTCAGCAGGATTTTCTCCACCGTCACGCCGGTCTTGGCGATCGCGTCGTGGATACGCGGCAGGTCGCCGCCGGGATCGACCACCGCCGCCTTCATTGTCGCGGTGCACCACACGATCGAGCAATTCTGCTGGAGCGAGGTGACGGGCACGATCGCGGCGCGGAGCGGCGGGTTCTGAGGGGCAGTGGTCATGACCCGGCGATAAAGGCTGGGACGGGCGGGGCCAATCGATACTTGCATGTGGGCCTACGCGCCGTGCATGGATCGTCCGTCCATGGCGCGCCCTCTCCCTCCCTTCGTCCTGCTCGACGACGCCCGTGACGGGGGAGCGGCGGCGCGTCTCTATACGCAGGCCGTCGGCATCGTCACCGCGCACCGGATCGACGCGGTTCCGGCGGCGCTGGACGCCTTGCGCGCGGCGCGGGAACGCGGCCTCGATGCGGTCGGCTATCTGGCCTATGAGGCGGGTGCGGCGTTCGAGCCGGGGGTGCCGCCACGCGCGATCGATGGCCCGCTATTATGGTTCGGCCTGTTCGCGGGATATGAGACGGTCGAGCCGGATGCGCTGCTTCCCGACCCGGCGGGCGGCTGGATCGGTGAGATGGCGCCCGAGCTGGACGCCACCCGCCATGCCGAGCAATTCGCCGCCGTCCAGACGTTGATCGGGGCGGGTGACCTTTATCAGGTCAACCAGACCTTTCGCGCGACCGCTTCCGTACTCGGCGATCCGCTGGCGCTCTATGCGGGTTTGCGCGCCCGGTCGCGGGCGGGCTGGGGGGCGGTGGTGGCGACCGGCGAGGCGGTGATCCTGTCGCTGTCGCCCGAACTCTTCTTCGCGCTGGAAGGGGGAAAGCTGACCGCCCGGCCGATGAAGGGCACCGCGCGGCGCGAAGATGATCCGGCCGCCGATGCCCGCGCCGCCCAGGCCTTGCGCGACGATCCCAAGCAGCGCGCCGAGAATCTGATGATCGTCGACCTGATGCGCAACGACCTGTCGCGGGTCGCGCGCGCAGGGAGCGTCGCGGTGCCCGAGCTGTTCGCGGTCGAACCCTATCCGACGGTGCATCAGATGGTGTCGACCGTCACCGCCGATCTGGCCGAGGGGCGCGATGCCCTAGACGTACTGGCGGCGCTCTTCCCCTGCGGCTCGATCACCGGCGCGCCCAAGATCCGCGCGATGCAGGCGATCGCCGAGATCGAGGATTCGCCGCGTGGCCTCTATACCGGCGCGATCGGGCGGCTGGACGCCGATGGCGACGCGATGTTCAACGTCGCGATCCGCACCTTGATCTGGCCCGAGGGGGAGACTCGCGCGACTCTGGGCATCGGATCGGGCGTGGTCGCCGACTCGGTGGCGGCGGACGAATGGGACGAGTGTCTGGCCAAGGCGGCGTTCCTGGCCGGGGGGCGGCCCGATTTCGACCTGATCGAGACCATGGCCTTCGATCCCATCGAGGGCATCCAGCATCTGGAGGCGCATCTCGCGCGGATGAAGGCGAGCGCGGCGGCGCTGGGCTTCACCTTCGACCGGCATGACGCGCGCAACGAGTTGCAGGCGGCGACCTTCCGCCTGCGCGATGCCCGGCGCGTCCGACTGCTGCTGGCGCGCGGTGGGGCATTGGTGGTCGAGGTCGGTCCTGCGCCCGCGCGCTTCGACGGCGTGATGCCGGTGCGGGTCGTGCCGCTGCCCGTCCCGCCGCGCGACCTGCGGCTGCGGCACAAGACCAGCGCGCGCGGCTTTTACGATACGGCGCGGGCGGCGGCGGGCACGGCGGAAGTGGTGTTCGAGACGCCCGATGGCCTGCTGACCGAGGGCAGCTATACCTCGCTGTTCGTGCCGCGTGGCGACGTCTTGGTGACGCCGCCGCTGGCACTGGGGTTGCTACCCGGTGTGCTGCGCAGCCATCTGATCGAGACGGGCCGCGCGATCGAGGGGGAACTCACTCGCGCCGACCTTCGCGACGGATTCTTGCTTGGCAATGCGCTTCGCGGATTGTTTCGTGCGGAGATGGTTGCGGATTGAGGCGCGGAGGGGCTAAGGGCCACGCGCAATCTCCTGACGCAAAGGTTCCGTTTCATGCAGCCCTCCGCCGCGCTCGGCCGTATCAGCCCGTCCCCCACGCTCGCCATCACCAGCCGCGTGATGGAGCTGAAGCGCGCTGGCGTCGACGTGATCGGACTGGGCGCGGGCGAACCCGATTTCGACACGCCGGACTTCGTGAAAGAGGCGGCGATCCAGGCGATCCGGGACGGCAAGACGAAGTACACCAATGTCGACGGCACGCCCGAGCTGAAGGCGGCGATCGCGGCCAAGTTCGCGCGCGACAACGGCCTGACCTACAAGGCCGATCAGATCAGCGTGAATGTCGGCGGCAAGCACACCCTGTTCAACGCGATGGTCGCGACGATCGATGCGGGCGACGAGGTCGTGATCCCCGCGCCCTATTGGGTTAGCTACCCCGATGTCGTCCAGTTCGCGGGCGGCGTGCCGGTGATCGTGAAGGCCGGGCCGGAACAGGGTTACAAGCTGACGCCGGAGGCGCTGGACGCGGCGATCACGCCCAAGACCAAATGGGTCATCCTCAACTCGCCGTCCAACCCGACGGGCGCGGGCTATACCGCCGACGAGCTGAAGGCGCTGGGCGAAGTCATCCTCAAGCACCCGCACGTCTGGGTCTTCGCCGACGATATGTACGAGCATATCGTCTATGACGGCTTCCGCTTCGCCACCATCGCGCAGGTCTGCCCCGAACTGTACGAGCGCACGCTGACGGTGAATGGTTGTTCCAAGGCCTATGCCATGACCGGCTGGCGCATCGGCTATGCGGGCGGCGCGCCCTGGCTGATCAAGGCGATCGCCAAGCTCCAGTCGCAGTCGACATCCAACCCCTGTTCGGTGGCGCAGGCGGCGGCGACTGCCGCGCTGACCGGCGACCAGAGCTTCCTCGCCGAGCGGAACCAGGCGTTCCAGGCGCGGCGCGACATGGTGGTGTCGATGCTCAACGCGATTCCCGGCATGACCTGCCCGACGCCGGAAGGTGCGTTCTACGTCTATCCGTCCTTTGTGCCGCTGATCGGCAAGACCACGCCTTCGGGCCGGTTGATCGACAGCGACGAGGCGTTCGTCGGCTATCTGCTCGACGATGCGAAGGTCGCGGCGGTGCAGGGCGCGGCGTTCGGCCTCTCGCCCGCGATGCGAATCAGCTATGCGACCTCGGACGCGCTGCTTCGTGAGGCGTGCACGCGCATTCAGACGGCCTGTGCGGCCCTGAAATAATTTACCGCCTCGCTGCGGTACGAAAGCCAGTCGGTTCGGTCAACATGCCGAATTGGCTGGCTTTTTCACGCGCTTAGGTGCGGCGCAGCAATATGGCTTAACTGTGGCGTGAACGACACGGTCACGTGCCGTTAATGCTGTGTTTCTATAAACGCCATTGTCGGAACGGCGCCGATCGACCAGATGGCGCCCGGAAGATCGCCGGCCACATGGCGGCGACCCGTTAAGACAGGTGAAGACGAATGCGTGCCCTCCTCAAGTCCAGCTTCGTGTGGCAGTTCGCCGGCGGATTTGCGCTGGGTGCCCTGGGCCTCGTCGTACTGCATCCGGGCGAAGCGCCCAGCCGCTACACCAGTGCACCGGTCGAGGCGGTTCGCTAAGACGCTGGTCGTCACGGAGCAGAACCACAGACGCCTCCGGAAGTTCCACCTCTAGCCGAAGCGTCGGGCGCATCCCATATTCGGGGCATGCGCAATGCCTTCTGCCTCGCCCTGGCGGCGACCGCATTTGGAGCGGTCGTGCTGTCCTCGCTTCCCGCCCAAGCTGAACGGGCCGTGCCGCTGCCAAAGGCGGCGGTCGATATCCCCGCGTCCGCGCGGCCCCAGGTGGCGGTGCTGGCGGGTGGCTGTTTCTGGGGCATGGAGGCGGTGTTCGAGCGGGTGAAGGGCGTGCGCTCGGTCACGGCGGGCTATGCCGGTGGTCGCCGCGAGGATGCGAATTACGCCGCCGTCTCAACCGAGCGGACCGGCCATGCCGAGGCGATCCGCATAACCTATGACCCTGCGCAGGTGTCCTACGCCACGCTGCTGCGCGTCTATTTCGCGATCGCGCATGACCCGACCCAGGTTGGTGGCCAAGGCCCCGATCACGGCCCCAGCTATCGCTCGGCGATCTTCGCCCAGTCGCCCGAACAGGCGAGGGTGGCGCGCGACTATATCGCGCAACTGACCCGCGCCCATGCCTTCCCCAGGCCGATCACGACCCGGATCGAACAAGGCCGCTTCTTCCCGGCCGAGGCCGAGCATCAGAATTTCTACGACCGCAACCCGACCTATCCGTACATCGTCCGCTGGGACAAGCCGAAGGTCGCGGGCTTCCGGGCGGGCTTTCCCGATCTGGCGCGGGCGGGGTGAGTGTCGCATTCCTCCCCTGGAAGGGGAGGTGGCAGGGCGAAGCCCTGACGGAGGGGTGTCGCCCTCTCGATAGCAGGACACCCCTCCACCAGCTTCGCTGGTCCCCCTCCCCTTGCAGGGGAGGAATTAGGTTCAGTCCCTCACGCTCCGCGTCAGCGACAGGAACACGTCTTCCAGATCGGCTTCCTTGGTCGACACATCGACAATGCCGTACCCATCCGCCTGCACCGCCGCGAGCACCTGGCCCGCATTGACCTTGTCCTTGGCATAGGTGATTTCCAGCGTCCGTGTGCCCTTCAGCACGATCTTGCCGAAGCTGGCATGGTCGGGGACCACCGCGACATCGCGGTCGACCGTGACCGCGACGATCTTTTCCTGCGCCTTGCCGACCAGTTCGCGGGTCGGCTCATTGGCGACCAACCGGCCATGATTGATGATCGCTATCCGGTCGCACAGCTCCTCGGCTTCCTCCAGATAGTGCGTCGTCAGCACCACCGTCACGCCCTGTTCGTTGAGCGAGCGGACATAGGCCCAGAGTTGTTGGCGCAGTTCGATATCGACGCCGGCGGTCGGCTCGTCGAGGACGAGGACGGGCGGCGAATGGACCATCGCCTTGGCGACCATCAGGCGCCGCTTCATGCCGCCCGACAGGGTGCGCGAATAGGCGTTGGCCTTGTCCTCCAGATGCACGGCGCGCAGCAGTTCCATCGAGCGGCGCTGCGCCTTGGGCACGCCGTACAGCCCGCCCTGAATCTCCAGCGTCTCCAGCGGCGTGAAGAAGGGGTCGAACAGGATTTCCTGATTGACGATGCCGATCGACGCCTTGGCATTGCGCGGATGCTGGTCGATGTCGAAGCCCCAGATCGATGCCGAGCCCTCGGTCTTCATCACCAAGCCCGCCAGGATGTTGATCAGCGTCGACTTGCCCGCGCCGTTCGGCCCCAGCAGTCCGAAAATCTGCCCTCTCGGTACATCGAAGCTGACCCCGTCGAGCGCGCGTTTGCCGCCCTGATAGGTCTTGGCAATGCCCTGAATCGAAATGGCGGCTTCTGTGGAGGCGGTCATGGGCCCAGCGATAGGCCCGTGCGGCGGACAGGCCAAGCCGGTTTTCGGCAATTGCACGGGGGCGTCCGCCTTGCTATCGCGCGAGCCTATGTTGCCGCCGCCCGAAACCACCCGCGTCACCCAGACCCGCGTCGCTTGCGACGGTGCCACCGACATTCCCGGCGGCGCTGCGCTCGGCCATCCGCGCGTCTGGCTTCAGATCGACGAGACCGGCTATGTCGATTGCGGCTATTGCGATCGCCGCTTCGTGCTGATCGGCGGCCCGGCGGACGGCGCGGACCAGTCGCAGCTTCCCGACCATGGGGATGGCGCGGGCCGCTGAGCCTCCTATATTCGGTGGCATGACATCCGCCACCGACCCCCGCTCGTTCCTCTACCGCGACACGCTGGACCCCGATGCGGCGCTGCGGCTGACCGCCAACGCCCTGTCACGTGCGGACGATGGCGAACTCTATCTGCAATATAAGCGGTCGGAGGCCTTCGGCTTCGACGACGGGCGGCTGAAGACCGCCAGCTACGACACGCACTCCGGCTTCGGGCTGCGTGCGGTGTCGGGCGAGATGACCGCCTTCGCGCACGCCAATGAACTGTCCGAGGCCGCGATCCAGCGCGCCGCGCAGACCATGGCGCTGATCGACCCGGCCAAGGGCGCGGCCGCGCCGCCGCCGCAGGGGACCAACCGGCATCTTTATACCGCCACCGATCCGCTCGACCTGATCCCCTTTGCCGAGAAGGTGTCGCTCTGCCAGACGATCGACGCCGCCGCCCGTGCCCGCGATCCGCGCGTCGTGCAGGTGTCGGTCGGGCTGTCCGGCAGCTGGAGCGTGGTCGAGATCGTCCGCGCCGACGGCTTCGTCGCGACGGACGTGCGGCCGCTGGTGCGGCTCAACATCTCGGTCGTGGTCGAACAGAATGGGCGGCGCGAGACGGGCAGCTTCGGCATCGGCGGACGTTACCTGTACGACCGGCTGGTCGCGCGCGAGACGTGGGAGCGCGGCATCGACGTGGCGCTGGGTCAGGCCTTGGTCAATCTTGACTCGGTCGCCGCGCCTGCGGGCGAGATGACCGTGCTGCTGGGGCCGGGCTGGCCCGGCGTGCTGCTGCACGAGGCGATCGGGCACGGGTTGGAGGGCGACTTCAACCGCAAGGGCACTTCGGCTTTCTCGGGGCGCATCGGCGAGCGGGTCGCCGCCCCCGGCGTCACCGTGGTCGATGACGGCAGCTTGGCCGACCGGCGTGGCTCGCTGTCGATCGATGACGAAGGCACGCCGACGCGCGAAGTCGTGCTGATCGAGGACGGTATCCTCAAGGGCTATATGCAGGACCGGCTGAACGCGCGGCTGATGGGCGTTGCCCCGACCGGTAACGGCCGCCGCGAGAGTTTTGCCCATGCGCCGATGCCGCGCATGACCAACACCTTCATGAAGGGCGGGCAGGACGATCCCGCCGAGCTGCTGTCGCGGGTGAAGAACGGCATCTTCGCCAAGTCGTTCGGCGGCGGTCAGGTCGATATCGTGTCGGGCAAGTTCGTCTTCTCCTGCACCGAGGCCTACCGGATCGAGAATGGCAGGCTGGGCGCGCCGATCAAGGGCGCGACGCTGATTGGCGACGGGCCCAGCGTGCTGACCAAGGTGACGGGCATCGGCAACGACTTCGCGCTGGACGAGGGCATCGGCGTCTGCGGCAAGGGCGGGCAGAGCGTGCCTGCGGGCGTGGGCCAGCCGACGCTGCTGGTCGAGGGGCTGACCGTCGGCGGGACCGCGCTGGCGGCGTAAACATCCTCCCCTGCAAGGAGTGGCAGGTGGATTGCCTCCCAGGCAATCCAGATCATGCCGGGGGCATGATCGACCGGCCACTGGGGACCAGCGAAGCTGGTGGAGGGGTGTAGCCGGTGGCGAGAATGGGCCGACCTCGCGAACCGGGACACCCCTCCGTCAGCGCTTTGCGCTGCCACCTCCCCTTGTAGGGGAGGAATTAGGCTCGCTTCTTCAACGCCCCATGGCCCGCACCCAGCAACAGCGCGATCGCGCCGCCGCCGATCAGATTGCCCAGCGTCGACAGCGCCAGATTGTGCGCGATGCCGCCCAAGGACACCTCCGCCGGATCGAGCGCCCAGCCCAGCGGCAATAGCGTCATGTTCGCGATCGAATGTTCGAATCCGGCCGCGACGAACAATGTCACCGGCGCGATCACCGCGACGATCTTGCCCGCGACGGTCGTTGCCCCGCTCGCCATCCAGACGCCCAGGCACACCAGCATATTGGCGAGAATGCCCGAGGCGATCAGCGTGCCGCCGGGCTTGGCGACCTTCGTCATCGCCGTTTCGCGGGCCACGGCGGCGACAGTGCCGTCCATGGCCTCCGGCCCACCCGCCGCGATGAACAGGCCGACGACGATCAGGCTGCCGATCAGATTGGCGAGCCAGACCAGCCCCAGCGCCTTGACCAGCCCCATGCCCGTCACCCGGCCCTGGGCGAGCGGCAGCGACAGCATCGCATGGCCGGTGAACAGGTGCGCGCCCGTCACCATCACCAGCATCAGCCCGCTGGAGAAGGCGAGTCCTGCCAACAGGTGCGTCGCGCCCGCCCCCGACGGCATGCCCGCACTGGCGACCAGATAGGCGATCCCGCCGAACCCGATCTGCACGCCCGCCGCAATGCCCAGCCACAGGATCGAGGCGATCCCCGCCTCGCCCCGCTCGGCAAGGGCGTCGGCCACCGTCGCGGCCAGCGGTTCGCCGGAAGTATCGGCCATGATGTGCTCCTGTCTCGCCCTGCCTGAAAGGCCAACAGGTGGCGGACGGCTTTGCTCCCATTTGTGCCTGAAATTTGGGCAGTGGCGGCGATATGCTGAATTTTTGATGCGTCGCAACAGGCCGATCACCCGGCCCGCAAGCGAATCTGCGTGGAAAAGTAACGAAATCGTAAACTGGCACACCCCTTGCGATGCCTGTCTGCGGGTAACGCAAAGGGGGCACAGGTGAAGCTGATCATTGCGATCATCAAGCCGTTCAAGCTGGACGAGGTGCGTGAGGCGCTCACCACCTTGGGCGTGGCGGGCATGACGGTGACCGAGGTCAAGGGGTTCGGGCGGCAGAAGGGCCAGACCGAAATCTACCGCGGCGCCGAATACAGCACCAACATGGTGCCCAAGATCAAGATCGAGGTCGTTTGCGCGTCCGAGATCGCCGACCGTGTCGTCGAATCGATCCAGGCCGCCGCCAACACCGGCGCGATCGGCGACGGCAAGATCTTCATGCTCGATGTCGGCCAGGCCGTGCGCATCCGCACCGGCGAAACCGACGAATCGGCACTCTGAGCAAGGGGGGATTTCGATGAAGCACGTCACCAAATTGGCGACCGGCGCGGCGGGCCTCGGCCTGACGCTGTTCGTCGCGCTGCCCGCCTGGGCGCAGGATGCCGTCGCGCTCCAGTCGCCCGCCAGCGCCGCGCCGGCCGCGACGGTGAACAAGGGCGACACCGCCTGGATGCTCACCTCGACCGTGCTGGTCATGATGATGATCCTGCCGGGCCTGGCGCTGTTCTATGGCGGTCTGACCCGCGCGAAGAACATGCTGTCCACCATGACCCAGATCGGCGCGGCCGCGTGCCTCGCGATGCTGATCTGGGTGATGTACGGCTATAGCCTGGCCTTCGGGCCGGACGTGTCGGGGGGCGCGTCCAACTTCATCTCCGGGCTGGGCAAGGCGTTCCTGAAGGGCGTCACGCCCGCCAGCCAGGCGGCGACCTTCACGGCGGGCGTCGAAATCCCCGAATATGTCTTCATCTGTTTCCAGATGACCTTCGCCGCGATCACCGCGGCGCTGGTCCTGGGCTCGGTGGTCGAGCGGATGAAGTTCTCGGCGGTCATGGCGTTTGTCGCGGTGTGGCTGACCATCGTGTACTTCCCGATCGCGCACATGGTGTGGGCCTCGTCGGGCCTGTTCTTCAAGGCGGGCGCGCTCGACTTTGCGGGCGGTACGGTGGTCCACATCAACGCCGGTGTCTCGGCGCTGGTCGCCTCGCTGATCCTGGGCAAGCGCATGGGCTATCCGACCACGCCGATGCCCCCGCACTCGCTGACGCTGACCGGTGTCGGCACCGGTCTGCTCTGGGTCGGCTGGTTCGGCTTCAATGCGGGCTCGGCGCTGGAGGCCAATGGTTCGGCGGGTCTGGCGATGATCAACACCTTCGTCGCGACGGCGTCGGGTGGCCTGTTCTGGATGCTCGCCGAGCGTCTGGCGGGGCATAAGGGCTCGGCGCTGGGCTTCTGCTCGGGCATCGTCGCCGGTCTGGTCGCGGTCACCCCGGCGGCCGGTAACTCGGGCCCGTTCGGCGCGATCGTGCTGGGCGCCATCGCCAGTGTCATCTGCTTCTATGCAGTGTCGGTCCTCAAGCCCAAGCTCGGCTATGACGATGCGCTCGACGCCTTCGGCGTGCACGGCATCGGCGGCATGATCGGCGCGATCGGTACGGCCGTGGTCTATGCGCCCTCGCTGGGCGGCCCGGGTGCGGCCGACTATGTCATGAGCTCGAAGCTGCTGGTGCAGCTGGGCGCGGTCGGCACGACCATCGTCTGGGCCACCATCGGCACCGTCATCGCCATGTATGTCGCCAAGGCGGTCACCGGGCTGCGTGTCTCGAAGGAAGTCGAGCAGGAAGGCCTCGACCTCGGCGAGCACGGCGAGCGCGCCTACAACTGATCGGGAGCGGGGGCGAAGAGAACCCCCGCACCCCACGACGTTCCTCCTGCGGACGACCTAAGCCCGGTGCGGCAACGCACCGGGCCTTTTTTGTGGGCGGCCTCGGTTGGTGCTTACCGCCCCTTCGGCCCGGCCGCCGGGCCTGCCGGTTGCTGCGTACGCTGCGCCGCGCGGGCCGCTTCATATTCGTCGAAGGTGCGCGACAGCAGCGCCTGGGCTTCGGCCTCGGTCACCTTGCCGTCCTTGTTGGCGTCGGCCTTGTCGAACCACAGATCGGTCAGCCGCTGGGCATGGACCGCGTCGATCTGCTTCTTGCCGTTGCCCATCTTCATGATCGCGGCCTTGACCTCGGCCTTGGTCAGCACGCCGTCATGATTGGTGTCGCGCGCCTTGAACTCGCGCGAGAATTTGGCGGCGGCCGAGGCGCGGGTGTCCTGTGCCAGGGCGGGGGTGGCCAGCGTGGCGGCGATCAGACCGGCGACGAGAAAACGGGTCATGCGTGAAACTCCTGAACGGATCATCCCGGCCGCTCCTGACGGCCTTTGGCTGTCCGCGCAATGAACGACGCGACGCCAAGGTTGCGTGGGACCGCGACAGCGCATAGGGCGCGAGGCAAATCCATCCCCTCTTCATCAAGGACTTTGCCATGAGCGAAGATATCAAGCGCGTCGTCCTCGCCTATTCGGGCGGCCTCGACACCAGCGTCATCCTCAAGTGGCTGCAGCAGCATTATGGCTGCGAGGTCGTGACCTTCACCGCCGATCTGGGCCAGGGCGAAGAGCTGGAGCCCGCGCGCAAGAAGGCCGAGATGGCGGGCGTGAAGCCCGAGCATATCTTCATCGACGATCTGCGCGAGGAGTTCGTCAAGGATTACGTGTTCCCGATGATGCGCGCCAATGCGCTGTACGAGGGCACGTACCTGCTCGGCACCTCGATCGCGCGGCCGCTGATCGCCAAGCGCCAGATCGAGATCGCCAGACAAGTGAACGCCGACGCGGTCAGCCATGGCGCGACCGGCAAGGGCAATGACCAGGTCCGTTTCGAGCTGGGCTATTACGCGCTGAACCCCGACATCAAGGTCATCGCGCCGTGGCGCGAATGGGACCTGACCAGCCGCACCAAGCTGATCGAATTCGCCGAGGCGCATCAGATTCCGGTCAGCAAGGACAAGCGCGGCGAGGCGCCCTTCTCGACCGATGCGAACCTGCTGCACACCTCGTCCGAGGGCAAGGTGCTGGAGGACCCGTGGGATGAGGTGCCCGATTACGTCTATTCGCGCACCGTCAATCCGGAAGACGCGCCCGACGTGCCCGAGGTCATCACCATCGATTTCGAGCGTGGCGACGGCGTCGCGCTGAACGGCGAGGCCTGCTCGCCCGCCACGCTGCTCACCAAGCTGAACGAGTTGGGCCGTCGCCACGGCATTGGCCGTCTCGACCTGGTCGAGAACCGCTTCGTCGGCATGAAGAGCCGCGGCATGTACGAAACGCCGGGCGGCACCATCTATGCGCTGGCGCATCGCGGCATCGAGCAGATCACGCTCGACCGGGGTGCCGCGCATCTAAAGGACGAACTCGCGCCGCGCTATGCCGAGCTGGTCTATAACGGCTTCTGGTTCTCGCCGGAGCGCGAGATGCTCCAGGCCGCCGTCAACCACAGCCAAGAGAAGGTGACCGGCACCGTCCGCCTGAAGTTGTACAAGGGCCAGGCGATCGTCACCGGCCGCAAGTCGCCCTACAGCCTCTACTCGGAAAAGGTCGTCACCTTCGAGGACGATCAGGGCGCGTATGACCAGCGCGACGCGGCGGGCTTCATCAAGCTCAACGCGCTGCGCCTGCGCCTGTTGGGCCGTCGCGACCGCGACTGATCCGGTTCCGGAGCGGATTGCCGAAGGGGCGGGCGGGGCAACCTGTCCGCCCCTTTTCGCTGCCTGTCATCCAGACACCGTCATCCCGGCAAAGGCTGCGATCGCCGCCCGCAACCACTCGCCGCACTGCAACGCGCGTTCGTCTTGTCCAAGCCCCCTGTGATCCGCTAGGCCGACCGGCATGAATGGGGGAAAGCTCAACTGGTGGCAGACGCGGTGGTTCGTCGCGGCGATGGCGCTGCTCGCCGCCGTACCACTGCTCTGGCCGACCGTGCCGCCGCTGGTCGACCTGCCGGGCCATATGGGGCGGTATCGCGTCCAGCTGGAATATGCGCATCAGCCCTGGCTGGCGCATTGGTATCGCTTCGAATGGCAGATGATCGGCAATCTGGGCATCGACCTGTTGATCGAGCCGCTGGCGCCGATCTTCGGGCTCGAACTCGCGGTCAAGCTGATCGTGATCGCCATTCCGGTGCTGACCGTCACCGGCCTGTTGTGGATCGCGCGCGAGGTGCAGGGGCGCATTCCGGCGACCGCGCTGTTCGCGCTGCCGCTGGCCTATAGCTATCCCTTCCAGTTCGGCTTCGTGAACTTCGCGCTGGCGATGGCGCTGGCGCTGAACCTGTTCGCGCTGTGGCTGCGCATGGGGCGGCTCCATGCGGTGCGGCTGCGCGCGATTATCTTCGTGCCGCTGTCGTGCATCCTGTGGGTCGCGCATACCTTTGGCTGGGGTGTGCTAGGCGTGTTGGCCTTCTCGGCCGAGCTGATCCGCCAGCACGACATTCGCCGGGCGAAGGGTGCGCGCGGGGTGAAGGGCTGGGCCGAGTCGGCCTTCCATGCCGGGCTGGGCTGCGTTCCGCTGGCGCTGCCGATGGTGCTGATGGTGCTGTGGCGGTCGGGTGCGGACGTGACCGGCAAGACCGGCGACTGGTTCAACTGGCGCTGGAAGATCAACTGGGTAACCATGGTCCTGCGCGATCGCTGGATGGCGTTCGACCTCGCCTCGGTCACGGTGCTGTTCCTCGTCCTGCTCAAGGGCGTGCGCGACGAGCGGGTCGAATATTCGCGCAATCTGGTGCTGTCGGCGGCGTTCCTGTTCGTCGTCTATCTGCTGCTGCCACGCGTCGTCTTCGGATCGGCCTATGCTGATATGCGCCTCGCCCCCTATGTCCTCGCCATCGCACTGATCGCGCTGCGTCCCCGGCGCGGGCTGTCGTTGCGCGGGGCGTCGACGCTGGCGATCGTCGGCCTGTTGTTCTTCGTCGTGCGGATCGGCGCGACCACGGTCAGCTATGTGATGTACAGCAACGACTATGACCGGGTGCTGACCGCGCTCGATCATGTGCCGCCGCGCGCGCGGTTGCTGACCTTTGTGGGCCGCCAATATTGCGCCGATGTCTGGCCGTCGAGCCGGTTGGAGCATGTCGCGGGCCTCGCGCTGGAGCGCAAGCTGGCCTATGCCAATGATCAATGGTCGATGGCGGGCGGACAGCTGCTGACGGTGCGCTATGCCCCGGCCAAGCGGTTCGCGCACGACCCGTCCGAGATCGTGACCCAGCGGCGCTGTCGCGGGCAATGGTGGCGGCCGGTCGACACCGCGCTGAAGCTGCTGCCGCGCGATGCGTTCGACTATGTCTGGCTGGTCCATGCGCCGCGCTATGACGAAAGCCTGACGCGCGGGTTGACGCCGATCTGGCGCGAGGGCGACAGCGTGCTCTATCGGATCGACGATCGCCGCCCGATCATCGACCCGGCGGCCTATGAACTGCTCAGCCGCCCGTTGCCCGAGGAAGAAAAGCGCGCCCCCGCCCGGCGCAAGGCGACGGCGGATAAGGACGACGACTGAGCCTCACCCCCGGCGGAACGGGGTGAGTTCGCCCAGATACTCGCTTTCCGCTTCGATCGCCTGACGCTCGCGTTCCACGAACTCGGCAACGGCGCGGCGGAAGGCGGGGTGGGGGATGTAATGCGCCGACCAGGTCGGCACGGGCACATAGCCGCGCGCCAGCTTGTGCTCGCCCTGTGCCCCCGCTTCGACCGTCGCCAGCCCGCGTGCGATGGCGGCGTCGATCGCCTGGTAATAGCAGAGTTCGAAATGGAGAAAGGGCACCTCCTCGACCGCGCCCCAATAGCGGCCATAGAGCGTATCTTCGCCGATCAGATTGAGCGCGCCCGCGATCGGCATGCCGTCGCGCTCCGCCAGGATCAGCAGCACCTTGTCGCCCAGCCGCTCGCCGATCCGGTCGAAGGCGGCGCGGGTCAGATAGGGCTGGCCCCATTTGCGGCTGCCCGTATCCTGATAGAAGACCCAGAAGGCGTCCCAATGCTCCGGCTGGATGTCGTTGCCGGTCAGGTGGCGGATGGTCAGTCCCTCGACGGCGGCGGCGCGCTCCTTGCGGATCGCCTTGCGCTTGCGGCTGGCGAGCGCGTTCAGGAAATCGTCGAAATGGGCGTATCCGTCATTGCGCCAGTGGAATTGCACCCCTTCGCGGATCAGCCAGCCCGCCGCCTCGAAATGCGGCACCTGATCGGGGGCGACGAAGGTGACGTGGGCGGAGGACAGCTCGTTCTGGTCGGTCACCGCCTCGATCGCCGCGATCAGCGCAGGCGCAAGCGCGGGATCGCGCAGGAGCAGCCGGGGGCCGGGCACCGGCGAGAAGGGCGAAGCAATCTGAAGCTTGGGATAATAACGCCCCCCGGCGCGCTCCCAGGCATCGGCCCAGCCATGATCGAAGACATATTCGCCCTGGCTATGCGCCTTAAGATAGGCGGGCGCGATCGCGGCGGGTTGGCCGTCCGGGCCATCGATGACGATCGGGGCAGGCGTCCAGCCGGAGCGGCCGCCGACGCTGTGCGAGTCTTCCAGCGCGGTCAGAAAGGCATGGGAGACGAACGGGTTGGCCGTGCCTGCGCAGGCGTCCCACTGGTCGGGGGGCAGGGCGGCGACGCCGGACAGGATACGCGCGACGGCGGTGGTCATCGCGGTGGGATATGCGGTGTGGGATGGGGTGGGACAAGGGGGCGAGCGGGTGGCTTGTGGAAGCGGACCCTCCCCCATCCCCTCCCGCCTGCGGGAGGGGCGTGCTTCGCTGCAACGACAAGCTTCCATCGCGAAGGCGGGAAGACGCCCGCCAGGTATCGCTCCCCTCCCGCAGGCGGGAGGGGATGGGGGAGGGCAGGGCCGCAAGGACCCCACCCCGGAAAATCAAGCCAATTCGACGATCGCATCTACCTCGACCGCCGCACCCAGCGGCAGCACCGGCACGCCGACCGCCGAGCGCGCATGACGCCCCGCTTCACCGAACAGCGACACCATCAGCTCGGACGCGCCATTGGCGACCTTGGGCTGGTCCACGAAATCTCCGGCCGAATTCACGAACACGCCCAGCTTCACGATCCGCTTCACGCGGGTCAGGTCGCCGCCGAGATGCTTCTTGATCTGGGCGACCAGCATCAGGCCGCAGGCCTGCGCCGCCTTCTGCCCGTCTTCCAGCGAGACGCCGTCGCCCAGTCGTCCGGTGACGAGCTGGCCGTCGATAAAGGGCAGCTGGCCCGAAATGTGGAGAAGCCCACCCGCCTCAACGACGGGGACATAGGCGGCGACGGGGGCGGCAGCCTCCGGCAGGGTGAGGCCGAGCTGCTCGAGCGCGCGATCGATATGCGTGGTCATGGGGCGAGACATGGCGCGCTCGCCCCGTTGGCGTCAAGCCGTGGCGGGCCGCCTCTCGGCGAAGCGCGCCGCGATCCAGGCCTCGGCCTTGCGCCAATCGTCGATCCGCGCATGGGCGTGCGGCGCCGGGGGCACGTGCGGCGCCATTTCGGGCTCCGACACCATGTGCAGCCGGTGGACCTGCGGCGCGTGGGTCGCGACCGAGGCGTGATGCTGGGGCAGGTCGTCGACGAAGACGGTGACGGGGTTGCCATGCTCGGCAACGAGTCGCGCGACCGGCTCGCCCTTGCCGCCATTGTTGCATTGGACGCGGTGATGGATGCCGAAGCGCGCGAGTTGCTCGATCCGCGGCTGGCGGCATTCCTCGATCAAATTGGTCAGGATGACGATGTCGGCTTGGGCCCCCAGCGCCGCCAGCGCCTCGGCCGCGTGCGGGACCAGCGTCTGGCGCTCCATCTGGCCGGGGAAGAAGCCGTGGAGCAGGTCCCAGGCCTCGGCCTGGCTCGGCGCAGACTCGCCGTTCCGCCGGGTCATCGCGCCGAAGAAATCATGCCGGTCGATCGCGAAGTCGATATCGTGCGATTCGTCCAGCCAGGTGCGGAAATGCCGGACCATATGCACCAGCACTTCGTCGCAGTCGCAGATCAGCAGCGGCTTCATGCGGCCTCCAGCACCCGGCGCGCGGCGACCAGCGCCTCGGGCCGTTCGCCCAGGTCTTCGGCACAGGCGATCAGATCGGCCTCATGCCCCTCCAGGAAGGCCAGGATCGCCGCCAGCACGCCGGGCTCGCCCGCGCCGCCGCGCAACTCCTCGACCGACAGCCCGGTCAGCGCCAGCAGGCGTTCGGCGCGCGACGGGCTTTGCAGCGTCCACACCAAAGCCTGCAGCGCCAGTGCCATGGCCCCCTCTATCCGTGCGGGTTCGATTGTATCCGGTCCGGGCATTGCCTATCGTCACTTTGGGTAATGGTGGAGCGGGCGTGACAAGAAAGGTGCTCGTTGTCGAGGACAACGAACTCAATCTGAAACTCTTCTGCGATCTGCTGCGCGCCCATGGCTTCATCGCCGAGCCGGTGCGCGACGGGCGCGAAGCGGTGGCGCGCGCGCGGGAGGTGGAGCCCGACCTCATCATCATGGACATCCAGATGCCGCATGTGACCGGCTATGAGCTGATCCTGGAGCTGAAGGCGGACGAGGAACTGCGCCGCATCCCGGTGATGGCGGTGACCGCCTATGCGGGCCGCGACGACGAAGACCGCATCCGCGCGGCGGGGGCGGATTCCTACGTGTCCAAGCCGATCAGCCTGATGCGCTTCATGGAGGCGGTGAACGCGTTGGTGTGAGGGGGGAACCTCCCCCGTTCGCCTCGCCCCCAGCCTCCGTTCGCACTGAGCGAAGTCGAAGTGCACTCCCCGAACCTATGCCGCGAGCGCTATCCCGTGGCCTTCGACTTCGCTCAGGCTGAACGGGGGTGGGAAGAACCAAATGTCCACTTTTAGTGGTTAGCGGCCGTTCATTCGCCGATGCTGGCGTGGTACAAAAGCTTGCCGGTCCGGTTTGAGAAGCAGGTCATGCTTGTGCCGCCGACGACTCCCCAGCGCGGCCGCAGCTCGACGCAATTGCGATCCGGGAAGGACACCGTCACGGGCAGGAGCAAGTCCTCGATCTCTCTGGCCGTGCTACGTTCTACCCGAGCTTTGATCGCGTAGGCCCGACGCTCTAGCGGTGCATCCAGTGGATTACGGACCTCTTGCTGCAAGTGGCGAAGGCGGCTTTCCGCAGTCAACCAAAGACTTGTCAGGGTGACACAGGCGGCCAAAAGGACGACACAGAGGAGCGGTAGCCAGCGGCGCATACGTCAGAACAACACGCGCCACGAACGTCCGCAAGTGGGCGAAAGCGGACCCCGCCGCTCCCCCCTCACTCCTCCGAAGCATCCTCCACCACCGCCGTCTTCCGCCCCTTGAACCCCTGCGCGACGACGAACCATTCCACCGAACCCTTGCGGCTCGACGGCGGCTTGGCGTGCTTCACGGTGGCGAAGTGGCGTTTCATTTCGGCGACCAGTTGCGAGTCGGCGCCGCCCGCGAAGACCTTCGACACGAACACGCCGCCAGGCGACAACACGTCGCAGGCAAAGGCGAAGGCCGTCTCAACCAGGCCCATGGTGCGCAGCGCGTCGGTCTGGGGGTGGCCGACGGTATTGGCCGCCATGTCCGACATGACGAGGTCGGGCGCGCCGCCCAGCGCGTTCATCAGCGTGTCGGGCGCGGCATCGTCCATGAAGTCCATCTCGAAGATGGTGACGCCGTCGATCGGGTCGACCGGCAACAGGTCGATGCCCACCACGCTGGCGTTCGGGACCTGGCGCCGCACGACCTGGCTCCAGCCACCCGGCGCCAGCCCTAAGTCGATGATCCGCTTCTTGCCGCGCAGGAAGCCGAACCGCTCGTCCAGCTCGATCAACTTGTAGGCTGCCCGGCTGCGATAGCCCTCCGCCTTGGCGCGGCGGACATAGGGGTCGTTCAACTGGCGCTCAAGCCAGCGAGTCGACTGGGCGGTGCGCTTCCGCGCGGTGCGCACCCGCTGGTGCAGCCCTGCATTGCCTCTGCTCACGGTCTGGCGATTCCCATCAAACGGCGCAGGATTCCCTCGCGAATCCCGCGGTCGGCGATCCCTAGCCGCTCGGCGGGCCAGAGGTCCAATATCGTCTCCAGTATGGCGCAGCCCGCCACCACCAGATCGGCGCGTTCGGGGCCGATGCACGCCACCTTGCCCCGCGCGGCCAGGCTCTTGCGCGACAGGTCGGCGCTGATCGTGCGCATCGCGGACGTGGGCACGATCAGCCCGTCGACGGCGGCACGGTCATAATGGCTGAGCCCCAGATGCACGCTGCCCAGCGTCGTCACCGTGCCGCTGGTGCCGAGCAGGCGGGGGCGCTTGAGATTCTTCGGCAGGCGCGCGGCGAAATCGGCGAAGCTGTCCGCGACGATTCCGCGCATCCGGGCATAGGCGGCCAGCCGCCCCGCCTCGCCCTCGCCGCCGCCTGCGCTTTCGGTCAGCGAGACGACGCCCCAGGGCGCCGAATGCCAGTCGAGGATGCGGGGGCTGGGACCATGGGTGTCGACCAGCACCAGCTCGGTCGAGCCGCCGCCGATGTCGAAGATCAGCGCGGGGTCTTCGCCCGGCTCGATCAGCGCATGACAGCCGAGCACGGCGAGGCGCGCCTCTTCCTCCGCCGAGATGATGTCGAGGTGGATGCCGGTTTCGGCCAGCGCCCGCGCGATGAAGGCGGGGCCGTTGGCGGCGCGGCGACATGCCTCGGTCGCGACGGCGCGCGACAAAGTGACGTTGCGGCGCTTCAGCTTGTCGGCGCACACGCGCAGCGCGGCGATGGTGCGGTCGATCGCGGCATCGGACAGGCGGCCGGTGGTCGCCAGCCCCTCGCCCAGCCGGACGATTCGCGAAAAGGCGTCGACGACGGCAAAGCCGCCGCCCTGCGGCCGCGCGATCAGCAACCGGCAATTATTGGTGCCCAGGTCGAGCGCGGCATAGGCCTGCGCATCCGACCACCGGCCACGCTGGGGCCGGGGGGGTGCCGAACGGGCAGGGGGCTTGGCCTGCCGGTACGGCCTTCGGGTGGGAACATCCCCCATCGCCGTATCTCGCTTTATTCTGTTCTATCCGTCACGAACATGAGCGTTCGCCGGTGCTTGGACCCCAAGGTAGCGAGTCGGTGCCCGCACGACAAGACGCGGGGGCGGCGCGTGCGTGTAAATCGGGTTGACAGCATCGATTCGGCCGCCTAGAGGCACGCCCCTGTTCGATGCCCCGTCGTCTAAAGGTAAGACCACGGACTCTGACTCCGTTAATTGAGGTTCGAATCCTCACGGGGCATCCAGATTTCCCTATATCGCCGGTTCGTCACCCTCTATCGCGCCTCGTCTGACGGGGGGATGGAGCATGCGGCATTGGGTCTGGACGATCGGGGCGGCCGTGATGCTGGGGCTGGCATCGCTGGTTTTGGCCTGGGCGATGGGTGGGATCACCGGCAGTTTCCTGGGCCCCGATGAATCGGCGCATTACGTCAATACGCTGTTCCTGGCCGACTGGCTGCGTGCCGGGCTGCCTAGCCCGATGGGCTTTGCGCGCGATTATTATGTCCATTACCCCAAGCTATCGATCGGGCATTGGCCGCCGGGCTGGTATGCGCTGCTCGCACCCGGCTTTGCGCTGATCTGGCCCTCGCCCTTGGCCGCCGCCATGTTCAGTGCGTTCGTGGCGGGGCTGCCCTGTGTGCTGGTGTTGTGGGGGCTGGCGCGGACGGGGCACCCGCGCGTCGGGCTGGCGGCGGCGTTCGCCATGCTGCTGTCGCCGCTGGTGATCGAAAGCGCGCAATCCTTTCTGCTCGATCAGCCGGTGGCATTGGTCGTTGGGCTGGGCGCGATCGCCTGGCTGCGGGCGGCGGAGCGGCCGGGATGGGGGCGCTTCCTGCTGTTCGGCGCGCTGGCGGCGTTCGCGCCGCTGGTGAAGGGCAATGGCGCGCTGATCGCGCTGGTCCCGGCGATCGAGATCCTGTTGGCGCGGCGCTGGCATCTGCTGCGCGATCGTCGGTTATGGGCGGTGGCGGCGGCGACGCTGCTGGTGGTGGCGCCCTGGTATTATGTGTCCTTCCGGATTTCGGCGGGGGGATTCAACTATGCGCCGGGGGCGGCCTATGCGTGGCTGGCGCTGTCGACCAACAGCGCGGCGCTGGTCGACGATCTGGGCTGGGTCGGTCTGGTGCTGGCGATTGCGGGAATCGGGATGGGGTGGCGGGACGCGCAGGCGCGGCCGGTGGTGCGGCTGGCGGTGGCGGTGATCGTCGCGACCCTGGCGTTTCAGTCGATCGTGCCGGTCGCGCTCGACCCGCGCTATATGCTGCCCGCCATCCCCTGGATGGTGATGCCGATCGCCCTGACGCTGGTGCTGGTCTGGCGACGTGGCGGGCAGGGGCGCGTGGCGGCGGGCATGCTGGCGGTGGCCGCGTCGATCGCGCCTGTCATGACGCTGATCCCCATGGCCCCCAAGCGCGATATGGCGGCCCCGGCGATCGTCGCCGCGATGCGGGATGCGCCCGGCATCTGGCTGGTCGATGGGCGCGCAGGGGGCGAGGGGGCGATCATCGCCGAGGCCGCCTATCAGGATCGCGGGTCCCGCAGGCTCTGGACCGCGCGGGCGTCGCAATGGCTGTCGGGCAGCGACTTCATGGGGCATGGCTATCACCTGATCGCGCATGACCCTGCCGAAGCCGCCGCCATTCTCGACCGCATCGGAACGGCGGGTGCGGTGATCGTGCGCGACCGGGCGCGCGACGCCTATCCGCACAGCGCGGTCCTGCGCCACCTGGTACAGGGCGGCGGCTATCGGGTGGTGCGGCACCCCTTCGCACAAGGGACGGGCGAGGTGATCGTCGCGGTCCATGCGCAGCCGGTGACCCCGCATCCCGAGCGATTGTCCGATGCCAGCGTCTCGCGCAACCTCAACAGCATGACCCGCTGAGCCGGTCGACCTCAGGACCCAGGCTGGCGGGGAAGGGGCGGCGCCGTCCATCCTCCGCCCAGCGCCCGGATCAGCGCGACGGCGGCGGCCAGCCGCTGCGTCTCTAGGGTCAGCGCCGCTTGCCGGTCGCGCAAGGCACTCTCCTGCGCGGTCGCCACGTCGAGATAGGTCGCGGCCCCCTTGATATAGCGGTCGAGCGCGATGACCTGGGTGCTGGTGGCGGCGGTCACCGCCTGATCCTGCGCCGTTTGCGCCGCGCCCAGATGGTGGAGCAGGGCCAGCGCGTCCTCGACATCCTGGAACGCACTCAGCGCATGGCCGCGGTAATCCGCGACCGCGCCGCGCCAGTCGGCACGGGCGGCGGCGACATCGGCGCGGCGCTTGCCGCCGTCGAACAGGTTCAGGATCGCGCCGGGCCCGATCGCCCAGAAGATATTGGGCGCAGCGACCAGCCCGGCGAGCGCGGTGCCCTGAAAGCCGCCGCTGCCGCCCAAGGTGATCTGTGGGAAGAAGGCCGCCTTGGCGACGCCGATCCGCGCATTGGCGGCGGCCATCCGCCGCTCCGCCGCCGCGATATCGGGGCGATGGGCAAGCAGGGTTGAGGGCAGGCCGATCGGGATGGCGGGCAGGCGCATCGCCGCGTCGCTGCGCGGGATCGAGAAGGTCGAGGCGGGCTGGCCGACCAGGCTGGCGATGGCATGTTCGGTGACGGCGCGGTCGGCCTCCAGCGCGGCATATTGCGCGCGCGCCTCGCCCAACAACGCACCCGCCCGGCCGACATCCATGCCGGTCGCGATCCCGCCGCGGAAGCGATTGCGGGTCAGCGCGTCCGCCTTGGCAAAGGCATCGATCGTCTGGTTGAGCAGCGAAAGCTGGCGATCCTTTCCGCGCAACCGCACGAAATCGGTCGCCAACTGCCCCTGCAGGGCCAGCTTCACCGCCGCCAGATCGTCTTGGCTGGCCTGGGCCAGCGCACGGCCCGCCGCGACCGAATTGCGCACCCTGCCCCAGAGATCCGCCTCATAGGATATGTCGCCGCCCAGCGTTGCGGCGGTGTAGAAATCGGGCTGGGTGCCGCCGCGCAGCGGGCGATCGTCCGACTGACGGTTGCGCAGGATGCCGGGCGTCAGCTCGACATGGGGGAACAGGCCGGAGCGTGCCCCCGCCAGCGTGGCGCGCGCGAGATCATAACGCGCCAAGGCCCCGGCCAGCGTCGGATTGTCGGCGTCGATCCGCGCCTCCAGCCGGTCGAGCGTGGCATCGCCGAACCCCGTCCACCAGTCTCCGCGTGGCGCGGCGGCGAGCGTATCCACCGGTTTCCAGGTCGAGTCGCCCGCCGCCTCCTTGAACGCCGGGGGCGCGGCGATGGCGGGGGGATGATAGGCGGGCGCCATCGAACAGCCGCCCAGCAGGGCCAGCGCCGCGCCCGCCATCCAGTGGCGAAGGGGGTCAGCCATCGTTGCTCGCCCCCACGCGAACCAGTTCGCCCTGCGCCAGCGAGTCCGGCGGATTGTCGACGATCCGCTCGCCCGGCGTGAGGCCGGACAGGATCTGCACGGTCGGGCCATTGTCCTGGCCGATATGGACAGGATGCAGCACGACGCGGCCCTGGGGATCGACGGTCGCGACCTGCGCGCCGCCCGCGCCGAACAGGATGGTGCTCGACGGCACCTGCACCGCGCCAGCCCGACCCGGCAGGTCGAAGCGCGCCTGGGCATAGCCGCCGGGCTTCAGCGCGCCGTCGGGATTGTCGGCGAACAGCTGGACCCGGAACGCGCCCGATTGCGGGTCGACCGCGCTGGACAATCCGGCGACCGTCGCGGTGAAGCGGCGTCCGGGAAAGGCCGGGACGGTCAGGGTCGCGGTCATGCCCGGCTTGATCGTCGCCGACAGCGATTGCGGCACGCTGACATAGACGCGGATGCGGTGGGTGTCGGCCACGCCGAACATCGGCGCCTGCGCGGCGGCGCCGGGGCCGACCAGGTCGCCGACCTCCGCATTGCGTGCGGTCACCACGCCCGCGAACGGCGCGCGGATGACGGCATAACGCTTCATCGCCTCCAGCCGCGACAGGGCGGCGCGCGCCTCGGCGACGCCCGCCGTCTTGACCGCCAGGTCGCCATTCTTCTCGTCAACCTCCTGCTTCGATACCGAGGAACTGGTCAGCAGGTCGGCCCAGCGCGCCGCCGTGCTGCGCGCCAGCTTTTCGTGGGCGATCGCACTGGCCAGCGCGGCGCGCGCCTGGTCGATCTGCTGGTCCAGCTCGGGCGTGTCGATGACGCCCAGCGGCTGACCCGCGCCGACCTGCGCGCCGATATCCTGCGACCAGCTGCGCACATAGCCGCTGACCCGTGGGAAGAGCCGGGCCGCGTCCCAGGCTTCCAGCGTGGCGGGCAGGTCGAGCGTATCGCTCGCCGCGCCGCTTTTCACTGGCACTAGATGGACGGTCGGGATGGCATTGGCGCTGGACCAGCTGGTCGCTGCCGCGACGTCATGGCTGCGCGTCAGGGCGCCGAGGGCGACTACCCCGATCGCGAGGGCGGCGGCGGTGAGCCCGGCGGTCTTCAGACCCTTGGGCGCAGGCGTGTCGGCCGACACAGCGGGGGCCGGGGCGGCGTTATGCATGGATGGCTTCTCCGATGGGCATAAGGGGGGTGGGCGCGGTCGCCGTCCGGCGGCGGTGCGCGATGGCGAAGACGACGGGCACGAAGACGAGCGTGGCGAGCGTGGCGCACAGCAGGCCGCCGATGACCGCGCGACCGAGCGGCGCGTTCTGCTCGCCCCCCTCGCCCAGGCCCAACGCCATGGGGGCCATGCCGATCATCATCGACAAGGCGGTCATCAGCACCGGGCGGAAGCGGGTGGCGCCCGCCTCCATCGCCGCCTGGATCGCATCGCCGCACGCCGCCAGCCGTTCGCGGGCAAAGCTGACCACCAGCACGCTGTTCGCGGTCGCCACGCCCATGCACATGATCGCGCCGGTCAGGGCGGGCACGCTGAGCGGCGTGTGCGTCGCGAACAGCATCCACACGATCCCGGCGAGTGCGGCGGGCAGCGCCGAGACGATCACCAGCGGATCGACCCAGCTCTGGAAATTCACGACGATCAGCAGGTAGATCAGGACGACCGCACCGGCGAGGCCGAGGATCAGGCCGGTGAAGGCGGTGTTCATCGTCTCCACCTGTCCGCGCATCGCCACGGTCGCGCCCTTGGGCAGCTGACCTTTGGTCTGGGCCAGCACCTTGTCGATGTCGGCGGCGACCGCCCCCAGATCGCGGCCCTGCGGCGTGGCATAGACGTCGAACACCGGCTGCACCGCATAGTGCGAGACGAGCGCGGGGCTGGGTTCGCGGTGCAGCGTGCCCAGCGCCCGCAGCGTCTGGAAACTGCCGGGGGCGCTGCCCGTGATCGGCAGATTGTCGATCTGTTCGATGGTGCTGGCGCGATATTGCGGGGCCTGCACCACGATCGGATAGGAGACGCCGTTCTTCGGGTTCAGCCAGAAGCTCGGCGCAATCTGGAAGCTGCCCGCCAGATTGACCGACAGGCTGCGCGTCACGTCATTCTCCGTGATGCCCAGGCGGCTGGCCTGTGCACGGTCCACATCGACCGCATATTCGGGATAGTTGGATGCCTGTTGCAGGCGGACATCGGCCAGCCCCGGAATCCGCGCCAGCCGGGCGACGAGCATCCGGGCATAGGCCTCGTTCCCGCTCATATCGGGCCCGGCGACCTGCACGTCGATCGGCGCGGGCGAGCCGAAGTTCAGGATCTGGCTGACGATATCGGCGGGCAGGAAGGCGAAGGAGGAACCGGGAAAGTCGTGGGGCAGCCGTTCGCGCAGCGCCTTGACGAACGCGGGCGTCGGGCCATGGCCTTCCTTCAGCGTGATCAGGATGTCGCCGTCCTGCGGACCCACGCCGCCGGTGTTGGAATAGGCGCGGTTGATGCCGCTGACCGGCAGGCCGATATTGTCGACGATGGTGTCGAGCTGGTCGGGCGGCACGATCTGGCGGATGCGGTTCTCGATATGGTCGAACAGCGCGGCCGTCTCCTCGATCCGGGTGCCGACGGGCGCGCGGACGTGAAGGCTGATCTGGCCCGCATCGACCGCGGGAAAGAAGTTGCGGCCCAGCATCGGCACCAGCGCGAACGACATCAGCACGACAATCATGAAGCCGATGACGAACGGCCGCCGCCGGGCGAGCGCAAAGGCGAGCAGACCGGTATAATAGCCGCGCACCGCCTCGAACCGCCGTTCGAAGCCATGCTGGAACCGGCGCAGCGGGTTGCGGCTGTCCGGGCGACCGGCCTGTGCGTCATGCGTCACCATCACCTCGGCGGTGTGCGCGCCGCCATGATCGCGCAGCAGGTAATTGCCCATCGTCGGGACCAGCGTGCGCGACAGGATGAACGAGGCGATCATCGCGAACACCACCGCCATCGCCATCGGCGCGAACAGGAAGCCCGCGACACCCGGCAGGAAGAACATCGGGACAAAGGCAATGCAGATGCACAAGAGCGAGACGAAGGCGGGGCCGACAATCTGCTTCGCACCGTCCAGGATCGCGTCGCGCACCGGTTTGCCCTGTTCGAGGTGCCAGTTGATATTCTCGATGGTGACGGTGGCGTCGTCGACCAAGATGCCGACCGCCAGCGCCAGCCCGCCCAGCGTCATGATGTTGAGCGTCTGTCCCGCCAGCGCCAGCCCCGCGATCGCCGCCAGAATGGCCAGCGGGATCGAGGCGGCGATGATGACCGTCGAGCGCCACGAGCCGAGGAACAGCAGGATCATCAGGCTGGTCAGCGCGGCGGCGATCACGCCTTCGCGCATCACGCCCGACACCGCCGCCTTCACGAACACCGACTGGTCGGACAGCAGCTTGACGTTCAGGCCGGGGGGCAGCGTCGCTTCCAGCCTGGGCAGCAGCGCCTTGACCTGATCGACGATCGCGATGGTCGAGGCCGAACCGCTCTTCAACACGGTCATCAGGACCGACCGCGCGCCGTCGACCCGCACTTCGTTGCGCTGCGGGGGCGAGCCGTCATGGACATGCGCCACGTCGCGCATCAGCACGGTCGTCCCGTCGATCGTCTTGATCGGCAGGTCGTTCAGTGCGTCGATCGCGTCGGGGCTGTTGTTGAGGCGCAGATTATATTCATACTGGCCGATCCGGGCGGTCCCGGCGGGCACGATCTGGTTCTGCTGCGCCAGCGCGTTCGCGACATCGGTCGCCGACAGCCGGTGGGCCTGGAGCGCGGCGGGATCGAGGTCGATCTGAATCTGCCGCTCCTTGCCACCGTAAGGCGACGGGATCGCCGCCCCCTGCACCGCGGCGAGCGCCGGGCGGATCATGTTCTGGCCCAGGTCGTAGATCGTCTGTTCGGACAATCCCTTGCCCGACAAGGCGAGCTGGAGGATCGGCACGGTCGAGGCGTTGTAGTTCAGGATCAGCGGCGGCGTGATGCCCGGCGGCATCTGCTTCAGCACGGTCTGCGAGGCGGCGGTCACCTGCGCGGTGGCGGTGCGGATGTCGACGCCGGGGCGGAAGAAGATCTTGACGATGCCGACGCCCGACAGCGACTGGCTTTCGATATGGTCGATATCGCCGACCGTCGCGGACAGCGAGCGTTCGTAATAATAGACGACACGGCCCGACATGTCGCGCGGCGGCAGGCCGCGATAGCTCCACACCGCCGCGATCACCGGGATGCGGATGTCGGGGAAGATGTCGGTCGGCGTCTCGACCGCCGCGATTCCGCCGCCCAGCACGATCAGGATCGCAAGGACGACGAAGGTATAGGGCTTGGCTAGGGCGAGCTTGACGAGCTGGAGCATGGGCATCCCGGTGTCGACACGGACAGGTGCCGACGGTGGCGCGGAATCAAGGGGGTGGGGAAACCGCTGCGCACCGTCGACGGGGACGTCCATCGCGCCATTCGGAAGGCCAGGCGACTTAAATGAATTTCACCGCCCGGCGGGGAAGGGGTGCGTCAGGCCGACCGGGGCCCGACCGCGATCCGCACGCACAGGCCCGGCGCGGCATCCGACAGATGCAGTTGGAAATCATGGAGATGCAGGATCGCCACGACGACGCTTAGGCCCAGGCCGCTGCCCGGTACGCCGTGCGCCGCTGCCCCCCGATGGAATCGGCGCAGCACCGCGTCGCGCTGGTCGGCGGGGATGCCGGGGCCATCGTCGCGCACCTCGATCGCGGGGCCGCGTTCGTCGTCCAGAACCGCGATACGGACCTGCCCGCCCGGTCGCCCGAACTTGATCGCATTGTCGATCAGGTTGCTCAGCGCCTCGAACAACAGCTTGTCGTCGCCTTTGACCGACAGGGGGCGGGTCGCGACGGACAGCGCGATGTCGCGGTCCTCGGCCAGCGGTTCGTACAGGTCGGCCACCTGGCTGACGAGCGCCTCCAGCCGGACCGTGCGGAAACCGGCGCGCCGCCGCCCCGCCTCCAGTTCGGAAATGCGGAGCAGCGCGGTGAAGCGTTCCAGGACCAGATCGAGATCGGCGGTCGCCCGACGGATTCCCGCCGCCACGCTCGCCGGATCGCCGGGTTGGTGACCGACCGCGTTCAGCGTGGCGCGAACGCGGGTCAGGGGCGTGCGCAGGTCGTGCGCGATCGCGTCGGTCACGCCCTTGACCTGCGCGACGACGCGGCCGACCTCCTCGACCGTCGCGTTCACCGTCCCGGCGAACTGGTCGAGTTCGTCATGCCGCCCGGCGATCGGCATCCGAACGGAGAAATCGCCCTTGGCGATCTCGCGACTGGCGCGCTGCAAGGCACGGACACGCAGCAGGGGGGCGCGGCTGAACAGGATCGCGGCCGCCGCGACGCCGATGATGGTCAGCAAGCCGCTGACGATCAGCGTCTCCAGGATGGTGCGGCGCAGGTCGCGCAGCAGGCTGATGTCGCGTCCGACCAGCAGCGTTTCCCCCTCTCGGGTCCGCAGCGCGACCAGGCGGAAAGGGCGTCGTGCGCCGTCCTCGACATCGATCGGAAACCCCGGCGCCAGCGGCCGCAGCAGGCGGACATTGCCGATGATCGGCGTCCCGTCCGTCGCGATCAGCGCCAGATAGTTGAACCCGGACCGGTCGCGCTGCAACTCGGCCCGGATGCGCCCCGGCAACTGGTCGGCGGGAACGGTCAGCAGCCGAACCGCGGCGGCATGCAGGATACGGTCGCTGCGCGCGGTCAGGTCGCGCTCGGTCGCGACATAGACGACGCTCAGCATCGCGATCAGCCCGACGACGAACACCGCGCCCAGCATGGCGGACAGGCGAAAGGTGCTGATCCGAACGATATCGCGCCAGCGCAGCCGTTCAGCCGCCATCGAACAGATATCCTTCCCCCTTCACCGTCTGGATGCGGGAGGGGCGGTCCGGCCGGTCGATCTTCTTGCGCAGTCGGGCGACATGCACGCTGATGAGGTTGGCGCCGGGATCGAAATAATAGCCCCAGACCCGTTCGAAGATGATCCGCCGGGTCATCACCTCGCCCTGGTTGCGCATCAGGAATTCGAGCAGACGGAACTCCATGTGCAGCAGCCGGACGGGCTCGCCCTCGACCTTGACGGTCCGGCGGACGAGATCGCATTCGATGCCGCCGCCGCGCAGCACGACCGCCTCCGCCTGATCGCGGCGGCGCAACAGCACCTCGACCCGCATCGCCATCTCGGCAAAGTCGAAGGGCTTGGTCAGATAATCGTCGCCCCCGGCGCGAAGTCCGGCGATCCGCTCGTCGACATCGCTCAGCGCGCTCAGCATCAGCACGGGGATGGTGATGTGCCGTTCGCGAAGCCGGGCCACCAGCGACAGGCCGTCCAGGCCGGGCAGCATCCGGTCGAGCGTGATCGCGTCGAACGCCGTGCGGGTCGCCAGGTCCAGCCCGGTGTCGCCGTCACCGGCATGACTCACCTCATGCCCATGCCGCTTCAACTCGGCAATGATCGCCGCGGCGGTGGCGTCGTCGTCTTCGATGACCAGGATGGCAGCCATGGCATCGGCATAGCCGCACCGCCGCGCCCTGGCCAAGGCGCGTAGGGCGGGTGAAATTCATTTAAGTCGGTCCCATGGGCGGATTGCGCGACAGAGCCGCCATTCCCGCATCTCAACGGAAGGGCATGTCATGCTGTGCACCCGCTTATGGATCATCGCCGCCTCGACCATGCTGGTCGCCGCTCCCGCGTTCGCCGCGCAGGACGATCCGGCGACGACCGACGACTGTTTCGCCGTGGCCGCCCCCATGGCGGACGCGACCCCCTGTTTCGAACCCGGCCATCGCAAAAAACAACATCACCATCCGTTGAGCGCCGACTCGCAGGCCGGACAGATAGTGACCGGTTCTGCTGGCGCGTCCCGGCGGTCAGCTGTCCTCGTCACGCAAGGCGCGTCCCGCGATCGTGATCTCGCTCACGAAACAGGCCAGTCCCGCGACGGCGCATAACAGGCCGCCCCCGAAGAAGAAGAACAGGACCGTCGCGTGCCCTGAATCGCGTAATGTCCCCAGAAAGAGCGTAATGGCCGCGCAACATGTCATGGCTCCTGCGGCGGCGGTCAGCATGACGGCGATGTCGAGGATCTTGGAGCGCAGACGCAAGCGCCGCATCTCGACGCCGTCCTGACGCCCGTCCTTCTTCAGGCCGAGTATCCGGTCGCTGATCCGCCCGAGCCGGGTCGAGAACACGTTCAGCAACGAGCCCACGGCGGTCAGCAGGAAAATGGGCGTCAGCGCCAGTTGGATGACATGGGCAGCGGCATTCAACGGATCGGTCATGGCGGTTCGGCTCCCCCGAGCTTGTGGATCGCTCGGACGGTCGGGAGGTTCCGAAGGATGGGGCGGCGCTAGAAGAGAATGGCGCCGCCGGTGACGAGGCGCAGGCTGGGGGCGGCATGGTTCAGGCCCGCCGCCGCCAGGATGTCGAGCTGGACGACCTTGGTCGGCCGCCAGGCTGCGGACAGCGCCGCCAGCGCCGAGGTCTCGTGCTGATCCGGCTCGTCGTCGCGCTCCAGCGACAGTTCGGCGGTCGCGGTGACCCGATCGGTGAATTTGTACCGCAGGCCGGTGATCTCGCTATAGGCCAGATGACGACCCATGCCCGACTGGTTCGCGGCCGCATCGGCCTCGCCCGTGATCGCGATCGCGACCTTTTCCGTCAGGTCGTACTGGACCGGGACGATGATCCCCGTCGACCAGGTCCCCGCCCCCACCGGATAGCGTCCGGTCGCGGCGGTGACGAAGGCCTGGACGCCCGCCGAGAAAGGCTTGCCCTTCTCACCCGCCAGATGCTGGCGGATGGCGAAGGTCATGTCGCCGGTGCCCGTCACGGTGTCGACCGTACCGGTGGCCGTGTCGCGTGTCCTGTCGCGGCCATAACCGACCCAGTCGAACTGGACCTCGGTATTCTTGCCGATCCCGAACCGGGTCAGGATGTCGGCGGTGACGATCCGATCCTCGCGCTGGTCGGGCTGGTCATCGCGCTGCCAGTCCAGCGTCGAAAGCTCGACATGGACCCGCCCCGGCTCGGTCGTGCAGCTCGAGCCGCCGAGATTCGGTCGGGTCGGGCAGAAGCGGGGTTCGTCGTCGGCCAGCGCGGGGGCGCTCACCGTCAGCGCCGCCACCCCCAGCGCCCAGTGCAAAGCCTTTCCCATCGACGCCCCCATAATCCCGTGATTCGAGTGCCTTGCATCGATTCCGGTCGGCCGCGCAACGGGAAAGCCATAGATGGCCGATGCGGGTGAAAGTCCGCTGGGGCCTAGGCCGACAGGATTTCGCCGACGCGGCGTTCCAGCTCCAGGACGTTGAAGGGCTTGGTCAGCACCTCCATCCCCTTTTCCAGATGCCCCGCGCCGACCGCGGCATTGGCGGCATAGCCGGTGACGAACAGCACCTTCAGGTCCGGCCGCACCGCGCGGCCCGCATCGGCGACCTGGCGTCCGTTCAACCCACCGGGCAGGCCGACATCGGTGACCAGCAGGTCGATGCGCACGTTCGACTGGAGCAGCGACACCCCCATCGGGCCGTCGCTGGCGGTCAGCACGCGGTATCCGGAATCGCGCAGCACTTCGCTCACCAGTTCGCGAATGGCCGCCTCGTCCTCGACCAGCAGGACGGTCTGCCCGTCATGGGCGCGGTGGCGGGCCGCGACCGTGTCGGTCAGGTCTGCCAGGTCATGCTCGCCGGACAGTCTGGGCAAATACAGGCGCATGGTGGTGCCCATCCCGACCTCGGAATAGATGCGGACCTGGCCACCGGACTGGCGGACGAAGCCGTAGATCATCGACAGGCCCAGCCCGGTGCCTTCGCCGATCGGCTTGGTGGTGAAGAAGGGGTCGAAGACCCGCTCCATCACCTCGGGTGGCATGCCGGTGCCGGTATCGGTGACGCACAGTGATACGTAATCGCCCGCGGGCAGATCCTGTGCCGCCGCCGCGCGGGCGTCCAGCGTCTTGTTGGATGTCTCGATGGTCAGCGTGCCGCCCTCGGGCATCGCGTCGCGCGCGTTGATGCACAGGTTCAGCAGCGCGCTTTCCAACTGCGGCGCGTCGACCAGGATCGGCCACAGGCCGGGTGTCGGTACGACCTTTACGACGATGGCGGGGCCGATCGTCCGGACGATGATGTCCTGCATGCCCGCGATCAGGCGATCGGTATCGGTCGGCTTGGGATCGAGCGTCTGGCGGCGCGAGAAGGCGAGCAGCCGCTGGGTCAGCGCGGCGGCGCGATTGGCCCCGGTCTGCGCCATCGTGATATAGCGACCCAGCCGGTCATATTCGCCATTGGCCAGCCGTGCGGCGAGCAGTTCCAGCCCGCCGGTCACCGCCGTCAGCAGATTGTTGAAGTCATGCGCGATGCCGCCGGTCAACTGGCCGACGGCTTCCATCTTCTGCGCCTGGCGAAGCTGTTCCTCGGCCTGGGCGAGGGCGGCGGCCTGGTCCTTCTCGGCCGTCACGTCGCGGCCGGTGGCATAGGTCATCACCCCGGCGGGGGCGGCGTTCCAGGAAATCCACCGGATCGAGCCGTCCTTGTGCCGACACCGGTTCTCGATCTCCAGCAGTCCGCCGCGCGCGGCCCGTTCATAGGCGCCTATCGTATCGGCATGATCCTCGGCCAGGACGAATTCATTGACATGATGGCCGACCAGTTCCGCTTCGTCATAGCCGAGCAGGGTCGTCCAGGCGGGGTTCACCCGCCGAACGATCCCATTGAAATCGAGGATCAGCATCAGGTCGGGCGAGGTATCCCACATCCGGTCGCGCTCGGCCGTCCGCTCGGCGATCTCGTCTTCCAGCGTTTCGTTCAGGCAGCGCAGCGCTTCCTCGGCGCGCTTGCGCTCGGTGATGTCGATCGACGATCCGACCAGTCCGACGACACGCCCCGCCGCATCGCGGAACGGGGCCTTGGTCGACAGCCATATCGCACAGGTTCCGTCCGGCAGGCTGACCTGTTCCTCCAGCACTTCCATCCGGCCTTCGGACATCACGCGGCGATCGTTCGCCATGACGGCCTCCGCCTGTGCCCGGTCGTCCAGAAACTCCAGGTCGGTCCGCCCGATGATCGCGTCCAGCGGCTTGCCGACCAGTTCCCTGGTGCCGCGATTGGCGGCGAGCATCCGCCCGGCACCGTCCTTGGCATAGACGACGCCGGGCACCGCCTCCATGACGGCGGCGAGCAGCGCATTGGCATGGCGCAGCGCGTCCTCCGCCGCCCGGCGGTCGGCGATGTCGATGACCGAACCGATATAGCCCAGAAACTCGCCATCGGGGCCGAAGCGCGGCGACGCGGCATCGATCGCCCAGCCATAGGAACCGTCCGCCCGGCGCAGGCGGTAATCGATCCGGAACGGGGTGTGGGTCGTGTTGGCCTGGCCGAAGATGTGGCCTGCCTCCGCCTTGTCGTCCGGATGGGTGGCGTTCAGCCAGCCATGGCCCAGCGCCTCTTCGCGCGTCTGCCCGGTATATTCATACCAGCGTCGGTTGAGATAGGTGCAGGCGCCGTCCGCGTCGGTGACCCACATCATGACCGGCGCATGGTCCGCCATGTTGCGGAACCGATCCTCGCTGTCGACCAGCTCGATGCGGGTGCGGGCCAGTTCGGCGGCGCGGGCGCGGTCCTCGGTCTCGTTGCGGCCGACCTTGAGGAAACCGACGATCCGCCCGTCACCGTCCCGGATAGGATGGGTCGATCCGTTGAGGAACACCAGCGAGCCGTCCGCCCGGCAATGCCAGCGAACATCCGGCGCATAGCCTTCGGTCTCGGCACGGGCGATCTCCTGTTCCGGCACGCCGGCGGCCCGATCCTCGGGCAGGAACAGATCGTCGATCGGTCGGCCATGCGCCTGCGCCTCGGTCCATTCGAAAATGGCCTCGGCCCCGGCCGACCAGCTGGTGATCCGCCGCTGGGTGTCCGTGGCGATGATCGCATAGTCGCGCGCGCTGTCGAGGATCAGCCGCAACCGCGCCTCGCCCGCCCGCAGCGCCTCGTTCCGCCGGTCGAGCTGCTCGACGGTGCGCCGCAGGTCGAGTTGCGCCATCACCTGCCGCGCCAGGACGCCGAGTGCCTCGCGCTGGAGATCCGAAAAGTCGCGCACGCGATAGTCGAGCACGCACAGCGTACCGATCGCCATGCCGTCCTCGGTCTTCAGCAAGGCCCCGGCATAGGCGCGGATATGAGGGGCGCCGGTCACCAGCGGATTGCAATCGAACCGCGCATCCTTGCTCAGGTCGGGTACGATCAGGAAATCCTGTTCGAGCAGGGCATGCGCGCAGAAGGAACTCTCGAGCGGCGTCTCGCGGACGCCGAGCCCGACTTCCGCCTTGAAGAACTGGCGTCCCTTGCCGACCAGGTTCACCACGGCGATCGGCGCATCGCAAAGACGGGCGGTGAGCGCGGCCAGTTCGTCGAAGCTCGGCTCGCGCGGCGTGTCCATCACGTCATAGCGCGCCAAGGCCGCCAGCCTCTGCGTCTCGTGGTCTTCGATCTCGGTACGGTTCGTCAAAGACCCAATTCCCGTCCCAACGTGATCCAGCAGCATTCCCGATGACCGACATGTCGGACTGACGCAAGCGTAAGCAAGCCCGTGACGCTGGGGTGCCGATGCGACTGGACAGTCTGACCCGGTATGTCGTCCCGGAGCACCGATGTCGCGGTCATCTTCGAGGGGGGCGATACCCCCAGTTCCGCGTCCTGCAACTCCTTTGTCAAATCCGACGAAATATCGGTGATTTATGTTGTTTTACAGTATCTTGATTGCGTTCATGCGTTGATCGGACGGGCCCGGCATCGGATAGCGTGATGGAGAAGTCCGTGGGGGATGGTGAGAACATGGGGCGGGGCACATGGCCAAGAGGCGAAGGCGCGATGGCTGCGCTGATCCGTGCGCATCCCTGGGCCGAAACCGCGATCGGACCGATCGAACACTGGCCGCAGAGCCTGAAGACCATCGTCGACCTCATGCTCGATTCCCCCAGCATGATGAGCCTGGTCTGGGGTGCCGAGGCGATCCACCTCTATAATGACCGCTTCGCCGAATTGCTGCGTGAGCATTATGAGCAGGCGCTGGGGCGATCGGCCTTCGAGACGTTCGCCCGGTCGCGCGATGTCTTTGCCGCGGATGTCGCCGCCGGCATGGCGGGACAGTCGGCGCGGCGGATGGCGCAACGCTATCCGGTGCTGCGCCATGGCGAGTTGCAGGATGCCTGGTTCGATGTCGACTATGCCCCGGTCCGCGACGAGACGGGGCGGGTCGCAGGCGTCCTCTGGACCCTGAAGGAGACGACCCCGCAGGTGCTGGCGGAACGCGCGCTGCGCGAGAGCGAGGCGCGGCACCGGCTGCTGATCGGAAGTTGGGCGCAGGCGATATGGGAAACCGATCCGGACGGGTCGTCGTCGCGGACAGTCCGAGCTGGCGCGCCTATACCGGCCAGACGGTGGCGGAATGGCGCGGCTATGGCTGGCTGGACGCCATCCATCCCGACGACCGCGCCTATGCCGAGCGGCAGTGGCGGGAGGCGATCGCGGTGCGTGGCCTTGTCGATGCGGAGTTCCGGCTTCGCGCCCCCGACGGTGGCTGGCGCTGGACGAACGTGCGGGCCGCGTCCGTTCTCGACAGCGATGGCGGCATCGGAAAATGGGTCGGCATCAATATCGACATCGATGCCCGCAAGCGCGCCGAGACGGCCTTGCGCGAGAGCGAAGCCAAATATCGCATGCTCTTCGAGTCGATGGACGAGGCCTATGCGGTCGTCGAAGTCCTGCGGGACGCGAAGGGCGGCTGGAGCGACTTTCGCTTCATCGAGGTCAATCGCGCTTTCCTCAAGCACACCGGCATGCCCTGGCCGATCGGGCAGACCGCGACCGAGTTGCTGGGTACGCCGAACCCCCATTGGGTGAAGCTGTACGGCGAGGCGATCGACACCGGCCGTTCGATCCGCGTCGAGGAAAGCGAGCCGATGCTCGACCGTATCTTCGACCTCAACATCTTTCCGCTCGACCCCCGGCATCATCGCGTCGCCGTCCTCTTCACCAACATCACCGAGCGCCGCCGTGCCGAGGCGGCCCTGCAGGAGAGCGAGGAAATCCGACGCGTCGCGCTGGACAGTGGCGGCATGGGGGCCTGGACCTGGGACATGCGGACGGAAACCGTCCGCGCCGACGCCACCGTGCAAGCGCTATGGGGCATAGCCCATCCGGCGCAGCCGCATCCCCTTTCGGTCTATGCCGACCTCATGGCCCCGGACGGCGCGGACTGGCTGGGAGCCGTCACGGGCCGGACGATCGCGCCCGGAAAGGATTTCCAGATCCAGGTCCAGGTGGCCGGCGGCCCCGCGGCGGGGCGCTGGGTGGAGATACGCGGGCGGGCCGAGCGCGAGCGGCCATGGATCATCAACGGCGTCACCTTCGACATCACCGACAGGCGCCAGGTCGAAGAGCGGGTGCGCGCCAGCGAGGCCCGGCTGCACCTGCTGGTCGAGGGAATCCCCCAACTGGTGTGGCGTTCGGCGGACGAGGGGCACTGGACCTGGTCCAGCTCGCAGTGGCAGGCCTTTACCGGGCAGAGCCTGGAGGAGAGCCGCGATCGCGGATGGCTGGCGGCGGTCCACCCGCAGGATCGCGACGCCGTCCTGCGCGCCTGGCACCAGGCCGGGGAGGCGGGCGGCATCGATGTGGAGTTCCGGGTCCGGCGGGCGAGCGACGGCGCGTATCTCTGGCACCATACCCGCTCCATGCCGGTCCGGGACGATCGGGGGCGCATCGTCGAATGGCTCGGCACCACGACCGATGTGCAGCAGTTGAAGGAATTGCAGGAACGCCAGGCGGTGCTGGTCGGCGAACTCCAGCATCGGACCCGTAACCTGATCGGCGTGGTGCGGTCGATGGCGGACAAGAGCGCGCGTTCCAGCACCGATTTCGACGCGTTTCGCGCGCGCTTTCGGGACCGGTTGGAATCGCTGGCACGGGTGCAGGGGCTGCTCTCCCGCCTCGAAGACATGGACCGCGTCACCTTCGACGATTTGATCCGCACGGAACTGGCGGCGTTGAACGGTGGTCTGGATCATGTGGTCCTCGACGGGCCGAGCGGCGTTCGCCTGCGGTCGTCGACCGTGCAGACGCTGGCGATGGCGCTTCACGAACTGGCGACCAACGCGGTCAAATATGGCGCGCTCGGGCAACCGGACGGACAGCTCGGCGTCACCTGGTTCGTCGAGCCGTCCGGCGACGACGGCAAGCCGTGGCTGCATGTCGACTGGCAGGAAAGCGGGGTCGCGATGCCCCCCGCCGGATCGACCCCCGAAGGAACCGGCCAGGGGCGCGAACTGATCGAGCGGGCGCTCCCCTATCAGCTTCGGGCCCGAACCTCCTACAGCCTGGGGCCGGACGGGGTGCATTGCACCATCTCGATCCCGGTTTCCGCCAGTTCCCCCGTTTCCATCAGCAGAGAGGTGTCGGGACATGCCTGAACGGACGCTGCGCGGTTGTCGCATCCTGGTCGTCGAGGACGAGTTCATGCTGGCGGACGATCTGGCCACCGAACTGGGCGATGTCGGCGCGATCGTCCTCGGTCCGGTCGGGACGCTCGATCAGGCCCTGGACCTGGTCGCCGCCGAGGCGCGGATCGACGGCGCGATCCTCGACGTCAATCTGGGCGGCGAGGCCGTCTTTCCCGCCGCCGATCTGTTGCTGGCGCGCGCCGTACCCTTGGTCTTCACCACCGGCTATGGCGGCTCGGCGATGCCGGAGCGGTTCGGGCACGTCGTCCGGTGCGAAAAGCCGATCAGCATCAAGCTCATCACCAAAGCGATAGGGCGCGTGATGCGTGCATGATGAAGAAGGGCGTCTCGGCTCATGCCGGTTCCGGCACGCGTTCGCTCCAGGACGGAAACATGTCCGCCAAGCCGGTCCACAGCGCAGGGGTGAAGGCGCTTGCGGGCAGGAGGCAGGCATCCAGGCGCGCGCGAATATGCGCCGCGTCCATCCCGATGCCGATGAATACCAGTTCCTGACGCCGATCGCCCCAGATCGGGTCCCAGTGACCGGCGACGAAACGCGCGAACCGGTCGTCATCGGGCCATTGGTTCTTGGGGATCGACGCCCACCATCGGCCGAGGCGTGAGGTCATGGTCTGGCTTCCGGCGACCGCCAGTTCGCCGACCCAGTCGGGCCGGGTCGCCAGCCAGAAATGCCCCTTGGCCCGGACGACATGGTCGAGCCCCCCATCGGTCAGAAAGGCATGGAAGCGGGCCGGATCGAAGGGCTGGCGGGCGCGATAGACGAAACTCTCGATGCCATATTCTTCGGTTTCGGGTTGATGATGCGCATAGCCGTACAGCTCCTTGGCCCAGAGCGGATGGCGGCTGGCCTTCTCCTCGTCGAACAGGCCGGTGTCGAGTACCGCGTCCAGATCGACCCGGCCATGGTCGGCCGTGATGATGCGCGCATCGGCGTTGAGGCTGGCCACCAGCTTCTTCACGATGGCGAGTTGCTCCGGCGAGACCGAGGACGCCTTGTTGACCACCACCACATCGGCGAATTCGATCTGTTCGACCAACAGGCCGACCAGGCTGCGCGTGTCGTCCTCGCCCAGGCTCTCGCCACGATCGGCCAGGAAATCCCGGCTGGAATAATCGGCCAGCAGGTTGAGCGCGTCCACCACCGTCACCATGGTATCGAGCCGGGCGACATCGCCCAGACATGCGCCGTCCTCGTCCCGGAACGAGAAGGTGGTCGCGACCGGCAGCGGCTCCGAGATGCCCGTCGATTCGATGACCAGGCTGTCGAAGCGCCCCGCTTCTGCCAGCGCCCGCACCTCGGCGAGCAGATCGTCGCGCAAGGTGCAGCAGATGCAGCCATTGGTCATCTCGACCAGCGCTTCCTCTGATCGGGACAAAGCGGCCTCGCCGCCGCGCACCAGGTCGGCGTCGATATTCACCTCGCTCATGTCGTTGACGATCACGGCCACGCGGCGCCCGGCGCGATTGGCGAGGATGTGGTTGAGCAATGTCGTCTTGCCCGCCCCCAGAAAGCCGGAGAGCACCGTCACCGGCAGCATGCGCGCGTCGTTCATCACCATCTATCCCATCTCGGCGGGATCACGGCCATGTTCGATCCCGCGCCTCACGCACTTGTAATGTTACGGTATATCATTTCAAGAGCGGGCTAAGCGAAAAAGCGATAGGGGTGGTGCAGATGCTGCCGCGCCGACAAGGAAGATCGCGCGGGGCAAAGCGGGGCCGGATGCGGATCGCGCCCGGCCCCGATCGGCTTAGCCGTGGCAGGTGCAGCCAGCGTGATTGCAACCGGTGCCGTCGGTGTGATGCTTGGCGCAGGAATCGCTGCAGAAGCTACGGCCTTCAGCCTCGATCGCCTTGCCGGTGGCAACGATGCAGACGCAATCGGCGCAGGCGCACTTCACGTTTTCGACGGTAACGGCCATTTCAACTCACTCCTCGTGGACATGATCAGCTTCAAGTACGTGTTCGATCATGTTGGTCAGCATGGTCCGCACATGGCAGTCGGGCAGCTCGTAGAGGACGTTCCGGCCCTGCCGACTCTGCTTGAGCAGGCGCCCGGCCCTGAGCAGCCGCAGGTGCTGCGACACGAGGCTCTGGCTGACGCCGACCTCCTCGGTCAGTTCCCCTACGGTCCGCGGGCCGTCCAGGCATCCCACCACAAGCCTCAGCCGGTTGGGTTCGCCCAGCAGGCGGAACAGATCTGCGAGTTGCGCTCCTTCATCCGGTGTCATGCAAACATCAACATATGAACGTATCCTAATGTATTCATATCCATGATGCTGTCAAGACCCCATCGAGGCAAGCCCTTTCATCGCGGCAAGATGGGTGCTGGCTTGGCTATCGTGATGAACGGGAAGGATTTATTGCCCTTCCCGTTCACCATGGCCGTTACCGCGACGGCTGAAGCGATGCCGCGTCGAGATCGACCTGAAGCTCCCGCGACCAGACTCGGAGCGCGCGGCACTGGCTGACGAAGCTCTTGGCGTCCTTCGCCTTGGCCAGGCTGACAAAGCCTTCGTCGCGGTCCGTCACCCCGGCGGCATCGAACAGGCCAAGTGCCGCCGCCGTGTGACCGATGAACTTGCAATGGGCGAAGGCATCGGCGACGAAATCCTTGGCCGTCGCATCCTTGGCGAGCATCGCCGCGCCCGCCTCGGACGGCAGCACCGCCACCGCGTCATAGAGTACCGAGGGGCCGCCATCGATCTTTTGCTGGGCGGGCAGTTTGGTGCCGTCGTCGAGCGTCACGCCGCCGATCTTGGGCGCCACGACCTCCCACAGCGCACCCTCCGCCTGGAGCGCCTTGGTCAGCGCGGCGACCAGATCGGCGCTGCTGCCGTCGGTCAGCAGGATGCCCATCTTGCGCCCCTTGAAGTCCGCCGGGCCGTTGGACAGGATGCTCAGCTTCGGCGAGGGCGGCAGGTCGCGCGTCGGTTTGGCGGCCTGGGCGGGTGCGGGCAGGTCGAGGCCCAGTCCATCGGCCACCGTCGCGGCAAGCCCTTCGTCGATCAACCGCAGATGCGACACGGCGCGTGCGCGGATGTCGGGCCGTTCGACCTTCGACAGTTCGAACACCAACGCATCGCCGATATGCTTCTGCTCGATGGGCAACTGGCTGATGAAGAACTGCCGCGCCTGGCTGTAATGATCGGCGAAGGTCTCCGCCCGGATGCGCTGCTTGGTGCCCTGCACCTCGGCGGGGAAGCTGCGATAGCCGATGGTCGGGTTTTCGCGCGGACCGCCATCGGGGCCCCAGCTGTTCGGCTCGTAATTGGCGCGCCCCTTGGGGTTGTGCATCGCCATATGGCCGTCCTGCTGGAAATTCATCACCGGGCAGCGCGGCGCATTGACCGGGATATGGGTGAAGTTGGGCCCGCCCAGCCGCTTCAGTTGCGTATCGAGATAGGAGAAGTTGCGCCCGTGGAGCAGCGGATCGTCGGAAAAGTCGATGCCGGGCACGACATTCTGGGTGCAGAAGGCGACCTGTTCGGTATTGGCGAAGAAATTGTCGACATTGCGGTTCAGGGTCAGCGTGCCGATGATGCGGACCGGCACCTCTTCCTCGGGGATCAGCTTGGTCGAATCGAGATGGTCGAAGGGCAGGCGGTCGGCCGTTTCCTGGTCGAACAACTGGACGCCCAGATCCCATTGCGGAAAGTCGCCGCCCTCGATCGCGGTCCACAGGTCGCGGCGGTGGAAATCGGGATCGGCGCCGTTGATCTTGACCGCCTCGTTCCACAACACCGATTGCAGGCCCTGGCGCGGCTTCCAGTGGAATTTGACGAAGGTCGACTTGCCCTCGGCATTGACCAACCGGAAGCTGTGGACGCCAAAGCCCTCCATGGTGCGGAACGAGCGCGGGATCGTCCGGTCGGACATCTGCCACATGACCATATGCCATGCCTCGGGGCTGAGGCTCGCGAAATCCCAGTAATTGTCATGCGCCGACTGCGCCTGCGGAAAGGCGCGGTCGGGCTCCTGCTTCACGGCATGGACCAGGTCGGGGAATTTGATCGGGTCCTGGATGAAGAAGACGGGGATGTTGTTGCCGACAATGTCCCAGTTGCCCTGCTTGGTATAGAATTTGACGGCGAAGCCGCGCACGTCGCGGGCGAGGTCCATCGACCCCTTGTTGCCCGCGACCGTCGAGAAGCGGACGAACACCTCGGTCTGCTGCCCCACCTCGCTCAGCACGTCGGCGCGGGTATAGTCGGCCAGGCTGTCGGTCAGTTCGAACACGCCGTGCGCGCCGTAACCGCGCGCATGGACCACCCGCTCGGGGATGCGTTCATGATCGAAATGGAAGATCTTCTCGCGCAGGATGAAGTCTTCGAGCAGCGTCGGGCCGCGTTCGCCCGCGCGCAGACTGTTCTGATCGTCCGCGACGGGAACGCCCTGCTGGGTGGTCAGGGTGCGACCGGCATCCTCGGTGCTTTGATGCGTCTCGCCGCCATGACCCTGGGGTTCGGCATAGCCGGTCGGTCCGCCTGTCTTGCCGCCATCGCGCTTGATGCTTTTGTTCGCCATGATGCTCTTCCGTCGTTGAGGGGGATCACCCTCTCAACGCGCGGATCGGCCATTCGCCCTACAACGAAGTGATTGATATCCATCAAGGCGGCGGGTCGGCGGATGTGTCGCCGCCCAGGCTCAGGGCTTCGGCGTGGTCGGCGGGGTCGGGGCTGCATCCCCCGCCTTGCGCAGCGCGTCGATCTCGGCGGCCGTTTTAAAGTCGAGCAACTCGACCTGGAATATAAGGTCGGCATTGGCCGGGATCGGTCCGGACGCCTCGGCGCCATAGCCCAGCGCCGGGGGGACGCACAGCCGCACGATGCCGCCCCGGCCGACCAGCTGCAATCCTTCCGAAAAGCCGGGGATGACTCCGTCGACCGGCATCGGTGTCCGCATGGCCTGGTCGAAGACCGCGCCCGTCGCCTTGAGATAGCCGATATAGTTGACGAGCACAGTCGCATCTGCGCCGGGCTTGGGGCCGTTACCCGCGCGCAGCACCGTGTAGCCGAGGCCGGATGGCGTCTGCATGGCGCAGGACCGCTGCGATGGGGGCACGATGGGGGTCAGTGGCAGAGGGATGATACCCCCGTCGGGCGCGGCCTTCGGGGCGGGGGCCTTGGCGGTCTTCCCGACCTGCGCCGTCAGGGGGGCGCAGGTGCCCGCCATCGCCACGGACAGAAGGATGGCGACGGGCAGCCGACGAGGGGCGTTGGAACAGGGCTTCATGGCGGCGGTCGTAATCGGCCTCGCCCCGGCAGATCAAGCCGCATCGGTGCGCGACCGGTCGTTACGCCTTCGCCTGGCGGAGCGTCCGCATCGCGGCTTCGTCCAGCGCGGACAGGAAGCGCGACCGGTCCTCCTTGCCGAAGGGCGGCGGCCCGCCGATACGATCGCCGCCCGCCCGCAGGTCGGCCATGATCGCCCGCACGGCGACCGCATTGCCGATCGAACTGGTGGTGAACGGCCTGCCGTTCGGTGCGAGCACCGCCGCCGCGCCCGCCTTCAGACAGCGATCGGCCAGCAGGATATCGGCGGTGACGACGATCGCCATGCGGTCGGTGCGGTCGGCGATCCAGTCATCCGCCGCGTCAAAGCCATCGCCGACCACGATGCGGGTGATCAACGGATGCTGCGGCACGCGGAGCGGCGCGTTGCTGACCACCGTCACCGGCATGTCCAGCCGATAGGCGACGCGATAGATCTCGTCCTTCACCGGACAGGCGTCGGCGTCGACCAGGATATGAGGGCGGTTCTCCACGGCCCGACCATGCCATGGGTGCAGAGCGCAGCGCAATGTCGCGAGCCGGGCGGGCCTGTCGGCCTGGGACCGATCTTGCATGGCGCGAGTTTGCCTTTTCCGAAGGGAAAGCAAATGGATGATGGGATGGGGCAGGGGGCGGTGGCGCGCCGTGGCGCAGCGGATCGCGTCGGTGAAGGGGCGCGCTCGCCCTTTCAGGTGCCGCCCAGGGGATGGCTGGCCGTTCTCAAACGGACCTGGACGGAGATGGGGGCCGACAATATCGGCATCATCGCCGCGGGCATCGCCTTCTATGTCTTTGCCGCGATCGTGCCGACGCTGGGCGCCGTCGTGCTGAGTTACGGTCTGTTCGCCGATACGGAGACGGTGCGGCACAATGTCGAGGCGGTTTTCGCATCGCTGCCGCGCGACGCCGCCTCGATCATCACCGACCAGTTGCTGACGGTGGTGGAAAGCGCGAAGGACAAGCAGGGGATCGGGCTGGTCGTTGCCCTCGCACTGGCCTGGTACGGCGCGACCAAGGGATCGTCGGCCATCATCACCGGCCTGAACGTCGCCTATGATACCGAGGAGACGCGGGGTTTCCTCCGGCTGAACCTGTTGCAGTTCGCGGTCGTCGCGGGTGGGGTCATGCTGATCTTCGTCGCCATGGGCACGACCATGTTGCTGGCCTTCCTCAACGGGCTGATCCCCGATGCCCCCGGCATGGTGGTGGCGGCGATAAGGCTGGGCGGCTATCTGCTGCTGGCGCTGATCGTCGTGACGGCGGCTGCGGTGCTGTTCCGCTACGGCCCGGACCACCGGCAGCCGCGATGGGTATGGCTGTCGCCCGGCTCGATCGGTGCGACGCTGCTGTGGCTGGCCGGCACGGCCGCCTTCGGTTTCTACGTATCCCGTTTCGGCAATTACGGGGCGACCTATGGCTCGCTGAGCGCCGTCATCGTCACCCTGACCTGGCTCTGGCTCAGCGCCTATGTCTTTCTGTTGGGTGCCGAACTCAATGCCGAGCTGGAGCGACAGGTCGAGGGCGACGCCCCCATGTCCGGGGTGGAGCCGGGAGGCGCATAGCCCGGAAACATGCGGCGCTTTCCCCACGTCAGCCATGTCGGGGAAAGCATGGCGGGTCCATCATACCCCGGCGGCGTTGTACCGCCGTCGTGCGCCGATCGTCGGCGTACGCACATAGGATGCCGTCATGCGTCGTGCGTTATTGTCCCTGATCCTGTTGCCCTCCCTCTGCGTCGCCATACCGGGCCATGCCCAACAGGCCGTCGAAACCGACAGCGAATATCTTCAGCATCGCGCGGCGTCGTTGAACGACCGCATCGACCTGGCCGTGAAGGACCATGCGCTGTCGAGGAAGAAGGCCGCCAAGCTGCACCTGTCCGTCCGGCAGGTCCAGACGACCGCAGGCCATCTCCAGGCGCGTACCGGCACCGTCAGCCGTACCGATGCCGACCGGCTCAACCAGCAACTCACGGATGTCGAGCGCATATTGACGCATCAGCCATAAGGCTGATCGTTTTCGTCCTTCGACGGTGTCCCCGGATTCGGCCGGGGGCACCGTTGTCGTCTTGACCGACTGCGCCCCGGATCGATTGCGATAACGCGATATTAAACACGCCCGTTTACCCTTCGACAAACAGCCCCACCAAGTCAGAAGGTAACGCCGTCATGATCCCCAAGCGCCTGCACGTCATCTGGGTTGGCGACGAAGCCAAGCGGCCGGACAATTGCATCGATACCTGGCGCGCGATGCATCCGGACTGGGAGTTCCGGCTGTGGGGTAATCAGGACTTCACCGCCACCCAATGGGTCAACCAAGCCCATATGGATGCGATGTGGGGGCGCGAACTCAATGGCGTCGCCGATATGATGCGCTGGGAAATCCTGTACCACCATGGCGGCGTGCTGGTCGACGCGGACAGCATCTGTGTCCGCCCGCTCCACGACCATCTCCTAGAGTGCGAGGCCTTCGCCTGTTGGGAGAGTGAAGTGGCGCGTCCCGGCCTGATCGCGGCGGGCTATTTCGGATGCGAGGCGGAAAATCCGTTCGTCGGCCAGATCATCAAGGATATCGCCGCCGAAACCAGCGTCGTCGACCGGATGGCATGGCAGAGCGTCGGCCCGCAGCGCGTGACCGACGCCTATCGCGCCTATGGCTATAACCGGCTGCGCATCTATCCGAGCCATTATTTCATCCCGGAGCATTTTACCGGCATCGCCTATGACGGCAGCGATCCCATCTATGCGCATCAACTCTGGGGATCGACGCGCGGCGCCTATGACGTGATCCACCAGCATTCGCTCGCCCCTGCGGCTACGCCCGCCCCCGCCGTGCAGCCGGACGCGCCGGTGGCGGTGGGGGACCCGGATCTGGAGCAGGGCCTGTTTCACCGCATCTGGTTCGGAAACAAGCCGATCCCGCCGCAATACGAGGCCTATTGGGCGGCATGGCAGCGGCAGTTCCCGGACGCGCGCTTCATCACTTGGACCGATGCCGATCTGCCGACGTTGACCATATCGCGCGAGAAGATCGAGACGGTATCCGTCATGCCGATGCGTGCCGATATCGCGCGCTATGAGATTCTCTATCGCTTCGGCGGTCTCTTCCTCGATTGCGACATCATGCCGTATCAGCATTTCGACGCCGCCGAGATGTCGCGCGTGCTGACCATATGCAATGAGGACGCCTCGACCGACTATTGTTCGATCGGCTTCATCGGCGCACCCAAGGGGCACGCGATCTTCCGCGAATTGCTCGACCATATCATGACCCACGAGCTCGATGAGACGCGTACCAACATGTCGACCGGGCCATGGCTGTTCGGTGCTTTCCTAAAGCGGCATGCGCACCGCCGCCTTAGCACCGAGGCGTTCTATCCCTATCTTTACGACCAATCGCTGGCCTCGGTCCGCCGACATGCGCTGGAGAACACCTTCGGCATCCATATCTGGGGTGGCTCCTGGCTGCCCGAGCCGGTCCGCAAGGCCAAGGCGATGGATCTGCTGCGCAAGGGCGATCTGGAAGAACCTGCCGGTATCCTGGCGGCTTATGACGATGAATGGTCGCAGGATATCGGTGTGCTGATCGCGGGCATGCGGGAGAACCGCACCAACAGCGTCGCCATGGCGGCCATTCTGAATCAGGATATGGCGATCGACGCGCAGGACCAGATCGCGTTCGAGTTCGGCAAGGTCGTCGCCTGGCTACTCGACCGCGATGGCGACCGGATGGTGTGGCAGATCGGCGCGGCCGACGGCATGTTGGTCGATCCGCTGCGGCCGGTGATGATCAATTACGATCCACCCGCAGTGTTGCTGGAGCCGAACCCCTATATGTTCGCGGCACTGGAGCGCGGCTATCGCAACAACCGCAACGCGATGCTGCTGCCCTTCGCCTACGGGACCGTTGGGGGGGAACTTATCCTCAACGCGATCAACCCGGCGAGAGTGGCGGAACTGGGCCTGCCGCGCTGGGTGATCGGCCTGTCCTCCATCTACGACGACAAGAATGCGATCGGCGGCAAGACGGTCGATGCGGCGACGACGCTTCAGATACAGTCCTGCATCGAAAAGATCGCGGTGCCGGTCGTCACCTATCAGGATGTGCTGGCCAAGACCGGTGGTCGCGCGGCGGATATCCTCGTCGTCGACGCCGAGGGCATGAACAAAGCGATCATCCTCGACATCCTTGCCCAAGGCGCATTGCCGCTGGTCATCCATTTCGAAATCCAGTGCCTCGAAGCGGACGAGCAGCAGGAACTGCTGGCGGCGCTGGAGAACGACTATGTGGTGCTTCGCTTTGGTAACGACATGACCGCCTACCGTTCCGACGTGATCGCGGACTATGCGCGGACGCTGTATATCGAGCATGGCATGCCTACGATCTACAGCAAGGGCCTGAAAATGCTGAACGGGCTGTAACCGGCGGCTCGGTGCCGGGGTGACGTCGAGCGTGGCCCATGGTGCCCATCGGCCCTCGGCGACCTTGCCGATATTGCGCCGATGATGCCTCATCCCGTGCCCGGATCGAACACGGCCCTTTCAGTCCGTCACGAACATAGGACCTGGGGCAGGATCGAAGAACGCGGCGCGTAGCGGCAGGGTCGCTGCGCCGATCGCGGCGGCGTCGCCATCGATCGTCGAGGGCACGATCCGGGCGGCGGGGCGATGGAAACCGCGCCGGTCGGGATTGGTGAAGCATATCCGGTCGGCGATCCGCGACGCCAGGGATGCGGGCAGGCGACCGCCCAGCACGATCGCCTCGGGATCGATCGAGGCCGATATGGCCGATGCGACGAGGTTGAGCGACGGCAGACAGCGGTCCAGCCACATATCGACCGCGGCGTGCCCCGCATCGAATTCCGCCAGCATCGCATGGAGGTCGGGAAACAGGACGCCCATCGACTGAAAGCTCTGTCGCAAGGCTTCCAGATTCGGTTGCGGCCAGTCGACGGGCAGGATCGACGCGAACTCTCCGGCATTGCCGTGCCGCCCGCGCAGCGGACGCCCCTGGGCGATGATCCCGCCACCGAAACCGGCCGAGAAATAGAGATAGGCGAAGTCGCGCACGGTTCGCCCATGCCCCAGCATCGCCTCGCCGATCGCGGCGACATTGCCGTCATTGTCGATCCAGACCTTCTCGCCCAAGGCCTCGGCCAGGATGGTGTCGAGCGGCACCAGCGCCCATGGATCGAGCAGCCGGGGTGGATTGAGCCGTGCCCCGTCACCGATGAAATAGCCGGTGACGCCGACGCCGATACCGACCAGCGCCGAGCGGTGCCGCCCCGTCTCGGCGATAGCGGCATCGATCATGCGGCGGATCTGCCGACACGCTCCGGCGATCTCGATATCGGCGAGGGGTTTGCTTCGTGCGACCGGAACATGGCCAGCCAGATCGAGCAGGACCAGCGACACCGCATCGGTCATCACCGACAGGCCGATCGCGAAGGCCGCGGCGGCGTTCAGCGTCAGCTTGGCCGCCGGCTTGCCGCGCCCGGCCGCGACCGGAACGGCTTCGCGCAGCAGGTCCCGCGCGATCAGCGGTTCGACCAGGCGCGTGATCGAATGCGGTGCGAGGCCGGTGAGCCGGGCCAAGTCGGCGCGGCTTGCCGAACCTTGGCGCGACAGCAGGTCCATGAGGACCCGTTCGTTGGCGGTCGCGGTGCGCCGTCCATCCTCGCGCAGGAACTGGGGCGGGAATTCGCCTGCGGATATTGCGGTCATCCGGCAGGCAAAGCTCGCCATCGGCGTACTGTCAACCATGGCAGGAACAGCGCCGCCGTCAGGAGACAGGCCGTGGCGGTAGCGACGGAGAAAGCCGTATATTCGCTGTGCGTGAAGACCGGCACGCCTCCCAGTCCGCCCGCAAGCGCCAGGCCGGATGCGCCGAGCGCCAGCTTCGACGCCATGGCATAGATGCCATAGCCGCGCGGACCGACCGACAGCACAGGCAGCATCGCCCAGCCGATCAGATTGGTCGCGCCCATGACCAGGCCGAGCAACACCAGCATCACGGGGCCGGTATGCCAGATCAAACCGGTCGACACCGCGCTTGCGATGACAAAGGCGATCGCCAGCATCCTCAGGCCCTGGTCAGAGGTCGCAAGCCGTATCGGCAACAGCGCGGACAGCGTTCGCCCCAGGATCAGCCATAGCAGGATCGCCGTACCGCCTTCCCCGCCATGCCAGTCGGCGGGCAGGTGCAGGATCGCCTTGGCCAGTGCCGCCAGCGCGACGATGCCGATCACGCTGGCGGCGAGAAAGCGCCAGGGCAATCCTCCTCCCCGCTGCCCAGGCTTTGGGGCGGACAGGGGAAAGGCGACCAGCAACGGCACCATGGTCGCCCCAATCAGCAGACTGGCCCCTGCAAGGCCGGACAGGAGCGGTACGACGCCCGCATCGCCACGCACGATCGCGGCGGCGATGACCGAGGCGAGCGCGGTTCCGATCGTCCGTCCGCGCGACAGCGCCAGCGCCCGGCGCGGCGTGTCCCCCAATCGGGTCAGCAGCGCATTGTGCGGCACGTCGCATCCGGCATAGGCGATGCGGAACACCAGGGTCGCCATCATCACCGCCCAGGCTCCGGCGGGGGCGAGCAGCACGCTGGGCGGAAAGGCGAGGCAAGCGACGACCAGTCCGCCACCCGCCAACACCGCCGCATGGCGGGGGCGGCGCGCCAACCAGAGGCCGACGCCGAAGTCGGCCAAGGCATTCGCCGCCAGCCCGATCAGGAAGACCAGCCCCGCCGTCATCGGATCGAGCCCATAGACCGATACCAGCAGGTACAGGGTCAGCAGGTCGCTGGCCGTCCATAACAGGCTCTTGCCGAAATGCGCCGCGCAATAGAGTGCGCAGACCCGTCGCCAGCTTACCGAATCCAGCGGACCTTGTAGAGCTTCATCCCCGGCGTCTCGATCCGGTGCGGATTCCCGGTGTCGCGATCGGCGATGGTGAAGCCATTTGCCCACCAGCTGTCCTCCGCCTGCACCCATGCCATGCCCCCTTGCGCCACGCTGACCGCCTTGACCCGCAGCTTCGGGTTCAGCGCCGCGATCGGCGTGAAGCGGCCCTCTTCAGGATCGAAACGCCATACGCCGTCATCGGTCGTGACGACATAGCCGCCCTCCGGTGTCGCCGAAAGATCGTGGCCGTCGTGGCGGCCGGGCAGCGTCCAGCGGGCCGTCTCGGTCAGGCGGGGCTTGCCTCCGTGGGGATCGAAGGAAAAGGCCTGGATCAGGTCGTGCGACAGGGCGAACAACCGCTTCCGCCGCGCGTCCCATACCGCGCCATGCCCGGATGGCAGCGGTACGCTGAGAAGGGGCGTTTCGCTGCGGGACAGTTTGTAGATTTGCAGTCGATCGCCCTGCGGGTTGATCGATAGCGCCACCGCGGCATAGCCGCCCGGCAACAGGTCGGCCGAATGGGCCATCGGTGCCTTGGCGCGGAAACGGACCCTGCCGGTCGTGCGATCGATCAGCACGACCCCGCCGGTCGATGCGGTCACCAGGATCGCCTTGCCATCCTCCACCGGCTTGCAATCGTCGATATGGGCCAGCAGCCTGGTGCGATAGGCATCCGGCAAGTCGGCGGCCTGCGCGGCGGTCCAGCGCCACGTCTCGCGCGCATGGTCGCCCGTCACCGCATATTCGCGAATCTGGTCGTCGCCACAGGCATAGAGTCGCTCGGCCGCCATCGCGCCGGAGCTGGCCGAGAGCGCGAGCAGAGCAGTCAACATACGGAACATAGGCACCTTTCCTGATCTGGCTTGCCGACGATTGCGCGTCACGCCGCTTCGTCATAGTTATGTCACCTATAGTGAGTAATAGGCGTTCGACCTGTTCGGGGAAAGAGGGGATTATGATGAAAGCGTCACTGGCCATGCGAAGCGTATTGCTCCTGTCGTCGGCACTCGCCGCGCCGGTCCATGCCCAGACGGCCTCACCAGTGGCTGCATCGTCGCCATCGGCGGGGGCGGATAGCGACATCGTGGTGACCGGCGCGCGTCTGCAGGCGGTCCGCGAGATCGAGGCCAAGCGGGAGATCCCCGTCATCTCCGACAGCATCAGTTCGGACGAGATCGGCACGCTGCCTGATTTCGGGCTGGGCGAGGCACTGACCCGCGTGCCCGGCGTGTCGACGATCCAGAACAACGCGCGCGGCGAGGCGCAATTCCTGTCGATCCGGGGACTCAACGCCGATTACAACCTCGTCCAGATCGATGGCGTGTCGCTACCCGCCAATGAGGTCGGACGGCGCAACGTCTCGCTCGATGTGATCCCTTCGTCGCTGGCGTCGCGGGTCGAGGTCTACAAGTCGCTCAATGCCGCGATGAACGGCAATGCCATTGGCGGCATCGCGAATCTGCGAACCCGCAGCGCCTTCGACCGGGGCGGCAAGCCGTTCGTCGGCGGCCGTTTCGACATCGGCCAATGGGATTTCGAACGGACGCGCGGCAAAGCCACGCCCTCGGGCCAGGCCGAGCTGGTCGGCTCGACGACGTTCGGACCGGATCACAAATTCGGTGTGGTGCTGGCGGGCAGCTATTTCCGCCGCGACTCCGCCTCGCTCAATTCGGCGAGCGACAATTATCTGTACTTCGATCCCTCGACCGGCACGCGGCTGACCTCGCCGGCCAACGACGTCTCGAACGCCTTCGTCGCGCCGGACCGTCGCCGCTGGCTTCACTATGACAATGTCCGCCAGCGTTATGGCGTGTTCGGCAAGCTGGAATTTGACGATCATCGGATGTTCAAGGCGGCGGTGACGCTGGCCGATTTCCGCCATACCAATGACGAGGAACGTCAGTCGAACCTGGTCACGGCCAATACGGCGGTGACCAGCGCGACCAATCGCTATACCAACTTCAGCGGCGTGACCGCGACGGGCGGCAACGTCGCCAATGCCAGCGGGCAGGTCGATCTGGTCAATTACTACCAGACCCGCCGGATGCGCTATGCCGATTTCCGGGGCGAGCTGTCTCCGGGCGATCGCATCCATGCCGATTTCGGCGTGAATTACGCGGTGGCAACCTATCGTCAGGATGCCCGCCTCGCCACCTATCGCATCGCGAACACCAACAATCTGGCCTATGCCTATACGATCACGCCGGGTCAGTTCACGCAGTTCAACTTCACCAACCCGGCCTATGTCGCGAACCCGGCCAATTACCGCCAGTTCGAATATGGCACGACCGCCGAGGACCAGCGCGAGAACGCGCTGACCGCGCGCGCCAATATCGGTTTCAATATGGGGGCGGAGGATCGTGGTTTCGGTGTGGCGACCGGGGCTTTCGCCCGTTTCCTCGACCGCCGCTATGACTATGTGCTGGACAATTACCGGACGAACAGCGCTTCCAATTATCTGCTCTCGGGCGTGCTCGCGCCGGAAAGCTATACACCGTATAATGGCGGCGGGCAGAGGATGCTGTTCGTCGATCCGAGCGCGGCGCGATCCTTCTTCGACGCCAATCGTAGCGGCTTTACGGCCAATTCCGCCAATGTCGGCAACAGCCTGCAGTCCGATTACAACCTGACCGAGAACATCGTCGCCGGCTATCTGATGGCGCGTTACGCGCTCGACACCGCGCGGCTGACGGCGGGGGTCCGGTTCGAGGACACGACATTGACGACCGGCTCTTATCAACTGCGGGACAAGGCCTATGCCTGGGGGCAGCAGGGCCAGCATTATCAGGACTGGTTGCCCTCCGCCCAGTTCGACTGGGACCTGACCGACCGCCTTCGCTTCCGCGCGGCCTATAGCCGGACGCTCGGCCGCCCCAATTACGACGACCTTGCCGCGCGCGAGAGCGTCAACATCAACAGTTCGACCGGCGCGGTCAGCATCACGTCGGGCAACCCCGACCTCAAGCCGCGCCGGTCGGACAATTATGACCTCAGCCTGGAATATTACGCTAACCGCGACGTGCTGTTCTCCGCCGCGCTGTTCCGCAAGGACATCAAGGACGAGATCATCACCGTGCGCAACCAGGCGACCGAGCTGTTCGACGGCGCGCAGCAGCTCGTCACCCGTATCCGCCCGGTCAATGCCAGCAGCGCCAAGGTGCAGGGTATCGAACTGAACGCGGTCGTGGCGCGGATGCCGTTCCTGCCCGGCCCGCTGTCGGGCCTTGGCGTCTCGGCCAACGTGACGCTGCTCGACCCCACGCCGCCACAGGTGACGCTGTCCGACGGTGTGACCCGCCGTCGCCTGTCCGGCCTGTTCGAAAGCGCCAACACGGTCGCCAACGTCAAACTATTCTATACCGCCGGGCCGGTCACGGTACAGGGCGCGTGGAACCACCTGTCGCCGATCCTCTATTCGGTATCGACCACCGATCCGCTCGGCGACCGGCGCTATGCCGCCAGCGACCTGTTCGACGCGCAGCTTCGCCTGAGGCTGAGCCGACACTGGACGATCGTCGCCCAGGGCAAGAACCTCACCGACTTCCGTCCGCAGCGGATGTTCGGCCCCGATTTCGGTCTGTTGCGCGAAGAAATCGACAATGGTCGCGCCTTCTATATCGGCGCACTCGTTCGGTACTGATGCGAGCGGCGGCATGGACCGCGGTCCTGCCGCCGCCCTTGAGAGTCGCATCCCGCGTCACAAAGACGAAACCGAGCTGCTCTAGCGCCGCCGACGTCAGAACGAATCCGTATCCACCCGTTTTCAAGCGCCTGCGCTCATTCAGGGAGAAACCGATGTTCTATCACCGTCGTCTTTTCCGCTATGCGGCCTGCACCCTGGCGTCTGCTGTGGTCCTATTGGGCGCGCAGCAGGCCAGCGCCGCGACGTGCCAGTCCGCCGCCTATCAGATGGCGGAAATCATGAACACGCGCGCGACTGGCGACACGCTGTTCCTGGCGCATCGCGGCAATTGGGGGCCATATAACCGCAACGACAACACCATCCCGGAAAATTCCATCGCATCGGGTGCATCGGCCAACGCCGACTGCATGGACGGCATCGAATATGACGTGAAGGAGTCGAAAGACGGCGTCCTCTATCTGATGCACGATTTCAACCTGGGCCGCACCACGGACATCTACCGCTTCCAGTCGGGCGGCAAATATGATCCGATCCACGACACGGGCGCCAACCCGGCGGTCAGCAGCACGATGGCGACCCAGCTCGACCGGCTCACCTTGCTGCTGCCCAATCGGTCGGGCTTGTCGGATCAGGGCCTGCCCCGCGTCAGCAAGGTGCTGGAGACCTATACGGGCGATCGGTGGTCGACGCCGATCATCTTCGACACCAAGACGACCAGCGCGGTGCGGATGCTCGATTCCCTGGTCGCGGGGCTGGTGCCGAACGGCGGGGAGGTGATGGGGGTGAAGGTCAACGCGACCCTCTATCCGACGCCCCAGTCCTTCTGGCGCGACAGCAGCCACCTGAAGGTCATTCCGGTCTTTACCACCAACATGCTGGGCAAGATCAGCGTCGCCGACGCCTTCAACGCCTGGTCCAGCCGGGTGCGGACGATGGAGATCAACGTCAAGCAGGCGGGCGGCCTGTTATCCTATCAGAAGGATCAGGCGCTGAACAAAGGCATCCGTGTCGGCGTGTTCCAGGCGATCCCGGACGGTCCCTATGCCGACACCTTCTACAAGAACACGGGCGCGTGCTGCTACAAGCTGTCGGATCTCTATTACACCTATTACGTCAATCGCCAGGTGGCGGGGCGCGACACCGATGATCGGCGCGGGCAGATGCCCTTTCTGGTCCAGCAGCATTTCGGCCTGATCACCACCGACGACCCCCAGGGCACGGTCCGCTACCTGTCACGCGCGGGCAAGCGCCAGAACCATTTCCAAGGCTATTGGGGCTGATCGCGTCCGACCGATGAGCCGGTGGGCGGACTTTGCGCCACCCACCGGATTGCGACAGGTCAGTGGGCTTGGCGTGCGATCCGGAAGCGCAGGCGATATTGATCGGGGCCAAGTTCCTCGATCTGGATCGGCTCCGTCAGGCCGTGGCCCGCCCGTGTGAGGATCGTCGGCATGTCCTGCTGGACCAACTGCGAAAATGCCAAGTCGTCGAGTGGCGCTCCGGCCGCGTTCGGCTGGGCCGACACGACGCAGATATCGGCATCGCACTCGCTCCTGACCGCGCGCAGCATGGGCAGATATTGCGACACCATCCGGTCGACGCCCGCCGCGTCCAATATCGCTGGCAAGGGCTTTGCCGGATCGGCTTCCGGGCGTTCACGATGCGGCATGTCTTGTCCGCGCGCGGAGACGACCACGATCCGGTCGTTCGACGACGTGCCATCGGCGGGCCCATGGTTGCGCATCAGGAAGGCACCGATGCCAGCCAGGACGGCCAGTCCTGCCACCATGGCGAACGGCTTGCGCGAACGACGGACATCGACAAGTGAATTCGACATGATCCACCTCTGCAAGTTAAACCGCATTCTTGTCGGCTGCGACTGTAATCCGTCAAAATGAAGCTTTTATTATGCTGATGATTCTCCAATCAATGGGAATGCTTCCAAAATGAGGTATCTTCGTTCTGGCATGATAATGATGGCCATGACCGTCATGGCCATTGTTGCAGTTCCGGCGCAGGCGCGGACTGGATTGAATATGGCGGATAAGAATTCAGATTCCGTCGCCAAAATGCTGCATTCTCGAACGGATTTTTCCTGGCTCTTCGATCCCATGGTACTCGAACATATCGAGGTCACGGATTCGGACAGGCATGATGCCCGACAGGTGATGGGGCTGGCGAATGTTGCACGATCCAAAGGCTTGGCCGACCGAGCCGATGTGCGCGCCGCGCGTGCCGCAGCGGATGACCTGATCCTGGCGGAGGCGGCCCGCCGCAGCCTGGTGGATTCCATTCGACCGACCGATGCCGAGATCGCGCAACGGATCGCGGCCCATCCGGGGCGGTATGACGAATATCGCCTGCGCCACATCTTCGTCGCGGTCGGCCCGACCCGCGACGGCAAGCGCCGCAGCGAAGCCGATGCCCTGGCGCTCGCACGGCAAATCCGCGCGCGGATCATGGGCGGCGAGCGCTTCGAAACGGTCGCGGAGGCCGCGTCGGAGGATGGCTCCACCGCCGCCGAGGGCGGCGCGCTCTCCGAACTGCTCGGCGTCACGATGAACGATGCCTTCTTTCCCTATGTACAGGCATTGCCCGTGGGCGGGATCACCGAACCGGTACGCGGACCGGAAGGTTTCCACATCCTGAAACTCGACGCCCGCCAGCCTGCCAGCCCCGCCTCTGCACGCTATTGGGTAGAGCAGGATATCCTGAAGGAGGGCCTGCCCGCCTTGATCGCCGAAGCGATCGCCTCCAGTAAGAAGGCCGTTCGGCCCCCTTCATGATCGCGAATATCGCCTTGCCGCTGTGAGCCGTATCGCCTCCGGAGGCGACCTCAGGGGTCTACCAGAATTTCGTTTTCACGCTGGCGAACCTCAAGCCCATAGGCCGATTGAAGCAGGTGAAGGAAACCGGTGCTGTTGTCGATCTGGAAGGTGCCGCCGATGCGGATATTGGCGACGGCGGGGTCGTCGATTCGAATGGGGAGCGTCGAATAGCGGTTGAAGTCCGCAACGGCGTCGGCAAGGCGGCGATTGTTGAAAATCAATACGCCGTCCCGCCACCCGGTCATGGCGTTGACCTGATCGGGGGCGGCGAGCGCCACCAGCGTGCCGTGCGATTGCGCATAGGCGATGTCGCCCTTTCCGATGACCGCGGCACGGCTGCTCGCGCCGTCGATCGCATCCTCGACGCGGACCCGGCCGGACAGCACCGCCACCGTCACCTTTTCGCCGTCCCGCCGGACGGTGAAGCGCGTACCCAGCACCGTGACCGTACGGGGTCCGGCATGGACGATGAACGGATGATCGGGGCGATGCGCGATATCGAAATAGGCCTCGCCCTTGTCCAGCCAGACCTCGCGCGTATCGGCATCCTTTGCGGTTCGGACCACGGTGGCGGTATTGAGCTGAACCCGGCTGCCGTCGTGCAGCGCGATCGTCCGTTGCCCGCCGACCGGGGTCTGCACCAGCATCGGCTTCGGCGCCGGAGCATCCGACGGGCGGGTGCGCAGCGTGACGGCACCGATCCCAACCACCAGGGCCAGCGAAGCGGCGACCGCGCTGGCGATGGCGGGCCGGTTCTTCACCCAGTGGCGCCAGGGCCGGGCCCGGCGCGAACGGGGCTTTGCCGGTTGGAAGCCCAGCGCACCGATGCGATCCGCCGCGGCCCAGCCATGGCGCAGGCGCCAGAACGCCGCCTTGTGCGCCATTCCTTCGTCCAGCCAAGACCGCAGGGCATCGCTATCCTCGGCGGACCAGTCGCCGCCTTCCTGCCGGGCGATCCACTCGGCGGCCGTCTGTTCGATCTCGCTGGCCCGGTTCATTGGCGGCGGACCTTGCTGGCGCCCGGCGTGGCACCCCGCCGGATCTTGCCGGTGCCGCCCAGCATCGCATCGGCCATGGCGCGGATGCCGAGCACCAACTGCCGCTCGATCGTGTCGATGCCGACGCCCATCCGCGCCGCCGCCTCACGCGTCGACAATCCTTCGATCTTGCGCAGCCGTACCACCTCGCGACACCGCGGGGGCAGCCGTTCGATCCCGTCCTGCGCACGGCGCAGGGCGTCGCGGGCGTCGAGATGCCGGTCGGTCGCCGACAGATCGATGGCCTGGTCGACGCTTTCCATGTCGGCATAATGTTCGAACTGCACGATGCGTTCGCGCTTCGCACGGTTGACCAGGATGTTGCGCGCGATCGTGAAGACATAGCCCGCGGTATTGGCGGGCAGTTCCTGCCGCCCGCCGGTCAGCGCCGCCTCATATATGTCCTGCCGGATATCCATGATCTGTTCGGTCGTCCGCCAATTGCGGCGCAGATAGCGGGTCAGCGACGCTTCCAGCGGAAGCACCTCGTCGCAAAACCATCGCTCCAACTGCGCGTCGTTCACCATCGGCCGTCCAAACTACTCCTTCGTGAAAGCCGTCTCGCAGCACCATGACAACCGGCTCATGCAAAACCGTAACGGGAAATAGCCGAGGGCACCGCGCATGCCAAATTTATCCGGAAGTTCCACTGCCGTAAAATTTTTTGAAATTCCACGTTACGGATTCGTGATGCCGAAATGACAATCTTGCCGGAGCGGCATGAAAATATGCCGTCAGGGGGGCTATCATATGAAGAAGAGCATGGTTGCGATCGCCATGGGGGCGACTGTTCTGACTCCGTTCGCGTCGGCTGGCAGCGCCGCCGCGCAATCCGCACAGCGCACGCCGCGCAAGGCGGCGACCGAGCGGTTCGACATTCCGGCCGGGGGGCTGGCCGAGGCGTTGCAGGCGTGGAGCAAGATCACCAAGCGCGAGATCGTGTACCGCATGGACGATGTCGGCCGTAAGACGACGGGCGGCCTGCACGGCAATTACGAGCCGATGTTCGCGCTGAGCGGCCTTCTGGCCGGCACCGGGTTGAAGGTCGTCACGACGGAGGACGGCGCGGTGGCCCTCGCCCCTTTGGCCGGAGACGAGGTCGATACCAGCGCGACGCCTGACATTCTGGTGCAGGGCAAGCGAAACTGGTCGCTCAATACCGGTATCGAGCGCACCCAGGACGACAGCCAGCCCTTCATCGTGATGGGGCGCAAGGAGATCGAGCGCAGCGGCGCGCCCAACCTGGAATCCTTCCTGCGCAACCAGTTGAACGTCAATACGTCCCCGGTCGTGGCGAACCAGACGATGGCGGGCGGATCGGACCGAACGCAGGCTCCGGGGATCAGCAGTGCCATCAACCTGCGCGGCATCGGCCTGCGCGACACGCTGATCCTGATCGACGGCCGTCGCCAGCCGGGCGTCAATCTGGGGACCGGCGACATCAGCCAACCGTCGATCACCGGCATTCCGATCGCGGCGGTTGAGCGGATCGAGGTGCTCGCCTCCTCCGCATCGGGCATCTATGGCAGCGGCGCGTCGGGCGGCGTCATCAACATCGTGCTGCGGCGCGATTTCAAGGGCGGCGAACTGGCGCTCAACTACGACAACACCACCGATTTCGCGCAGGGGCGCGGCACGATCGACCTGACCGCGGGTATTCCGATCGAGAACGGCCGGACGCGCATCTCGATCACCGGCAACTGGACCAAGTCGGACCCGCTGCTGTACGGCGACCGCCAGAACCTGCGCCAGCGCGGCCTGGACGCGATCCTGGCCAACGATCCGTACACCTTCTACGGCGCATACCTCAGGCCACCGCAGGGGGCGGCCGTCAATTTCAAGAGTTCGAACAGTACGCCCCTGAAGCTGAAGCCCGCTTATGGCGGCCAAACACTGTCGAGCGCGTTCGGGAATGTCCCCGCGGGCTATGCGGGCCTACAGGCATCGGGCGTCGGGCCGCTGCTGGCGGGTATCGGCGGCTATAATTTCGATCAATCCGATACCGCCTCCGGTGCCGGCGCGCGCGCGCCGCTGATCTACGGTGTCGATCAGTATAGCGGGTCGCTGGCGGTTCGCCGAACGTTCAATTCCTGGCTCACGGGCTATGTCGAGACTGCGGGCTCGCGTTCGTCGGGCACCAATATCTATGCCAACAGCGTCACCTCCTTCAGCCTGTTGGCCAGCGCGCCGAACAATCCGTTCACGCAGAACCTGACCATTACGCTGCCCGGAGATCCGCGCTACGACGTCCGGCGCCGTAGCTCGGTTTCGACCTTCCGCACCCTCGCGGGCGCGATCGTCAAACTGCCCTGGGAATGGCAGGCGGTGGCGGAAGTCGCCTATTCGCAATCCACATCGGTGCGACAGGAGTCGCAACCCACCCCCGATGAAAACGCCATGAGCCTGCTCGCAACAGGTCGGATCAACGCACTGCGCGACGTCCTCAATGGCGCGCCCCTGAACCTCCCGTACAACCAGGTGCCCTACAATAGTCGGGAAGAAAACGGGCGGGCCTCGAACATCGCGCCGTCGCTGCGCCTCGCCGGACCGCTCCCCTTCACGCTGCCGGGCGGGACGCCGCAGATGACGCTCAATGCGGAGGTGAATTACCAGCGGATCGACGCGATCAAGGGCACCACTCTTACCACGCTGAACGCAGTGACCACGCTTACGCCCAGCGCCACGCAGACCGCGAAGTCGCTATATGGCGAAGTCGTCTTCCCGATCCTGGGCAACCAGCACCAGCTGCCGCTGATCCGGCTGCTCGAGCTGCGCGTCTCGGCCCGGCATGAAAATTACAAGGGCGACGGCGCCGACCCCTATACGTGTATTCAGGACACGGTCCCGGGGCAGTATGACTATTTCGCGGAGTGCCCGCCGGCGGGGACGATCATTCCCCGCTCGACCACGCGCAATTCGCACACCGACCCCAGCGTCAGCCTGCTCTGGTCGCCGGTCGACGGGGTGACGCTGCGCGGGTCGTACACGACCGGCTATCTTCCGCCGCAACTCAACCAGCTGGTTCGCTTGAATCTGGACCAGATCGCCGTCGCCGTGGCAGATTCGGCACGCGGTGGCGAACCGATCGGCGATACGAGCCTCGGCTTCGGCATTGGCTTCGTTCCCGGATTCGGCGGGGGCAACCCCAATCTTCGCCCCGAAGTGTCGAAGACCTGGACGGCAGGCGTCATCCTGAAGCCGCATTTCATCGACGGCCTGCGCTTCTCGGTCGACTGGACCCGCCTGCGCAAGCGCGACGTCTATTTCAGTCCCCTCATGCTTATTACCTCCGCGCTCGGTGGCACACAGGCGCAATTCGATCTGTTCCTGAAGGACAATCCCGACCGCGTGATCCGGGGGCCGGCGTCGGGTGGCTTTGCGGTTGGGCCGATCACGTCGCTCGACCTGTCACTGGTCAATCTGAAGTCGCTGGTCACGGAGGCGTTCGACTTCACGCTGAACTACGACACGATGCTGTTCGGCGGCACGTTGTCGGCGGTCGGGCGTGCGACCTATGTCGACAAGCTTGCCATCCAGCCCTTCGCCGATGCGCCCGAGGACGATTATGCCGGCGTCGTCACCCGCGGCTTCGCGGCGGCGGCCGGGTCGTCGGGATCGCTCCGGTGGCGCGGCAGCGGTTCGGTGCAATGGACCAAAGATGCGATCAGCTTCGGTTGGCAGACGCGCTACATGAGCGGCTATTATCTGCTGCCGACCCACGAAGTCATCTCTGCCCAAGGGTCCGCCAAGGTCAGCAGCCAGATGTATCATGACATGAACATCACCTACCGGCTGCCGACGATCACGATACGGGCGGGCATCAACAACGTGTTCAACCGACTGCCACCGCTCGATGCGACGCAGGACCCGCTTTACTACAGCGCCTATGGCGACCCCAGGCTCCGGAACTTCTATCTCGGCGTCACCAAGTCGTTCTGACCGACCATGCCGATGCGCTTCCCCTGCACAGCGACGGGGCGGCGCATCGCTATGGCTCTCCCGCGCGCCACGCACGAGCGGCAAAAAAGTTCCCCAGTTTTGTTACGGGTTTGCGGACGCCGCCTGTCTTTTCTCCATGACGGCTCCGCATTCCGCTGACCCGGCACCGCGATGGCGCCAGCCCCTTATGATCAAGGAAAAGTCGATGACCCCGCGTATGATGTTACTGGCCGGTGCAGCGTTGATCCTGACGCCCGGCATCGTTACCGCCGCACCGGAAAAGGCGACCGCCAAGGCGTCGGCCACCACCACGGGCACCTATACGGCGCCGCGAAACCTGGTGAAGATGGTCGAGGATTTCAAAATCCCCTATCAGACGTTCACGCTGCCCAACGGGCTGAAGGTCATCGTCCTGACCGACCACAGCGCCCCGATGGTCTACACCAGCGTCAACTACAAGATCGGCTCGACCTTCGAACCGGCGGGGCGCAGCGGCTTTGCGCATCTGTTCGAGCATCTGATGTTCAACGGCAGCGAGAATGTACCGGGCGATTATTTCACGCATCTGCGTGATGCCGGCCTGATCGACATCAATGGCGGCACCAGCTTCGATTACACCAATTACTATGAAGTGGTGCCGATCGGCAGCCTCGACCGTGTGCTGTTCATGGAAAGCGACCGGATGGGCCACCTGCTCGGTGCGGTCACCCAGGAGGTGCTGGATGAACAGCGCGGCGTCGTGCAGAACGAAAAGCGCAACGGCGACAACAGTCCGACCAGTATCATGGGCTATGCCCGCCGCGCCGCCCTCTATCCGGCATCGCACCCCTATGGCCACAGCGTCATCGGGTCGATGAAGGACCTGAACGCCGCGTCGCTGGCTGACGTGCATCAGTGGTTCAAGGACTATTACGGGCCCAACAACGCGACGTTGCTGCTGGCGGGCGACATCGACCTCGCCACGGCCAAGGCCAAGGCGATGCAGTATTTCGGCAGCATTCCGCGCGGTCGCGAGAATGCACCGCCGGTCGCAGCCGTGTCGGTGCTGAAAGCCCCGATCAATCAGGTGCTCACCGGACCGGTGTCCACCGCCACCATCTCGCGGGTATGGCCGGTGCCGGGCGCGCTCGACAAGGGCAGTTTCGCCCTCGACGCCGTTGCCAGCCTGATGACGAGCATCGACGGGGCGCCGCTGACCGAAAAGCTGGTGCGGCAGGGCAAGCTGTTCAATTATATCAGCGCCAACAATTTGACCTATCGCGGGGTCGGTGAATTCACGATCGGCGGTCCGGTCCGGGAGGGTGTGGACCCACAGGTCGCCGCCCGCGCACTGGACGCCGCCATTGCCGACTTCCTGAAGAGCAGGATCACGGCCGACGCACTCGATCGCTGGAAGAGTACCCAGATCATCCCGACGATCCGCAACAACGAACTGCTGGAGCCGCGCGCCGAACTGTTGATCCAGCGGGACAATATCTACGGCACGCCTGGTGCGTACAAGGACGATCTGAAAGCCTATCTCGCCCTGACGCCGGAGCAGGTGATGGCGGCGGCGAAAACCTGGCTGGATCGCCCCGGCTATCGCGCGATGCTGAAGCCCGGTCCGCGCATGACCCCGCCGGGGGATGAGAACGTTGCCGGCAAGGAAGTGGCCGATGCGCCCAAGGCGGCGATCGTGCCGCCGCAGACCGGGACACGCGGCCCCCTGCCGGCGATCGGTGCGGCCGATCCCGTCCACTTTCCCGCGATCGAGCATGCCACGCTCGCGAACGGCATCCCCGTCACCTATGTCCGACAGCCGACGGTGCCGTTTACCCGCGCCAACCTGAATTTCGACGTGGGCACCGTCGATGATCCAGCGGGCAAGCGCAACGCGATCCGTTGGATGTTCCAGATGCTCGACGAGGGCGCGGGCGGTCATGACGACCATTGGTTCAAGCAGCTGAAGGAACGCACCGGTGCCTCGTTCGGCGGCGGCGCGCAGACCACCGATTCCGGCGTCTATTTCGACGCGCCGACCGCCTCGCTCGGTACGGCGCTGGACACCATGATGCTGCTGCTGACGCGTCCGGATTTCCCAACGGATCGCCTGGAAGAGATGCGGCGCGACGCGATGTCGCGTGTCGCCTCGGCCCCCAAGAATCCGGGCGCCCTGATGGCTGCGGCGTTCGCGCAGGAGCTCGCGCCCGGCACGCCCTATGCCGCGGATAATGCGGTGACGACGGCGGCCGAGGTCAACGCGATCACCCGCGCCGACCTTCAGGCCGCGTTCCAACGCTGGGTGCGGCCCGACGAGGCCAGACTCACCATCGTATCCGACCAGCCACTGGCGGCCCTGCTGCCCCGCCTGAATGCGACGCTGGGCAGCTGGAGCGTGACCGGGCGCGGCCCGGCCCCCAAGGCGATCGTACCGAAGCCCGCGCTGGCGACTGGCCCCGCCAAGATCGTGCTGATCGACATGCCCGATCAGGTGCAGGCCACCATCGCCGGCGGGCAACTCGTCGATCTGCCCCGCAGCGACGAGGCGATCGCTCCGCGTATCGGCAATCTGGCGCTGGGCAGTGGCTTCCTGTCGCGCATCAACATGAACCTGCGCGAAGACAAGCATTGGAGCTATGGCGCGTCGGGCAATTTCGAGACGGGCGACCTGGGATCGGTCTACCGCGTCGATACGCGTGTTCAGACCGACAAGGCCGGCCCGGCGATCTCGGAAATCCAGCACGAACTCAACGCCATCCTGACCGACAAGCCGGTCACCCGGAAGGAGTTCGACCAGGGTGTCGCCAACATCCTGCGTCAGAGCGCTTTCAGCTACCGATCGGGCGCTTACATCATGGCGGCGCTCCTGCAGCTCGAGCGCAATGGATGGCCGGACGACTTCTACAATGGCTTCACCGGCCGGTTGCAGGCGCTGACGATCGACGACGCCAACGCGGCGCTACGGCGTCATCTGCAACCGTCGAAATGGGTCTGGACGGTCGTGGGCGATGCCAAGGCGATCCGGCCGCAGCTCGACAAGCTGGGCCTGCCGGTCGAGGTCGTGACCCCGGCCCAGGTGGTGGCCGAGAAGTAAGCGGCAGGCGGGGCGGGGGCGTTATGCGTTTCCCGCCCCGCCGTCTCGATCGGTACTGGATAGGCCGCGATGATTCCCTTGCTGCTCTTCGCCAGCGTCATCACCGGGCCGGAGCCCATCGGAAACCGGGTCATCGACCTGACGCCCCCGGTTTCTCGCCCGGACACGCCGCGTTGCGTCGTGACCTTGTTCGAGCGCCGCGAATTTGCGGGCGAGACGCCGCTGCCCATCGCCTATCGCCCACCGGCCGAGTGTCCGGGGCCATGGCGCAAGGTCGTGCTGGAGGCTGATTTCGATGTGACCGCAGGCACCCAGTTCGATCGCACCGCCGATCTGACGCTGGGTGGCGCGACGCTGTTCGTCGGCACCACCATGGAGCCGGACGCGCATTATGCACCGCACTGGCATGTCGAGCGCGACGTGACCGATGTCGCCGCTGTGTTGCGGCACCCCGCAGAGGGCGTGGCGGCGCTGGCCAATTTCATCGACAAGGATCATGACGGCCGCGTCTTCTGGCGCGCTCGGCTGGTCTTCTACGGCGGCAAGCAGGCCGAGCCGTACCGCGTCGTCCTGCCCGTGACCGGGGGGCTGACGCGGCTCGATGCGCAACAGCCGACATTCAACCGGACGCTCGACCTGCCGCGCAACCTGATTCGACTGGAGATGGACCTGTTCGCCATCGGGCAGGAGCGGGACGAGTTCTGGTATGATTGCGTCCCCCCCGGTTTCGCCGCGCCGAATCCGTTCGCGCCCACCGCCTGCGCCGCGCCGCATCGCGAGGTGGAAGTGCGCATCGACGACCAACTGGCGGGTATCCACGCGGTCCAGCCCGTCATCTTCACCGGCGGCATCAACCCCAGCCTGTGGCGCCGCGCGCCCGACCTTCACGCCCTCAATCTGCCATCGGCGCGGCTCGACCTGACGCCGTTCGCGGGGCTGCTCAACGACGGCAAACCGCATCGGATCACGCTGACCATGCCGGGCGTCGGCAATTCCTTCCGGGTGTCGGCAACGCTGATCGGCGAGGTCGATCCGACGCGGGCCGTGGTGCCGGGCGCGGTCATCGCCAACCGCCTTGCGCCCGCGTCCGTCACGACGCGCCAGATACAGCCCGGCCGCCGGGCGGACCTCACCGGAACGTTGCTGACGACCGCCGAACGCTCGGGATATGTCGAAGGCTATATCCGGACGAGCCGGGGCCGCGTGACCACGCGCGTCGCCTATGCGCTGGACGCGCAACTGACCAGCGTGCGCGACACCGGTAAATCCGACAAGCGATACGAGGCCCGCCAGTCGATGACCGTGACGAACCGTGGCCGCAAACCATCACGTCACCATATCGACGAACATGACAGCTTGGCGATCGCGATCCATGTCGATCCGCCATTGTACGGCGTGAAATATGGGACCCAGATCATCCACACGTCCGAGCGAATGACACTTGGCGAAGGTGAACGGGATAGCTCGCAAACACTGGTTCTTAAAACCTTTGCGCCTAGCTCGTCGGTCTTTTCCGCCCCACGGTCCCAACCAAACCCAGTATCTGCGATGTCGCTGAGCCGCCACCCGGGTCAGCCCTGTCAGCGAACGGAAGCGACGCTTGAGGACGACCTTGTCACCCAGTCCGCAGACACCGCGTGCTTGGTTCCACCGCTTCAAACACCGGGCCACCCGCCCTTTTGATCCGAGTCCTCCGGACCTATCAACCATGCGTATCAGGCGAGCGCAGCCACGCGGCGCTTCCCAACCGGAATAAAGACCGTCTGAAAGCGCGGTTCTGGAATCCACGCCGGGCCAGAGCGATGCAATCTGCGTGCATGGTGTACATCGAGGGACATGTCCGGGAGCAGGCGTTGCGGCTGCCCGCGTCGGACGAGAACTATTTGGCGGTGGACAAGGTGGCTGGGGCGTCACCGGCATCGATCCAGCTGGCCCGATGCTGGATCTGGCACGCTCGGCATTACGCGATGATGCCGGTCGCGGCGATAGTTTACCTTACCACTTTCTTTGCAATTGTAGTGATTTAACCCATGATCGGGAAAGGTCTCGGGCGACACCATCGGGCTGCAATCGGCACGAGGCCGTTGCTCAAGAAATTGCTTTTTCAATGTTTTTTGGGGGCTTACAGGACTCATATCTTTCGATGTAGGCCGCAGAAAAGCTCAGGTTTTAGCCAGCGTCGTAATTCGTGGCCCCCACATGACCCACATCAAATTCGGTCCCATTTTTGGCGTCGAACCTGCGTCGATTGGGACACCGTGTATTGCATCTAAACTTAATGAGATTGGCGATTCGGTGTGCCTTAAACCTTTCGTCGGGGGGCTACCGGCCACCCTCAGAAAGGGGAACCATTCATATTGTCTCCGATGGCCTGGTTTTTGATCCCCAGCGATTGCGGCGCGTTGTTGCGCTATGGCGCGCAAGATGAAGGTATTCCGCACACCGATAGGGTTCCACGACGCCTATGTCGCAGCGCCTAGCCAAAAGGCCGCATTGCAAGCCTGGGGTGCGGATGCGGACCTGTTCGCTCGCGGTATGGCGGAAGAGGTTACTGACGCCACGCTGATGAAAGAGCCGTTGACGCACCCGGGCCAAGTCGTCCGCAAAATCCGTGGAACCATGGATGAGCATATGGCCGCTTTACCAGCTGATCTGGCCCCCGTTTGGCCGGACGGATTCAAGCGGTTGCAGAAACCATTGCGCGATGCTCGCGCGGGGAACGCATTTTGAGCCCTGAATGAGGGTGGTTGTCGTTGTAGTCTTCGATCCATCCGGCAAGCGATGTCAACGCGGTGAGTGCATCGGGTAGCGACGAGACGCGGACGTAATCGCGTTTGAGGGTATGCACGAAGGCTTCGGAGATGCCGTTGGATTGCGGGCTGCGGACAGGGGTGAAGCAGGGTTTGAGCCCGAGTTGCCGGGCAAAGGTCCGCGTTTCGCGGGCGGTATAGGCCGAGCCGTTATCGGACAGCATCTCAACCGGCGCGACCGTGCGCATACCGCCGAAGCGGGCCTCCACGGCTTCCAGCATGATGTCGCGCACGTCCGAACCGCTGATGCCGGCATTGGTGACGGCGTGCCAGGCGATGATCTCGCGGTCGTGGGCGTCGATGATAAAGGCGCCGCGCACGACCTCGCCGTTCCAGCAGGTGAACTCGAACCCGTCCGAGCACCAGCGCAGGTTCGAGCGGATCGCCACCACGACGCCGTCATGACCGTAATCGGTTCGCTCGGTATAGCGCCGCGCCAGCAGCAGGCGGTTGGCTGCCATGATGCGGTAGACGCGTTTGTGGTTGACCGGCACCAGTCCTTCGGCGCGCTGCTGTCGATTGAGGACCGCCGCGATGCGGCGGTAGCCGTATGTTGGCCGCTGCGCGGCGATCTGGCGAATGCGGGGCAACAGGTCCGCGTCGTCGGCCTTCGTGTATGGCCCGCGCGTCTTGGTGCTGCCGGTCAGGCGGTCGTACACCGTCGAGCGTCCGACGCCGAGCGTGCTGGCGACCAGGCTCACCGGATAGTCTCCGGCAGCGGCGAGTGCATGAGCAAGCTCGCTTTTTTTGGGCGCGAGCGCTCCAGCGCCTCCTTCAGTATCTCGACCTCCAGCGTCTTGCGGCCGAGCTGGCGCTCCAGTTCGCGGATGCGGGCTTCCATCTCACGGACCTGACGGTTGCTGGTTACGTCATCGTCGCCGACGATCGCGACGCTTCCGCCTTCCAGCATCAGCCGCCGCCAGCGGTACAGCAGGTTCGGGGCCACGCCATTGCGGCGCGCCACCACCGATATGCTCTCGCGACCATCGAGCGTTTCCTCAACGATCCTCAGCTTCTCGGTGGAACCCCAGTGACGACGCCGACCGCCGTCGGTGATGATCTCGGACACGGACATAAGCCTATGCTCAGGGGATAGCCCCAAGCCTCCTTCTTAGGCTTGAATCCGTCCGG
>NZ_JAXSQY010000005.1:2500-35822 GCF_034659795.1 Sphingomonas fuzhouensis
TGGTCCGAAAACTCGTTGGCGAGGCACAGGCCCAGGCGATGCGGGGTGCCGTCGGGGCCGATCAGGTAGATGCCCGCCAGTTCGGGCTCCTCGCCGCCATCCTGCGCGAAGGCGGGCATTTCGAGCGCGTCGCCGGGGCCGACCAGCTGCGTGCCGTCACCCTTGTAGAACCATTCCGGCTGCTGGCCGACCTGGCCTTCACCGGGCTTGCCGCCCTCGACGCCTTCCAGGAACATGCGCATCGAGTCGGTTTGCTGCGCGACGGCCGCGGCCTCGCGGTGCATCTTGTCGCGGCCCTCGGCCGAGCCGAGATGGGTCAGGCCGGTGCCGGTCATGACGCAATGCGCGGGGTCTTCATGATCGATCGGCGCGATCAGATGCCCCGCCGCCAGTTCGGCCTCGAGGTAGACCGCCGTGCCTTCGCCACAGGCCAGCGCAGTATCGAGCAGCGTCTTGCCCTCGGCGATCGCGCGCTGCGCGAGTGCAATGACGCTCTCGACGCCCGGCACGAATGCCGCCTTGTCGCCCCGCGCCAGAATGACCGAGCGCTCACCCGAGGGCGCACGGTGCTGCAACAAACGATCAGCCATGAAATCCTCCCCTAAAGTCTTTTCAACAAAAAAGGGGGCGCGGGCCGAACCAGCCCGCGCCCCGTCATGCCTTAACCCGGCTGGCCATCGACCAGGCGGGGCAGCGTGCCCGCGGCTTCGTCCTTCAAATCCTGCGGCAGCAGCGCGGCCGACAGGTTCTGGTAGGACACCGGCCGCAGATAGCGGTCGATCGCCAGACTGCCGACCGAGGTCGTGCGCGCGTCCGAGGTCGACGGGAACGGCCCGCCATGGACCATCGCATGGGCGACTTCCACGCCGGTCGGCCAGCCATTGGCGAGGATACGGCCCGCCTTGCGCTCGAGCACCGGCACCAGCCGTGCGGCCATGTCGGTATCGCCTTCGTCCATCTGGATCGTCGCGGTCAGCTGACCCTCGGCGGCCTTGAGCACGGCGGTCAGCTCGGCCTCGTCGCGGCAGCGGACCAGGATTGAGGACGCACCGAACACCTCATGGCCCAGCGTCTCGTCGGCGAGGAACGCCTCGGCCGTGGTCTGGAAGAAGACGGCGCGACCGGCGGTGATGCCCTCACCCACCTTGCCCTGCGCCACCGTCTCGACCTTATCGTGGCTTGCGAGCGACTCGGTGCCCTTCGTGTAGGCGGCATGGATGCCCGGCGTCAGCATGGTCTGCGCCGCCGCCTCGGGCAGCGCGGTGCGGGCCGCCTCGACGAACGCGTCCAGTCCTTCGCCCTCGATCGCGAGCAACAGGCCCGGATTGGTGCAGAACTGGCCCGCCCCCATGGTCAGCGAGCCGACGAACGCGGTACCCAGCGCAGCGCCGCGTGCCTTCAGCGCCTCGGGCATCAGGACGACCGGGTTGATGCTCGACATTTCGGCATAGACGGGGATCGGGATGGCACGTTCTTGGGCGATCTTGACCAGCGCCAAGCCACCGGCGCGCGAACCGGTGAAGCCGACCGCCGCGATGCGCGGATCGCGAACCAGCGCGGCGCCCAGTTCGTTGCTCGGGCCGGTCAGGTGGCTGAACACGCCCTTGGGCAGGCCGCACGCTTCAACGGCGCGCTCAATGGCGGCGGCGACCAGCGCGCCGGTCTGCGGATGAGCGGGATGGCCCTTCACCACGACCGGGCAACCGGCCGCCAGCGCCGACGCGGTGTCGCCACCGGCAGTCGAGAAGGCGAGCGGGAAGTTCGACGCGCCGAACACCGCGACAGGGCCAAGCGGCACCATGCGCAGGCGCAGATCGGGGCGCGGCAGCGGCTGACGGTCGGGCATGGCGGGGTCGATGCGGACCTGAAGATAGGCCCCGGCGCGCAGCACCTTGGCGAACAGGCCCAGCTGGCCGACGGTGCGGCCACGCTCGCCCTCCAGGCGTGCGCGCGGCAGGCCGCTCTCGCGCATCGCGGCCTGGATCAGCTCGTCGCCGATGGCCATGATTTCGGCCCCGATCTTGTCGAGGAACGCGGCGCGCTCTTCACGGGCAGTGGCGCGATAGACGTCGAACGCCTCCTCCGCAGCCGCACAGGCCGCGTCGACATCGGCCGGTCCGTGGACCGCGAAAGCGTCGCCCACCGGCTGGCCGGTGGCGGCGTCGATCGAACGGAAATCGGTCATAGGGGAAGCTCCTTTATATTACTCCGACATATTAGTTTGACGGAGCGATGGCAATGTTAAAGGTTGTGCGCAAAGATGGGGGCGGAGAGGTACACGCGATGAGTGACAGCACGACGAACGGGGATGCGCCGCCCGGCGCCGCGACGGATATAGGGTCTGAAGAGGCCGCCCCCAAGGTCAAGCGCGGCACCGGCCGCCGCCTGCACGGCGCGATCGCGCACAAGCTGGGCGCGGCGATCGTCTCGGGCGAGTACCGCCCCGGCGACACGCTGTCGGGCGAGGTCGCCTTTTCCGAGGCGCTCGACGTGTCGCGCAGCGCCTATCGTGAAGCGGTGCAGGTGCTGAGCGCCAAGGGGCTGGTCGAAAGCCGTCCCAAGACGGGCACCCGCGTCCTGCCGCGCCATCGCTGGAACCTGCTGGACCCCGATGTCCTCGCCTGGGCCTTTTCGGGTGAGCCGGACATCCAGTTCGTGCGCAGCCTGTTCGAGTTGCGCGCGATCGTCGAACCCGCCGCCGCGCGACTGGCGGCCGAGCGGCGCGACAAGGCCGATCTGAAGGAGATGCGCGACGCGCTGGCCGCGATGCGCCGTCATACGCTGGCGACCGAGGCGGGGCGGACCGCCGACCGGGATTTCCACAATGCGGTGTTGGCCGCGACGCGCAACGACGCGCTGGTCGTGCTGACCGCCAGCATCGGCGCGGCGGTCGCCTGGACCACCCAGTTCAAGCAGCGGTCGCGCGCGCTGCCCCGCAATCCGGTGCCCGACCATGTGAAGGTCTATGACGCGATCGCGGCGGGCGATGTCGAGGCGGCGGGGGAGGCCATGCGGCTGCTCGTCGATCTGGCGCTGGAGGATACCCGCAGCGCGATGGAGGGATAGAAGGCCCGCCCCCGGCAAGGGAGCGGGCCACCCGAGACGCCGGGTTCGGGAAAGGGGTTCATGGGGCGGATCGCCATTCTTCTCATTCCTCCCCTGCAAGGGGAGGGGGACCATGCGAAGCATGGTGGAGGGGTGTCCCCGGTTGTTGTTGTTGCAGTCCAACCTCTCAGGCCGGGCCCCCCCTCCGTCAGACCTGCGGCCTGCCACCTCCCCTGCAAGGGGAGGAATTGAAGGACCGCCTTAAAACGCCGCGCGGTGGACCGGCTTGGCGGGAACCGCGACCCGGAAGGTGAAGATGTCGCCCGCCTGGACCTGCTCGGCCAGTTGCTCCTCCGACAGCCCCTGCCGCGCGGTGGTGGCATAGGCGGTGCGACCATCGGGGCCGCCCAGCGCGATCTTGGTGATGTTGGAGACGGGGAAGCGCACCTCGTCGGTCATCACGCCGTCCGGGCCATAGCGCCGCGCAGCCGATCCGCCGAAGAAGCCAACCCACACGCCGCCCTCTGAATCACAGATCGCGCCGTCGGGATGACCGTCCGCATCGCCGAAGCGCGCGAATTCGGTCGCGGGGCCGAGCGTGCCGTCGCCCAGGATCGGATGCGCCAGGATCACCTTGCCCAGCGTATCGACATGATAGAGCGTCGAATCGTCGGGCGCGATGGCGGGGCCGTTGGTGATGCACACCGCGTCCGCGCTGGTCGGCGTGACCAGCCCGGCGGCCCATTGGAACAGGCGGCCCGACAGCGACGTCTCGTCATTGTCCATCGTGCCGAACCAGATACGCCCCTGCCCATCGACACAGGCATCGTTCAGCCGGTTGGCGGGCAGATGCGCATCCACCTCGGCCAGCCGCTCGAACCCGCCCGTCGCGGGATCGAAGTGATGCGGGCCGGACTTCAACCCCGCGACGAAGCCGCCGCGCTGCGCAGGCACGACCCAGCCGACCATTTCGGGCGAGGCCCAGTGATCGAGCGTGCCCGCAACCGGATCGTGGCGATAGATGCGCTGCTGCTTGATGTCGACGAACCACAGCGCGTCATCGACCCAGATCGGGCCTTCGCCCAGCGTCGCACCCACGGTCAGGCAATGTTCGGCCTGCTGCATCACTCTCTCCTATGCTCTCGCCCGGTTTGTCAGCGCCAACCGGCGTCGATGAAATAGTCGTGGCCGGTGCACATCTTCGCATCGTCGGACGCCAGGAACAGCACCAGCGCCGCCACGTCCGCAGGCTGGATGCGCCCGTCGAGGCACTGGGCCGCGACGATCTCCGCCTCGCCTTCGGGGGTGTACCATTTTTCCTGGCGCGGCGTCTGGACGTTGCCGGGGACGATGGTGTTCACGCGGATATTTTCGCGGCCCAGATCGCGTGCCAGGCTGCGGGTCAGCCCCTCGATCGCGGCCTTGCAGGTCTGGTAGAGGACCAGGTCGTTGAGACCCAGATGCCAGCTGATCGACCCGAAGTTCAGGATCGCACCGCCGCCTGCCCGCTTCATCGCGGGGATCACCGCTTGCGCGGCAAAGAACTGGTGGCGCAGATTGACGTTCAGCCGCTCGTCCCAATAGGCCGGGGTCACGTCCTCGATGCTGTGGCGATCGTCATTGCCCGCATTGTTGACGAGGATGTCGACGCCGCCGAGCGCCGCTTCCAGATCGGCGAAGATCGCCTTCAGGCTGTCGAGGTTGGTCAGGTCGCAGCGGCGGTGGATCGGCGCGTGCCGTGCATCGGGGGTCAGCCGGTCGACCAGCGCCTGGCTCGCCTCTTCGGCGATGTCGACGAACGCGACGCGCGCGCCCTGCGCCACGAACGCCTCGACCAGCCCCTCGCCGATGCCCGAGCCGCCGCCGGTGACGATGACGCGCTTGTCGATCAGGCTGGGGTAGCGGGCGGTCAGGTCCGCCGCGCTGGTCTTCTGCAACATCGAAATCGTCTCCGTCACAACAGGCCGCGCTTGGCCAGGTTGCGCATCAGGTCACCCAGACCGAAGGTCCAGGCGGGGGCATCGGCCGAGGTCATTACCGGATTGACCAGCGTGCCCAGGCGCGGATTGGTGATGACGACCGTGTCGCCGACCTTGTGAGTAAAGCCGCGGCCCGGCTCGTCACGGTCCTGGGTCGGCGCGAACAGCGTGCCCAGGAACAGGACCAGGCCGTCCGGGTAATGATGCTCGCTCAGCGCCTGGCCGAGCAGGTCTTCGGGATCGCGGCTGATCTGGTCCATCGAGCTGGCGCCCTCCAGCACATAGCCATCGGTGCCGGTGATGGTCAGCTTGACCTCGCTCGACCGGACATCGTCCATGGTGAAGCCGGTGTCGAACAAGCGGACGAGCGGGCCGAGCGAGCAGGACGCGTTATTGTCCTTGGCCTTGCCGAGCAGCAATGCCGAGCGCCCCTCGAAGTCGCGCAGGTTCACGTCGTTGCCCAAAGTCGCGCCGACCGCACGCCCATGGGCATCGGCGACCACCACCACTTCCGGCTCCGGGTTGTTCCAGGTCGAGTCGGAGCGGACGCCGACCGGCATCCCCCAGCCGACCGTCGACAGGACCGGCGACTTGGTGAAGATTTCCGCATCCGGGCCGATCGCGACCTCCAGATATTGCGACCACAGCCCTTCGGCGATCAACGCGTCCTTCAGCTGCGCGGCTTCGGGCGAGCCGGGGACGACCGATCGGATATTGCCGCCCAGTGCCGCTTCCAGCGTGCCGCGAAGCCCCGCCGCCTTGGCATGATCGCCGCGCGCGCGCTCCTCGATCACCCGCTCCAGTGCGGATACGGCAAAGGTCACGCCCGCCGCCTTCACGCATTGCAGATCGATCGGCGACAACAGCCGGTTGGCCGCGCCCTGCTCGGGCGACAGGTTCAGATCGGCCAATTCGCCCAGCGCCTCCCCCTGCGATGCCTCGACCGTGCCGCTTGCCAGCAGCGCCGAGACGGTGGGCGCCACGCGGCTCATGTCATAGACTTGGCCGTTCTCGACCAGGATCGGGCAAGGCCCCTGCCCCCGATCGATCCGACCGACGAAGCGTCCGTCGCGCCAATCGTCCGGCAAGGCGCCCATCAGGTCGGTAAGATTGCTGGCCATATTTCCTCTCCGCAGATTTGTTAGCGGTATCGATTGCTGCCCGGTTCAGGTCAAGAGGGCCTGAATGGGGCGCCTCGTTCTGGATCGCCTGGGAAGGACCGGGCCTGCAAATCCGACGGGCTTCCCGCGTGCACCTGGGCGGCGGCCACCCTGATCGCGGAGCGTTGCGGACATTCTCGACAACCTGTCGAGGCGCGGACCGACCGGCCGGACGGGGAAATCCGCCCGGCCGGTCGCCGTCATCAGTGGTTGTCGCGCGGCAGCCCCTGTGTCTGGGCGATGCGCTGATACTTTTCCGCGCCCTCCAGGATCGCGCCGGTCGACATCTGGCCGACCACCGAGCGCTGGATTTCCTGCCACGGGGTCTGCGACGCCGGGTATTTGTACCCGCCCGCCGCCGCCAGCGTCTTGCGACGCTCGGCCAGCTCTTCCTCGGAGATGAGGATGTTGGCGCTGCCGGTGTTCAGGTCGATGCGGACCCGGTCGCCCGTCTGGATCAGAGCCAGGCCGCCCATCGCCGCCGCTTCGGGGCTGGCGTTGAGGATCGAGGGCGAACCCGACGTGCCCGACTGGCGGCCGTCACCGATGCAGGGCAGCGAGTGCACGCCCTCGGTGATGAGATAGGCGGGCGGACGCATGTTGACGACTTCCGCCGCGCCCGGATAGCCGATCGGCCCCGCGCCGCGCATGAACAACAGCGTCTGCGGCGTGATGCCGGTCGCGGGATCGTCGATCCGGTGGTGATAATCCTCCGGCCCGTCGAACACGACCGCCGGACCTTCAAAAGCGTCGGGATCGTCCGGGTTGGACAGGTAACGCTCGCGGAACTCGGGCGAGATCACGCTGGTCTTCATGATCGCGGCGTCGAACAGATTGCCCGACAGCACGATGAAGCCCGCTTCCTCGACCAGCGGCTGGGCGAAGGGACGGATGACCTTTTCGTCCTCGATCGCCCGCCCGCGGCAGTTTTCGCCCATGGTCTTGCCGTTGACGGTCATCGCGTCCTCGTGGATCAGCCCCTGCTCGATCAGCTGGTTGACCACGGCGGGCACGCCGCCCGCACGGTAATAATCCTCGCCCAGATATTCGCCGGCGGGCTGGAGGTTCACGAGCAGCGGAATCTTGTGCCCTTCGCTCTCCCAGTCCTGCACGGGCAGGTCGACGCCGATATGGCGCGCGATGGCGGCCAGGTGGATCGGCGCGTTGGTCGAGCCGCCGATCGCCGAGTTGACCTTGATCGCGTTGTGGAACGCGTCCTTGGTCAGGATGTCGGAGGGCTTCAAATCCTCGTTCACCATCTCGACGATGCGCTTGCCGGTCAGATAGGCGACTTCCTGGCGATCGCGATAGGGCGCGGGGATCGCGGCCGAGCCGGGCAGCGACATGCCGAGCGCCTCGGCCAGCGAGTTCATCGTGGTCGCCGTGCCCATGGTGTTGCAATAGCCGGTCGAGGGGGCCGACGACGCGACCAGGCGGATGAACTCCGCATCGTCGATCTCGCCCGCCGCCAGCATCTGGCGCGCCTTCCAGACGATGGTGCCCGAGCCGGTCCGCTCGCCCTTGTGCCAGCCGTTGAGCATCGGTCCGACCGACAGCGCGATCGCCGGGATGTTGACCGTCGCGGCCGCCATCAGCATCGCCGGGGTCGTCTTGTCGCAACCGATGGTCAGCACGACGCCGTCGAGCGGATAGCCGTACAGCACCTCGACCAGGCCTAGATAGGACAGGTTGCGGTCGAGACCGGCGGTCGGGCGCTTGCCGGTTTCCTGGATCGGGTGAACCGGGAATTCCAGGACGATGCCGCCCATTTCGCGCACGCCTTCACGCACCCGCTCGGCCAGCACCAGATGGTGGCGGTTGCAGGGCGAGAGATCGGAGCCGCTCTGTGCGATGCCGATGATCGGCTTGCCCGACTGAAGCTCCTCCAGCGACAGGCCGAAGTTCAGATAGCGCTCCAGATAGAGCGCGGTCATGTCGATATTGTCGGGATTGTCGAACCAGGCGCGGCTGCGCAGCTTCGGGGTGGGCGTGTCGGTCATGTCAGGCTTTCGGTCAGCGGGCGATGGAGAAACGATAGATCATGGTGTGCCGATAGGGCTTACCCGGATCGACGCGGGGGGAGACGAAGGACGGCTTGTTGGGCGAGTCGGGGAATTTCTGAGGCTCCAATGCGATGCCGTCGCCCATCCGGTACAGATGGCCCTTCTTGCCGACATAGGTGCCGTCGAGGAAATTGCCCGTGTAGAATTGCACGCCCGGCTCGGTCGACAGCACTTCCATCACGCGGCCCGAGGCGGGGTCCTCCAGACGCGCGGCGAGCTGCGGCGTCGCGGTCAGGCCCTTGTCCAGCGCGAAATTATGGTCATAGCCTTGGCCATAGCGGATCTGCTGGTCGTTGCCGTCACGGATACCTTCAGCCACGACACGGGGTCGGCGGAAGTCGAAGACGGTGCCCGCGACCGGCTTCAGCTCGCCGGTCGGGATCAGCTTGGCGTCGACCGGCGTGAAGGCCGCGGCCGGGATGGTCAGCTTGTGGAAGGTCGCGCCCAGCGGCGAGCCCTCACCGTTCAGGTTCCAGATGCCGTGGTTCGTCATGTTGACGATGGTCGGCTTGTCGGTCTTCGCCTCGAACGCGATGGTCAGTGCGCCCGCCTCGTCCAGCGAATAGGTGACGGTCGCATCGACCTTGCCGGGATAGCCCTGGTCGCCATCGGGGCTGGTCAGCGCCATCGTCACGCTGGCGGTGGGGCCGTCCTTCATCGACACGATCCGCCACATATGCTTGTCGAAACCCTTGGTCCCGCCGTGCAGCGAATTGGTCTTGTCGTTGAGCGCCAGCTGATAGGGACGCCCGTCGAGCGTGAAGCGGCCGCCCGCGATGCGGTTGGCGAAGCGGCCGACGGTCACCCCGAAGAAGTTCGGATGGTTCACATAATCCTCGGCCTTGTCATAGCCGAGCAGCACGTCGGCGAACTTGCCGTCGCGGTCGGGCGCCATCAGCGATTGCAGAGTCGCACCATAGGTCAGCACGCGCGCCGACAGTCCGGCCTTGTTGGTCAGGGTCACCGATTCGATCGCCGCACCCTCCACCGAATAGCCTGCGGGCGCGCGCTTTGCCTCGCTCGCCAGAGCGGCCGTGGAAGTCATTGCGGAGGTTACCGCTACCAAAGTAAGAAAGCTCTTGATTGACGCCATCGACATGCCTCACCCTTTCGTCGCCAGACGCCATTGACGCGCCTTTTGCGTCACTATAGTCAGACAAAATATCAGGAGCAAGCCGGTCAACGAACATCTTTTGATGATGTTCGCCGGCGCGAAGGAGAGGATTGCAATGGCCGCACCCGTCACGTCCCGCGCCACCGGCGCACAAGCTGTGGGGGGAGGGACGAGCAATTACGGTTCGGCGCTGACCCTGCTGGCCAGCCTGTTCTTCATGTGGGGCTTCATCACCGTCATCAACGGGACGCTGCTGCCCCATCTGCGCAGCGTGTTCGAACTCAGCTATTTCCAGGCCTCGTTGATCGAGAGCGTGTGGTTCATCGCCTATTTCTTCGCCTCCATCCCCTCGGCCAAGCTGATCGAGCGGATCGGATACCAGAAATCGCTGGTGACCGGCCTGCTCATCATGGCGGCGGGCGCGGTCGGCATGATGCTGGCGGCGTCGCTGCCCTCCTACGGCGTCACCCTGTTGATGCTGTTCGTCATCGCCAGCGGCATCACCCTGCTCCAGGTCGCGGCCAACCCGTACGTCGCGGTGCTCGGCCCGGCGGATACGGCATCGTCGCGTCTGAACCTCGTCCAGGCGATGAACTCGATGGGCACGATGCTGGCCCCGCTGTTCGGCGCCTATCTGATCCTCGGCCGTTCGAAGGGCGGCACGGCGCAGGCCGGTGAGGCGCTGACCCAGGCCGAGCGTCTGGCCGACGCCCATGCGGTGGTCCTGCCCTATGGCCTCGTCGCCGTGGTGCTGGTCGTGCTCGCCATCGTCATCGCGCGCTTCCCGCTGCCCGCCATGGGCTCGGCCACCAGCCGCGTCGCCAAGGAGGATCGCAAGAATCATTCGCTGTGGAAGCATCGCAACCTGGTGTTCGGCATCGGCGCGATCTTCATCTACCTGATCGCCGAGATCGGCGTCGGCAACCTGTTCGTGAACTTCGTCAGCCGCCCCGACATCGGCAACATGACCACCGAGGCCGCAGGCCGCTACCTGACCCTGCTCTGGGGCGGGATGATGGTCGGCCGCTTCGTCGGCTCGGCGATCATGCAGAAGGTGCCCGCCGGGACCGTGCTGGCGATCTTCTCGATCGGCGCGTTCATCGTCATGCTGGCGACCGTGTTCACCACCGGTCATATGGCGATGTGGTCGCTGATCCTGGTCGGCCTGTTCCACTCGATCATGTTCCCGACCATCTTCACGCTCGGCATTCGCGGCCTCGGCCCGCTGACCGAGGAAGGCTCGGGGCTGCTCATCATGGCGATCGCGGGCGGCGCCCTGGTCGCGGTGCATGGCTGGCTGGCCGACCATTACGGCCTGCAGCAGTCCTTCCTGCTGACCGCCGTGTGTGAACTCTACATCCTGTTCTACGCACTTTGGGGGTCGAAGCCGACCAACGCCTTCCCCGACGAAGACGCAGGCTGATCCGACTCGCTTCGACGAGACCAGCAAGGGGCGGTGCCGAAAGGTGCCGCCCTTTTGCTTTGGGATCGACACGCTTTCCCGGTCGGCATCGTTATGGTAATGTTACACCATAACACTCGCAATCGAAGATGATGCCCATGATCCCCAGCACCGATACCCGGACCGCTTGCCCGGCCTCTGCCCCGACGATGGCCGCCATGCCCGATCATGTCCGCATCGATACCGATCCCGCCATTCTGGCCACGATCGACGAACCGGCGGTAACGCTGGCCGTCTGGCAGCGCGCGTCGCCACTGTCCGCCCCGGACCTCACCCATTTCCCGGCGATCCGCTTCGCCGCCAACACGCCGTCGGTTGCCCAGCGCGTGCACGACGCCCTGTCGCCGCTATCTCCCCAGCCCTGGCACGAAACGCTGGCGGCCGATGCTGCGCATCTCGCGGCGCTCTATGCCACCTGGACGGGCGAGGAGCGGGTCGAGGTGCGGATCGAGCGGATCACGGGCAATGGCTGCTGGAAATTCCACGCCGATTATGTCGCGCTGCGCCTCATCACCACCTATTGCGGCCAGGCGACCCAATGGCTGCCGCATGGCGCGCCCGCCGGTGCCGAACCGCACGCCCTGGCGGCCGGGGATGTCGGCCTGTTCAAGGGTCGCGAGCGGGCGGGCGACCGCGCGATCATCCACCGCTCGCCGCCGATCGCGGGCAGTGGCGAGGACCGGCTGCTGCTGGTCATCGATGCCGAATGGCCGGATGCCGCGTCGTAATCAGAACCAGGTGCGGATGCCCAAGGCCAGCGCCGCACCGCCGCCCCGCGCCGGGCCGTATCGCCGTTCCCAGTTGACCCCGACATAGGGTGCGAATTCGCGCGCGATCTCATAGCGCAGGCGCAGGCCCAGCTCGATGCTGGAGACGCCCGCCGCGATCCGCTGCTCGGGCACGTCCTGTGCGGCGAGGTTCACCTCCATCCGGGGTTGCAGGATCGCCCGCTGGGTGATCCGCTGGTCGACCCAGGCTTCGGCGCGGGCCAGGACTTCGCCCTTGTCCGACAGGAACAGCGCCCCCTCGACATCGAACCAATAGGGGGCCAGCCCCTCGATCCCGACGACGGCATAGGTCCGCCGCGGGCCCGCGCCGATATCCTGCCGCACACCCGCCTGGAGGTTCCAATAGGGATCGATCGCGCGCGCATAGAGCGCCTGCACCTCGGCCGCGCCGATCCGGTCGCGAAAGGCCCCCTCCCCCTCGGTCTTGACGACCAGCCGGTGGATATCCCCGCCGAACCAGCCCTCCCCGTCCCAGCGATAGCTGTCGCGGCCGTCGCGGAGCTGAACCTCGGCCAGATTGAACAGGACCTGCGAGAAGCGCATGCCGCCATGCTCCATCCGCATCTGCTTGTCGGCGCGGGCCATCAATGCGGGGTCGTAGAAGCGGTCGGCGGCGCGGTCGGTCGGCGGCGGGGGCGGCGGAGCGTTGCCCACGGCCTGCTGCGGCATCGCGCCATGGTGCATCGCCCCATGGTCCATCGTCATGCCCTGCGGCATTGGGTCGGTCTGGGGCATGGCCTGGCAATGCCCCATCGCTTCATGCTCGGGTGAACAGCCGGGCGCGGGCATGTCGGCCGTCATCGGGGCCATGCCGGGCATCGCATCCTGTGCCTGCGCCTTGCCCTTGGCGGGGCGGCAATGCCCCATGGCGGCATGTTCGGGCGAACAGGCCGGGGGGACCAGTCGGGCCTTTCGCAGCGCAGGTCTGGCCACTCGGCGCTTGGCGGGCTTGCGCGGGGTAGCGGCCGGTTTCGGCGGCGCCATGGTCATGCCCGGCATCGCCATGTCGTGATGATGCTGGGGCTCGGCCAGCAGCAGCGCGAACGGGATCATGCCGCCGCTCCCTTATCCGCATCCCGCCGGACGCTGACGACCTGCATCATGCCTGCATGCATGTGATAGAGCAGGTGGCAGTGGAACGCCCAGTCGCCCTCGGCATCCGCCGTCAGGTCGAAGGTCACGGTGCCGCCCGGCGCGACATTGACCGTGTGCTTGCGCGGCGCATGGTCGCCATGGCCCGTCACCAGCTCGAAGAAATGGCCGTGCAGATGGATGGGATGCGCCATCATGGTGTCGTTGACCAACGTCACGCGCACCCGCTCGCCCAGCCGGAACGGGATCGGCGCGGTCACGGCGTTCAGCTTCACCCCGTCGAACGCCCACATATAGCGTTCCATATTGCCGGTCAGATGGATGGTCAGCGCGCGGGACGGGGTACGGGTGTCGGGATTGACCCTGGCGCTCATCAGGTCGCGATAGGTCAGGACGCGGTGACCGACATCGGCCAGCCCCTGCGGCGGCTCAGCCGTGCGGTCGACCGGCATCGGTGCGACCGTCTGGACAACGGGCGTGCGCGACAGGCCGGGGGCGTTGGCGAAATCGCGCATGTCGTGGCTCATCTCGCCATGATCCATCTGGCCGTGATCCATCTGGGGCGCGGCGCCCGGCTGGCAATGCCCCATCGCGGCGTGTTCGGCCGAACAGCCGCCTGCCATGGCAGCATGGTCCATGCCCCCCATGCCCATATCCTTCATCGTGGCGAGCGGCCGCGCCCGCAGCGCAGGCACAGGCGCGGCCATGCCGATCCGGGGCGCCAGCGTGCCGCGCGCCATGCCCGACCGGTCCCAGGTTTCGGCGACCAGCGTATAGGCGCGGTCCTCAACCGGCGTGACGATCAGGTCATAGGTCTCGGCCACCGCGATCTGGAGCTCCTCGACCGTCACCGGCCGCACGTCCTGCCCGTCCGCCTGCACGACGGTCAGCGCCAGGCCGGGAATGCGGATGTTGAAATTGGTCATCGCCGCCGCATTGACCAGCCGCAACCGGACCCGCTCACCGGGCGTGAACAGCCCGGTCCAATTGTCCGCCGGACCATGGCCATTGACCAGATAGCGATAGGTCGACCCCGTCACGTCGGACACGTCGCTGGGGTCCATCCGCATCCGTCCCCAGTCCAGCCGCTCGCGCAAGGGCTGGTCCTTGCCCGCCAGCAACCCGGCCAGCGTCTGCTTCTGATAGTTGAAATAGCCGCCCTGCAGCTTCAACCGCCGAAAGATCGCATGGGGGTGGAGCGGGCTGTGATCCGACAGCAGCACCACATGCTCGCGGTCCGAGGCGATAGGATCGGCCCCCGCCGGATCGATCACGATCGGGCCGTACAGCCCCTCCTGCTCCTGCAGCCCCGAATGGCTGTGATACCAATAGGTCCCGGCCTGCACGACGGGGAACTCATAGGTGAAGCGACCACCCGCCGGAATGCCCGGAAAGCTGATCCCCGGCACCCCGTCCATCTGGAAGGGCAGCAGCAGCCCGTGCCAGTGGATCGACGTCTCCTCGTCCAAGGCATTGACCACCGTGATCCCCGCCCGCTCCCCCTCGCGCAGACGGATCAGCGGCGCGGGTGCTGATCCGTTGATGCCGATCGCGTGATAGGGCTTGCCGTCAATCATCATATGCTGACGCGCGATCGTCAGGGTGATGTCGGGGCCGGTCAGTTCGGGCCGGGGCGACGCGTGATGCGTCGCCGCCCAGCCGGGCATGGCGGCCAACAGGCTCAGGCCGCCACCGCCAACAAGCAGATCACGGCGGCGCAGGACGGTCATCGGGTCGATCATGCCCTGCTATACGCACGGAGACGCCCCTCCCCTCACCCGGTTCGTTCGCGCAACGCGGCGCGGGCGCGCCGGATGCGCAGTTCGACTGCCTTGGCGCTCAAGCCCAGCGCCTCGGCCGCCTCGGCCTGACTCAGCCCCTCGACCGCGCACAGGATCAGCGGCTCGCGCAACGATGCGGGCAAGGCATCGAGCGCGGCCAGCGTGCGCGCCAGCGAATCGCGCTCGATCGCCGCCGCCTCGCCACCGATCCGGTCATCGGCCACCGCCTCGGCCGCCTCGACCGGCAGCACCCGCGCCAGCATCGCCCGCACCCGCCGCCGCCGCGCCCAATCGCGGCATTTGTTGAGCGCGATGCCACTGAGCCAGGCGCGCAGGCTCCGCGTCTCGTCGAATCGGCCCAGCGCGCCATGCGCCGCGACGAAGCTTTCCTGCACCAGATCCAGCGCCTCGTCGGCGTCGCGGACCTGCGCCAGGATCAGCCGATACAGCGCCGCCTTGTGCCGCGTAACGATCGCGGCATAGGCGCCCGGCCGCCCACCTTTGGCCAGCGCGACCAGATCGCCGTCCGCCAGCCCCGCCAGATCGCGGTGCGCCATCCGTTCGGCTTACCGCGCCGTATCGGTCAGCTTGGCCGCCACCAGCCGGTCGAAGGTCGCCGCCTGATCGGGGCGCAGGACGCCGCGCATCGCAAAGACATGCGCCAGCGTCGCCTTTTGCAGGTCGCCCATGCTGTGATGCACCGCGTCGATCGCCTGGCTGACCTGTGGTCCGTCGCGATGCTCCGCCTCGATCGCGGCGGCCAGCCGGGCATTGTCCCCACGCAACCGCGCCTCCAGCGCCGCGCGCCGTACCGCGAACTGCGCCTCCAGCCGGTCGAGCGTGACCGCCTGCTCTGGATCGAGCCTGATATCGCGGTGGATCAGCATGTGCAGGTCGCTCGCCTGCGGCTCTGCGGGCATCAGCAACCGACACCCGATCGCCACCCCCGCCAGCGCCGCGACGAACGCGATCACCAGCGTCAGCAGATGCCGCCGCACCGATCCGCGCATCACCCCGCTCACCGGCCGAGCAACAAGGTGGAGGGCGCCAATCCCGCATCCAGCGCGACGACCGCCACCGGCGGCTCCCGCGCCTCGATCCGCCCGGCGGCCGCCCCCCCGCCGATCACACCGAGCATCAGTGCCGCGCCGCCCGCCAGCACAAGCCCCCTTGCCGACATCCCGCCCGCATCCGACGCCCCCGCATCGATCGCCATCGCGACCCGTCGCTCCAGGTCGTCCAGGGAAGCGGGCGGGATATTCTGCGCCAATCGGGCGAGGTCGCGGTCGAGCGGATCGGTCATGATCCCTCTATACGCGAAAACCCGGCCCATCCCTCATCAGCTGTGTGGAGAAAGCGGATGTCAAAACATCGATGAGCCCGGGCTCATGAACGCCAATAACAAAAACCCCGCTAAGCCATTGGCCTAGCGGGGTTTTCGATGGTGGGCGTGGCAAGGATTGAACTTGCGACCCCTGCGATGTCAACACAGTGCTCTACCACTGAGCTACACGCCCGCCGGAGGCCGGGCAATTAGCAGTTTCGGCGGGGCTGGCAAGCCCTAAATTGCGCCATCGGCCGATTCTGTTGCAAAAAGTCGATCCACCTCCATCACCAGGTCGCGCAGATGGAAGGGTTTGGACAGGACGCGGGCATTGGGGACTGCCTGCCCCGCCTTCAGCGTGACCGCCGCGAAGCCGGTGATGAACATCACGCGCAGGTCGGGAACCAGCGAGGCGGCGCGCTGGGCCAGTTCGATGCCGTCCATCTCGGGCATGACGATGTCGGTCAGCAGCAGGTCGAACCGCTCGCTTTCCAACAAAGGCAGCGCCGCCGTACCGCGATCGACCGCCGTCACCCGGTAGCCGGACCGCGTCAGCGCCCGCGTCAGATATTCGCGCATGACCTCGTCGTCTTCGGCCAGCAGGATATGAAACATCGCGTCATCCCGATTCATGTCGAGGCCCAGCTTAGCGGCGGGGCGGTTAAGATTTCCAGACCATTGCCTGTCCCGAAGGCGCACCATAGGATCGTCGCCAATGGCCAGCCCCAGCTCCGGCGCATCCTTTCAGACATTTGGCGATCCGGTGCCTCTGGGACCGGTGGTGATCTCGGTGCCGCATGGCGGCCGCGCCTATTCGCCCGAACTGGTCGCGGCGCTGCGGGTGCCGGTCGCCGCCGTCATGGGGCTGGAGGACCGGCTGATCGATCTGGTCGCGATGGCGGCGCGTGGGGACGAGCCGATGCTGGTCCAGACCGTCCCGCGCGCCTGGATCGACCTGAACCGCGACGAGCGTGAGCGCGATCCGCTGATCGATGCGGGCGCGACGATGGCCCCCCGCGCCTCGGCAAAGCTGCGCAGCGGGCTGGGCCTGGTCCCGCGCCGGGTGGCGGGGCATGGCGATATCTGGGCACGGCGGTTCAGCGATGCCGAGATCATGGCCCGGATCGAAGGCGATCACCGCCCCTATCACAGAGCGCTGGCGGAGCGGCTGGCAGCGGTGCGCGCGCGGTTCGGGGTAGCGGTGCTGCTCGACCTGCATTCCATGCCGCCGCTGGGCGCGGTGGGCCTTGTCCCCCGCATCGTGATCGGCGACCGGCACGGCACGACGGCCGCGACCCGCTTGGTCCGCCGGATCGAAGCGGAGGCCCGCGGGCACGGGATCGCGGTCACGCGCAACGCCCCCTATGCTGGCGGGCATGTCGTCGAGCGGCATGGCGATCCCCGGCGCGGCATCCACGCAATCCAGCTGGAGCTCGACCGCTCGCTCTATCTCGATGCCGCGTTGGAGGCACCGGGGCCGGGCTTCGACGCGACGGTGACGCTGGTGCGCCACATCTTGGCCGCGCTCGCGGCCGAAGCGCTGGGCCAGCCCGTGGCGATGGCCGCCGAATAAAAAACCGCCTCGCGCAAGGGGGAAGAGCGCGAGGCGGCCAAGGTTCAGGGAGGAGACACGCTGAAAGCGTGTCGCACGACACCGCGAAAGGGGGGACACGATGTCGTACTGGTATAAATAGGAAGGGGCCTATTTGGTTCAACCCCTGCCCCCACAATTCGTCATTTTTTCGTAACGGGTGGTGGCGGGATCAACGCGCGCCCTTCCTGCGGGACGTGAGGGTGCCAGGCGATGCGGTGCAACAAACGGCCTGCAATCGCCCGCGCGGGGACGTTCAGGTTCAGGGGCTGACTTCCTCGCACATGCCGCTCGCCATGCCGACCCTTCCCGTTTTTCCCTCTCCGACTCGCCATTTCGGGAAAGGGCAATCGGGAACAGATTTTGGGAAATGGCGCACCTCAGACGCCCCTCGCAACGTTCGCTTGGGCGGCCGTCTTTCCATGCGTTCGTTATCGGGAAAGTCGAACCCCTGAAACACGTGTAGGACCGCAGTCGGCATACCGGTTGTCGCGATGATGCCATAATTTCCTAGTCCAATCTCGCTCCTGTCGATGATTGAGGAAGGATGGCTGTTGCGACCGCTCTACCTTTTGCCTGCTCTCCTAACAGCCCTAAGTTTAGGCGCCGTACAGGCTCACTCGGCTTCTAATAGAACGCCGATAACCGCGCCGGTGTCTCACAACATGTGTATCGCGCCTGTAGGTTGGTCAAAGCCATTCACGCATGTTTATCATCTTCGTAACGGCGCTACGCTCGCCTTCGTGGGGGTGGAGCATACTCAAAACCAAGACGACGAAACACATCGTCAAATTAAGGCGGCGTTCGATACATACAAGCCTACGCTTGTCTTAGTCGAAGGCGCTTCTGCGACAAAGAGTGCATTTGAGTGGTATAGGAACGCGCTGGCCAAAGACGCGAATGAACGAGCCGTAGATGGGCATGCTTCTGAGAACCTGTATGCGGTGAAGCTAGCGGTAGATGCCGGAGCGCAATTCTCAGGGTGGGACTTTAGCCCCGATCAAGATTACAATACGCTGATTGGCGATGGCTTTACGATAACCGACGCACTTGGCGCTCACCTTCTTCGGTCACACGAAAATCCGTTCTTAGAAGCGTCAAGCGCACGCGCCGTAGAACGACAACTTCGCTACGCCTCGACAGTGGTGCCGATCACGAGTTTTGACTATGCCGCTTGGTACAGGAAGGCTTACGGCGAGACATTCGATCCAAACAACGGCACACCATGCGGACAGGGTATAGGTAGCAAAGTCGTAAATGACCTAAGTTACCGCCGAAACCTTAATATGACTAGCTTGATTGAAGCTCATGCCCTTCCCGGACAGACAATTCTCGTTGAAGCGGGCGCGAACCATTGGCTGGCGCTTAAAGATTGGCTTGAGTCTCGATCGTCATCTGTGACTTAGACGACTAAGGGGGGAGGGTTCGCCACCTATCCGCCCCTCCTCGATCAGGCTGCGCGGGGGGCACGGCCAAATGCTGCCTTTCCCGATCAACCATCCCCAACGGGAAAGACCCGGCAGTCTCGCTAGTCGGTCGTTCACGGGAGGGATGAACGCCGGATAGCTATGTTGTCAGAGAAGCTGGTAGTTCCCAAGGTCGGCTTCGATGTCGAGCGTTGCAAACATCGCCTTTGGATCGAAGCCACCCGCTGCATGCCGCACTTGAGCAGCTTGCTTCGCCCGTTCATACGCCTCGGCATCGCGCCACTCCACGATCGTGACGACATTATATCGGCTCGTTCCGTCCTTCTGCTCGAGAACGATGTTCTGAAGGCATCCCTCCGCGCCATCAAGCAGAGCATGCGTTTCCCTGATTTTGGCAAGGAAAGGGTCGCGTGAACCAGCGGGCACTGAGAATTTGTCGACCCTGAAAATCGACTGCTTCGAGGCTGTCATTTCGCGCTCCTGCAAACGGTAGGCATTCATGTTACGACTAAGCAGGCGCACAGGATACCTCCTGTATCCGCAACAAGCGGCTGCATTTCGTTCCCAAATCACCATCCCAATCGGGACAGCCCAATGGCGACCTTGTCGACCGCAGCGCAAAAACGGACGGGCGGCTCTCCCTGTATCCGGGCTATTGGCGCTAGCAGTAACGCATCCACGGCTCGATGCTCACAACATCAGCCGGGTCCCTTCCATCGGGAATCCCACGAAAAAGCTCAACGCGTGCGAAAACGCATCCGCGCCAGCAGGTCGTCGCGCAGCAGGAAATGGTGGCGCAGTGCCGCCGCGACATGGATCGCGACCAGCACCAGCATCGCCCAGCCGAGAATCTCGTGCGCCTCGTGCCCGAACCCGGCGGCGGCCTTGCCGATGGGCAGCGGCGGCACGTCGAACAGGCCGAACCAGCTGACCGGGCGCGGCACGGCGCGGCCGGAGCCCATCGCCCAGCCGGTCATCGGCATGGCGATCATCAGGACATACAAGATCATGTGGAGCGCATGGGCACTCCCCCGCGCCCAGACCGGGATTTCGGCGGGCAGCGGCGGCGGGCGATGGCCCAGACGCCAGACGATCCGGCCTGCGGTCAGCGCCAGCACGGTCAGGCCGATCGCCATATGCAAGGGGATGGTGCCGGGCAGCAGGCTCTCATGGAGCAGCCCGATGGCGAGGTTCGCCACAACCAAGGCTGCGATCGTCCAATGAAAGACGATCGCGACCTGGCTGTAGCGCGGGCTGGCGGATACGACCGGCCCGCGCATCGGATCAGCCGACCGGCTGAAGCTGCGGCTGCGGCATCTTGCCCAGCTGCGCCTGGCGGGCGAAGATGTCGCGCATCAGCGAGAGCGAGAAGAGGTGGGCATAGAGCAGCGGCAGCATGCCCGACTGGCTCATCTTGCGCAGCTGGTCACCGCGCAGGTCGACCAGCTTTTCCTCGTTGATCATCTGGAAGCCGCGATAGACGAAGGGCTGCTCCGCGCCGTCCGGCTGGATCGAGACTTCGCCGTCCATCAGCAGACCCATTTCGCCCAGTTCCTTCATGAAGTTCTGGGTGCGGGCGCCCGCCTGTTCGAACGATTCGTTGAACTGGAGGATGTTCTTGGTCAGCTCGCTCGGCTGGGTGCCGTCGAACAGCGCATCGCCGTCGTCGAACGCGCCGATCGTCGGCGAGGTCGGGTCGAAGCACAGCGACAGCTCTTCCGACTCCGGCCGCAGACGCGCCAGCATGTACGGATAGCGACGGATATAGGCGGGGACGTAGAAGTTCGTCTCGGTCAGGCGGCCTTCGTCATCGACGAAGACGTTCACGCCCTCGTTCAGGCCCATCAGCGCCAGCGGGATCGGCTGGTCGCCCACCGAGAAGACGATCGGCATGAAACGCTGCACCAGCGGGAATTCGTCCACGGTCACGGGGATGGCGTGCTGACCGACCAGGAAGGGCGCGGTTTCCTGCGGGCGAACCTTGTAGTTCGCATGAGCCTCGCTCGAAAGCGGCTCCAGGCCGTTGTAGAAAAGCGGAAGGGACGGCGCGCTCGCCATGATATTCTCCAAAAACTTACCCGCGCGAGCCCCCCGGCCGCGCGTCGTGGCCCCGTGTCTATGGGTCTAGCGCCTCATGCGCAAGCGACGAGCTTGCCGGGATTGAACAGACCGTGCGGATCGAGCGCCGTCTTGATGGCGCGGATGGCGGCGACCCGCTCGGGCGAGAGGCGGGCGAGTTCGTCGCGCTTCATCTGGCCGATGCCGTGTTCGGCCGAAATCGTGCCGCCCGCCGCCATCACCAGATCATGGACGAAGCGGGTGATCGTCGCGGCATCCTCGGCATAGAAACGGTCGCGATCGGTGCCGGGGGCGGCGCGGACATGGAAATGGATATTGCCGTCGCCCAGATGCCCGAAGCCCGAGGCATGGGTGCCGGGGAAGCGCGCGTCGCACGCCGCCGCCGCCTCGACCATGAAGCGCGGCATGGCATCGACCGGCACCGCGATGTCGTGCTGCACCGCCGGTCCCAGCGCGCGCTCGGCATCCGACAGCGAATGGCGGAGCAGCCAGAAGGCCCGCGACTGCGCCTCCGATGAAGCGATGACGGCATCGGCGACCACCCCGTCCTCCAGCGCGCGGGCGAGCTGCGCCTCCAGCATCGCGGCGGGGTCTGTTCGCGCATCGCCCGTCACCGCCTCGATCAGGACGTGCCAGGGATGCGTGCCCGCCAGCGGCGATCGCGCGCCCGGCAGATGCGCGACGGCGGCGGACAGGCTTTCGGCGGGCAGGATCTCGAAACTCTCGATCATGTCGGTCGCCGCCTGCAACCGGCGCAGCAGGGTCAGCCCGGCGGCGGGATCGGCCAGCCCGACCCAGGCGGTCGCCGAGCGCGCGATCCCCGGTGCCAACCGCAGCGCGGCGGCGGTGACGATGCCCAGCGTCCCCTCCGCGCCGATCAGCAGCTGGCCCAGATCGTAACCGCGATTGTCCTTCTTCAGCGCCGACAGCCCGTCATACAGCGTCCCGTCGGGCAGCACCGCCTCGACGCCCAAAGTCAGCCCGCGCATCGTCCCGAAGCGCAGCACCTGGGTCCCGCCCGCATTGGTCGAGACGAGGCCGCCGACCGTCGCATTGCCCTTGGCCCCCAGCGTCAGGGGAAAGCGCAAACCCTCCGCTTCGGCGGCGGCGTGGAGATCGGCGAGGATCACGCCTGCCTCCGCCACCACCATGCCCGCCCCCGCATCGATCCGCCGGATGCGGTTCATCCGCCGCGTCGACAGGATCAGCGCCGATCCATCGGCAGGCGGCGTCGCGCCCCCGACCATCGAGCTGTTCCCCCCCTGCGGCACCAGCGGAACCCGGTGCTCGGCCGCCGCGCGCAGCACCGCCTGGACCTGTCCCGTGTCGGCGGGGGCGAGAATGGCGGGGGCATGGCCGGAAAAGCGGCGGCGCCAGTCCACCTGCCATGGTGCGATCAGCGCGGGGTCGGTGACGATGCCCTTGTCGCCCAAAATCGGGGTCAGGGCCTGGAGCAGCGCGGTCTGAGCTGGAGTCATGACGGGATCGACTAGGCCAGGTTCATAAAGCGTTCAATCATCCGGCCTATGAAGGGGTCTGCTGACATGCTGCGCCGTTATCGAAACCTCGCCGCCATCGCCCTGATGACGCTGACGACGCCCGCTCTGCTCGGCGCGACCGATCCCTATGCGCGCGTGCAATATGCCCAGGTCATCATCCGCGAGCGCGTCGTGATCCGTGTCCCCCGCGCCGCGCCGCCGCCCGCCACGCCGAACCGGTGGAAGGAGCGCAAAGGCCCGCGCTGCATCCCCGCCCAGCATCTGGCCGGTGCGCTGCCTGCCGAGGAAGGCGCGGTCGATATCGTCCTGACCGGCGGCAAGCGGGTCCGCGCCCGCCTGGTCCGCGCCTGCCGCCAGCTCGATTATTATTCCAGCTTCTATATCCGCCCCGGCACCGATGGCCAGATTTGCGCCGGGCGCGACCCGATCCGCACGCGGGCGGGCCGCACCTGTGAGATCGAACGGTTCCGCAATCTGGTGCCGGTTCGCTGAAAAGCCACGAAAATGCCCGATTTCCCAGCCTCGAGGCTGTGGAAAACTTGACTTTCGCTACCAAATCCGCAAGCGGCATAGGGTGCTGGGCGCGTGCGGGGCGATTCCCATTCCGCACCAAATTCCGGAAAATTGCATGAGCTTTGCCGATCTCGGCCTCTCCGACGAACTTCTCAAGACGGTCACCGACGCCGGCTATACCGAGCCGACGCCGATTCAGGCCTCCGCCATCCCGTCCGTGCTGATGATGCGCGACATCATCGGCATCGCGCAGACGGGCACCGGCAAGACCGCCTCGTTCGTGCTGCCGATGATCGACATCCTGGCGCATGGCCGCAGCCGCGCCCGGATGCCGCGCAGCCTGATCCTGGAGCCAACGCGCGAACTCGCCGCGCAGGTCGCCGAGAATTTCGAGAAATACGGCGCCAACCACAAGCTTTCCATGGCCCTCCTCATCGGCGGCGTATCGATGGGCGACCAGGTCAAGGCGCTGGAAAAGGGCGTCGACGTGCTGATCGCGACGCCGGGTCGCCTCATGGACCTGTTCCAGCGCGGCAACATCCTGCTGACCGGCTGTTCGATGCTGGTCATCGACGAGGCGGACCGGATGCTCGACATGGGGTTCATCCCCGATATCGAGGAAATCTGCACCAAGCTGCCCAAGCAGCGCCAGACGTTGCTCTTCTCCGCGACCATGCCGCCGCCGATCAAGAAGCTGGCCGACAAGTTCCTGGAAAACCCCAAGACGATCGAGGTCGCGCGCCCCGCCTCGACCAACATCAACATCGCGCAGTTCGTCGTACCGGTCGCGCCCCAGTCGTTCGAGAAGCGCAAGCGGCTGCGCCAGCTGCTGGGTCAGGAAGAGGTGCGCAACGCGATCATCTTCTGCAACCGCAAGACGACGGTGCGTGAGCTGAACAAGTCGCTGAAGCAGCACGGTTTCCGTTCGGGCGAAATCCATGGCGACATGGAACAGCCGCAGCGTCTGGCCGAGCTGGAGCTGTTCAAGCGCGGCGACATCAACATCCTGGTCGCGTCCGACGTCGCGGCGCGCGGGCTGGACATCAAGGGCGTCAGCCACGTCTTCAACTTCGACGCGCCCTGGCATCCGGACGATTATGTCCACCGGATCGGCCGCACCGGCCGTGGCGGCGCGACCGGCACCGCCTATACCTTCGTCGCGCCCGATGACGCCGAGAATCTTGAAAATATCGAGAAGCTGACGGGCCAGAAGATCGACCGGCTCGAACTTCCGGCACCCGCCGAGGAAGAGCGGCCCGCCCGCCGCACGCGCCGCGATCGTGCGCCTCGTGCAGCCGAAGTCGAGACGGTGGCTCCCGAAGCCGAAACGGTCGAGGAAGCCCCCCGCGCCCGCCCGGCCCGCACCCGCCGCGAGGAGCCGCGTCGCGAACAGCCTCGGCACGAGGAACCGCGCGAGGCGCGTGGCGACGACCGTCGCCGCGACCGCCGCCGCTCCAACGCCGACGAAGCGCCCGATGATGGCGGCTGGAACGGGCCGATCCCGGACTTCCTGAAGGTCTCGTTCGGAATCTGAAGCCTCCATGTCGCTCGGCATCATCAGCTTCGTCGAACCCCAGCCCGCCAGTGTCGCCAGCCCGTGCGTCAATGTCTGTACGATGGACAAGGCGACCGGCTGGTGCCTGGGCTGTGCGCGCACCATCCGCGAGATTTCGAACTGGAGCGCCAAACCTGCCGAGGAACGCCGGACCATCCTGGCGGCGCTGCCTGCGCGCAAGGCGGAACTGGCGGCACGTCAGGGACGGGATTAGCGCCCGACGAACCGCCCCGGCCGCCGTTCGGTGACGGCGCGCACCCCTTCGGCAAAATCCTCGGTTCGCATCAGTTTCGCCTGCTCGGCCAGTTCATGATCGGTCGCCGCCTCGACCAGCGCGCGCAGGTCGCCGCGTAACGTCTGCCGGGTGGCAGCAACCGCCAGCGGGGCGCCCGCCGCGATCGCATGCGCCAGCGCCAGCGCCGTCGCCTCCAGGGCCTCGGCCGGAACCAGCTGGTCGACCAGCCCCCAGCGTTCGGCCTCGTCCCCGCGTATCCGCCGTCCGGTCAGCAGCATCATCGCCGCGCGCTGACGCCCGATCACCCGCTCCAGCACCGCCGAGATACCAAAGCCGGGATGCAACCCCAGCTGGACGAAATTGGCCACGAACCGCGCCTCGGGCGTCGCGATCCGGAAATCGGCGACCAGCGCCAGGCCCAGCCCTGCGCCGACCGCCGCCCCCTGCACCGCCGCGACCACCGGCGTCGCCACCCCGAACAGCCGGGCCGCCGCCATGTAGAAGGGGCTGCGCGTGCCGGGCGGCAGCGGCGCGGCAACCGGATTGGCATGGACCAGGTCCGCACCCGCACAGAATACCCGACCCTCGGACCGGAGCAGTACCGCCCGAATCGCAGGGTCGGCATCCACCGCGTCGAACGCATCCGCCAATTGCAGAATAGTTCCCAATCCCAGATGATTATTCGGCGGATTGCGCAACGTCAGAATTGCAACGGGTCCGTCATGGCGAATTTCTACAGTCATGCCGCCTTATTAGCCCGCGCGGCGTGCGGGATACCAGCGCCATACCCGTTGCTCGAAAGTCACACCCGCCACGCTTCGCACGGGCGCCCGTCATCCGATGCTTGAGCAGGCGACATGGCCGGGACTAGATGACGGCCATGTCATGGTGACCGGCCGATCACGGGGCGGCACCGGGGCATCAGGAGCCGGCGGGCTCCGTGCCGGGAGAGGATGCCGGGCGGCTCGACGATCGGGCCGCCCCTTCCTTCCCCCCACCGACCCGCCCCGCGCGCCGATGCGCTGCGGGACCCCGTTTCGGGGCCGGCGCCAGCAAGCAGGTCCGGCCCGACGCCCTGGCGCTTCGGCAACCGGCGATTGGGGAACGAGACATGAAGACGATGATGACGGCGGCGTTCCGTGCCGTACTGGCCACCTCCACGATCCTTGGGGGGACGGCAATCCTGACCGCGCCCGCCGCCGCGCAGACCACCACCGCCCAGATTCGCGGCCAGGTGCGCGGCACCGATGGCGCAGGCAGCGGCGGCGCGCAGATCGTCGCGGTCAACACCGCGACCAACCAGACCTTCCGCCAGACCGCCGACCAGGCGGGCAATTACGTACTCAGCGGTCTGCGGCCCAGCCAGTATCGTATCACCGCGACCGCGACGGACAACCGGACGGTGACCCAGTTGGTCACCGTCTCGATCGGCCAGTCGGCGACGCTCGACCTGATCCTGGGCACCCCCGCCGATCCGGGCCGTGCCGATCCCGACGATCTGGCGGGTGCCGGCACCAGCGCGGTCGAGGGAAAGGAGATCGTCGTGACCGGCGGGCGCCTGGTCGAAACCAAGACCAGCGAAATCGCCACTAACGTCTCGCAGGAACAGATCCGCACCCTGCCGCAGACCGACCGCAACTTCCTGAGCTTCGCGGCGCTGGCGCCCGGCGTGCGCTATAACGACAGCGAGACGAACAAGACCATCCAGTCGGGCGCGTCGCCCGCCGGGCAGGTCAACGTCTTCATCGACGGTGTCAGCTACAAGAACAATGTGCTGGGCAGCGGCGTGGCAGGCCAGGAGGACAGCCGCGGCAACCCGTTCGGCCAGTTGGCGGTCGGTGAATTCCGCGTCCTGACCCAGAATTACAAGGCCGAGTACGAACAGGCTGGGGCCGCGATCATCACCGCGACCACCAAGTCGGGCACCAATGAATTCCATGGCGAGGCGTTCGGCCAATATACCGGCCGCAACCTGTCCTCGACCGACTATTTCATCAAGCAGGCCGGGCTTCCCAAGCCCGCGTTCGAGCGCAAGCAATATGGCATCGCGCTGGGCGGCCCGATCATCAAGGATAAGCTGTTCTTCTTCGCAGCCTATGAAGGCAATGACCAGGACCGCGCCTTCAACGTCCGGCTCCAGAACCGCACGCCGGAGAATGTCGCGCGCTTCGGCCAATATGAGGGCGCATTCGTCAGCCCGTTCCGGGGCGACTTCTATTTCGGCAAGCTGACCTTCGTCCCCAATGATCGCCAGACCTTCGACCTGATCGTCAGCAAGCGGACCGAAACCGACATCACCGGCTTTGGCGGGTCGTCGACCAATGCCTATTCGAACGCGCTGAACAAGAAGAACAATGTCGACACCTATATCTATCGCTGGACCTATCGCGGCGACAGCTTCATCAACGAGTTCAACGCCAGCTATCTGAACTACACCTACAACCCGACCTCGCTCGATCCGAACAGCAGCACGTTCAACTATCAGGGCGTGATCCGCTTCGGCGGCAAGGAAAGCACCCAGCGGATCAACCAGGCCAGCTATACGCTGCGCAACGACTTGACCTGGACCGGGATCGACAATCACGTCATCAAGGCCGGCATCCGCTTCGCGTTCCAGGACTATACATTCCTGAAGAACTTCTTCGTCGAGCCTTTCTATGATTATCGCAACGATCCGACCAACGGGCTGGACTTCTCCTTCCCCGCAACGGCGCAGATCGGCATCGGCAATCCGCGCATCGCCGCCTCGAACTCGCAGGTCGGCCTGTTCCTGCAGGACGATTGGGACGTGACCGAGAAGCTGCAGGTCAATCTGGGCCTGCGCTGGGATTATGAAAGCAACCTGTTCAACAACCATTATCGCACGCCGGACAATGCCGCCGCGCTGCTGCGCCAGTTGCCACGCACATCCTATTTCAACCCGACCGATTACATCACCGACGGCACCAACCGGCCACCGTTCATGGGCGCGTTCCAGCCGCGCGTCGGCTTCTCCTATGACTTCAAAGGGGACCAGAGCACGGTGCTGTTCGGCGGCTATGGCCGCTATTACGACCGCAACGTGTTCAACAACACGCTGGATGAACAATTCCGCCTGCAATATGCCTATGGCCAGTTGTTCTTCTCGCGCGATGGCCGTCCGCGTACCGACGGGACGCCGACCGTGGTGTGGAACGATCGCTATCTGACCCGCGACGGCCTGTTGTCGCTGATCGCCAATGCGCAAACCGGCCAGCCCGAGCTGTTCGCGGTCAAGAACAATGCCCGCCCGCCCGTCACCGACCAGTTCACCCTGGGTGTGCGCCAGCGGATCGGCATCTTCCAGGCGAGCCTCAGCGGCAGCTATGTCGCGGGGCGCAACGGCTATACCCATTTGTTCGCGACGCGAAATGCCGATGGCACCTGCTGCAATGTCGGTAATGGCAGCCCGACGCGCAATGCGGGGTTCAGCAACGTCCTGATCGGCTATGATGGGCTGAAGACCCGGTACAAGGCGCTCTTCTTCACGCTGGACAAGGCCTATACGCAAAGCTCGGGCTGGGGCTTCAACCTGGCCTATACCCTGTCCAAGGGCGAGCAGAACGGTAACGACCTGTTCAGCCTGCAATTCGCGACGCCCGACGCCTATGGCTATCGTCCGCGCCCCGGCGACGAGCGGCACCGGCTGGTCCTGTCGGGGATCGTCGATCTGCCACTGGGCTTCAAATTCTCGACCATCACCACGCTGGGCAGCGGCAGCGCCTATCAGGTCACGGACGAGACGCGAGGCAGCACGCCGGGCCTGGTTCAGGTCTACACCCTCTATCCGCCCAAAAACTGCATCAAGGGCATCGCCGCCTTCTGCGAGGTCAACATGACCCTGCAGAACGATATCGAACTGTTCAGCGGGCATAAGCTCAATCTGGCGGTCGACCTGCTGAATGCGTTCAACAGCAAGAATTTCGGCGGCTTCGACGACTTTACCAACGCCACCGATCCGCTGACCCGCGATCCGCGCGAACTGATTACCCTGCCCCGCCGGGTGCAGTTCCGCGTCGGCTATCGCTTCTGACGATCGGCCGGGCGGGGGTGCCACGCCCCCGCCCGGATCGTCGCGTCACGACATCATATCTTCAAGACGAGGACGGACCATGTACGATCGCCGCCGCGTATTGGGGCTGGGCGGCCTGAGCCTCGCCGCGCTGGCCGCCGGTTGCGCCCGCACGCCGGGGGGCCGCGTCGCGCCGCCCCGGATCATCCCCCCGGTCCAACCCGATCTGATCCGCGATCTACAGGAACGCAGCTTCCGCTTCTTCTGGGAGACGACCGATCCGGAAACGGGTCTGGCCCCCGATCGCTGGCCGACGCCCTCCTTCGCCTCGATCGCGGCGGTGGGCTTTGCGCTGACCGCCTATCCGGTGGGGGTGGTCAATGGCTGGATCAGCCGGGCGGAGGCGCGGACCCGGACGCTGACCACGCTGCAATTCTTCGCCGATGCGCCGCAGGGGCCGGGCGAGACGGGGTTCAGCGGCTATAAGGGCTTCTTCTATCACTTTCTGGGCGTGACCAAGGGGTTGCGCTTTGCCCGGTGCGAGTTGTCGACGGTCGACACCACCCTGCTGCTGGGCGGCGTGCTGTTCGCACAAAGCTGGTTCGACGGCGATCATCCGGACGAGGTGCGTATCCGCGCGCTGGCCGACCAGATCTACGGCGCGGTCGACTGGACCTGGATCACCCCGCGCGCACCGCTCGTCTCAATGGGCTGGCACCCGGAAACCGGCTTCATCAAATCCGACTGGGACAAATATAACGAAGGGATGCTGCTCTATCTGCTGGCGCTGGGCTCCCCCACCCATCCGCTGCCCGAAGGCACATGGCAGGCTTGGTCCAGCCGGTTCGAATCGAGCTGGACGACCGAGCGGGGCGAGCCGCATCTCCACTTCGCGCCGCTGTTCGGTCACCAGTACAGCCATGTCTGGGTCGATTTCAAAGGCATCCGCGACGGCTATATGGGCAGCAAGGGCATCGATTATTTCGAGAATAGCCGCCGTGCCGCTTATGCCCAGCGGCAATATGCCATCGACAATCCCGGTCGCTGGCGCGGCTATGGCCCCGATGTCTGGGGGCTGACCGCGTGCGACGGGCCGGGCGACTTCACCCAGACGATCGACGGGGTACGCCGCGAATTCTATAGCTATTCGGCGCGCGGCCCCGGCGAGCGTGACGACGGGACGCTGGCGCCCACGGCGGCGGCCTCCTCCATCCCCTTCGCGCCCGACATTGTGGTTCCGGCGGTGCAGACGATGCATGACCGCTATGGCCGGGGCATTTACGGCAAATATGGCTTTCTCGACTCGTTCAACCCGACGCTGACCGACCCGCCCGAACCGTTGAAGCACGGGCATATCGTCCCCGGCATCGGCTGGGTCGACAAGGATTATCTGGGCATCGACCAGGGCCCGATCGTGGCGATGATCGAGAATCACCGTACCGGCCTGATCTGGAAAACGATGCAACGGAACTCCCATTTGCGGCGCGGATTGCTAAGAGCAGGATTCACCGGCGGCTGGCTGAAGGGATAGCCGCCCCTTTTGGGGAAACGGCGATGACCGACACTATCCTGATTACCGGCGCCTCGGCCGGGCTGGGCGCGGATTTCGCGCGCGCCTTGGCCAAGAAGCCGGTAACGCTCGTCCTGACCGCGCGGCGCAGCGACCGGCTGGCGACGCTGGCCCAGGAACTGGGCCAGCGGCCGGGGGTCGAGGTGCACGTCATTTCCGTCGATCTGGGACGGCCGGAGGGGGTGAAGACGCTGCTTGACGGCATCGCCGATCGCGGTCTGCGGATCGATACGCTCATCAACAATGCCGGGTTCGGCGCGCTGGGCGATTTCGCAGACAGCGATCTGGCGACGCAGACGGGGATGATCGACCTGAACGTCCGCGCGCTGGTGACGCTGACCCATGCGCTGTTGCCGCCGATGCTGGCGCGGGGGCGCGGCAGCGTGCTGAACGTCGCTTCGACCGCCGCCTTTCAGCCGGGGCCCTATATGGCGGTCTATTATGCCAGCAAGGCGTTCGTGCTGCACTTCTCCGAGGCTCTGCACGAAGAGGTGAAGGCGCGCGGCGTTACCGTCACCGCGCTGTGTCCGGGGCCGACCAGGACCGAGTTCGCCGATGTGGCGGGCATGGCGGAAATGCCGCTGTTCGAGCGCTTCGCCTCCGGGTCGGAGGAGGTGGTGCGCGATGGCCTGGCCGCGCTGGAACGGGGACAGGCGGTGATGGTGTCGGGGCTGCTCAACCGGCTGACCGCCGCCAGCACGCGGGTCACGCCGCGCGGGGTGCTGCGGCGGGCCGTCGCGAAATTGCAAAGCGGGCGGCGCTGATCTTTTTTGTTCGCGCGGCCTAATCCACCGTAACCGGCGTCCGGCTCCCGCGCACGCTGTCGAAGGCGTAGAGCGCACAACCCGTCCAGATCAGCACGAAGGTCACGATGTGCACCGGCCGCAGCGGCTCGCCGAATAGCAGCACCGCCTGCGCGAATTGCAGCGTCGGCGCGAGATACTGGAGTAGTCCCAGCGTCGCATAGCGCATCCGCCGCGCTGCCGCCGCGAACATCAGGAGCGGCGCCGCCGTCACCGCCCCCGCCAGGATCAGCAGCATGTCGAGATGCCGGTCCGCCCCGAACGCGGCCGTGCCATCGGCGCTGGCGTGGAACAGCACCGCCAGAGCGGGCGCCGCGAGCAGCAGCGTCTCGACCGTCAGGCCGCCCAGCGCGTCGATCGCCGCGATCTTGCGGACGAAGCCGTAGAAACCGAAGGACAGGGCCAGCGCCAGCGAGATCCAGATCGCGCCGCCGCCGCTGATCGCCAGCACCGCGACGCCGAGCGCCGCGATCCCCACCGCCACCGCCTGCCCGCGCCGAATTCGCTCGCCCAGCAGGGTAACGCCCAGCACGACATTGATGAGCGGGTTGATGAAATAGCCCAGGCTCGCCTCCAGCACATGGTTGTGCTGGACAGACCAGATATAGACCAGCCAGTTGATCGCGATCAGCGTGGCACTGGCACAGAGCAGCAACAGGGTCCGCCCCCGCGCCGCCGCCAGGATCGCCCGCCCCCGCCTGGCGATCAGCACGACCGCCGCGAGCAGCAGCAGCGACCAGAGCACCCGGTGGGCCAGCACCTGAAGCGCGGGCACGCCCTTCAACAGCTTGAGATACAGCGGCAATATGCCCCAGCTGATATAGGCCCCGATGCCGAGCAACAGGCCGGTGCGCGCGGTGCGGTCGGTCGTCATACCGCCCCCTGTTCACATTTGGGGGCGGGAAGGCAAGTCGCGGCTTAACCGGCGACCATGCCCTCATTGCGCACCACGCCGCCGCGATTGACGACGCGGCCGGATATCATACCGGTGATTCGCACCTGCGCGCCGGGCTCGACGATGACATCGCCCGCCACCATGGCCTTGATGGTGGCGCGGACGCCGGATGCGACGATCACATCGCCGCCGACCATCCCGCGCACCGCCCCGTCCGAGGTCACCTCGACCGATCCCGCCGTCATTCCGCGCATGACATCCTCCTGTTCCACTCAGGACGCGCGCCGAGGCGTTCGGTTCAATCCGCGAACAGCATCACCGGCGTCTCCAGCAACGTCTTCAACGCCTGAACATAGCTGGCCGCGTCATAACCATCGACAACGCGGTGGTCGCAGCTGATCGACAGGTTCATCAGCTTGGCCCGTGCGATCGTCTCGCCGCCGCGTCCGTCGGCGCGGAAGACGGGGCGCTCGACGATCCGGTTTGGGCCGATGATCGCGACCTCCGGCCGGTTGATGACCGGCGTCGTCGCGATGCCGCCGAGCGGCCCGAGCGAGGTCAGCGTGATCGTGCCGCCGCCCATGTCGGTGCTGGCGATGCTGCCTGCGCGGGCGGCCTCGGCAAGGCGGCCGATCTCGGTCGCCAGCTGCCAGACATTGCGGCTCTCGGCGTTGCGGATCACCGGGACCATCAGCCCGGCCGGGGTCTGCGTCGCCATGCCCATATGCACCGCGCCCGAGCGGTTCACCACGCCCGCCTCGTCATCATAGCGCGCGTTGAGCATCGGGAAGTCGGGCAGCGTCTTGCAGATCGCCACGATCAGCAGCGGCAGCATCGTCAGCTTGGGCCGGTTGCCCCGCCCCGCGTTCAACTGCGCGCGGGTGTCCTCCAGCGCGGTGACGTCGATTTCCTCGACATAGGTGAAGTGCGGGATGGCGCGCTTGGACGCGGCCATGTTCTCGGCGATGCGGCGGCGCATCCCGATGACGCGCACGGCCTCGTCGGCGCGGGGCGCACGGGCGGGGGTATAGCCCTGGCTCGAACCATAACGCAGGAAAGCGTCGAGATCGGAATGGCGCACCCGATCGCCTTCGGCAGGCTTCACGCTGCCAAGATCGATGCCCATGTCCAACGCTCGCGCCCGAACGGCGGGCGAGGCCAGCACCTTCTTCTGCTCCCTCTCCCCCCCGGGGAGAGGGCTGGGGTGAGGGGCGGCCACGGGCGATTCGGCTGGCGGAGTCGCGTGGGGCGGGGGGGGGGGGGGGGGGCGGCCGGCCGGCCCGCGGCCGCGGGGGGGGAGGGGGGGCGGCGGGAGGG
>NZ_JAXSQY010000005.1:35832-323496 GCF_034659795.1 Sphingomonas fuzhouensis
GGCGGCCGCCCCCCCCCCCGCCGCCCCCCCCCCCCCCCCCGGGGGGGGGGGGGGGGGGGGCCCCCCCGCCACGGGCGATTCGGCTGGCGGAGTCGCTTGCGGCGCCCCCTCACCCCGACCCTCTCCCCGGGGGGGAGAGGGAGTGGATACTTCCTCGACGCCGGGATTTTCGGCTTCGAGCACCGCCTCTTGCGTCGCCGGGGATGCCTCCGCCGCATCGGTCTCGATCACCATCAGCGCCGATCCGATCGGCACCTGGTCGCCGACCTCACCCGCCAGTTCGACCACCGTGCCGGACACGGGCGACTCCATCTCGACGGTCGCCTTGTCGGTCATCATGTCGGCGACCGACTGGTCCTCCTCGACCCGGTCGCCGAGTTTCACGTGCCAGGCGACGATCTCGGCCTCGGAAATGCCTTCGCCGATATCGGGCAGGCGGAAGGTGAAACGAGCCATGTCAGGCGTCCTTCAGCAAGTTCTTGAGCGCCTGGCCGATGCGGACCGGGCCGGGGAAATAGGCCCATTCCAGGCTGTGCGGATAGGGCGTGTCGAAGCCGGTCACGCGCGCGATCGGCGCTTCGAGGTGATAGAAGCAGCGTTCCTGGACCAGCGCGGACAGCTCCGCACCGAAACCCGCGGTGCGTGTCGCCTCGTGCACGATCATGCAGCGGCCGGTCTTTTTGACCGACGCCTCGATCGCCTCGATGTCGAGCGGGATCAGGGTGCGCAGGTCGAGGATTTCGGCATCCACGCCCATATCGGCAACCACCGCGGCGCAGACATGGACCATCGTGCCGTAGCAGAGGATCGTCACCGCCTCGCCCGCGCGCACCGTCGCCGCCTTGCCCAGGGGTATGCGGTAATAGCCGGTCGGCACCGCGCCGCCGGGATGCTTGGACCAATTCTCCGCCGGGCGATCCCAATGGCCATTGAACGGGCCGTTATAGATGCGCTTGGGCTCGAAAAAGAGGACGGGGTCATTGTCCTCGATCGCCGCGATCAGCAGGCCCTTGGCGTCGTACGGCGTCGCCGGGATCACCGTCTTGATGCCGGAGACATGGGTGAAGATGCCCTCAGGGCTCTGGCTGTGCGTCTGCCCGCCGAAAATGCCGCCGCCGAAGGGCGAGCGCACGGTGATCGGCGCGGTGAACTCCCCCGCCGAGCGATAGCGCAACCGTGCCGCCTCGCTGACCAGCTGGTCGAGCGCGGGGTAGATATAGTCAGCGAACTGGATCTCCGGCACCGGACGCAGGCCGTATGCGCCCATGCCGACCGCGACGCCGATAATGCCACATTCGGTGATCGGCGTGTCGAAGACGCGGGTCTTGCCGTATTTCTTCTGCAAGCCCGCCGTCGCGCGGAAGACGCCGCCGAAATAGCCGACATCCTCGCCCATCACGACCACGTCCGGGTCGCGCGCCATCATCACGTCCATGGCGGAGTTGATCGCTTGGATCATGTTCATGCGGGTGGTTTCGCCCGTTTCGGGCGCGGTTTCGGTGATCAGATCGCTCATTGATGATCTTCCACCCCGGCGCAGGCCGGGGCCCAGTTACGAGACGAAAGGAGGCACGCGATGCCCTGCGGTCGCGAGGACGCGGCGACTGGACCCCGGCCTTCGCCGGGGTGGTGCCGAAAGGGGGTCACTTCCGCGCCCATGGCCGTCCGCTCGCTTCTTCCTCGTCGAGCATCTGCTGGCGCTGCTCGCGCAAATGCCAGGGCATCTCCTCGAACACGCCGTCGAACAGGCTGTCGAGCGGCTGGTGCAGACCGTGACCGAGAATACCGTTCGCCTCGGCCGCCTTCTGCGCGGCGCGGACCTCCTCGGCGACCTCGCGGTCCTGGGTCGCGTGGCGCTCCTCGTCCCATTCGCCGAGTGCGATCAGGTGATCCTTCAACCGCCGGATCGGGTCGCCCAGCGGCCAAGCGGTCGGCTCGCCCGCCGAGCGGTACTGCGTCGGATCGTCGGAGGTCGAATGGCCTTCGGTGCGATAGGTGAAATGCTCGATCAGCGTCGCGCCCTGATTGGTCCGCGCCCGCTCGGCGGCCCATAAGGTAGCGGCATAGACCGCCAGCGCGTCATTGCCGTCGACCCGAAGGCCCGCAATGCCATAGCCGATCGCGCGCGCCGCAAAGGTCGTCGCCTCCGCCCCCGCGAAGCCCGAAAAGCTGGAGATTGCCCACTGGTTGTTGACGACGTTCATGACGACCGGGGCGCGATAGACAGCGGCGAAGGTGCAGGCCGAGTGGAAGTCGCCCTCCGCCGTCGAGCCCTCGCCACACCATACGGCGGCAATGCGGGTATCGCCCTTGGCGGCCGAGGCCATCGCCCAGCCCACGGCTTGCGGATATTGCGTCGTCAGATTGCCCGAGATCGAGAAGAACCCTGCTTCCTTGGCGGAATACATGATGGGCAGTTGCTTGCCGCCCAGCCGATCCGCGCTGTTGGAATAGATCTGGTTCATCATGTCGACCAGCGACCAGTCGCGCGCGATGAGCAGCCCCTGCTGGCGGTAGGAGGGAAAGCACATGTCCTCGTAGTCCAGCGCATGGGCGGCGGCGACCGCAACCGCCTCCTCGCCCAGTGCCTTCATATAGAAGCTGGTCTTGCCCTGGCGCTGCGCGCGGAACATCCGCTCGTCGAACGCGCGGAGCAGCACCATATGGCGTAGCATCCGGCGGAGGCGATCGGGCGAGAGCTTGGGGTCCCAGGGACCGACCGCGCGGCCCTCGTCATCCAGCACGCGGACCAGCGTATAGGCAAGTTCATGAAAGCTGTCGGCAGGCGCGGCGGTGTCCGGGCGGCGCTGGGCACCGGCGGGCGGGACCTCCACCCCGGCAAAGTCGACCGCATCGCCCGGCCGGAATTTCGGCTCAGGGACATGCAGCTGCAACGGGGCCAGATTGGCGCGCGAATAGCCTTCGGGCGGCACGGCCATGCTCTCTCCTCAACGCTTCGCCCGAGTCTGCTCGGGTCGTTGCTATCTTTCAACCGACTGACATTTTATTTCAAGCGCCTTTTGCGGCGCTTCGTCCAGCGTAACGCGTCGCGTGGCGGCGTTTTTCCCGCTTTCCTCCCCTGTAAGGGGAGGGGGACCAGCGAAGCTGGTGGAGGGGTGTCACCCTATCGAGAGCGGGACACCCCTCCGTCAGGCCTGACGGCCTGACACCTCCCCTTGCAGGGGAAGAATTTTGGATCAGTTCCCCGTAATCGCCATCTCGAACGGCACGACCGGATGCGGGGCTTCGTCATAGAAATTGACCACTGGCGCATCGGCCCAGGCATAGCGGACGCGGATATCGCCGGGCTTCGCCCCCGCCAATCGCACGTCCGAGCCGTTCACCGTCGCCTCGGCATAGCGGCACGCCGATGCATCACACAGCTCGAACCCGATCGGCGCCGCCGCGCTCCACGCATGAAGCGCGCCCTGCACGCCGTTGAAGCGCAGCACCACCTCACCGCCCGCACGGGTCGCCGAGGCGATCATCGGCCCGGAGGCATTGGCGCGGTCGCCCGCCATCAGATGCTGTTCGGCGAAGACCAGCCGCTTGGCCAGTTCGTTCTTGTCGGCGGGATGGATATCGTTGCGCACGCCGATATCGATCGTCGCCGCCAGTGCGGCATGGGGATCGCGCAGCGCCGCCAGACGCTGCGTCTCGCGCAAGGCCGCCCAGGCGCTGTTTTCGATCTTGACCGGCGGCGATCCGAAATCGGCGAGCTGGACGATCAGGAAGGGCAGGTCCGGGTTCTGAAACTGCCGCCGCCAGCCGGTCATCAGCGCCGCCAGCCGATCGCTATAATCGGCGCGGCCAACATCGGACTCGCCCTGATACCAGGCGACGCCCTTCAGCCCGATCGGCCCCAGCGGCGCGATCATCCCGTTATAGAGCGTGCCCAGCCCGGCATGGCTTTCCCAGGGGCTGCGCGGATAGCTCTGGTCGTCGCGCTTGTAGACCGAGTAGCGCCAGCCGGTGCCGAGCGGGATCGGTGCACCACCGGCGGGGGTGAACTGAATCTTGTCGCCGGGCCCGAACATCCCCCCCGGGCCATAGGTGTCGCCCAGACCGATAACGATCTCGTTGCGCCCCTTCTTCAGCGCCGAGCGCGGCACGGTATAGCGTCGCCAGTCGCCCCAGCCGAAGGTCGCGCCGACGACCACGCCGTTGACCCAGACGGTATCCAACTCGTCGATCCCCGCCAGCTCGATCACCCCGTCGCCGGTCGGGGCGGTCGGGAGGTCGAAGCTCTGTCGGAACCACACCAGCCCGTTATAGTCGGCCAGCGCAGGCACGCCCCATTCCTCCCAGGGGCTGAACTTGGGCACCGGAGACCATGTCAGGCGATCGGGCGCGTTCCACGACTCCTGCCCGCGTTTCGTCCCGCTCGCCTTGCGCCACCACTCGCCCCAGCGATCCCCGAACGCGCGCAGCCCCGCCGCATGGTCGCGCGCATAGAGCGCCAGCAGGTCGGCATCGGCCGACAGGCCCGGCAGCTTGCGCGCATCGGTCCCGGCGATCCACGGCAGAATCTTGGTCCCGCCCCAGCTCGAATCGATCGCGCCCATCGGCACGTTCGCCTTGGCCGCGAGGTCCTTGACCATCAGATAGCAGGCGGCGGAAAAGTCGGCGACGCTGGCGGGTGCGGCAGCGGCCCAGACCGGGCGCTTCTCCAGCGGCTCGTCGGCGGACAGCCCGACATGATGCGCCACATCGAGCAGGCGGATGCGGTCATTGGCCGCCCCCTTGACCAGCATCTCGCCGTTCAGCGCCTGCTTGGTCGGATATTCCATGTTGGATTGGCCCGAACACAGCCAGACATCGCCGACCAGCAGGTCGTCCATCGTGTCCGCCGTGCCGCCCTTGCCCGTCGCGGTCAGGGTCAGCGGGGTCGCGGTGGCGGCCATGGCGGGCAACGTCGCGCGCCAATGCCCTTGACCATCGGCGGTCGCGGTGGCGCTACCGCTGCCCAGCGTCACGGTGACGCCCTCGCCCGCCTCGGCCGAGCCTTCAACGATGATCGGGCGGTCACGCTGAAGGACGGCATGCGCGCTCATCGGGGTCAGGATGCGCGGCCGCGCCTGCGCCATGGCGGGCCATGCCGCCGCCGTGCCCAGCAGCAACGCCAAACCCAAGCGCCGTCTGGCGCCGGACCGTGAATGCCCCATTCGCATGTCGTCCCTCTCCTACGCCCGGCACGCTCATGATTTCACGCACCCAAAGCCTGTGCGGGCAATCATATGAGAGGCCAAATGATAACGCTATCGGGAAACGGCTTTCTCGTTATTCCTCCCCTGCAAGGGGAGGTGGCACGCGCAGCGCGCCGGAGGGGTGTCTTGCTCTCGATAGGGTGACACCCCTCCGTCAGGGCTTCGCCCTGCCACCTCCCCTTGCAGGGGAGGAGTGGGAAACCTCATCCCCGAACGACAAAACCGCCTCGACCGGGAAGTGATCCGACGGATAGGTCTTGCCCCGGTGGTAGGTGTCGGTGGTGACGCTATCCGCCGTCATGCCCTTCAGGAACAGATAGTCGATCCGCCGGTCGGGCGTGCCGGTGAAGTCGTGGAAGGTCATCTCCGGACCCGCGCGCCGCGCCGCGCTGATCCGGGCATCGGTCAGCGCGTCGGCAAAGGTCCGATAGGCCGCCGTGTCGGGCCGGGCGTTCATGTCGCCCGCCAGCACCACGGGCAGCCCCTTGGCCAGCATAGGCAGCCGCGACAGCATCAGCCTGGCCGCCTTGTCCCGCGCCTCCGCATCCTCGTCGCGGTGGGCCAGATGCGTGTCGACGAACAGGAAACGATGCGGCCTGGCCTCCTTCGTCTCGAACACCGCCCAGTTCGCCATGCGCGGCAGGTCGGTGCCCCAGCTTTGGCTGCCGACGATATCGGGCGTGTCGGACAGCCAGAAATCGCCATGATCGAGCAGGGCGAGCCGGTCGGGGCGGTAGAAGATGCCCATATGCTCGTCGCCATGCCCGCCCCGCCGGTCGCGCCCGAACCAGCGATAGCCGGGCAGTGCGCGGACGATATCGTCACCCTGGCGCTGGAGCAGTTCCTGCGTCCCGATCACATCGGGCGCGGCGCGGCGGATCAGTTCGACCATCACCGGCCGCCGCACCGCCCAGCGCTCCGCCCCGTCGTCCGAGGCATAGCGGACGTTGAAGGTCATCACCTTCAGCGGCTCGGCCACCGCCCCGGTCGCAGCGAGCAGGCCCGCCGCCAGCACCACCAGGGTTCGTATCGATCGCCGCATCGCCGCCATTCCTTGCATCCTTACCACCCAAGCCCACGGCATCCCGCCGCCCCGCGCCCATGGCCGCCCAGCATGGCAGTCGCGTGACAAGAGGGCGGACCAAAATCGATCCAATTATTGATTGCGAGTTATTATCATTATCGATATTTGGCACGCCGAAATCGATTGGGGGCTCGAAATGATAACGAAGGCAATGTGGCGCATCCTGCTGCTGAGCGGGGTGGCGATGGGCCAGGCGGCGGCGGCCCAGACACTGGCCGCGCCGGTCGAGGGGGGCAGCGCCGAGGATCAGAAAGAGGTCGTCGTCACCGGCCTGCGCGATGCCAATGCCAGCATCACCGGCACCGACACGCGCCCCAATCGCTATCCGCAATCGCTGCGCGTCATCGACCGCGCGCTGATCGACCGGGTCGGTGCGACGCGGCTGGACGATATGATCGATCTGGCAGGCGGCGTCGCGCGGCAGAACGACTTTGGCGGACTGTGGGACAAATATTCGATCCGCGGCTTTGCGGGGAACGAGAATAGCGGCCCCGACATCCTCATCAACCGGTTCAACAGCAATCTCGGCTTCAACGCGCCCGTCGACGTCGCCACGGTCGAGCGGTTCGAGTTTCTGAAGGGCGCCGCCGCCGCGCTGTCGGGGCTGGGCGAGCCGGGGGGATCGCTCAACATCGTCACCAAGCAACCGACCGCCACGCCGCAGGGCGAGGTGTCGCTGAGCTATGGCAGCTGGAACCGGGTGCGGGCGACCGGCGATATCAGCGGACCGGTGTCGAGCACCCTGTCGGCCCGGCTGATCGGCGTCAGCGAGGAAGGCGACAGCTTCCGCCGCTATGTCCACACCGACCGGCTGCTCCTCGCGCCGTCGCTGTCCTTCACCCCGACTCAGGATTTGCGGTTCCTCTACCAGGCCGAGTTCATGCGCAACCGCGCGCCGATCGACCGGGGCGTCGCCGCGATCAAGGGCAATCCCCGCGCCATGGACCGCGACACCTTTCTCGGTGAGCCCGCCGACGGGCGGATGACGCAGCGGATGCTGTGGCAGCAGGGCAGCGTCTTTGCCGCGCTGTCCGACCGTGTCTCGCTGGAGGCGGGCCTGTCGAGCCGCGACGGCTTCCTGACCGGCTATGCGACCCAGGTCGATTTCGGCGCGCGCGGGGTGCAGGCCGATGGGCGGACGATCGGCCGATCGCGCCGTTTCCACGACTTCCGCTGGCAGGACCTGACCGCGCGCGTCGAGCTGACCGCCAAGGCCGACTGGCTGGGCCTGTCGCACGACATTCGCGTCGGCGTCGACCGGGTGCGGCACGGCCTGGACTTCCGCATGGACCAGGCGCGCGGGCGGCCGGGGGCGCCGATCCTGACCATCGACGCCTTCAACCCCGTCTATGGCCAGCCTTTGCCCACCCCTACGCCCTTTCAGGACCGGCATCATTCCTTCCGCAGCGAGAGCATCTATGCGCAGGACCTGATCCGCTTCGGCGACGTCACCGCGCTGATCGGCGCACGCTGGAACAGCTTCCGCGAGACGATGGTGAATTATCTGCGCGGCAATCTGGTGCTGAACACGGTCGATCGCGGCATCACCCCGCGCGCCGCGCTGACCTGGGCGGCAAGCCCGCAATTCTCGCTCTTCACCAGCTGGGGCCAGTCGTTGCGGCTCAACCCCTCGGACGGGATCAGCAGCTTCGATGCCGAGCGTAGCGATTCGACCGAGGTCGGGGCGAAATACACGCTCTTCGGCGGCGCGCTGACCGGCCAGACCGCGCTGTTCACCATGACCAAGCGCAACGTGCTGAACCCCAATGCCACCGATCCGTTCGTCAAGACGCAGATCGGGCGGCAACGGTCGCGCGGGGTGGAGACGGTCGCCGACTGGCGCCTGACCAGCGGGCTGACCGGCACCGCGACCTATACCTATACCGACGCAACGGTGCGCAACGACAAGAATGCCGCGCTGATCGGCACGATGCTGTCCAACGTCCCCAAGCATCTCGCCGCGCTGGACCTGCATCAGCGGCTGGGCGATGTGACGATCGGCGGCGGCGTGACCCATGTCGGCGCGCGCAACGGCGATCCCTATGCCACCGGCTATCGCCTGCCCGCCTATACGATCGTGCGGGCGGACGCGACCTGGGCGGTCAATCCGCGCTTCGACGTGCGGCTCGACCTCGAGAATCTGTTCGACGTCTATTATATTTCGAGCAGCTATGCCGATGTGTGGACGATGCCCGGCGCGCCGCGCAATGTCCGGGTAACGCTGCGGGGACGGTTCTGATCGGTCTTTATTCCTCCCCTGCAAGGGGAGGTGGCAGGCCGAAGGCCTGACGGAGGGGTGTCCCGCTCTTGATAGGGTGACACCCCTCCACCAGCTTCGCTGGCCCCCCTCCCCTTACAGGGGGAGGAAAGTCAGCCAAGCATTGCCCGGAGCGGTTCGGTCAGGACTTCCTCCACCGCGTCACCCCGCCGGACCAGGATACGGGCCGCCACGCGCAGCGGCGCGAGTGCGGACAGGTCGGGAAACAGCACCGCGACCGCCGTGGCCAGCGCATCGGCCAGCATCGCGGTGTCGGCGATCACATGGACGCCGATCACGCCGTTCGTCGGCGGACGGCCGGTGCGCGGGTCGAGGCCATGTTCGCCCTTGCGATAGGTGCCGCTGCCCGCCACCGCCATCTGGTGCAGCGCGACGCGCATCGGCGGCAGGGTGACACCCGGCGGGGTTTCGAGATCGACCCACCAGGGATCGCCATCGGGCCGTGTCCCCCGCCCCACCAGTTCGCCGCCCACCTCGACCAGGCAATGGCGAAAGCCGCGCGCCGCCAGTTCGTCGGCGACCATATCGGCGGCATAGCCCTTGGCGATACCCGACAGGTCGAGCGCGACGCCGCCCGCCTGCCACAGTCGCCCGCCCTTCGCATCCCAGCGCAGGCGTCGCCAGCCACCAGCCGCGCGGGCACGGTCGATCGCGACCGCATCGGGCACCGGTTGCGGCCCCTTCGGCCCATGCCCCCAGAGATCGACCAGATGCCCGATCGCCGGATCGAACGCACCGTCACTCAATGCCGCGATGCGCAAGCCGGTGTCGATCACCCGCGCAAAGTCGGGCGGCAGCATACTCCAGTTGCCCGCCGCCGAACGGTTGAAGCGCGACAGCACCGAGTCCGGCACCCAATGGCTCATCTGCGCGACCAGATCGTCCAGCCGCGCCTGCACCGCTTCGCCCACGTCCTGCGCGCCGGGCACGTCGCGGGTGGCATAGAGCAGCCGCCACATCGTCCCCATCGTCTCGCCGCCCAGCGTGACGACCGCCGCCGGATCACCGCGCGCCACGGCGTTCGGATCGATCCGGGGCGGCAGGACGATGCGCATGCTTACGGCGTCATCACTTCCAGCGTGGTGGTGTAGCTCATCCGCCGCTGGGTGGTGCGCGGTGCGGTCGGCTTGTCGTCGGTCAGCGTCGCGTTCAGCCAATACATGCCCGCTGCGGGCCAAGCATAGCTTAGTACCCCTTGCGCGTCGGTCGTCACCTCCTTGGCGCCCTCGGCATCGCGATAGCGCTTGCCGCCGGGGACGATCGTCACCTTCAGATTGGGCGCGAGCTTGCCGTCGACCAGGAAGCGGAGCTTCGCCGTCTCGCCCGCGACCAGCTCGTCCGGATGGGTGATGGGGTCGAGTTCCAGCCCCTTGCCCGTGGGTTTCAGGACGGTGCGGGTCGGCGCGCCTGCGGTCACGAAGATTTCGTTGCGCGCGGTCGCCTCGGTCAACGCCACGTCGGTCGCGCCTGCGGGGATGTCGGCGACGGTCAGCGGCGGCTGGCGCACGCCGTTCGGGCCCGGCGGCCCGCCGCGTCCACCGACGCGCTTCTCGACGCCGTCGACCTTGAAGCTGCCGATGATGCTGGAAATCTCATTGGCGATCTTCCAGGTGCCGGGCTTGTCGAGCTGCACGTCGAACACCGAGCGATAGCGCCCGGTCGAGCCGTTCTGGATGCGCCCCGGCGTGCCGTCGGGCTGCCAGACCTTCACCCACTCGATCCGGCCGGGCTGGTGGTCGGCATAGAACAGGTCGTTGGACACCGCGCTGTCTACCGTCACCCAGCTATCGGTCCCCGAAAAGATCGTGCCTGATGGCAGCAGCCACATGCGATGCGCCGAGGCGAGACCGGGTATGGCCAGCAACGTGGCGGCGGCGAACAGTTTCAGGCGATGCCTCTTCATGATGATCCTCCCTGTCAGCGCGCCGAAACAGTCACGGCGCCGAGTTCATGGCTGCCGCTCGCCCGCCCGTTCGGGTTCGGCACGGTCAGCGGCACCTGCACCAGCTCGCGCCCGCCGGTTTCGCGCGCGGCCTCGACGTTCAGGACATATTGGCCGGGCTTCAGGTCGGCGGGCAGGGGCACGGCATGGGTGCCGGGCGCGCGGGTCGCGCCGCTGATGCCGCTGGCGGGCATCGCCATGCTCCGCCCGCCTTTCCGCCACCAGGCGCGCAGGTCGGCCAGCCATTTGGTGCCCGGCTCGCCGCCGGTCTTCTTGACGTCGTACCAGATGGCGAGCGTGCGCGCCGGGCCGCCGGTCGCGGGCTCCAGCCAGACCGCGACATAGGGTTTGTGATATTCGGCGACGTTCAGCCGGGGGATGGTGACGTTCACCGTCGCGGCGCTCGCCGCCCCCGGCCATGCCACCACGCCCAGCGCGAAAACAGCGGTCGATCGCATCGCGAGATTCTCCATCAGTGCAGGAAGAAGACGGCGATCGCCGCCGGAAGCAGGAACCCCGCCGCCACCAGCGGCCAGGTCGAGGGACGGTGCCGCGCATGCATCTGGAGCAGCAGCAGCCCGGTCAGGGTGAAGACGATGCAGGCGACCGCAAAGGCGTCGATGAACCAGAACCAGGCGGCACCCGCATTGCGCCCCTTGTGCAGGTCGTTGAGGTACGAGACCCAGCCGCGATCGGTCCGCTCGGCGGTGATCGCGCCGCTCGTCCGGTCGATGCTGACCCAGGCATCGCCGCCGGGACGCGGCATGGCAACATAGACTTCGCCATCGGACCATTCGCCGGGGCGCCCGGCAGGGTTCAGGTCGACCGCACGCGTCACCGCCTCCGCCACACGCGGCGGCAGCGGTGCATCATTGGCCTTGGGCTTCGCCAGCAACGGCAGCAGGCCAGGGGCGAGCAGCCCGCTTTTCTGCACGGTCGTCGGGCTGGCCGAGATGCTGGCCGCGTGATTCAGCGTCAGGCCGGTGATCGCGAACAGCATCATGCCGACCAGTGACACCGCCGCGCTGATCCAGTGCCATGTGTGCAACTGCTTCAGCCACCAGCCGCGCCATTTTCGCTTTTTCGGTTTGGGGATAGCGGCCGCGCTCACGCGTCGGCCCAGCGGCGCAGCAGATTGTGGTACACGCCGGTCAGCTCGACCACCGAGCGATCCCCCTGCCCCTTGTCCGCGCCCACCCGCTGGACCGCGCGGTCGAGGTCGAACAGGATGCGCCGCTCGCCATCGTCGCGAACCATCGACTGAATCCACAGGAAGGAGGCCAGGCGCGTGCCCCGCGTGACCGGTTCGACCCGGTGGAGGCTGGAGGCGGGATAGAGGACCGCGCTTCCGGCGGACAGCTTCACCCGCTGCTCGCCGTACAGATCCTCGACCACCAGTTCGCCGCCGTCATAGGCGTCCGGCTCTTCGAGGAAGAGGGTCAGCGACAGGTCGGAGCGCATCCGGAAATCGCTGCCCCGCTTCAGCCGCACGGCATTGTCGACATGGACGTCGAACGCCTGGCCGCCCGCATAACGGTTGAACAGCGGCGGATAGACTTTCAGCGGCAGGGCCGCTGCCACGAACAGCGGCGAGCGGCCCAGCGCGTCGAGGACCATCCGTCCCGCCTCGACCGCCGCGCCGGAATCCTCCGGCAGTTGCGCGTTGCGCTTGGCGAGCGCTGCCTGCGGGCCGGAGGTGGCGTTGCCGTCCGCCCAGGGCCCGCCGTCGATGACGCGGCGGACCTGGGCGACCCCGGCGGGGTCGAGGATATCGGGAAGGACGATCAGCATGGACGCAGGCTAGTCCGGTCAGAAGTTGTAGAACAGGCTCAGCGTCGCCTGCCGCCGGTCGCCGGGGACCGCCCAACCGCCGGTGATGTTGCCCGTCGTCGCGTTGATGTTGTTGCGCACGCCCGTCACGTACTTCTCGTCGGTGAAGTTCTGGACGTTGAGCTGCGCGGTCCAACGCTGGGCGATGGTATAGGCCAGGAAGGCGCGGTGGATCAGATAATCGGGGACATAGAATTGCGCCCGGTTGCCCGCGACCGGGAAATTGGTCGCGAACGATCCCTGATAGGTCAGGCCGTACCCGACCTCCAGGCCGAAGGGCAGCTTGTAGGTGGTGAACAGGCTGCCCGAATGCTCGGGCGTCTGGATCAGTTGCGCGCCCGCCTGCGGATCGAGCACGCCCGCCGCCTTGTCGCGGTTGGAGATGCTCTGCAGCACCTTGCCGTCGAGATAGGTATAGTTGGCGAAGATCGTCCAGGCCGGGGTGATCGATCCCGACGCGCCCAGCGCGATGCCGTCGACCCGGCTGCGCCCGTCCAGCACCTGCAAACCGACCGGCAGCGCCGGATCGTTGGAGGGTACGCGGTAATTGGTCCGCTCGTTGCGGAAGACCGCGGCGGTCAGTTCCAGGCGGCGGCCGAACAGCCCGGCCTTCACGCCAGCCTCGTAATTCTTGGCGGTTTCGGGGGCCACGGCACAGGGGTTCGCAGCGGTCGGCGTCGACGGCACGCCGCAGCCCAGCCGGACAGTCGTTGAGGACGGCGTCTTCGCATTGCCGTACCCGGCATAGACGCTGACATTCTCGACCGGGTGGAACACCGCGCCCGCCCGCCAGGAGAAGAGCTTCTCCCGGCTGATCTGCGGCAGATAGGCGAGTTGCCCCGCATTGGCCGCCGTCAGCGGCAGGGCACGGAAATTCGCCTCCTGATATTCCCAGCGCACGCCGCCGTTCAGCTCGAAGAAGCGGTTCAGCGCCAGCGTGTCGAAGGCATAGACCGCCAGGTTGCGCGTCTCGCTGCGCGACTGGGCGGTGGTCGTGAAGTTGATCGGACCGGTATAGTTGGTGTTCGGATTGGCGATCTCGATCGCGGGCTGCGCCACCACGCTGCCATCGGCATTGCGCAGCAGGGAGCCCTGCGTGATCCGGTAATTCTCAATTGCGCCCGACATGCCGATGTTCAGGACATTGTGGAAACCGCCCTTCGCGCCTGTTTCATGGCGCAGGTCGATCTGGTCGACCAGCATCTGGTTCTGCTGATCGCGCACCAGCCCGCGCGGGCCGGAGGGGAGGTAGAAGCCCGGCTGGAGATTGGCGGGACAGGCCGCACCGATGGTTGCGCCCGGCGTCGCCGTCACCGGCTGGCGGTTGGTCGTGGCGAGGCAGAAGGTCCCCTGCGGCGCGGAGGTGACGCTATATTGCGTGACCTGTTGCCAGCGGGTCAGGTTGCGCACGCTCATATGCTCGTCGATCTGGTGGCGGAAGGTCGCGGTGAAGCGGTCAACCGTGACGTCCTGCCGGTCGAGATTGGCGATCCCGAAATAGCTGCTGCGCTTGGCCCCCGGCACGAAGCCGTCGACCAACCCGTTGTCGAACCAGGGAATGCCATAGACCGGCGTGTTGCGGTCCTCCTGATGGACATAGGCCAGCGTCAGGCTGGTCGGCCCGTCGATACCGATGGTGACCGAGGGCGCGATGCCCCAGCGCTGCATCTTCTCGACATCGCGGCCGGGCACGTCGTTGTGATGATAGGCGCCGTTCAGGCGTACCGCGACCAGGTCCGACACGCGGACATTGCTGTCGATCGCGCCGCGATAATAATTGTCGGTGCCGACCGAGCCCTGCATGATGGTCAGCGTCTCGGGCGTCGGCACCTTGGAGACGAGGTTGATCGTGCCGCCGACCGATCCCGATCCGTTGAAGACGCTGTTCGCGCCGTTATAGACCTCGACCTGTTGCAGGTTGAACGGGTCGGTGCGGCTGTACTGCGCGCTGTCGCGAACGCCGTCGATGGTGATGTCGTTGCTGGCCGAATAGCCGCGCAGGTTGATCGAGTCGCCATAGCCACCACCGCCCTCGCCCGCGCCGAAGGTGATGCCCGGCAGCGTCTGGAGCACGTCGCGCAGCGTCTGGAGATTCTGTTTCCGGATGGTCTGTTCGCTGACCACGGTGATCGTCTGCGGCGTGTCGAGCAGCGCGGCGGTCGCCTTGGGGCTTTCCAGGATCGCGGCACCGGCAGCACGCTGGCCGGTGACGACCACATCGCGCTGGCCGGTCGAGTCCTGCGCCCGTGCGGGCGGGGTCGTCTCTGCCGCCGCGACATGCGGCGCGGTCGCCAGAAAGCCGACGCACGACAAGGCGATGAACGAATGTGACATGATGATTTCCCTCTTTGAGAGGGTCGCTATTGCGAAACATTCGCACTGTCAATGTAACTGATAACTATTATCAAAATCTAACGTCGACAGGATGGAGCGCGGTTCTGTGGATCGCGGCCCCCCGCCAATCTGCCGAAAACGGACAGTGATGGCGGTCGGAATTTGTTAACGATCGGGGCACGGGCCCGAAGGAAACCAAATTTTTAAGACACATGCGTTATTTTTCAGGAATGGAAGACCATTCGGGCACGAATCGATACATCAGAATCCGCGGCGATCAGGTCGAATTGGGCATGTACGTTCATGCCGTGCACTGCCCATGGCTTCAGAACCCATTTTGGTCGAAATCCTTCCTGGTCACGACGCGCGATGATGTCGCCAAGATTCGCGAGTCGGTGCCTGCAGTCACGATCGATCTGACCAAGGGGCGCGGACTGACGCTGATCGGCGCGACCACGCCCGTCGACGTGGCTCCGGAGCCGGTCGTTACCGAGCCTGCCGTCACCCCGCTCCGCCCGCGCCGCGCCAAGCCGCTGACCGAGCTGGAACGGGCCGGCGTCGTTTCGGCGCACGCCGCCGCCGCCATCGAACAGCTGTTCGGCGAGGTACGGCTCGGCCGCTCCATCCAGACCAGCGACCTGCTGCCGATCGTCGAGACGATCAAGGAGGCCATCGCCAAGAGCGCCGCGGCAATGATCGCCGTCACGCGGCTGAAGGAGCAGGACCAGTATATCTATATCCACTCCGTCGCGGTCTGCACCCTGATGATGAGCCTGGCCCGGCAACTGGGCCTGAGCGAGGAGGCCGTCCATGTCGCGGGGATGGCCGGACTGCTGCATGATATCGGCAAGCTGCACATTCCCGTCGCCATCCTCAACAAGCCCGGCCGCCTGACGGCCGAGGAGATGCAGATCATCCGGCGGCATCCCGGCCTGGGCCACGACATCCTGGCGGGCATGGCCGATCTCGACCCGCGTATCCTCGACGTGTGCCGACACCATCACGAACGGATGGACGGTGCGGGCTATCCCGACGGACTGAAGGGCGACGAGATCAGCCAGTTCGTCCGTATCTCGTCGGTCTGCGACGTCTATGACGCGCTCACCTCGATCCGCCCCTATAAGCGCGCCTGGTCGCCGCACGAGGCGCTGGCCCAGATGCAGGAATGGGAGGGCCATTTCGATCCCGACATGGTGCGTGCCTTCATCGCCACCCTGTTCATCCAGCCCTTCGCCGCGCTGGTCCGGCTTCAGTCCAACCGGCTGGGCATCGTGGTGCGCGAAGGGGCGAACCCGACCACACCGATCGTCCGCACCTTCTTTCACATCCCAGACCAGTCGCCCATCAGGATCGAAGACGTCGCCACCGCCAACGACCCGATCATCCGGGCGGAGCGCGGCGATTACTGGTTCGGCGACCGCTGGCCGACGCTGCGCGCCGAAATCCTGGCCCATCTCGACGATTCCATGATTTCGCCGCAACGGGCGGCGGGCGGGCGATAGGATCGGCGCGGCACATCGCCCGACGCCGCCATGGCGGGACGGCGTGCAAATCTGTATGGCGCGGGGATGATCCGCCTCAGTGAACTGAAACTGCCTCTCCACCATGCGGACGAGGCCCTGCCCGCCGCCATCTGCCGCCGATTGCGCGTGACGCCGCGCGAGCTGGTCCGCTTCGTCGTGGCCCGGCGCGGGCATGACGCGCGCGACAAGAACAATATCCAGCTCGTCTATTCGGTCGATGTGAACGTGAAGAATGAGGCGGTCGTGCTGGAGCGGTTCCGCCGCGACCGCGATGTGCAGCGGACGCCCGACACCCGCTATCACCTGCCCTCCGCCCCACCGCCCGGCACCCGGCGCCCGGTCGTGATCGGCGCGGGGCCCTGCGGCCTGTTCGCCGCGCTGGTGCTGGCGCAGGCCGGATACCGCCCGATCATCCTGGAGCGCGGCAAGGTGGTGCGCGAGCGGACGCAGGATACCTGGGGCCTGTGGCGCCGGAGCGTGCTGAACCCCGAATCCAACGTGCAATATGGCGAAGGCGGGGCGGGCACCTTTTCGGACGGCAAGCTCTACAGCCGGATCAAGGACCCGCGCCACCTGAACCGCAAGGTCCTGACCGAGTTCGTGAAGGCGGGCGCGCCACCCGAAATCCTGACCGAGGCGCATCCGCATATCGGCACCTTCCGCCTGGTGACGATGGTCGAGAGCATCCGCGCGACGATCGAGGAACTGGGCGGCGAATATCGCTTCTCCACCCGCGTCGACGGGCTGGACGTTGAGACCGACGGGGCAGGCACGCGCCGGGTGCGCGGGCTTCACCTGAACGGCGGCGGCTATCTGGAGGCCGATCATGTCGTCCTCGCCATCGGGCATAGCGCGCGCGACAGCTTCGCGATGCTGCAGGCGGCGGGCGTCCATGTCGAGGCCAAGCCCTTTTCGATCGGCGTGCGGATCGAGCATCCGCAAGGGTGGATCGACCGCGCCCGCTTCGGGCATCAGGCCGGGCATCCGGTCCTGGGCGCGGCGGAATATCACATCTCGCACCACTGCCGGAACGGGCGTACCGTCTACAGCTTCTGCATGTGTCCGGGCGGCACGGTGGTCGCCGCGACCAGCGAAGAGGGCCGAGTCGCGACCAACGGGATGAGCCAATATTCGCGCAACGAGCGCAACGCCAATTCGGGCTTCGTCGTCGCGATCGACCCGGAGCGCGACTATCCCGGCGACCCGCTCGCGGGGCTGGCGCTGCAACGCCATTGGGAAGCGCGCGCGTTCGTCGCGGGCGGATCGAACTACAAGGCCCCGGCGCAGCGGGTCGGCGACTTCCTGGCCGGGCGCCCCTCGACCAGCCTGGGGTCGGTCACCCCCTCCTATCGCCCCGGCGTGACGCCGACCGACCTGTCCGAATGCCTGCCCGACTTCGTGGTCGAGGCGATGCGCGAGGCGATTCCCGTCTTCGGCCGCCAGATCGACGGCTATGACCACCCGGATGTGGTGATGACGGGCGTCGAGACGCGCACCTCCTCACCGGTCCGCTTCACGCGCGGCGAGGACGGACAGAGCCTCAACACGATCGGCCTGTTCCCGGCGGGCGAAGGTGCCGGCTATGCGGGCGGCATCCTGTCGGCGGCGGTCGACGGCATCAAGACGGCGGAGGCGGTCGCGCACAGCATCGCGGCCGCGTGAAGGTCTTTTTCGATGGCGGCCTCCGCCCGGCGGGCATGGAATGGGCGGTCGTGCTGGGCGGGCGCGTGCATATCACGCGCGACGTGGGAGCGGGCACCAGCATGGCGGCGGAATGGCTGGCCCTGATCGCCGCCACCCGGATCGCGCATGCGGCGGGGATCACCGATGCGCTGTTGCTGGGCGATGCGGCGGCGGTCATCGCGCAAGCGAACGGCAAGGTGCGGGTGCCGCCCGCCCATGTCGGGCATTTCGCCGAGTGGTCCGCCCTGCCCCGCCCGGCACGCTTCCGGCTGCGTCACATCAAGCGCACCCAGAACCTGGCCGGAATCGCGCTGGGCCGGGTCCACCGAAATCGCCCGCCCCTGTAAGGCAGGGGTGTCCCGCTATCGGGAGGACACCGCTCCGTCAGGGTCCGGCTCTGCCGCCTCCTCTTCCGGGACGGGAATGGTCGCTCCGCCCGTCATGAAGGTGCGCGACAGGCCATGGTACAGCTTGTCGCGGCAGACCAGCTGGCTGACCCCGTCGGCGATGAAGGCGGCGGCGAACATCGGCAGCATCAGCTCGCGGCTGGCGGTCGTCTCCGACAGGATGATGACGGCGGTCAGCGGTGCGCGGACCACGCCCGCGAAATAGCCGACCATGCCCAGGATCACGATCGCCGAGGCGGGCGAGTCCGGGAAGATCGAACGCAGCAGGTTGCCCAGCCCCGCACCGACCGACAGCGAGGGCGCGAAGATGCCGCCCGGCAGCCCGGCGACGGCGGTGGCCAGCGTCGCCAGGAACTTGGCCGGGCCGTACCACAAGGGCGCATCGACGCCGACGATCATCGCCCGCGCCGCGCCATATCCCGTGCCCCAGGTCAGCCCGGTCCCGACGCCCAGCGCGGCGACGATGACACCGCACAGCGCGGCGAACAGGATCGGCTGCCGCTTACTCCACAGGGTGACGCGGTTGGTCCCGGCCGCCATCATCAGCGTCAGCCGCGCAAAGCCGCCGCCCGCCAGCCCACCGATGACCCCGGCGATCGGCGCGACCACCAGCGCGGTGACGATCGGCATATGCGCGCCGATCAGCCCGAAATAGATATAGTCGCCCTGGGCCGACTGGGCGACCATGCCCGCGATGGCGATCGCGGCGACGACCAGCAACGTGACCTTCTGCTCATAGGCCGAGGCCAGTTCCTCGATCGCAAAGAGCAGCCCGGCGAGCGGCGTGTTGAACGCCGCCGCGACCCCGGCCGCACCGCCCGCGATCAACACGGCGCCGCGCAACGGCACGCCCAGGATACGGTGGGTCAGTCCCATGACCGCCGCCGCGATCTGCACCGTCGGCCCCTCCCGCCCGACCGACGCGCCGCCCAGCACCGCCGCCAGGGTCAACCCGGCCTTGGCGATCACGGTGCGGATCGACACCAGCCCGCTGGTCGCCTGCTCGGGATCGGCCTGCGCAGCCATCACCTGGGGGATGCCCGATCCGCGGGCCAGCGGCGCGAACCGCCGGGTGATCCAGACCAGCACGGCAAAGAGCAGCGGCGTCACGATCAACGGTGCCCAGGGCAGGCGCGACTCGAAACGGTGGAACACCTCGCCCGCCATGTCGGACGCCTCGGCAAAGACCGTCGCCGCCAGACCGATCGCGACCGCGCCGATCAGGATCGCCAGCCGGGTGCGGAACCGCACCGACCCCGGCCCCTGCGCCCGCAACAGGGCGCGGTAGCGGGCGGGTGTCCATTTCCGGATAGATGGGTGGGACGGACTCTGCTCGGCCATATCCCGCCTCTACACCGGGTTGGCGGAAGAAAACCAGCAGAAGTGCCCCCGCCGCCAGCAACGGCTAATCGAGCGAGAAACCGGTGATGGCGGGCGTGAAACGGGCGTTGTGAAGCTGTCGCAACCGCTCGACCTGCGCCAGCGAGGCGGCCAGCACGGCGGCGGGGGCAAGCCGGTCGGCACGGTGGAGCGCCTGCACCGCCGCATCGGGCAGCGCCTGCACCGCTGCCGCGTCGATCGTGTAGAGCCCGGCCAGGTCATGCACCGACCCGTCCGCCCTGGTCAGCGACAGGGATAGCGGGCGAATCAGGCGATGCGCGGCCCAGGTCTCGACCAGGTCTTGCGCCGCCGCGACATCGGCCACCACCTGCTCCAGCGCACGCGCGATATCGGTCAGCAGCGGGGCGGGACGATCGCCGTCGAACAGCGCCTCCCCCGCCGTGCCCAGGCTGGGGTCGCCCGGATCGATCGCCAGGCCGCCCGCCCCGGTCGGCGCGAGCCGGAACCCGCCGAGCAAGGCCGCGCGCGGAACATAGGTCGCCTGGAACCCGCCGCCGAACACGAACAGATTGGCGGGTTCGACCAGGCTCATCAGCGCGATCAGGTTGAACCGCCCGGTCTGCGCGTCCTTGGCCAGGCAGAGCGGCATATCGGCGGCGGCGAAGGCGATCTCCGACAGGCCGAGCGCCACGAAGCGGCGCGACGCCCCGGCGGCATGATGGTCGAAACGCAGCGCGCCATGCGCGGCCGGGGAGAGCGGGGTGATGCCGGTCATACCCGTTGCAGACCATGTTCGCGGATCGCGCGCAACAGGTCGCGGTGGCGCGGGGCACGGGCGCGCAGTTCGTCCCTGGCCCGCTGCGTCCGCGTGACGAAACGCTGCGCCAGGCCTGTATCGGGCGCGGCCGGATCGATGCGCGGCTGGCGGCTCTCGAACCCCATGCCGTGCAGGATGTATTGATAGCTGGGCCAGGAAAAGACCTCGCGCGCATGGGTAAAATCCTGCGGGCCGGGCGAATGATGCCGCCACATCTCCAACCGCTCGGCAAGGCCGTCGGGGATCGAGGACGCCGCGACATTGTCGCGCCAGAAATCCGTGTCGGTCCGCCTGGTCAGGACATAATGGAGCTTCAGGAACTCGATGATCCGCATCCAGTGATGCGCGAAGGTCGCGTTGAACTGGCGTGCCATCACCTCCATCGCCGCGCGGGTGCGGGGCAACCGGTCGGCGATCGCGTCCATCGACGTTTCGATCAGCATCAAGGCGGAGGCCTCCAGCGGTTCGAGGAAGCCGGCGGACAGGCCGACCGCAACGCAGTTATTCTGCCAGAAGCGCGTGCGATGCCCCGCCTCGATGGTGATGCGGCGCGCATTCAGCCCCTCGGCGGCGGGGCCGACATAGCGGCGCAGCGCCGCCTCGGCCGCGTCGTCGCTGCTATGCGCGCTGCTATAGACATGGCCGACGCCGCGCCGGGCCCATAGCCCGATGTCCCAGATCCAACCCGCCTCTTGCGCCGTCGACACCGTATGGCAGGTGATCGGGTCGTCGTCCTGCGCATAGGGCACCTGAAGCGCGATCGCCCGGTCGGCGAACAATATGTCGTCGCACCGGCGGAACGGCACCTGATACACACCACCGATCAGCAGTGCGGCAAAGCCGGTGCAGTCGACGAACAGATCGCCAGGCACCGTGCGGCCATCGGCCAGTTCCAGCGCAGCGATATCGCCATTGTCCGCCATATGCGGGCGGACCACATCGCCCAGCACATGCGCGACCCCCAGCCTGTCCACGCCGTGATCGCGCAGCAGCGTCGCGAACTTGCCCGCGTCGAGATGATAGGCGTAGTTCGCGTGACCCGCATATTCGGGCATCACGATCGTCTTCGGCCCCAGCCCGGCGTCGCACAGCATCGCCTGATAATCGACCCAGTCGGCAAAGGCGGCCTCCCCCGCGCCCCGGTGCAGCCAGTGCGGCGCCAGGTCGATCTCGGTCGCCCCCGCGGGCGGATTGAGCGGATGGTAATAGGCGTCGCCCGGCGTGCCGTCGGTCCAGCCGACGAACCGTGCGCCCTGTTTGAACGCGGCATCGCAGGAGCGGATGAAGTCGGTTTCCGAAATGCCGATCCTGGCCAGCGTGTTGCGCATCGTCGGCCAGGTGCCCTCGCCCACCCCGACCGTGGGCACGTTGCGCGACTCGACCAGTGTGACCTGCACATCACTGCCCGTCCGGCGCCCCTGCGCGGCCAGGCGACAGGCCGCGATCCAGCCCGCCGATCCGCCGCCCACCACGACCACGCGCGTCACCCCCGTCTCGGCCACCACCCACCTCTCCTGTTCCATGCCCCCTTCTATATCGGACGAGCCGGTAAAAGGGTTGGTTTATCGCTGCTTGTACTTGTCTGACATAGAATATAACAAGGACGTCATGCGTGCTCGCCAAGAAGCACCGAATATATAATTGTCAGGGGAGAGCGATGATGAAGATAGCTGGAAATCGGAAGAATAGTGCCCGCTATGCCGCCCAGGGGCTGGCCAGCGCACTTGTCGCACTTATCGCGGCAACGCCCGCTCTCGCCCAGACCCAGTCGCCACCGGCGGACCAGACCGCGACGCTGCCCAGCCAGAGCGAAGCCGACGGCACGTCGGGCGACATCGTCGTCACCGGCATCCGCCGCAGCATCGAATCGGCCGCCGCGATCAAGCGCGACGCGGCCGGTATCCTCGACGCCATCTCATCCGAAGACCTCGGCAAATTCCCCGACGCCAATGTCGCCGAGTCGCTGCAGCGCATTCCCGGCGTCGCGATCGACCGCAGCAACGGCGAAGGCGCCTCGGTCAGCGTGCGCGGCCTGGGGCCCGCCTTCAACACGGTGTTGTTCAACGGTCGCAGCTTCGCCTCGGACAATTACAACCGCGCCTTCTCGTTCGACCTGATCCCGGCCGAACTCATCAGCGGCGCGCAGGTCTATAAGAGCTCGCAGGCCTCGCTTCAGGGCGGCGGCATCGGGGCGACGATCAACGTCCAGACGCCGCGCCCCCTGGCGCTGAAGGAGTTCAAGGGCGTCTTCACGGGCAAGGCGCTGTACGAGGGCAACAGCAAGAAGGTCACGCCGCAGCTCTTCGGCCTGCTCAGCGACACCTTCGCCGACGGCAAGCTGGGCCTGCTCGCGTCGATCTCGTACCAGAAGCGTATCGCCTCGATCCGCGCGATCAACACCGACGGCTATATTCCGGGCACCTCGGTCGGCCCCAATAACGCGCCGCTCTATACCAACGTCTATTCGCCCCGGAACCAGGACGTGAACCAGACGCGCGACGACCGCACCCGCCTCGGCGCGACGCTGGTCGCGCAATATGCGCCGACCGACGAACTGACCTTCACCGTCGACGGCCTCTACAACCGGTTCAAGAGCGACACGACGACGCGCGGGCTGGGCAGCTGGTTCGAACCGACCAGCTTCACCGCCGCCGGGATCGATTCGAACCGTACCGTCACCTCGCTGACCACCAACGGCAATGCCGACTTCATCGCCTCGGGCGGGGTGCGCGAGACGACGACCTATGAGGCCGGGTTCAACGCCGAATGGCGGCCTGCCGACAATGTCCGCATGGTGTTCGACGCCACCTATTCGCAGGCCAAGAATGCGGGCGGCGGCAAATCCTATTTCACCGTCATCGGCGTACCGACGCAATATTCGTTCAACGCGGCCGAAGGGAACGGCATCCCGTCCACCTCGGGCTATGCGGGCGGCGTGCTGACCAATCCGGCGCTGGGCCGCACCCATATCGCCGGGCGCAGCGGCAACGACGTGACCGAGAAGGTCCAGGAATATCGCTGGAACACCGAATGGAAGCCGGGTTGGGACATCGTCTCGGCGCTGCGCTTCGGCCTGACCGGTACGTCGCGTGACAAGCGCAACGTGCCCTTCACCTCGGACCCCAATATCGGCTGCCTCTATTGCGGTTATCCGACGCTGGCCGATCCGTCGCTGCTGTCGCCCTTCACCCTCGGGTCGCTGGGACAGCGCAGCGGCAGCGTGCCGACCACCTTCCTGACCTATGACCCGCAGGCCTATTTCAACTTCCTGACCAGCACCGCGGCGACCACCGCGCTCGACCGCGCACGCGGCCAGCCGGTGGGCACGACGGCGGCGATCTTCGCGCGCACCAACGGCTATGCAGTGACCGAGCAGCCCTCGGCGCGGGTGCGTGAGAAGGTGTTCGCCAGCTATGCCGATGTCGACCTGGAGGGTACGGTCGCCGGGCTTCCCTGGTTCATCAATGTCGGCGGGCGCTATGAATATACCGAGCTGGTGTCGGCCGGGCAGCAATTGCAGCTGACCGATCTGCTCCCCGTGCCGGGCGATCCGACGACCTATAACGGCGTGTTCGCCAACAACCGCGCGGCGGTGTCGGTCAACCGGCGTTCGTCCTACAGCAATTTCCTGCCCAATCTGAACGCCAAGCTGAACCTGACGCCCAAGCTCCAGGCGCGCTTCGCCGCGTACAAGACGCTGACGCGGCCCGCGATCAGCGATCTGGCACCCAGCCTCGACATCGGCACGCTGCGCCCCGCAACGCTGACCGCCAGCGGCGGCAATCCCGATCTGAAGCCGTACCGCGCGACCAATTTCGACCTGTCGCTGGAATGGTATCCGACCGCGACCACCACGCTGTCGGCGGCGGTCTTCCACAAGACGGTCGACGACTTCATCGTCCAGACCTTTGGCGAAGAGCTGTTCACCATCGCCAATGCGGGCAACCTGCCCGTCGGCGGGCTCATCGTCGGTCCCAACACGGCGAAGTTCAGCGTCCGGCGCCCGCGCAATGCCCAGTCGCTGACGATCAAGGGGCTGGAGCTGAACCTCGTCCACACCCTCGACTGGCTGCCGGGCGCGCTCAGCGGCTTCGGCGTGCAGGCGAATGCGACCTTCGTCACCACCAATCGCGAATTCGACGTGAGCCAGGTCGGCCAGTCCTTCGCCGCCGAAGGGATCGGCAATTCGCAGAATGCGACGATCTTCTACGAGAAGTTCGGCGTGTCGGCGCGTATCGCCTATAACCGGCGCGAACGCTTCCTTCAGCAGCTGGCGGGCGGTCCCGGCAACGAGCCGGTGTTCGTGCGCGATTACGGTCAGTTCGACGGCAGCGTGGCGGTGAATGTCACCCCCTTCGCCCAGGTCTTCGTCGAGGGCACGAACCTGTTCAACGCGAAGTATTTTGCGACTGGCCGCTTCGACAACCAGTTGTTGCGCTACCAGAATTTCGGGCCACGCTATGATGCAGGCGTCCGTTTCTCGTTCTGACGCGCATCAGAACCCGTTTGGAAACGCGCTGAAGGCGCGTAGCGGGCTGGCGCCGTAACAACGTTCGCATCAGGCAGGCGTGACCGGTCCCACCGGTCGCGCCTGCTCCGGCTCGGCGAGCGGGCGGACGCGGAACAGCAGGATGCCGCCCGCCAGCGCCAGCGCGCCCAGCATCACGCAGAACCCGACCACGCCGGGCCATCCCCGGCGCGTCCAGGCGATGCCGCCCGCCGAGCCCAGCACGCTCGACCCCATATAATAGAAGAACAGATACCAGGCCGCCGCCTGCCCCCGCGCCGCGCCGCCGCGCCTGCCGACCCAGGCGCTGGCGATCGAATGCGCGCCGAAAAAGCCGATCGTGACCACCGCGATCCCCGCCACCACCAGCGCGAGCGGTGCCGCGGCGGTCAGCAACACCCCGACGATCGACAAGGCGGCGGGAATCCAGAAGACTCGGCGACGCCCCACCTTGCCCGCCAGCTTGCCGAACAGGCTCGAACTGATCGACCCCAGGATATAGAGCAGGAATATCGCGCCCACCGTCGCCTGGCTCAGCCCATAAGGGGGCCCGAGCAGATGGAACCCGGCATAGTTGAAGATGGTGACGAATATCCCCATCAGCAAAAAGCCCTCCGCGTAGAGCAGCCGCAGGCCGGGGTCGCGGAACAGTATCGCCGCCCCGCGCGGCAGGGCCAGCCAGTCCGCCTCGCTCGCCACGAAGCGGCGCGACGGGGGCGCGAGCCGCCGGAACGCCTCGGCCATGACGAGGCCGCTCACCCCGACCGCGGCGAGCGCCCAGCGCCAGTCGGCAAACGCGGCCACCATGCTGGCGAGCAGTCGTCCACCCATGCCGCCCAGTCCGCTGCCCGCGATGTAAAGCCCCATCGCCGACCCGATCGACCCCGCATCCACCTCTTCGGCGACATAGGCCATCGCCACGGCGGGAACGCCCGCCAGCGCCAGCCCGGCCAGGAAGCGCAGGACCAGCAGCGCGTGCCAGCCGGGCACCAGCGCCGCCGCCAGGGTCAGCGCGGCGGCGACCATCATCGCCGCGACCATCAGCGACCGCCGCCCCATCCGATCCGACACCGCGCCCGCCACCAATATGCCCAGCGCCAGCGGCCCGGTCGCTAGCGACACCGCCAGCGACGACGCCTCGGCACTGATCCGGTAATGCGCCGCCAAAAGCGGCAACAGCGGCTGCACCGCATAGAGCGTCGAAAAGGTCGAGAAGCCCGCGAACAGCATCGCCCAGGTCAGACGACGATAGGCGGGCGTACCGGCGGCCAGCGCCTCGGCAAGGGCGGCCTCCCGACCCGGTTCGTGATTCATCGGCAACTCCCAGGTGGCTTCGCCCGCTCCCCTAGGCCGAGGGAACGGCATTCCCAAGCGTCGATGCGTCCAGTACCGTCCGCCCCAGCACAGGGCGGGCATGGTTCAGGCCCCCGTCATCCCGATATAGCGGATCGCGCCATCGGTGCCGCCGTTGCGGACGCGCAGCGAGCCGATCCGCTCACCGCTGGCCGATCGCACGATCAGGTTGATGTCGTAATCGGAGCAATATTCGAGCTGGACGAGGTCGTTCATCGAATTGCCGGGGATCGTGTCCCACACCTCACCGGTGACGCGCAGCCCGGAGCAGCGGATCGCGCGCAGGAACTGGCCGTTGCGCCGCCCGCGAAGCGTGACGTTGCGCAGGGTCACGTTGCGGCAGTCGGTCAGATAGGCGGTCGGCCCGTCCTGCGTCGCCGCGCCGAAATCCAGATCGGCATTGGCGATGGTGATGTCGGCAATCTCGCATCCTTGCGCGACGCCGTTATTCTGCATCATCAGCGGGCAACCGGTGGGCCCTTGCGTGATCCGTCCCTTCACCCCGCTGACCAGGATGTTGCGGATCACCGCCTTGCCGGTCGTGGTGCTGGTGAAGAATTTGATGCAGGAAAAGGCGGCACTGTCGAGCGTCAGGCTGGTCAGCGTGATCCGCTCCATCACCGCATCGATCGATTCATGATTTTCCGAGGTGAAGGACAGCGCATCGTCGCCGCTGCGCACCGTGATGTTCGATCCGCTGACCCGCGCGCAGGCCCCGAAGAAGTGAAGCCCGTCGGCACCGGGGCGATTGACGCCGGAGAAGAGTTGCAGGCCGTTGAGGTGGCCGCCGGTGGCGTTCTTCACCTCCATCCCGAAGCCGGTCAGCGGCCCGGCGGTCTTCACGCCGATGACGGTGAAGCCATCGGTCGCGACGACGCCTAGCCCCTTGCGCGTCGCCCCCGCCGGATCGCTATCGCCCCCGACAAAGGCGCCGCCCGCCCCGATGATGGTCACGTTCGACAGCCGCTCGCCCGAACGGTTGGTCAGGCAGTATTGGGTGCCGACCGCCGGGCCATGATCGTTATAGACATCGCCTGCGACCAGGATACGCGCATTGCTGGCATAACCCAGCCCGGTCGCCAGCAGGCGGTGGCCGCCCGCGGGTATCGTATAGGCGCTGCGAGTCCGTGCCGCCGCGTCGAGCGCGGTTTGCAGGGTGGTGGTCATGTCGGTCGGGGCCATGGGTGCGGTCATGCGGCGCGCTTAGTCGCGGATCAGTAAAAAGTTCCACCACAAGCTTTTGAAAAACAGCTATTTTTACATCATTTGATGTACCTTTCGCCAAATGCCGCCGCCGTTAACACAGCGTCAAGCAATGGGGCGAAAAGGGGCGGTTCATGCACAACCCGCCCCCTCTCCATGACCGCCGCCCACATGATCGGCGCAGCGTCCTTCGCCTGATCGCCACGCTCTCGACCGGCGCATTGCTGGCCGGGTGCGGCGGCGGTGGCGGGGACGATTCGATCGTCACGCCGCCAACCGCGACCGCCCCGCCCCCCGCCGCATCATCGGCGCATCCGCTGACCCTGGCGCTGACGCTCGCCTATCTGGGCGGGCAATATTTCTCCTACGCCGCGCGGGGCGCGCCCTTGCCCAGCGTGCTGACCGGGACCGGTGCGGCTAGCGCGACCGGGGCGCGGCAACTGGCCTTCACCGACCCGGCCATCGCCCGGCTCGCCGCCGATCTGGCCGACGACAAGGCCGCGCATATCACCGCACTGCGCGGACAGATCGGCGCTTCGGCCCCGACCCAGCCCGCCATCGATCTGTCGGCATCCGCCGGCGGCGCCTTTTCACAGGCCGCCCAGCGTGCCGGGATCGTCGCATCGGGCCAGTCCTTCGATCCTTATGCCGACGACACCCATTTCCTGATCGGCGCGCTGCTGCTCGAAAATGCGGTGGCGGCGACCTATCGCCGGTTGCTGATGGTCGAACAGGATGCGGCGAGCGGCACGATGGTCGCCGCGCAACTGGCCGATTCCATCTATCATGGCGGCATGATCCGCGCGTTGCTCGACGATCGCGCCGCTACCACGCCCCAGGTCGATGCCATGCTGGCGCGGATCGGCACGATGCTGGCCGCGCTCGACGGAACGCAGGGCAGCGACCAGATCCTGCCCGGCGGCGACGCGAACAGCTCCAACCTGCTGGACGCGGAGGGGCGGCCCATCCCCTTCACCCGCACCGACCGCCAGGTGCTGAGCGCGCTCTACCTCTCCAGCACCGGGCCCGGCGGATTCCTGCCCCAGGGGGTGCCCGGCATGGCATGATGCGCCACCGCGCACAGCGTCTCGCCCCGGCGGTAGAGCGCGAACTCCCATCCGGCACTGGGCCAGGGCGTCTCCAGCACGATCCGCCCCGCCCGCGCATGAAAGGCGAGTCGGTCGAGCGGCAGGGCGAGACCGACGCCCAGCGCCTTGCCATAGGCCTCGCGCAAGACCCAGCGACAGGCCAGCTCGATCACCGGGTCCGCCGCGGCGATGACCAGGGGACGCTCGCTGTCCGCCAGCCAGGAATCGCCGACATCGGCGTTCAGGGCAACGCGCGACACCGTCTCCACGTCCAGCCCGATGCGCCCGCACCGGGCCCAGGCGGCGGCATGGCATCCCGAGGCGCTGCTGCGGCTGACGACGGTCACGCGCCCCGTCATCCGGGCCGCCGCCGCATCCCGGTCGGCGGCGGAGGGCGCGAGCAGCAGCATCCGCCCCTTGCCCAGATCGGCCGCCATCGCCGCGCCGACCGGGACCGTCGCCAGATCGCGCAGACAGGCCGCCAGCGCGCCCGCCCGATCAGGCCGAGCCGACATGGCTCGTCGGATCGATCCGGTCGGCGAGCAGCGCCAGCCGAGCAAAGTCCTGGATCGTCACCACCCCGCCCCGGATCAGCGCCAGTTCCTCGCGCCGCATCTGCGACACGATCCGGTTGATATGGACCAGGCTCAACCCCAGCAGCTCGCCCAGCGTGTCCTGGGTCAGCGGCATCGGGAAGGTGCCGCTGTGCACGAAGCCGATCACCGAGAGCCGGTGATGGAATTCGAGCAGCAGGTGCGCGGTCCGCTGGAGCGCGCTCTGGCACCCCAGCCGCACGACATGGTCCAGCAGCGCCGTCTCCTCGCACCGGTCGATCGCCGCCATGGCGCGGACGATGCCGGGATAGGCCTGCGGCTCGGTGCGCACCGCCTGGATCAGCCGGGCGATGCCGATGGTCCGCACCGGGGTCAGCGCGACGACGGGGTTCAGCGCGAGCGGCCGCCGGTCCCCCCGGTCGCCCATCATGTCGCCGGGCAGCAATACCCCCAGCATCTGGCGGCGGCCATCGGGCAGGATGCGCGGGCGACAGGCCCAGCCGCCGACGATCAGCCGGGGATGCGGGCTGCCGTCGTCGCGCGGACAGATGCTGGTCCCCGCCGCATGGGCTTTGGGCGGTTCGGCCAGCGACAGGACGAGTTCGACCTCATGGGGCGCAAGCGTGGCGAAGTTGCGGAGGCGATGCAGCAGCAATTCGCTGGTGATCGCACGCGGGGCGGGGGCGGGCCGATGGCTGCTCAAAGCAAGGCTGCCCATGGTCAATTCGCATAATAGGTGTTGTAAGACCCCATGAACTGCGCCGGATCGCCATAGCCCGACCGCGACAGCGCATGAAGATCGACCCGGCTGAGCGCCACGCCCGTCATCTTCACGCCCAGCGTCTGGAGCAGATGGATCGCCATCTCGACCGCCGCGTCAGGCGTCTTGCGCCAGCGGACCAGGAGCACGGTCGAATCCGCCTTCTTGGCGACCAGCCGCCCGTCGACCACCGGCAATACCGGCGAGGCGTCGAAGATAACGACGTCGAACATCGCCTTCAGATCCTCGATCAGCGCATCGAAGCCACCGCCGCCCAGCGCCGCCGCGCCGCCCAGCCCGGCACGGACCATCGGCAAAATGGTCAGCGGCGAGTCCGAATCGCGGATCAGCGCCTCGTCGAGCCGCGCCTCGCCCTCCAGCACCTGTTGCAGCCCGACCGCCGGGCGCAGGCCGAGCGCGCTGGCGATGCTGGGGCGGCGCATATCGGCGTCGACCAGCACCACGCTCACCCCGCTCATCGCGACGATCCGCGCCAGTCCGATCGCGGCGGTGGTCTTGCCTTCATTGGGCAGCGCCGAGGTCAGCGCCACGGTGCGCACCGTCCCCGCCGCCGCCGATTGCAGGACCGAGGCGGCAAGGTTGCGATAGCCCTCGGCATAGGCCGAGCCGCTATGGTCGACCAGCGCGCTGATCGGATCGCTGCCGCCGATATGGCGCACCGCCGAGTTCAGCGTCGGCAGCCCCGCCAGATAGGGAAGCTGCAACCGCCCCTCGACATCCTCCAGCGTCCGGATACCGCGATCGGTGCCCTGCCGCATGAACACGACGCCCAGCCCCGTCGCGACCGCCAGCAGCGCACCGACCAGCATGTTGATCGGCCGGTTGGGCGAGCTGGGACGCATGGGCAGCGCCGCCAGGCTGGCGATGCGCGCGTCCGACCGGGTCGAGGCGGCCTGCGCACCGATCTCGTTCAGCCGGGTCAGCAGCAGCGCATAGCTTTGATGCGCGGTGTCCGACCGAAGCTGAAGCCCGCCCAGCGCGATCGAGGCGACATTGTTGCCGACCACCTGCGACCGCGCACCCGACGCGCTGCCTGCCAGCGAGGCGGTCCGCCGCGCGGCGACATCGCGCTGCGCCTCCAGATTGGAGATGGTGCGCTTGATCTCCCCCTCGATCTGGCTGTCGATATCCGCGACCTGGCGCTGGGCGGCGGCGAGCGGGGGGTATTTGGGGCCGTATTTGCCGCCCAGATCGGCGACCTGCGCGCTGACCACCGCGCGCTGGCTGCGCAGTTGCTGGATCACCGGCGAGCCGAGCGCTTCGCCCAGATCGTCACCCTTGGACCCGCGCGCGAGCTGCTGGCGTGCGGTCTGGAGCCGGGCGGTTGCTTCCGCCTCTCCGGCGCGGGCGAGCGCGACCTGCCCGTCGAGCGAGGAGAGCTGCTGTTCGGCGATGGTGCCGCCCTGCACGCTCATCAGATTATGTGCGACCTTGTAGCGGCCGAGTTCGCCGTCCGCTTCCTCGACCTCGCGGCGCGCTTCGTCGAGCTGCCCGCGCAGCAATGCGGCGGCGGCGTCCGCGCCTTCGCGCTTCACCGCCCCCGACTGGGTGACGAATTCCTGCGCATAGGTGTTGACGATCGCGGTGGCGAGCTGGCGGTCGGGATGTTCGAAGGACAGGCTGAGCATGAAGGTCTGGGCGTTGCGATGCACCTCGATCCCGCTGGCCAGCCGGTCGATCGCAGCGTCGCGCCGGGCCGATGCGGGCAAGGGTGCGGACCTGCGCGCCATCCCCGGAATCCGCTCGACCGGCGACGGGTTATGGACCAGCGCCTGGAAGCGCCCCTCCTCGGCCAGACCCAGCCGATCGACGACCAGCCCGGCCAGCGTCCGGCTCTTGAGCAGTTCGACCTGGGTGTCGACGCTGGAATCGGCGGCGGGATCGCTGAGCGCGCTGGTCCGCTCGGACCCGATCTGGGCAGGCTGGGGCGCGATGACCAGCGTCGCGGTCGCGGTGTAGCGGGGGGTCTGCAACCAGGTATAGGCCGCGACCAGGACCATGATGCCGCCCGCAACCGCCAGGAACAAGGTCAGGTGGCGGCGATAGGCCTTGATAAGGTCCATCACCCCGTTCTGCGGCGATGGTGGCCGATCGACATAGGCCGGTATCGGACGGGTTTCGAGGGTCGCGCTATCGTAGCGGATCGGCAGGCTGGCCATCATCGATACTCCCGTTGCTATTGTTGAAAGGTCAGCGTCAGCGAGACGCGATGATCGTCGAAATCGGTGACGCCCGTGGCGCAGGTGCAGTCGCGCGCGAGGTAGCGATAGCCGAGCCGCACATTCCAATGGTTGCGCGACAGATAGGTCAGCCCGGCATCGGCATAGGGCAGCGAGTCGCGCCGGGGGATGCCGCGATAGGTGTCGCGGAAATAGCCCCCCTCGACCGACGCGATCAGATAGCGGCGCAGTTCGTGATCCGAGTGTACGTATCCGCCGCGATGCAGAAAGCCCCCGGTGCCGGGCACGCCGCTGTCCTGGATGCTGCTCTCGGCGGCGGCGGTCAGGGTCCAGAGCCGGGTCGGGAAATAGACCAGCTTGCCCAGCACGCCGACGCCGGACAGCGCGCGGATATCGGCCCGGTCGAAATCCTGGCGGATATAGCCGACGCGCACATCGCCGCGGATCAGGTCGGTCACCTCGAAGCTCGACCCGATATAGACGCCATATCCCTTGGAATCGCGCGTGCCGCCGGGCGCCAGCCGGAAATCCACCTTGTTGAGGGTCGCCGCGCCATAGATCGAGACGGCGGGGCTCAGCGCGCGCTCGACCCGGACCAGCGCCTGATAGCGGGTCCGGTCGCGGTCACGGGTGAACAGCGTGCCGCCGCCCCGCGCGGGCGTGTCGCGAAAGCGCAGGTCGACGACATCGGCGCGAAAGATGACGCGGCTATTCGCCTGCTCGATCGTCGCGCCCGCATAGCCGTTCAGCGCGTTGTATTCGAGCGGCTTGGCCGCCTCGATCGGGGAGTCGGGCGCGAAACGCGGATTGATGAAGCTGCCATAGCTGGCACCCGCCGTCAGGCTGCTGAGCGCACCGACCGCGACGCTGCCCTCCAGCCCGGCAAGGCCCTCTTCTGTGTTCTCACTCGTATAGGTGGCGAAGCGGCGCAGGTCGGCGCGGCCATAGGCGGTCAGGCGATAGGGGCCGCCGCTGGTGCGCACCGTCACCTCTGGCCGGACGACCAGGGCGACATCGCTGCGCCGGTCGTCATTGTTGGCGAACAGGTTGGAGGTGAACAGCCCGCCGACCGACACCGCCGGAAACACGTCGAACGCGCCCATGGTGATGCCTTGTGCGGTGAAGGCGGGCAAAGTCCGGTCGGCGACGCCGGTGTCGCGGTCGCGGGCGAAGGCCGACCGCGCCTGGGTCAGCGGCGGTTCGGGCGGCACCTGCACCGTCGGTGCGTCCTGCAAAAGCTGCGCGCCCAGCGGCGCGGCGCCTGCCCCGGCGATCATGAGCAACGCCAGGCGCGACAGCCGCCAGGACGCGCCGTGCAGGATCAAAACCAGCGTTCCTTGATACGGATGGTGTCGCCGGGCGCCACCAGCGTCGTGGCGGTCACGGGCTCCGCGACCTCCACATCCTGGCCCGCATGTTTGATGAAGACCTGCTTGGTCTTGGCGCGGTAGGTATAGCCCCCCGCCTGCGCCACCGCGCCCAGCACGGTCAGCCCGTTGGCGAAGGGATATTGGCCGGGCTTGTTGACCTCGCCCAGGATATAGAAGGGCCGGGTCGACAGCACCTCGACCGCGACACGCGGGTCCTTGATATAGCCGTCGGCCAGCCTGGCGACGATACGGTCCTGCAACTGGGTGGAGGTCAGGCCGCGCACATCGACCTCGCCGATCAGCGGCATCGCGATCAGCCCCGATCCGGCGATGGTGAACTCACCGCCCAATGCCGGGTCGCCGAACACCACGACCCGCACCCGGTCGCCGCCCGATAGGACGTAATTATAGATGGGAAGCTGCGCCGATGCGTCGGTCGCCGCCGAAACCGCCTGTTGCTGCCCCGGTGCCGCCGCCGGCAGGGCGGTGGCCAGGAACAGGGTCATCAGACGGGTCGCAAAATTACGCGATACGCCACTGCGCATAGATCCTCCCTTGGCAGTTCCCTGCCTGTTTCCATTCGCGATAATCGGCCGTTCGACTGGATAGCCCCGCCCCCTTATCCGGCGGACTTCCGTAATCCTGCAGTTACAGCCGGTGATCCGGCTGCAATCGTCATCATCTTTATGATTCGTTAACCATGATGATCTAGAAAATGGTGCAGCGCACTAACCTGATATACATTCTTACCAAAAGACTAGGTGCGAACTTGTCTTTTGATGTGTTTCGATCGACGGACGCGATACGGGCCACAAGAACCCATCAAATGATCGGCGGAAAATGGCACCAAGATCGTTGCCTCGCTCATTCCCAGAGCGAGGTGCAACGATGAACGTCTCCCAATCCCCACCCCTTTCGCGTCCCCGACTGTTGCAGACGGCGGACATGATCCTGGCGTTTCTGCTGCTGATCCTGCTGTCGCCGCTGATGGTGGTGGTGGCGACGCTGATCGTGCTGGAAAGCGGTGGCGGCTCGCCGATCTATGGCCATCGCCGCTATGGCAAGGATGGCCGGACCTTCCTGTGCTACAAATTCCGTTCGATGGCGCGGGATGCCGATGCCCGGCTGGCGCGGCTGCTTTCCAGCGATCCTGCCGCGCGGGCCGAATGGGCGCGCGACCACAAGCTGCGCCATGACCCGCGCGTCACCCGGATCGGCCGCTTCATCCGCCGGACCAGCCTGGACGAGCTGCCCCAGCTCTTCAACATCCTGCGCGGCGAGATGAGCCTGGTCGGCCCGCGTCCGATCGTCGCGGCCGAGGTGCGGCGCTATGGCCGCCGCTTCGTCGATTATTGCTCGGTACGGCCGGGCATGACCGGCATCTGGCAGATCAGCGGGCGCAACGACATCGGCTATCGCCGCCGCGTCGCGATGGATTGCCTGATGGCGCGCCGCATGTCGCCGCGTCTCTATGCCGAGGTGCTGATCGGCACCGCACGCTGCGTGGTGACGCGGCAGGGTGCCTATTGAAGAATGTCGGCGTAAACCTCGGCAAAAGCCCGCGCCACCGCCTCGGGCGTGGTGCGGGCCACCACCCGTGCGCGGCCCTGGGGCGGGCCGGGTCGCCCGGCGACCAGCAGCGCCTGCATCCGCTGCGCCAGCGCCGCGACATCGCCCGGCGGCACCAGCCAGGCATCGTCGGCGATGATCTCCGCAATGCCGCCGCTGCGCGCACCGATGACGGGGACATGCGCCTGATAGGCCTCCAGCACCGTCCGCCCGAGCGGCTCGGCCCAGAGCGACGGCGCGACGAGGCAGTCGATCCGGTCGAACAGCGCCCTGGGTTTCTGAAAGCCGATAAACTCGACCGGCAGCCCTTCGGCCAAGGCTTCATAGGGGGCAAGATCGCCCAGCGCCGCGCCCGCGATCAGCAGACGCCAGCCGGTCGGCGGCAGGCGCCTGACGGCCTTCAACAGCGTATCGACGCCCTTTTCCGGGCTGATCCGCCCCAGATAGCCGAAGGTGATGGGGCCATCGAGCGCGGGCTTGGCATAGTCCGCCGCCACCCCCTCGACCGCGGCGGTGTTCCAGATGACGCGGCGCCGGTCGGCGGCGACATGGCCGAAAAAGCCATGGTGCAGATGGCGCGCCAGCACGTCCGCCCCGACCGCCGTCACCGCCGTCACCAGCCGCTGGTCGAACCGTTTGGTAAAGGTCAGCACCCGGCATTTCAGATGCCGCCCGGCGCAGGGTCCGCTCTCCCGGTACATCGAACTGGCGGCGCAGAGCAGGTCGAAGTCGCGCAGCGTGTGGACGATCGGAATCCCCCGCGCGCGCGCCGCGTGCCAGACGCGGGTCGAGATATCGACCATCGAATGGGTGTGGACGATGTCGGGCCGGAACTGGTCGAGCACCGCGCCGAAGCGGCGTTCGATCGCGAAATTGGCCTGTTGCTTGAACTTGGCCCATTCGCGCTGGCGCTGGCTATGCGCCGCCCAGTCCTCCAGCCAGAAGTCGTTGCCGTGCGGCATGCGAAAGACAGTGACGCCGTGCCGCGCCTCTTCCACCGCGTCGCCGGGGGTCAGGCAGGCGGCGGCGACATCCCAACCCTCGGCCGCCTGCGCCTCGGCCAGCATCGACACCGATCGCTCCGCGCCGCCGACGATATGCGGTGGATAGAGGCTGGAGAGATGCAGGACGCGCGGGCTCATGCCAGCACCTCGGCATAGAGCGCATCATAGGCGTCGAGCATCCGCTGCGGCGTCACCACCGACAGCACGCCGTCAAAGGCGGGCGGTGCGGGCAGCGCCGATCGCCCGGCCTGCATCACCGCCAACATCCGCGCGGCCAGCGCCGCCGGATCGCCGGGCGGCACCAGCCATTCCTCGCCCACCGCGCCGACCAGATCGCCGATCGCGCCCAGCCGCGACCCGATGACGGGCACGCCTTGCGCGAACGCCTCGACGACGGTCAGCCCGAACGGCTCGCGCCAGATCGACGGTACGACGAGCAGGTCGATGCTGCGCAGAAACGCCTGCGGATCGGTGAAGCCCAGAAATTCGACCGGCATCCCCTCCGCCAGCGCGCGATAGCCGGCATCGCCTTCCTGGGCGCGGCCCGCGACCTGCAACCGCCAGCCGGTCTCCGGCAGCAAGCGGCACGCGGCGAGCAGCGTCTCGATTCCCTTTTCAGGGACCAGCCGCCCGAGAAAGCCGAAGATGACGTCGCCCGTCCGGTCGGAGCGCTGCCGAGCCGGCGGCACATCGACCCCGTTCCAGATCACCGTCGCGCGCGTTTCCTGGAACAGGCCGAAGCGGCGATGTTCGTCGAGCACCGGTTGCGACACCGCCGCGACCGCATCGATCCGCCTGGCGAAGCGCGCCTTCCACGCGCCGGTGATCCGGCACGAAGCATGACGTTCCTCGCAGGAGCGGCCACCCCGGAACATCGACGCGCGCGAGCAAATCAGGTCGTAATCATGCAGCGTATGGACACTGCGCGCGCCGCTGTCCGCAATCGCGCCCCAGATCATCGGCGGCAGCTCGACCATCGAATGGGTGTGGACGATGTCGGGGCGGAACTGTGCGACCGCGCGCGCGACATCGGCCGCCCCGCGATAATTGACCATCTGCCCCAGCTTGTTGGCGGTACGCATCGCGCGCGGCGCGGCGAACACCTCCTCCATCCAGACGAGGTTGCGGCTGCGCTGCGGCAGGACGGTGACGCCGTGCCGTTCGCCGGGGGCCTGCGCTTCACGCGACAGATAGGCCGCGCCCACCTGATGCCCGTGCCGCACCTGCGCCTCGGCGAGCATGGCGACGACCTTTTCCGCGCCGCCGACGACATGCGGCGGATAGACCGAACTGACATGAAGCACGCGCATCGGATCAGGCTCCCAGAAAGCGGCGCGCGGCGCGCGCGGTCAGCGTCAGATAGCGGTCGCCATATTCGGTGGACGGTTCGATCTCGGAGCCCTCATGCCATTCGTTGAAACTGGTCACGAGCACCCAGTCGGCATCGTGGCGGATCGCGGCGTCCCACAGCGTGCGATAGGTCGCACCGTCATGCCGCGCGACCGTGGGGCGCGGGGCCGGACGGCCGGGAACGCGGGTGTCGTCGAAGCCGGGAATGACGGTGGCGCAGAACAGCCTGTCGCCGCTCATCCGCCGCCACAGCGGATAGGTCCGGTCGGCCCAGGCCTTCATCTGGGGCGGCGTCATCCCCTTCAGATAGGGGGCGAGGACATAGACATGGATGCCGTCCATGAACGGCGCCCAGGCGGCGAAGTCCCGCGTCTCGCGCGGGGATACGTCGCCGACCAGGAACAGCCCCTCGGCCGCTTTCCGCCAGTCGCGCGCAGGCAGGTCGCGCAGCGCCTGGAGGTAGAGGAACAGGACGGGCCGATCCTTCACCCGCAGCCAGGCGGGATGCGCGCCGTAAGTCCGGGTCAGATAGGCGATGTCACGCGCCGCCCCGCCCGCCCCGTCCTTCTGCTGTTCGAGATAGACGGTGACGTGCAACCCCGCCCCGCGCGCGGCATCGAGGATCATCGGCAACGCCTTGTCCTCGAACGAGTCCGGCCCCCACCAGCTGACGATCAGCGCGGTGATCCCCGCCGCCCTGGCCTGGGCGACATGGGTGCGGATCACGCCCGCATCATGGCTGTCATACAGGCCGAGCAGGGGATGGTTGAGGGTCGGGCTTTGCCGGGGCGCTTCGCCGCGCGGACCCTGCCAGTGGAGCCAGCGCCCGCTGGTCGTGGGATTGCCGTACCAGGGATAATAAAAGGCCAGCACCTGACGCGGATAGCGCCTGGGCCCGCCCCATCCCGGCGCGGCCGCCAGCGCCAGCCCGGTGCCGACGATGCCGCGCCGCGTCCAGATCACGCCGTGCGTCTCGCGGCGAACAGCGCCGCCCGCGCCCGGTCCCAGCCGACCAGGATCTGCGCGCGATTGACCGCCAGCAGGATGATCTCGATCGTGACGAACAGCAGCAGCCGGTTGATCTGCCCCGGCGCGGCGATGCTCCAGAGCGAGGCCTGTTGCGCCGAGAAATAGACCTGAAGGAAGGTCCACACCGCAAAGAACAGGCTCAAGGGAAAGGCCGAGGCAAAGGCGCGCCGCAGATAGAGGGTGGCGAAGGCAACGAGCACACCCAGAAAGGTCATGATCGCCGCGACGCCGAGATAGCCGAACATGACCAGCGCCATCGCCTCGGTCCCCATGGTCAGCTGGACCCAGCCGCCATTCTTGCGGAAACTGCGCGCCAGCGCGGCGGGGGCGTAATGCTGGATGAAATAATAGGTCTCGACGCCGTTGGCGAAGGCGGAGGCGGGCGGCGACTTGTCGCCCAGCGTGTCGAGATTCCGCTGGACCAGATGCGCGTCCCAATGGGCGACCCGGCGCGCGTCGCGGTTGGCGACGAACCACAACTCGCCCTGCCCCGCGATCCGCTCGCCGACCAAGGTCACGGTGCGGTCGAGCGGCAGGCGGCCATAGCCCGAATAGATGTACAGCGTCGCCCCCAGCGCCGCGCATAGCAACGCCGCGACCGGCACCGCCAGCCGCAGCATCGTCCCCGCCAACCGCCCCTGCCGCGCAAGGAGCAGCGGCATGGCGAAGAAGGCGACCTCGGCCAGGATGGTGAAGAACTTGTCGCCGAACAGGAAATAGAGCGCCGTCAGCGCGAGGAAGGTCAGGATCGCGGCGGTCTTCAAAAGCGGCTGGTATCGCGGCGCGAAGGCGACCGCGCCCAGCATCGCGGCGAACAGGAACTTGTTGTCGAGCAGGATCAGGACCAGCCCGCTGCTATATTCGCGCCGGTACAGGAACCGGTCGACGCCCGCGAGCAGCGGAAACCCGCTCTGCATCCCGTGGAGCAGCGCCAACCCGCCCAGCGCCATGCACAGCCCCACCACCGGCCAGCCGAGCCACGCCACCAGCCGATCGAGCAAAGGCGAGCGCGCATAGGCCAGGAACAGCCGCTCGAACCGGCGAAAGACCAGCGCGAAGACGAGGAAGAACAAGGCGGTGAAGGCGACGAACGACGCGCTGGCATCGCCCGGCGCGCCGAGCTGGTTGACCTCGGGCATATAGGCCCCCGCCTCGATCACCAGCAGCGAGACGAGCGTCGCGCCGCGGGTGATGACCAGCGGCAGCAAGAGGATCAGCCCCGCCTCGCTGATCCGCCCGACCAGCACCAACAGGCCACCGAACAGGATCAACGACAGGAGCGAGAACAGCGTGCCCGGAAAGGCCGCCGCCAAGGCCCAGTTGAGCGCCAGCGCGGCGGTCAGTGCGACGATCGCCCCGAACGGCAACCGGCGCGGCACCGGTTCATCGCGATCGATCGGCGCCCGCGCGCCACCCTGTACCGAGATGCCCATGCCCTTGGCCTAACCCCGCCGCCCAACCCCGGATGCCTCAAATGAGGCATGGCATGGAGCCCCGCCATGGTCAGGCAGGCGCGACACCAGGAGACCGCCATGCTTGCCAAGAACATGCTCTCGATGTCGGGGCTCAGCCTCTATCGCAACGCCGTCCAGTTCGGGATGAACATCGCCATCGCCGCCTTCGTGCTGCCCGGCGATTACGGGCTGATCGTCTTCACCACGCCGTTCCTGGTGCTGATCGCGATGCTGACCGACCTGGGCATGACCAGCGCGATCACCCGCGCGCCGACCCTGTCGCGCGACGAGGCGGGGGCGGCGATGGGGGCGATGATGACCGGCGGCGCGGTATGCGCGGCGCTGCTGGTCGCGGGTGCCTGGCCGCTGGAGCGGGCGATCGGCATGGCGGGGCTCGCGCCCGTGATGGCGGCGATGGCGGGGGTCGTGCTGCTGTCGATTTCCGCCGCCACGCCGCGCGCGCTGATGGAGCGCGAATTGCGCTATGCCGGGATCGCACGGATCGAGGCCATCGCCATCGCGCTCGCCGCCATCGCGGGGCTCACCGCCGCCTGGAGCGGTGCCGGGGTCTGGGCGCTGGTCCTGTACAATCTGCTGGTGCAGGCGATGCGGCTGGGCGCGTTCGGATGGACGATGCGCGGTGTCCTGCGGCCCAATGCCCGGTTTAACCGGCTGGCGGGGTTGCTGTCGTTCGGCGGCTGGGTGCTGGCCAACAACATCCTCAACTTCCTGGCGCGCAACAGCGACAATCTGTTGATCGGCGCGTGGCTGGGCTCAGCGGCGGTGGGGGTGTACGGCCTGGCCTATCAGTTCATGCTCGCGCCGCTGATGGCGATCACCTGGCCGACCAGCGGTATCCTGCTGTCGACATTGCGGGGCGAGGACCCGCACGGCGCCCGCGCACAGGCGACGGTGGAGGGCGTGTTGTCCGCCACCGCGCTGATCGTCACGCCCGCCATGCTCTATCTGACCTTCGGGCTTGCCTTTCCGGTCGACCGCCTGCTCTCGGGCCATTGGGCCGCGGTGCCCGGAATCGTCGCCTGGCTGGCACCGGCGGGAGCGCTTCAGGCGATCGCTTCCTATAACGGCGCGCTGCTGATGGTCGCGGGGCGCGTGCGGGCGCAGTTCCTGCTGAGCGTGGTCAATACGGCCTTGCTGGTAGCGACCTTCGTGCTGGCGCTGCCGCATGGGCTGATGGCGCTGGTCCAGGCCTATACGGCGGCGATCACGGTGATGAGCCTGGCCTTTCTGGCGATGACCGTCCTGCTGACCGGCCTGAGTGTCGAACGGTTGGCCCGCGCGCTGGCCCCCGCGCTGCTCGCGACGGGGGCGGGTATTGCGGGGGTGGCCATCACCACGGGCCTGCATCCGGCGAGCTGGACGGCGTGGATCGCGGCGACGGGGATTTACGGCGCGGCCGTGCTGGCCTGCTACGCCGCGCTGCACCTGCATGTCCGGCGCACGCTGGCCGCGCTGCTCGCGCGCGGGGCGGCGCCGGATGCGGCGGTTACAGGAAGGTAGCGGGCAGGAAGCGACCGCCCGCGAACAGGACCTGCGTCTTGGCCGCGCGCACCACGCCGACGCCGTAATCGACCTTGTCGGCCTGCAACCGGGCATGGATCGCCCCGACCGTATCCTGCTCGCCGTTCCGCTCGGCATCGTCGAGGATCAGCGCGAAGTCGGGCGGCAGATCGTCCAGCATCGCCAGCACGCCGCCGCGCGAATGGCGCGGCGTGCCGCGCGGACCGTCGCACAGCACGACATCGAAGCGCCGCCCGGCCCGCGCCGCCGACCAGTCATAGGTCGCTACCGCGCGCCTGCCGACCGTCCGGGTCGTAAGCGGGGTGACCAGCACCTCATGCGTCACCTGCGCCGCGATCCGCTCGCCCCATTCGGGGTCGTTCTCCAGCGTCAGCACCTCGCCGACCAGACCGCGCCGTTGCAGCATCGCCCAAAGAAGACTGCTCTGCCCCGCCCCGACATCCAGGACGGAGACGGGCCGGAACTCCACCCCGATGCGCAGGATCAGATAGAGCAGGCTGTAATTGGCCGCACCGCCGGTCGGGAAGAAACGATCCTCCTCGCCCAACAGCTTCAGCTCGCGCAGGAACAGGTCGCGATAGATCGCCTCCAGCCCCGGTTCGGGGGCGAAGGCATCGGCCCGTCCCGTCCAATGGCGCAATCGGTGGCGCAGGCTTTGCATCGTTCACTCTCCGGAATGCGCCGCGACCCTTCGCGGCAAGAGCGGGGACGCGCGCCCGACCCGGCGCGCGAGATGGGCGGTCATCGGCCGCTCGATCCAGCGATGGACGGCAAAGGCCAGGACCAGCGCGACGACGACCATGAAACCCGCCAACGCCCCCCCGGCGGCCGCACCTATGGCGGGCAGCTTCTGCGCCAGCTTCTCGGTCAGGATCAGCGCGAAGGGGTGGACGAGATAGAGCGAATAGGACGCATCCCCGACCAGCGCGGCGGGCAGCAGGATACGCGGCATCCCCGGCTCCGGCCCCAGCACCGCCGCCGCCAGCAGCATCGCGATCGGCAACCCGGCACAAAGCACGCGCGGCCAGTCATTGGCGACGGTCACGCCCGCCCCACCATCGAAGATATGAAAGGGATCGGCGAGCAGCATCGCCGCACCGCCCCCCGCCAGCACGATCCGGCCGATCGGCGGCAGGGTCATCCCCCGCCCCATCACCGCCCCGACCGCCAGGCCCAGCCCGAAATCCAGGATGATCGGCCGCGTCCAGAACCACAAGGCCGAGGGCCCCGGCACCACCGTCCCGATCCCGACCAGCGCGACCAGCAATCCCGCGAGCGCCACCAGCGCGGCCCGGCGCGGCAACGCCACCACCAGCGCGAACAGCGCGTAGAAGAACATCTCGTAATTCAGCGTCCAGCCCAGGTCGAAGACCGGAAACAGCCGCCCGTCGCCATAGGTGTCGGCGGGAAAAAAGGCATAGGAGGCCAGGACCGCCGCCGCATCCGGAAAGCGATCGCCCCCCTTCATCGTCGCCGCCGCGAGCAGGGCGAGGAAGACCGTCGTGACCAGCCAGTAGAGCGGCACGATCCGCATCAGCCGCCGCCGCAGGAACTCCGCGCGGGCATTGGGCCGTCCGAACAGCCGGGTCGAGGCATGGACCATGATGAAGCCCGACAGGACGAAAAACAGGTCGACCCCCGCCCCCCAGGGCAGCAGCGCCGAGCGCGCGAAATCGCCCCCGGCGGCGGTCACGATTACCGCCGCCGCGCTCTGGCCATGGCCGATCACCACCATCAGCGCGGCGGCCCCGCGCAGCGCCTGGACGGTCCACAGCGTGCGCGTCGCCGGTGCCGCGCCGACGGGCCGGACCGCTGCCTGTATCGCTTCTCCGCCGCCCTTTCTGGTCATGCCACATCCGACCACGGCGACGTACGGCCAATCATGTCAAATGATGGAGTTGCCGACACACGCGCTGGCTAGGCCAAGCCTATTACCGGCTTTTCGGAGAGGGCAGATGAGGATTCTTCACATCGCCGAATCCGCGCAGGGCGGCGTCGGCACCTATCTGACCGAGATATTGTCGGATCAGGCGCGGCGTTATGGCGGCGATCGGGTTCGTGCGCTCGTCCCCGCCCAACATGCCGCGCATCTGAGCGGCGTGGACCGGCGGCTGCTGATCCCCTGGCGGCGAAAGCATCGCTCGGTCCGCGGCATGGTGTCGCTGGCGGGCGCGATCGCGCAGGCGATCGCACAGGTCCGGCCGACGATCGTCCATGCCCATTCCAGCTTTGCCGGGGCCGTGCTGCGGCTGATGTATGGCGGATGGCGGCGCGCGCCGTTCCGCATCGTCTATTGCCCGCATGGCTGGGCGTTCGACCGCCGCTCCTCGGCCTGGAAGCGCCGCCTGGTCGAGGGGGCCGAACGCATCCTCGCCCCCGCCGCCGACCGGATCGTCCTGATCTCCGACCATGAACGGCGCGAAGGCGCGCGGATCGGCATCGATCCCGCCGCCCTGACCCTGGTCCTGAACGGCATCACCGACCTGCACAGCGAACGCCCCGCACGGTGGCAGGATGACCGGGTGCGCGTGCTGTTCGTCGGGCGGCTCGACACGCAAAAAGGGTTCGACACGCTGCTCGACGCGGTCGAGCCGATTCAGGACCATGTCGCGGTGCGCGTCATCGGCAAGGCGGTGGCCGGCCCCGCCACCACCCCGCGCAAGCGCAGCCCGCAGATCGAATATCTCGGCTGGCGATCGCTGTCCGAGGTCGCGACCGAGATCGCCGCCGCCGATGTCGTCGTGGTGCCTTCGCGCTGGGAAGGCTTTGGCCTGGTCGCGCTGGAGGCGATGTGCGGCGGCTGCGCGGTCGTCGCCTCCGATGTGGGGGGGCTGCGCGAGATCGTGGTCGATGGCGTGACCGGCTATCTCGTGCCCCCCGACCACCCCGAACGGCTGATGCGCGCGCTCGCCCGCCATGACCGCGCCACCTGGCAGGCGATGGGCGCCGCCGGGCGTGCCCGCTATGAGGCCATGTTCACCGCACAGCGGATGAATGCCGAGCTGGCAGCGCTCTATGCCGAATTGTCACCGGTGGCGCAGGAGACGCGCATGGCGGCACCACGGGTCGCGCATGCGTAGCGGTCGCATCGTCCTGCTGTCCGATTATATTGGCGGCGAGGGGCCGGGCAGCGGCGGCGCGGGCCATGCCGCGCTCGACAGCTACCGCGCGCTCCGGGCGGCGGGGGCGGATGTCCATGCCATGGCCGGGTTCGGCACGCATCCCGAGGTCGAGCCCGAGCGGTATAGCGGCCTGGGCGGCGCGGACCTGCGCGGTGCGGGCCCGGCTGGAATGTTGCGCGCCATCTACAATCCCGACGCCGGGGCGGCGGTGTCGCGCGAACTGGCGGGGATGGACACCGACACGACGCTGATCGTGCTCCACCAATGGACCCGCTACCTGTCGCCCGCCGCACTGCGCATCGCCAGCCGGTTTCCGACGATGATCTACATGCACGATTATTTCTGGGTCTGTCCGAACGGCATCTATTACGACTTCGCGGCCGGCCAGCCCTGCGACCGGCGGCCGATGCGGCGGCACTGCCTGACCAGCGATTGCGACCGGCAGGGCCGCGTGCCCAAACTCGGCCGCCTCGCTCGCCACGCGGTGCGCCATGCCGCGACCGCGACCCGGCCGAGCCGCCGCCTGTTCCTGCATCTGTCCGAACATGCGCAGCGGACCATCATGCCGCTGCTCCCCGATCAGCGGCACGCGGTGCTGCACAATCCCCTGTCGATCCCCGATGCCGCGCCGCCGCCCGCGCCGCCGCCGACCTATGATATCGGCTATTTCGGGCGGCTGGAGGCGGACAAGGGCGTGGGACTATTGGTCGAGGCGCTACGCGAAACCGGCCGCACCGGGCTGTTCGTCGGTCAAGGCTCGCTGGAGCCGATGCTCGCCGAAACGCCCGGTCTCACCCACCGTCCCTGGGCCCCGCGCGAGGCGATGGCGGCGGCGATGCGGTCCTGCGGCGTCGTCGTCCTGCCCTCGCTGTGGAACGAGACCTGGGGACTGATCGTGGCCGAGGCCATGGCGGCGGGGGTGCCGGTGCTGGTGTCGTCGCGCGCGGGCTCCGCCGAATTGGTGCGCCGCTTCGGCGGGGGGCAGATCTTCGATCCGGGCCAGCCCGGCGCCTTGGCGGCGACGCTGACGCCCATGCTGGCGATGCCCCCCTCGCCCACCCGGCAGCACGGCGCACTTCGCCGTTTCCTGTCGCCCGAACGTCATGCCGCGCGCATCATGGGGCTGGCGGAGAGTCACTTCGGACTGAGTGTGCGGGACGGCGATCGCCGGGTCAGGGCGTCAGCACAGCGTTCAATATCCCGGCCAGCCTGACGCCCGCCGCCGCCCAGGTGAAATGCCCGGCGCGCGCGCGACCGGCGGCGATCTTGGCCGCGCGCACCTGTCGCTCGCCCAGCATCAGGACGCCGCCGACCCATTCGCCGATATCGTCCATCCCGGCATAGACGACCGCGTCGCGGCATACTTCCGGGATCGCCCCCGCCGGGGCCGCGACGACCGGACAGCCGCACAGCATCGCCTCGACCGGGGGCAGGCCGAAACCTTCGGTCCGCGACGGATAGAGCAGGCAATGCGCGCCTTCGTACAGCGCCCGCAGGCCGCTATCATCGACCCCGCCGACGAATACCGCGCCCGGCGGCGGCCACAGTCCCGCCGCCTCCAGCACGGAACGCGACGGCCCGACCACGACCAGCGGCATCACGGCCAGACGCGGATCGGCAAAGGCGGCAAAGACGGCCGCGACATTCTTGTATGCCGAGGTCGATCCGAAGATCAGGCCATAGGAGCCGGGCGTCAGCCCATGCCTGTCCAGGACGCGTCGATCGGCGGGCACGTCCAGAATATGGTCCGCGCCATTATGCAGCACCTGCGTCTGCGCGGCCGACGCGATGCCGAACGTCGCCAGGCTGTCGCGCGCATAGTCGGACACGGTCAGCACCACCCGGCTCGACCGCGCGCCCCATGGCACGAGCAGCCGATAACCCCAGCGCAATTTGGGCGCATAGCTTTCGGGGGACAGCAGGAATTGCGCGTCATGCACCATCGTCACCTTGGCGGAATGCCAGCCGGGGGCGAGATTGGCGAAGCTGGCCAGCACCCCGCGCCGCGCGGCCACGGGCAGGATCATCTGCTCCCAGAACTGGCTGGCGCCATAACGCTGCGGCATCGGGGTGATCGCGGCGAAGCGCGGTGCCCAGTTGGCGCGCATGGGCAGCAGCAACCGCATATCCCAACCCGCCGGGGCCGCGCCCGCCACCGCCAGCGCATCCAGTTCGCGCAACAGCCGATCCGCGACCCGGTGGACCCCGTTGGTCTTGCCCGAATAGAATTTGCCGTTGAAGAACAGACAGGGCCGCTCCGATCGCGAGCCGTTACGGAAAAGCGCGTCGCGCGGCAAAGAGTGCAAAGCCATGCCTTCCGCCTAGCCGCCCGCCCCCTCGGCCAATCCATCATTCGACATATCGGGGCACGACGGACCGTTCGATGCTGGGGGTGACCGGCCAGGACCGGGGGATTTGAGGAAGGGGATAGCAGGTGCTGCGCCAGCAAGAGACGACCGGCCATGTCACGACACGCGCCTGGCGCACCCTGCCCGATATTTTCGCCCGCCATGCCTGGTGCAATCCCGACGCCCCGGCGGTCACGGCGCGGGGACAACGGCGCAGCTATGGCGAACTGGCGGCACGGGTCGACCAGCTGGCGGCGCGGCTGGCCTATCTGCTCGCCGACGATCATCCGCTGATCGGCGTCTGCCTGGCGCGCGACGTCGACCTGCCCGCCTGGCTGCTCGCCATCCTGAAGATCGGCGCGGCCTATCTGCCGATCGACCCGTCGACCCCGCCCAGCCGCCTGGCGCATATCATGGAGGATGCACGGCCCGCGCTGATCGTCGCCAATCGCTGCCATGCCGACATCGTCGCCGGTCTGGGCGTAGCAGTGACGATCGCCGAGGACGAAAGCGAGCCGGTGATGATGGTCCCCACCCCGGCGATCACGCCCGCGACCCTGGCCTATGTCATCTTCACCTCGGGCTCGACCGGCCGTCCCAAGGGGGTGGAGATCGAACATGGCTCGCTCGTCGCCCTCTTGGCCACCATGGCGGCGAGCCCCGGCTTCCACGCGGGCGAGACGATGCTGGGGCTCACCCGGATCAGCTTCGACCTGTCGGTGCCGGACCTGTTCCTGCCCTTTTACGTCGGCGGGTCGCTGGCGCTGGTCGATCTGGAGGATGCCGCCGATCCCGCCCGGCTCGCCGCCGCCTTCGCCGCGCATCGCCCCGATCTGGCGCAGGCGACGCCCTCCACCTGGCGCGCGCTGGTCGAACATGGCTGGAGCGGCCTCCCCGGCCTGCGCATCCTGGCGGGGGGCGAGGCGCTGACCCGCTCGCTCGCCGACCGGTTGCTGCTGCGCTGTGACGAACTGTGGAACATCTATGGCCCGACCGAGACGACCGTCTGGTCCACCGCCTGCCACGTGACGCCCAGTCACGACGCCATCCCGATCGGCTGGCCGATGAGCGGGATTTCGGTGCACGTCACCGACAGCGACCTGAGGCCGGTGCCACCGGGCAAGGTCGGCGAGATCGTGATCGGCGGGACCGGCGTCGCGCGTGGTTATCGCAACCGGCCCGAGCTGACCGCCGAGCGCTTCGTGCGCATGGCCGATGGGTCGCGCGTGTACCGGACCGGCGATCTCGGTCGGTTCGACGAGCGCGGGGCGCTCTATTGCCTGGGGCGGATCGACGATCAGGTGAAGGTGCGCGGTTTTCGCATCGAGCTGGGCGATGTCGAGGCGGCGATGTCCCTGCATCCCGACATCGCCTGGAGCGCGGTGCGCCTATGGACCGATCCGTCGGGCGAGGCGCTGCTGGTCGGTTATGCCGTGCCGCGCGAACGACCGCTCGGCACGCGGGCGATCAAGACGTTTCTTGCAAGCCGCCTGCCCGCCTATATGATCCCCGACCGGATCACGACGCTGTCGTCCATGCCGCTGACCCCCAATGGCAAGATCGACCGCGCCGCCCTGCCCGATCCCTTTGCCGCGGCACCGCCCGCGCTTCCGGCGGAGGCGACCGATGCGATCGACCGGCGGCTGGCCGCGATCTGGAGCGATCTGCTCAATATCGGGTCGATCGCGGCGGACGATGATTTCTTCGACCTGGGCGGCTATTCGCTGATGACCGTGCGGCTGGCCCGCCGGATCGAGACGGCGTTCGGCGTCCGCCTGGCGCTGATCGACCTGATGCGCCATTCCACCTTGTCCGCGATGGCGGCGCGCATCGCGCTGGGCGACCAGCCCGCCGACCGGGGAATGATGCTGCTCAATCCGGAGGGGACACGGCCGCCGCTCTTCTGGCTCGACACCGGGCCGCTGATGCGCACCATCCTGCGCCATTTGTCCGCCGATCAGCCGGTCCTGGCGCTCAACATCGATCCGCGCGATGAGGATGCGCTCGGCGCGGGCGCGCTGTCGATCGCGGCGGTCGCGGCGCGGCTGAAAGAACATCTGCTGTCGACCCAGCCGGTCGGTCCGTTCCGGCTGGGCGGATGGTGCCGCTGGGGCATCGTCGCCTATGAGCTCGCGCGGCAATTGGCGGAGGAAGGCCGCGCGGTCGATCTGCTCGTCCTGCTCGATGCCGACCGGCCCCGGCGACGTCTGATCCAAGACGCCCGCACTTGGCTGTCCCATCTGCGGCCCCATCTGCGGCACGGCAAGGCGACGCCGTCGGGCAGCGCCAGTGTCAGCCAGCGGGTCGAACAGGCCACCCACCGCTATGTCGCCCGCCCCTATGACGGCGACGTGCTTTCGCTGGAGCCGACCGCGCGGCGCACCGATACCGGCTGGGGTGCGGTGGTGCGGGGCAGGCTGACCAGCGCGAAAATTCCCGGCGACCATGAGACGATGGTCCGAGGGAGCGCCGCGCCGGTGCTCGCCGCCGCGCTGGACCGGGCGCTCGCCCCGGCACCACGACACGCGGACGCGGGGCAGGGATCGATCGCAGGCGACACGGCCGGACGTGCCCGGCCGTGTCCGATCCCGGTCGTTACGCCTCGGCCAGCGGCTTTGCCAGTTTCGGCGTCTGCTGATGCTGCACGACGCGCCACACCTCATGTTCGAGCCGCCGGATGACCGAGGTGCAATAGGCCTCATAGGCCTCGTCACCCCGGCTGGCCGCGACGTGATAGCCGATGACGATCAGCCCTTCCTGCGGGCGCGAGACCTGTCGCTCGGTCAACGCCGCGCTGTCCCAGACGGGGGTATCCGCCACCGCCGACACCGCCGCGTCGCCGGTCACGACGAAGGGCGGGCGGGGCAGCACCATCACGACCTCGGCATCGACCTTTTCCCGGTAATTGTCCGGGCCCTGGGTCCACAGGCTTTCCTCGAAACTCCAGAGGCGTTCATCATCCATGACAGATCTCCCGATTACAAACAGGGGGGCGCCGGAGGGCGGCGGTCAGGCGAAGTCGCCGAGCGCGGCGGCTTCGTCTTCGGTGCGTTGGGACAGCGACGTTTCGTCCGGCGGGGAATGATCGGGGCCGGTGTCGGGACTGGCGGGCGGCCTGTCGCTGGCCGTCTCGTAGTCGGGCAACGGCGCCTTTGGATCGGGCGTTTGGCTGGGCTGATCGGACATCACGGCTCCATGGGCGCGTCCGACGCTTGTCCGCCGGTCACGCCACAGAACGCCCCCGAACGCAATCGGAGCCGTTCGAAACCAAGGAAAAAACCGAAAGGCCGATGTCGTACTCGGCCGGGCCGTCAGCTTTTCGCCGTCACCGGAACGGACGCCCGCGCGGTCGGGGCCGGGACATCCCGCCCCAGATGCCGCGTGGCGTAGAGACGCCGCAGGATCAGCGCCAGATCGTCTTCGCGCAGGTCGGAGGCGGGATCGATCACCGCGCCCTCGGGCAACGCCTCCACCCATGCCGCCAGACGATTGCAGGCGGCGCCAAGCTCGGGATCGATGCTGTCGTCAAAAGCGGCCATGCCCCAACCTAGGCCTTTCGCCGTCGGACCGCCAGACCATCCGGAACGACACGCCCCCGCATTCGTCTGTCTTCCATGGCCGAGGCAGACAGCGGGACCAGCACGAAACGGCCCACGCGTCGGCAGGCGACGGAATCGTGCGACGGGGGCGATGCGGTGGCGACGTCGACAGGCCAGCCGCCGACCACGCCCGATGGCCGCTATATCGTCGTGCGGGGGCGATTGTGGCGCAGGAGCAACCCCGCCTTGACGCCGGAGGCACGACAGAAGCTGGTCGATGCGCTGATGCAGGCCCGGCGCGCGGTGCGGAGCGCGATGGCGCAGGAGGACGAAGCAGGGCTCCGTCAGGCGAGGGCGCAGGTTCAGGCGGCGAAGGTCGCGCTGGGCGAGCGGGGCCCGGTATGGTGGGACGACGGCGCGCCCGATCTCAACCGTCACATGGTCCGCAACACCGGCTATGCCGATTGGTATGCGGACAGGGAATCCGGCCGATAAACCTCGCCCCCTCCGATCAGATCAGCCAGGCAAAGGCCCGCCGCAGCCGGTCGGCACCATCGCGCGTGAACGGGGCACCATGCGCGAAGATGACCCGCTCCGGCGCGGTGGCGATCATCGTCCCGACCGCTGCCCGCACCCGCGCCCCACCGATCCGCAGCGCCGCGCGCACGTGCAGGCCGGTCGTCGCGCGCGTCGCCAGGGTCGCACGCATCGCCGCAGCGGTCATCGGGGTCAGCTTGGCGGGCTCCAGATTCTCGACGAGATCGGCGAGGATCAGCGTCCCGCTGGCCCGGTGATGGAACCACGCCTCTTCGAACCCGCCGCCGCCCCGCACCAATCCCTGCGCGATATCGCTCGCCCAGGCCTCGGGCGCCTGATCGCTCAGATCCGCATCGATCCGCACCCCGGCCTTGCGGACCGCCGCCCGCGCGCGAAGCGCGGGCACGCCCCAGCTGGTCGCCTCGGGACAGGCCTGTTGCCAGTCCTTCAGGAACGTCCAGTGCGCGACGGTCGGCGCGACGAGATGCCGCACCGGGCCGAGCGCGGTCAGGGCCTGCCCCAGCGCGGGCGTGTAGCGGGTCGGCGAATGGAGCAGGAGCCCGCCATCCGTCAGCCGGACGACCGTCATCCGAATGGGAAGCGTCATCCCCATGGCGCGGATCGGCCCGCTATCGACGATCCAGATATCGGCCGCAAAGGGCTTGGGCGTGTCGACGGGCGGATATGTGATGGCGCCCTTCGCACTCGCCGCGCCACGGGTCAGCCATAGCAATCCCGCCACGGCACCCAGGGCAGCAGTGCCGCCAAGAACCAGATTGCCGCGCCGCGCCGATGCCTGCCTGTCATGGGTCATGGCCAATCCAGCGAATGCCAGACGCATAAGTTCCAGCAAGCCATTGTTATAAAAGCGAATCTTCCCGATCCATGCGCGCGATCGGTGGGAAAGTTCGGACGTGCTGGCGCAGCTTATGGCGTCAAAGCAATGGGATAGGCAGCCATCAGGCACGCGGGCCCTTCTGCAAAATAATTGCGCTATTGCATGTCATTCGCACAAATGGCATTGCCCCGTTCCCGAAGGGGATCGTCCATGTTTGCTGTGCCGCCGTCCTGCTCCGCGCGGGGCCTTCTGCTCTGGATGTCACTCGCCTCCCCCGGATCGGTGTTCGCCGTACCGGCCATGGCGCAGACGGCGGCGGACGTGACCGGCAGCGAGATCGTCGTCACCGCCGACCGGCGCGACAGCTTCGGTGCGGATTATGTCCAGGCGGGCACGTTCCGCGATGCGCGGTTGCTCGACACGCCGCTGACCGTCGCGATCATGACCAGGCCGCTGCTCGATGCGCAGCAGGCCCGATCGATCAACGATGCCCTGCGCAACACCGCCGGGGTCAGCCAGGCGCAGATCAATACGAGCATCTACAGCAATCTGGCGGTGCGCGGCATCACGCTCAACAATTTCACCAATGTCCGGTGGAACGGCGTGCTGCCGATCGTCAACCTCATCGAACAGCCGATCGAGAGCAAGGACCGGATCGAGGTGCTGAAGGGCGCCGCCGGTCTCTATTACGGCTTCGCCACCCCCTCGGGCATCGTCAATCTGGTCACCGAGCGGCCAACCGACGGCCCGCTGACCCGGATCGCGATTCAGGGCGACAGCAACGGCTCGGTCGGCGCCCATGCCGATGTCAGCCGCCGCTTCGGCACCGCGGGGGTGCGGATCAATGCGGGCACCGATATCCTGCAAACCGGCGTCCGCCGTACCCAGGGGATGCGCGGCTTCGTGACCGGCGCCTTCGACTGGAAACCGGTCGACGGCCTCCAGATCCTGCTCGACGCCGAATATATCTACAAGACGATCACCGAGCCGACCGAGTTCAGCCTGACGGCGGTCAACGGCAGGATCACGCTGCCGCCGCTCCTCTCGCCGCGTCAGAATCTGGGTGCGGACTGGATGCAGGCGCGGGGGAAGGAAACCAACCTGCTCGCCCGCGTGAACTACGACTTCGCGCCCGGCTGGCGACTGGCGGGCGCGGTGGGGCGGTCCTATCTGACCCGCGACCGGGCCTATTCCTCGTTCGGCCGCTATAATCCGGCGACCGGCGACGGCACGCTCACCGTCGCGCAGACGACCGGCAACGACTATACCAACATCGTCTATCGCACCGACCTGTCGGGCACCGTCCGCACCGGCCCGATCGAACACAGCCTGCTGGTCGGTGTCGCCTATCAGACCCGCGACGGCAATGTGCCGACCGCCGTGCGCCGCACTTTCGCGCAGAATCTCTACAACCCGGTCCTCATCCCCTATCAACCGTCGCCGCCCCGGATCATTCCCAACCCGACACGGACCGAGGATCTGGGCGTCTATGTCTTCGACCGGGCTTCGCTGGGCGACTGGCTGCAGGCGACGATCGGCTGGCGCAAGACCCGCTACACCGATGTCAGCCGCACCAGCGCCTATGAAGTGAAGCCCGATACGCTCTCCTATGGCCTGATGGTCAAGCCGGTGCGCTGGGTCAGCGCCTATGCCAATTATATCGAGGGGCTGGAGCCCGGCCCGATCGCCCAGCAGATCGCCAACAATGCCGGTGAAATCCTGCCCGCCGCGATCAGCCGCCAGAAGGAGGCCGGGGTCAAGATCGAGCCGCTGGCCGGACTGTTGCTGACCGGCACCTATTTCCACATCGCGCGGCCGTCCGCCTATCTGAACAGCGCCAATGTCTTCGTGCAGGACGGCGAGGCGGTCTATGAGGGCGGCGAGTTCAGCGCGGTCGGCGAACTGGGCAAATATCTATCGATCACCGCCAGCGCGATGACGCTGTCGGCGCGCCAGCGCACCGGCGCGGCCAATGTCGTGGGCAAGGACATCGAGAATGCCGCGAAATTCTCCGGTTCGCTCTTCGCCGAATATCGCCTGCCCGGCGTGCCGGGACTGAGCGTGTCGGCGGGCATGTTCCGGGTCGGGCGGCGCGCGGTGAATGCGCTCAACCAGGGCTATGCGCCGGGTTACGAGACGTTCGACCTGGGCCTGGGTTATCGGTTCGATCTGCTGGGCAAGCGCGCGACGATCCGTGCCTATGGCGACAATATCACCGACCGCCGCTACTGGGCCTCGACCGGGTCGAGCCTGTTGGCGCAGGGTCTGCCGCGGACGATCAAGACCAGTTTCGCCATCGACCTGTAGCACCGCCGACGCCGCCAGCCGTCACATCCCCGGTTACCTTTGGAGGCGCCACGGGTTAAGTCGCCCTATGGAACAACAAGCCCTTGTCTTCGCGCTGATCGGTATTCTGGGGATCGGTGCCCAGTGGATCGCCTGGCGGACCGGATGGCCCGCGATCGCGCTGATGCTGGCGGCGGGCGTGGTCGCCGGACCGATCACCGGCCTGATCGTGCCCGAACATATCTTCGGCGAACTGCTGGAGCCGATGATCTCGGTCGCGGTCGCGCTGATCCTGTTCGAAGGCGGATTGAGCCTGAACTTTCGCGAGTTGCGCAAGACCGAGGGGGCGGTGACCCGGCTGATGATGATCGGCATCCCGCTCGGCTGGGTGCTGGGGTCGCTGGCCTGCTATTATGTCGCCGGGCTGGTCTGGCCGGTGGCGATCCTGTTCGCGGGCATCCTGGTCGTGACCGGGCCGACCGTCGTCATCCCCCTGCTGCGCCAGAGCAATATCGCCGCGCGGCCCCGCGCGATCCTGAAATGGGAAGCCATCGTCAACGATCCCTTCGGCGCGCTCTGTGCCGTCATCACCTATGAATATCTGCGCCGGGTCGACGAGGGCGGCACCTTGTTGTCGGTCGTCACCGCGCTGCTGGGTGCGGCGGTGGTGTCGGGGCTGATCGGCTATGCGATGGCGCGGGCGATCGCCTGGGCCTTTCCACGCGGGCATGTACCCGAATATCTGAAGGCGCCGGTGTTGCTGGTCGCGGTGATCGGCACCTTCGTCCTGTCCAACCTGATCCAGCAGGAAACCGGGCTGCTGGCGGTCACCGTCATGGGCGTGGCGATCGCCAATATGCGGCTGGATTCGCTGCGCGACATTCATCCGTTCAAGGAGAATGTCACCGTCCTGCTGATCTCGGGCGTCTTCGTCCTCCTGTCCGCCTCGCTCGATTTCGAGGTGCTGCGCCTGTTCGAATGGCGCTTTGCCGCCTTCCTTCTGGCGCTGTTGTTCCTGGTGCGCCCGGCGACCGTGCTGATCGCGCTGGCCTTCAGCAAGCTACCCTGGAACGAGCGCCTGCTGATCGCCTGGATCGCGCCGCGCGGCGTCGTCGCGGTGGCGGTATCGGGCCTGTTCGCATTGCGGCTCGACCAGCTCGGTTATGGCAACGGCAACATCCTCGTCACCCTGTCCTTTGCGGTCGTGGTGGCGACGATCATCGCGCATGGCTTCAGCATCCGCTTCGTCGCGCGCTGGCTGAAGGTCACCGGCGCCACCCAGAAGGGATTGCTGATCGTCGGCAGCACCCCCTGGAGCGTGTCGCTGGCACAGCAGATCCAGTCGCTGGGGCTGCCGGTGATGATCGCCGATACCAGCTGGCAGCGGCTGGCGAGCCCGCGCCAGGCGGGGATCGAGACCTATCATGGCGAAATCCTGGCCGAGACGACCGAGGAGCGGCTGGACCTCAGCCAGTTCCAGGTGATGGTCGCGACGACCGAGAACGAAGCCTATAACGCGCTGGTCTGCAACGAATTCGCCCATGATATCGGCCGCGACTCGGTCTATCAGCTGGGCGGCAGCGGCGATGACGAGGATCATCGCAGCCTGCCCGAGGCGTTGCGCGGGCGCGCCATGTTCACCGCCGGGCACGGCGTGGAGGACATTCTTCAGCGCGAGGCGGCGGGCTGGACCTTCCGCAAGACGCGGATCAGCGAACAGTTCAATTTCGACACTGCTCGCTCGACCCTGCCCGACGAAGCCGACATGCTCTTCGTGCTGCGCAAGGACGGCCGCATCCGCTTCTTCACGCACGCCGCGCGACCGACGCCGCAAAATGGTGATATCGTCATATCCTACGGACCGTCGCGCCACGCGGATTCGGACAACAAGACCATATTCTAGAATGGGGAGGCCATGGCATGACGATATCGAAGCGGACCTATCGGGCGGCGCGCGCCATGGCGGTGGCGACGCTCGGCCTGGGCATGGCGGCGTGCCAGCCCGGCGGCAAGACGGTGGCGAACGAGGCGGTGGAAGCGCCCGCCGACGACAATGCGATGGCGATGAACAACAGCGCCATGGCCGAGCCCCCGGTCGAGACCAAATCGATCATCCGCCCCGATATCGAACCCGCGCCCACCCCGTCGCCCACGCCCGAGCCGATCGAGCGCACCATCCCCTTCCCCGCCAAGGGTACGCAGCCGGACCAGGCGGGCCTGGCGCTGCTCGACACGCTGGTCGCCGACCCGACCTATCGACTGGGCGGCCCCATCACGCTCTGGGGGCATAGCGATTCCGCCGGCTCCGACGCCACCAATCTGGTCGCCTCCCGCCACCGCGCGGAGGCGGTGCGCGACTATCTGGTGAAAAAGGGCACCGCGCCCGATCGCATCACCGTTATCGCGATGGGCGAGGCGAACCCGATCGCGCCGAACCGCAAGCGCGACGGAACGGACGATCCCGAGGGCCGCGACAAGAACCGGCGGGTGGAAATCAAGGTGGACCTGCCCCAGGCCGCCACCAGCACGCCGACGGAGGCCAAGACCGACACGCCACCCCCACAGGGGCAGTAAGCGCCTCACCGGTGCTGTCCGTCTTTGAAAGCCGCGACCTGGCTTGCAAGGTTCTGCCACTCCGCCAGGGCGACGGTGGACGTCTCCCATGCTACCGGACGGGGCGATGGCACGCAGCATCCCGGTGCGCCTGATCGTAGCGATGCCGGGTGATGTCCCTCCCGCTACGCTGCCTGGCCGCGCACTGCCCGGAGCGCTGACCGCGCGACATGTTCTGGACGCAGCCGGGACGAATCATGACATCCGGCGTGCGCAGATCTACACGCGTCCTTCTGCCATCCGTCTATGGAAAGCAGGTTGATCTAAAGATCACCTAACGCACGCTTCGCCAACGTTCACGTTCGACCGCAAAGAACCGAATCAAAAGTGGGCATGAATATAGGCGCAGTGATCCCGACTGTTATTTTACCCAATAAAATCAGGGATTTTTGGCGGAGCGGGAGGGATTCGAACCCTCGATACGGTTTTGCCGTATACTCACTTTCCAGGCGAGCGCCTTCGACCACTCGGCCACCGCTCCGCATTGAGTCCATGCCTGGAACACGCGCCCCTAATGCGCTTCCACGCGCCGCGCAAGCGATTGCGTGGCGCGTTGGGCTGGGGCAGTCTGGTCGACCATGACGATCGCGCTTCTGCTCGCCGCGCTTCTGGCGCAGGCTTCGCCCTCCCCCGCTCCTGTCGCGCAAGCGGGCGATCCGTTGCCTGGCGACTGGATCGCGGTGCCCGATGACGAACTGCTGGTCTTCACCCTGGCGAACGGCCGGACGGTGACGCTGCGGCTCGCGCCGGGGCAGGCGCCGGTCCATGTCGCCAATATCCGGGCGCTGGCGCGGGCGCATTGGTGGGATGCGGGGACCAGCGTCTACCGCATGCAGGAAAATTACGTCGCACAATGGGGCGATGCGACCGAGAAGAAGCCGCTGCCCCCCGGCATCGTCGCCAATCCCCCGGCCGAATATGTGCACAGCGGCAACAGCGCGACCGCGCGGTTGAGCAAGCCCGATCCCTATGCGGCCTGGGCGGGCTATAGCCGTGACGGCTGGCCGCTGGCGGGCGATGCGTCCAGCGAGTGGATGCCGCATTGCTATGGCATGGTCGGGGTCGCGCGCGATCTGGCGCCCAGCACGGGCAGCGGCGCCGAACTCTACACGATCATCGGCCATTCGCCGCGCGCGTTGGACCGCAATATCGCGGTGGTCGGCCGGGTGGTCGACGGAATGGACGCGCTCTCCACCCTGCCGCGCGGTACTGGCGATCTGGGTTTCTACAAGGACGCAGGACAGCGGCTGCGCATCGTGTCCGCCCGGCTCGCCAGCGACATGCCCGCCGCCGAGCGCCCGCATTTCCAGTATCGCGAGACGGTGTCCCCGCGCTTCGCCGCCTGGATCAAGGCGCGGGAGAATCGGCGGAACGACTTCTTCACCGTGCCCGCCGGCGGCGTGGACATTTGCGCCGCGCTGCCGCCGGTGCGCAAGACGCCCTGACCCGATAGCCCGTCAGACGGGGGCCGCCGAACGCGCGGCGGCCCCCGCCCCTATCAGGCAGCCCCCGTCAGGCAGCCCCTGTCAGGCCGCCGCTTTCTTGCCCGGCTCGATCCGATGGGCGACGAGGTGATCGACCACGGCAGGATCGGCCAGCGTCGAGGTATCACCCAGCGCATCGACCTGATTCTCGGCGATCTTGCGCAGGATGCGCCGCATGATCTTGCCCGAGCGGGTCTTGGGGAGAGCGGGCGCGAATTGCAGCGCGTCGGGGGTGGCGATCGGGCCGATCTCGCGGCGGACCCATTGGATCAGCTCGGCGCGCAGGGCCTCGTCTTCCTCGACCCCCGCGTTCAGCGTGACGAAGGCATAGATGCCCTGCCCCTTCACGTCGTGCGGCATGCCGACGACCGCCGCTTCGGCGACCTTGGCATGGGCGACCAGCGCGGACTCGACCTCGGCGGTGCCCATGCGGTGTCCCGACACGTTGATGACGTCATCGACCCGGCCGGTGATCCAGTAATAGCCGTCCTCGTCCCGGCGGCATCCGTCGCCGGTGAAATATTTGCCCGGATAGGTGGTCAAATAGGTCTGGAAGAAGCGATCATGATCGCCCCAGACAGTGCGCATCTGCCCCGGCCAGCTGTCGGCGATGACCAGATTGCCCTCGACCGCGCCGTCCAGCACCTTGCCCTCGGCATCGACGATCTGGGGCAGCACGCCGGGCAGCGGCTTGGTCGCCGAACCGGGCTTCAGCGGCACCGCACCGGGGATCGGCGCGATCATATGGCCGCCGGTCTCGGTCTGCCACCAGGTGTCGACGATCGGGCAGCGGCCTTCGCCGACCACATGGTAATACCATTCCCAGGCTTCCGGATTGATCGGCTCGCCGACCGAGCCCAGCACACGAAGCGAGGAGCGGTCGGTCTTCTTCACCCAATCGTCGCCCTCGCGCATCAGCGCGCGCAGCGCGGTCGGCGCGGCGTAGAAGGTCGACACCTTGTACTTGTCGACGATCTGCCAGAAGCGGCTGAAATCGGGGTAATTGGGCACGCCCTCATACATCAGGGTCGTCGCGCCATTCGCCAGCGCGCCATAGACGACATAGCTGTGCCCGGTGACCCAACCCACATCGGCGGCGCACCAGAAGACCTCGCCCTCGCGATAGTCGAAGACATGCTGGTGGGTATAGGCCGCCCAGAGCAGATAGCCGCCGCTGCTGTGCAGCACCCCCTTGGGCTTGCCGGTCGAGCCGCTGGTATAGAGGATGAACAGCGGGTCCTCCGCCCCCATCGCCTCGGCCGGGCAGTCGGCGGCGGCGGCCTCGACCAGATCGCCATACCATTGGTCGCGACCGTCCTTCATCGTCACCTCGGCCCCGCTGTGGCGGACGACCAAGACATGGTCGACCGAAACGCCGTCATGCTCCAGCGCGGCATCGACATTGGCCTTGAGCGGCACCGCCTTGCCCCCGCGACAGCCGCCGTCGGCCGTAATCACGATGCGCGAGTCGCAATCGACGATGCGGTTGGCAAGGCTCTCGGGCGAGAAACCGCCGAACACGATCGAATGGATCGCGCCGATCCGCGCACAGGCGAGCATCGCGAAGGCCGCCTCGGGGATCATCGGCAGATAGATGGTGACGCGGTCGCCCCTGGCGACGCCCAGACCTTTCAGCGCATTGCCGAGGCGGCAGACCTGTTCGTGGAGTTCGCGATAGGTGATCCGCCGCTCGGTGCCGGGCGCATCGCCCTCCCACAGGATCGCGACCTGATCGGCGCGGCTGTCCAGATGGCGGTCGATACAGTTGGCCGCGACGTTCAGTTGCCCGTCGGCGAACCAGTTGATGCGGAAATCCGCCTCGGCAAAGCTGGTATCCTTGACGGTGGTGAAGGGCGTGATCCAGTCGAGGCGTTTCGCCTGCTCGCCCCAATAGGCATCGGGATCGGTGCGCGCGGCGTCATAGGCGCGGGCATAGCCCTGGGCATCCATCGACGCGCTATCGGCCCAGTCCGGAACGGGGTGAAGATGTGCGCTCATGCCAGTCTCTCCTGTCTTTTATCGACCTTCTAGCAGTCCAACATGGCAAATGCCTATCGGCTCCGTGACAAAGTGCTGCGTGCGAGCCGGGGCGGCCGGGCCGTGCAAAATGTCACCACGATGACGACCGATCGTAACAGTCGCGACGCGCCTTCGCCAAGACAAGGCGGTGCTGGGCGGGACATTTGCATCCATTCAGAGCAAGATACCGGCCTGCCCCTCTATTCCTCGTGGCAAAGCAACGCTACAGCGGGATGTGCGCCAGGTTTCGAGGGGAGACGAACCGAGCATGATCGAGACTGCCCACGACCCTGCCGATATCCCTGCCGGTTTTGCCGCTGTTCTGGCGCGCGCGGGTGAGATGGGTCGGCTGATCGCCGGGCATGACTGGGCTGCGACGCCGCTTGGGCCCATCGCGACCTGGCCGCAGAGCCGGATGACCGCGATCGCCATTGCGCTGGCCTCCGCGATTCCGATCGCCACCATCTGGGGGCCCGAGGGCATCCTGATCTACAATGCGGGCTATGCCGAATTTTCGGGCGACCGGCACCCTGCGATGCTGGGCGCGCCGCTGGTCGAAATATGGCCCGAGGCGGCGGCGTTCAACGCGCAGATCATCGCCGAAGGGCTCGCGGGCCGGACACTCGCCTATCGCGATCAGGCGATGCTGCTCGATCACAAGGGCCTGCCCGAACAGCATTGGCTGGACCTGGACTATACCCCCATCGCCGACGAAACCGGCCGCCCGGCGGGAATCCTGGCGACCGTGATCGACAGCAGCGCGCGGATGCGCGACCGGCAGGATCGCGAGGTCGCGCTGTCCGCCGCGCGCGAGAGCGAGGCGCGGTTCCGCAACGTCGCCGATCACGCCCCGATCATCATGTGGGTCACCGATGCCGATGGGCATTGCACCTATATCAACCGCGCCTGGCAGCTGCAGACCGGGCAGGACGTCGCGCAGGGCCTGGGCTTCGGCTGGATCAAGACGCTCCACGCCGACGACCGTCAATCGGTCGAGCAGGCCTTTCGCAGCGCCATTGCGGAGACGCGGGCCTTCCAGGCCGAGTTCCGGCTGACCCAGGCAGGCGGCGGCTATCACTGGATGATGGTCACCGCCATTCCGCGCTTCGACGACGACGGCGCCTATCTGGGCATGATCGGCTCGGTCATCGACATCGACGAGCGCCGCCGGGCCGAAGCGACGCTGCGCGACGTCAATGCAGTGCTGGAGCGCCGGGTGGTGGAGGCGCTGGCCGAGCGCAAGCTGTTCGCCGACATCATCGATTCGACCGGCACCATGGTCCAGGTGCTGGGCTTCGACCATCGCTATCTGGCGATCAACCGCGCCGCCGCCGAGGATTTCGAACGCATCTTCGGCCTCCGCCCCATGATCGGCCAGCACAAGAGCGAGGCGATGGCGGGCCGCCCCGAAATCCTGTCGGTGATGCGCGATTACTGGACCCGCGCGCTGGCGGGGGAGGATTTCTCGGTCATCCAGGCGCTGGAGGACATGGCGGGCGAACGGCGGCATTACGAGCTGCGCTTCAGCCCGCTGGTCTCGGCCGAGGGCACGCCGATCGGCGCCTATCAGTTCGCCACCGATGTCTCGGAACGACTGGCGCAGCAGGAGCGGCTGCACGACATGGAGGCGCAGCTGCGCCAGAGCCAGAAGATGGAGGCGGTCGGCCAGCTGACCGGCGGCATCGCGCACGACTTCAACAATCTGCTTCAGGTCGTGGTCGGCAATCTGGAGATGCTCGACCGGCTATTGCCCATCGACGAACATCCGCGCGCCCGGCGGGCCGCCACCAACGCGATGACGGGCGCCAGGCGTGCCGCGACGCTGACCCAGCGGCTGCTCGCCTTTTCGCGGCGGCAACCGCTCGCCCCGCAATCGGTCGATGCGCGGCGGCTGGTCGACGGCCTGTCCGACCTGCTGACCCGGACGCTGGGCGAACAGGTCCATCTGGCGGTCGAATCTGCCCCCGATCTGTGGCTGGTGGAGGCCGATCCCAACCAGTTGGAAAGCGCGATCCTGAACCTGGCGGTCAATGCCCGCGATGCGATGCCGCATGGCGGCACCCTGTCGATCGCGATGCGCAACGCCACGCTCGACGGGCTGGCGACGATGGCGGCGGGGCCGGTGCCCTATCCCACCGATCCGGGCGATTATGTCGCGATCGATGTCAGCGACACCGGCACCGGCATGGACCGCGCGACGCTGGGCCGGGTGTTCGAGCCGTTCTTTACGACCAAGGAGGTCGGCAAGGGCACCGGCCTGGGCCTGTCGATGGTGTACGGCTTCGCCAAACAGTCGGGCGGCCAGGTGCAGATCGAGTCGCATCCCGGCGAGGGGACCTGCGTCACCCTGTTCCTGCCGCGCTTTCACGGCGAGGGGACCGCCGCGCCCGAATTGCCGCAGCCCGCCGCGCACCCGATACGCGGGTCGGAGACGATCCTGGTGGTCGAGGACGATGCCGATGTCCGCAGCTATTCGACCGAGGCGCTGCGCGAACTGGGCTATGACGTGCTGGAGGCGGAGGATGGCGCCTCGGCGCTGGCGTTGCTCGATGCGCCGGATGCGGCGCGTATCGCGCTGCTGTTTTCCGACGTGGTATTGCCCGGCGGGATGACCGGGGCCGATCTGGCCTCGGCCGCGCGGACGCTGCATCCGGAGCTGAAGGTGTTGTTCACCACCGGCTATGCCCGCGACGTGATCGTCCATGGCGGGCGACTGGACGCCGGGGTGGCGCTGATTACAAAGCCATTTGATTTTGCCGATCTGGCAGCGCGTATTCGGGCGATGCTCGACGCATGAAGCGCGGGTCCGGGGCATCGCCCGGCCCCCGCATGCCGCCACCGGCCCGCTTGGCGGCATAGGAGCGCGCATCCGCCTGCTGGATCATGTCTTCCAGATCGGCATGGGGCACCACGCCGACCATATAGCCCAGGCTGATCCCGACCGCGACGGTCGACGCCTTGCCGACAGGGCCGCTCGAATCGCCATGCACCGGATCGCAGGCCCCCACCAGGTCGCAAGGCTGGGTCAGCTGCATATGGAGACGCTCGGCCAGCCCTTGCGCCGCCTCGGCCCCGCCCCGCTGCACCACGATGAACTCGTCGCCGCCGACCCGCGCGACGATCGTACCCTCGGGAACGACCGCCTGGATTCGCGCGGCAAGGATGGTGAGCAGCTTGTCGCCCGCCGCATGGCCGAACCCGTCATTGATGCCCTTGAACCCGTCGAGGTCGAAGGCATGGACCGCGATCCGCCCCGCCTCGCCGCTGGTCAGCGTCTCAAAGGCTTCGCGCAGACCCAGCCGGTTCAACAGGCCGGTCAGCGGATCGTGGCGCGCCAGCGTCTCCATCTGAAGCCGCAGCGTGACGGCGCGCCGCGCGGTCGCATAGACATAGCCGACGCTCTGTAATCCGGCCGCGACGAAGATCGCCACGATCGCCGCGACGAAAAGATATTGCCCGCCGCGCGCACCGATCGCCAGGGCGTTGGGCACCCCCAGACAGATAATCGCACCGCTCGCGATATTCGGCCGGATCGACACCCGAGCGATCAGCCCTGCGCTATAGCCGAAGGTGATCGCGACCGGCAGCAAATGGAGCACGACCAGCGGCAATCGGTAGATCGCCACCGAATACAGGCTGATCGACAGGCAGACGGTGAGGGTGGTGACGGCATGGACGCATTCATGCCGCCGCACCCGGTCGAGCGACGCACTGCGATACGACGCCCGGCGATGATGATGATCCAGGATCACACCGATCTTCAGGAGACAGCTCAGCACGCCGCAGATCGTCGCGACGAGGACCAGGCGGCTGGGCATGATCGACAGGATATGAATGCCGCCCGACAGGATCATGCCGCACAGGATGGCCATCGGCACGATATTGTCGGCAAGGCCGTCGACGAGTTCGCGGTATACGGGCTCCGGTTCGTCTCTTCGCAACAGCGCGTTCATCCGAAGCCTTTTCATGTATCCCCGATGAATGTTTAAACCCATGATATCAACAATGATTTAAGACGCACCGATTGATTGACGATATCGTCAAGTTTCTGCCCCATCGGAGAGCGCGGCAAATCGGTCCTCGGCGAAGGTCATCCTGCCCGAAGAAGCAGGATAAGCGACGATAATAACGTATTTTCTTTTAAGATTCCCACGCACAAGCCGGTTGCGTGCCCGGCCATGTCTGCCGAAATGGAGGATGCCCCGCCCATTCATCATCGTCAGCGCCGCCACCCGCCCCTGCGCATGGGGCGATCGGCGCCGACGAGCCCGAGTTGGCCGCTTGCGCGTTGGGGGCGCTGGCGCGAAAGGACAGGGATGGCATCGCGATTTCGGCAATTCTGGAGCGAGGAGGAATGGTCCTTCGCCCCGCATGAGCGGCCGACCATTCCCGGCTCGCCCGGCAATTTCGACCATCCCAACCGGCGACGCATCGCGTACGGCGTGATCGCGGTACTGATCGGGCTGACCGGCGGCCTGGGCAATGCGCTGGTCCAGGTGAACACGGTGCAGTTGCAGGGCGCACTGGGGCTCGACCCGACCGAGATCGCCTGGCTGCCTATCGTCTATGTGATGACCAACGCGTCAATCAACCTGTTGCTCATCAAGTTTCGCCAGCAATTCGGGCTGCGGCCCTTCGCGCTGCTGTTCGCCGGGCTCTATACGATCCTGGCCTTCGCCCATCTGTTCGTCCGCGACTTCGCCACCGCCATCGCGGTGCGCGGGGCGAGCGGCATGGCGGCCGCCGCGCTGTCGTCGCTGGGCCTGTATTACATGATGCAGGCGCTGCCGGCGAAATGGCGGCTGAAGGCGATCGTGCTGGGCATCGGCGTGCCGCAATGCGCGACGCCGCTGGCACGGCTCTTCTCACCCGAATTGCTGGCGATGTCGCAGTGGCGCACCCTCTATCTGTTCGAGTTCGGGCTGGCCGCGGTCAGCCTGGCGGCGATCATCGCGCTGCGCCTGCCGCCGACGCAGCGGGTCAAGGCGTTCGAACCGCTCGATTTCCTGACCTTTGCGCTCTACGCGCCCGCGATCGGCCTGTTCTGCGCGGTGCTGGGCCAGGGGCGGCTGGTCTGGTGGACGCAGGCGGCGTGGATCGGCTGGGCGCTGGCCATCGCCATCCCGCTGCTCGCCGCTGCCCTTTGGATCGAGCATAACCGCGCCAATCCGCTGCTCAACACGCGCTGGCTGGGGTCGATGGACATCGTCCGCTTTGCGATCGTCACGATCATGGCGCGGATCGTGTTTTCGGAGCAGAATTTCGGCGCGGTCGGCCTGTTGACCGCGCTCGGCCAGAATAACGACCAGTTCGGCACGCTGTTCACTATCGCCTTCATCGCCTCGATCGCGGGGGTGGCGATGAGCGCGATCACGCTGGACGTGACCCGGCTGACCCATCCGGTGATGTTCGCGATCGGGCTGGTCGCGATCGCTGCCTATGCCGACAGCTTCTCGACCAACCTGACCCGCGCGCCGGAACTCTATGCCACCCAGGCGGTCATCGCCTTCTCCACCACCTTCTTCCTCGGCCCGTCGCTGCTGTTCGGCATGACCCGCGCGCTGCAACAGGGGGCCGGGCATGTCATCAGCTTCATCGCGCTGTTCGGGATGCTCAATTCGGTCGGCGGCCTGGGCGGCACCGCGCTGCTCGGCACCTATCAGGTGATCCGCGAAAAGGCGCACAGCGCCGCCATCGTCCAGAATATCGACCCCACCGACCCACAGGTGACGCAACGTATCGCGGCGGCCGGCATGCGGGTGTCGGGCGTGGTCGGCGACGCGACACTAGCCCGTGCCGAGGGGGCCGCCCTGTTGTCGCGGGCCGCCACGCGGGAGGCAAATATCCGCGCCTATAACGACGTCTTCCGACTGGTCGCCGCGCTGGCGGCGGCCGTCACCCTTTTCCTCGCGCTGCTGACCTGGCGGCGTGCGCGCCGCGCTCATGCGGCCAAGGTGCAGCCATGACCGATACCCGATCGCCCGTCTCCCCCACCCCGATGACCGAGGAAGCCGCCGCCGAAGCGGGGGCGCCCCCACCTGCACCCGCACCGGTTCCGCCGCCCGCCCCCGCCTCGGGGTGGCGTCCGCCCTCGGGCGGGTGGCGATCGCGCGCGTTGATCGCACTGCTGGTGATCGGCGGGATCGCGGCGGTGCTGGCGGCGTGGCGGCTGCCGCCCTTTTCCAGCGAGGTGCAGTCGACCGACAATGCCTATGTCCGCGGCCGGACGACGGTGATCGCGCCGCAGGTCAGCGGCTATGTCACCGCGGTTCTGGTCAAGGATTTCGACACAGTGCGCGCAGGCCAGCCGCTGGTCCGGATCGACGACCGCATCTATCGCCAGCGGGTCGACCAGGCGAGCGCGCAGGTCGCCGCACAGGCCGCCACGCTCGCCAACAGCCGCCAGGCCCAGGCTTCGCGCGCCGCCAGCCTGACCGCGCAGGGTGCCGCCGTCGCCAATGCCGAGGCGCAGCTGATGCGCGCCCAGGCCGATATGGCGCGGGTCAACGACCTCGTTACCGACGGCTCGGTATCCTTGCGCGAGCGCGACCAGACGCTTGCCGCGCTCCGCCAGGCGCAGGCGCAGCTGCGACAGGCCAAGGCCGCACGCGACATCGCGCAACAGGATGTCCGTACCGTCGTCGTCGGGCGCGGCGGGCAGCAGGCGGGCGTGTCGGGCGCGGAGGCGGCACGGCGGCTGGCGCAGATCGACCTGGCCAACACTGTGGTCCGCGCGCCGGAGGATGGCCGCCTGTCCGAAGTCGGCGTGCGGCTGGGCCAATATGTGACGGCGGGCTCGCAGCTGATGTTCCTGGTGCCGCCCGAAACCTGGGTCATCGCCAATTTCAAGGAAGCGCAGACCGCGCGCATGGCGGTGGGACAGCCCGCCAGCTTCACCGTCGACGGCCTGAGCAATGCCCGGCTGAAGGGCCATGTCGAGCGGATCTCGCCCGCCGCCGGGTCCGAGTTCGCGGTGCTGAAGTCCGACAATGCCACCGGCAACTTTACCAAGGTGCCGCAGCGTATCGCGGTGCGCATCCGCGTCGATCCGGGCCAGCCCCTGGCCGCCCGCCTGCGCCCCGGCATGTCGGTGCAGGCGAGCGTCGACACGACGGGCGGGCCGAGCGTGCGATGAGACACGCCGCCCTCCCCCTCGCCGCCGCCCTGCTCCTGGCGGGGTGCATCGGCCCGCGCCCTGCTGCGCCCATCGCCAGCGCCGTCGTGCCGCCGCCCGCCTGGCGCACCACGCTGGGGCCGGGCAGTCCGATCGCGGGTGATTGGTGGCAGGCGTTCGGCGATCCGCAACTGACCGCGCTCGTCACCCGCGCGCTGGCCGACAGCCCCGATCTGGGCAGCGCGGCGGCGCGGATCGAGGAGGCGCGCGCGCAGGAACGCCTGGCCCGCGCGCAGCTGTCCCCCAATGTCACGGCGGGCCTGCCGCTGACCGAGGGGCGCAGCGTCACCGCCTTCGGCACCGGGCTCGACCAGTTCGGTGCGCAGCCGCTGGTTCAGGCGAGTTACGACTTCGACCTGTTCGGCCGCCTGCGCAACACCCGCGCCGCCGCCCGTGCGCAGTTGCTGGCGACCGAGGCGGCCCGCGATACCGTCCGCCTCGCGCTCGCCGCCGGGGTGGCGAGCGGCTATGTCACGTTGCGCGCGCTCGACCATCGGCTGCACATCGCCGAGGAAACGCTGGCCGCCCGCTCCGATGCGCTGCGCATCGCGCGGCGGCGGGCCGAGACGGGCTATACCTCCCATCTGGAACTGCGCCAGGCGGAAGGCGAGTATCGCGCAACCGAACAGCTGGTCGCCGCCGCCAAGCTGGCGGTGACCCGGCAGGAGAACGCGCTTAGCGTCCTGATCGGCGGCGCGCCCGGCCCGATTCCGCGCGGGCTTCCGATCGACAGGCTGGTCCGCCCCGCCATCCCCGACGGCCTGCCCGCCGACCTGCTCCGCCGCCGCCCCGACCTGTTCCAGGCCGAACAGGCGCTGGTCGCCGCCGACCGTTCGCTCGACAGCGCGCGGGCGGCGATGCTACCCAGCCTGGGGCTGACCGGCACGGCGGGCGTGGTGCTGTCCAACGCGCTCAACAATCCGATCACCATCTTCTCGATCGGCGGCAGCGTGCTCGCCCCGATTTTCGACGCGGGACGGTTGCGCGCCCAGGCCGATGCCAGTGCGGCCCGGCGCGACCAGGCGGCCTTCGCCTATCGCCGCACCGCGCTGACCGCCTTTCGCGAAGTGGACGACAGCCTCGCCTCGGTCCGCCGCTCGGGCGAGCAGGCGGTGGCGCTGGCCGGGCAGCGCGCGGCGCAGGCCGAGGCACTGCGCATCGCGTCCAACCGCTACCGCGCGGGCTATTCCTCCTATCTCGAACAGCTCGATGCGCAGCGCGGCCTGCTCTCCGCCGAACTCGCCCTGGCCGAGGCGCAGGCCAATCAGCTCACCGCCTATATCACCCTGTATCAGGCGATGGGCGGCGGCTGGTCGGCGGATGCCATTCAGGCGACGGCGCGGTAATCGGGTCGCGATGGAACGCACAGGACCTTGACGCGCTGACGCCATCGAATCGATTCTGGACCCAATGACCTACAGGAGAGCAACATGGGCGTGAACGTGATCTACAAGACCAAGGCGACGGCGACCGGCGGGCGCGACGGTGCGGCGCGGTCGGACGATGGCTCGGTCGACGTCAAGCTGGTCGTACCGAAGGAAATGGGCGGGCCCGGCGGCGATGGCGCCAACCCGGAAAAGCTGTTCGCCGCCGGTTACTCGGCCTGTTTCCTGGGCGCGATGAAGGCGGTGTCGGGCAAGGAAGGCGTGAAGGTGCCGCAGGACGCGACCGTCACCGCCGAGGTCGGCTTCGGCCCGCGTGAGGAAGGCGGCTATGGCATCACCGTCGATCTGCTGGTGAACCTGCCCGGCGTCGAGCGGGCCGATGGCGAACGGCTGATGCACGCCGCGCATCAGGTCTGCCCCTATTCCAACGCGACCCGGGGCAATGTGGATGTCGGCCTGACGCTCGCCTGAACCCCGCCATTCCCGACCCGAGGCCCTTCGCCCCCACAAGGCGGAGGGCCTTGCCGTTTCAAAGGACCCGATGATGACCCGTCCCGCCGGAACCGAGAGCTTCACGCTCAATCAGACGATGCTGCGCATCCGCGACCCCAAGCCTTCGCTCGCCTTCTATCAGGACGTGCTGGGCATGACGCTGCTCCAGCAGCTGGATTTCGAAGAGATGCGCTTCTCGCTCTACTTCCTCGCCTATCTCGGCGAGGGTGAGACGATCCCCAAGGACCCGGCCGAGCGCGCCCGGTTCATCTTCAACCGGGAAACGACGTTGGAACTGACCCATAATTGGGGCACCGAAGCGGACCCCGATTTCAAAGGCTATCATGACGGCAATAGCGAGCCGCGCGGCTTTGGCCATATCGGCATCAGCGTGGCCGATGTCGCCGAGGCTTGCACGCGTTTCGAAACGCTGGGCGTCCCCTTCAAGAAGCGCCCGCAGGACGGCAAGATGAAGGACATCGCCTTCATCACCGATCCCGATGGCTATTGGATCGAGATATTGTCGGCGGGCGGAATGACACAAAGTCTCATGGAAAAAGGATAAAATCGCACGATCCCTCCGGTTTCGTGACCGAATCGAAACAGGATTTTTACCGTTCCTGCCCATTATGGTCACACACGCCGGAGGAATTGGTCTCTGCCCGCCCCCTCCGACGCACCCTGCGAGCGATAACGCTCGCAATCCCGATTCTGGAGGGAATGCTTTTATGTTGTCCTGGTTTGCCAAGACGGCACCGATTCGTCTGAAGTTCGACGTGTTGACCGCGCTATATGGGGGCATAGCGGCGGTCGGCCTGGCGTCGACGATCATGGCCCAGGGCGGCCTGTCGCTGTCGCTGCCCGTCATCCTGGCGGGGGCGGCACTGGTGCTGTCGCTGGTCGCGATGCGCGTGGCGCGCAAGCTGATCTGCGACCCTTATGTCGGCAGCGTCGTCGCCATGGAGCATCTGGCCGCCGGGGACGTCGATCGCGAGCTTCTCTATGCTGATTATCACGACTGTATCGGCCGCATGGCCAAGGCGATGCACGTCTTCCGCCGCAACGCCGCCGATGTGAAGAAGGCGGGGCAGGCACAGCAGATCGTCGTCGATTCGCTGGGCAAGGGCCTGGGCGAATTGGCCGAGGGCAATCTGACCGAGACGATCCACACCCCCTTCCCGCCCGAATATGAAAAGCTGCGCACCGACTTCAACCGCGCGATGGAATCGATGGGGCGCGCGATGGGCGCCGTCACGGTCGCGACGCATGGCATCAATGCGGGCGCCAGCGATATCCGCCAGGCCTCCGACGACCTGTCGCAACGCACCGAGCAGCAGGCCGCCAGCCTGGAGGAAACCGCCGCCGCGATGGACGAGATCACCTCGACCGTCCGCCAGACCGCCGAGGGCGCGAACCGCGCCAATCGCGCCGTCGCCGATGCCCGGATCGAGGCGCAGCAGTCGGGCGAAGTCGTCCGCCGTGCGGTCGAGGCGATGGCCGGGATCGAACGCGCGTCGAGCGAAATCTCCGAGATCATCAGCGTGATCGACGGCATCGCGTTCCAGACCAATCTGCTCGCCCTCAACGCGGGCGTCGAGGCGGCGCGCGCCGGGGACGCGGGCAAGGGCTTTGCGGTCGTCGCCTCCGAAGTGCGCGCCCTCGCCCAGCGTTCGGCCGACGCCGCCAAGGACGTGAAGTCGCGAATCCTCGCCAGCTCCGACCAGGTCGAATCGGGCGTCAGCCTGGTCAGCGAAACCGGCCGTGCGCTGGAGCGGATCATCGGTCAGATCGCCGAGATCAGCACGCTGGTCGGCGACATCGCCAGCTCGGCCGAGAAGCAGGCCGTCGGGCTTCAGGAGGTCAATACCGCCGTATCCGCAATGGACGGCGTGACCCAGCAGAATGCCGCGATGGTCGAACAGGCGACCGCCGCCGCCCGTTCGCTGGCGGTCGAAGCCGATGGCCTGGCGCGCGAGATCGCCCGCTTCCGCATCGACCATCAACCGGGCCACGGCATGGCCCCGGCTCCGTCGGCCCAACCGGTCCATCAGTTGCAGCAGCGCGCCGCCGCCGCAGGACGCCGGATCGCCCAGACCACGCGCCCGGCCGCGCCGGTTCATGCCGCGCCCCAGTCGGTCGGTAATGCCGCGCTGGCGGTCAATGAGGACGACTGGACCGAATTCTGATCGGTCCGCACCCCGGCCCCAACCTCGGCGCCCGCCAAGGGCACCGGCGGGCAAGCGTAAAATTCGGTTAACCCACGCTTTCTTAACGACCTGTGCGGCATGCTGCGTACAGAACCCTGCGACTGGAGTCTCGCTGTGACCGCTCTGTCCCTTCCTCCCCTGCTCGACACCGCTGCCGCCGTCCCGCTGCGTCAGGCGCTGCTCGACCTGATCGCGTCGGGTGACCCGATCACGCTCGACGGGTCGCAGGTGGCCCAGGCGGGACAGGCCTGTCTCCAGGTGCTGGCCAGCGCGCAGGCGATGGCCGCGTCGATCCCGACCGACTTCGAATTGAACAGCCCATCCGAGCCGCTGGCTTCGATGATCGCGCTGGCGGGGCTCGACAGCCTCGTCGCCGCTGCCTGAAAGGCCTGACCCGATGAACCTCGACGAGATTCAGCAGATTTTCTTCCAGGAATGCGAGGAAGGACTCGGCGCGCTCGAGACCGCCTTTGCCGACCTGAAGCGTGATCGCCATGACGACGAGACGATCAACACCGTCTTCCGCTCGGTCCATTCGATCAAGGGCGGCGCGGGCGCGTTCGGGCATGAACGGCTCCAGCATTTCTCGCACCATTACGAAACCGTCCTCGACCTGATTCGCAACGGCACGCTGCCGCTGAGCGAGCCGTTGATCGACCTGATCGTCGCCGCCTTCGACACGCTGGCCGACCATGTCGCCGCCGCGCGGGGCGAGGGCGGATTGCCCGCCGACCAGGCGATGCTCGACCGGCTGGACGCCGCCGCCAAGGGCGAAATCGGCAGCGGCGCGGGCCAGGCCGAACCGGAACCCGAACCCGCCGCCGCCGCACCGACGTCCGAAGCCGCGGCCGCCGCGCTCGACGATTTCGACGCGCTGTTCGCGATGCTCGAAGACCCGGCCCCCGCGGCCGAGCCCGCCGGTCCGGCCGAGTGGATCGTCACCGTGCATCCCGGCCCGCGCGCCTTCGACCATGGCGCCGAGCCGATGCTCGCGCTGCGCGAACTGGTCCGCATGGGTGGCCGCACGCTGTCGGCCGATCTGTCCGAACTGCCGCAGCTCGACGGGCTGGACGCCGAACGCGCCTATATCGGCGTGACCATGGCGCTGCCCGGCACGCTGGACGAGGACGATATCCGCGCGGTCTTCGACTTTGCCGATCCGCAATGCCGCCTGACCGTCACCCGCGCCGACGCCGTGGTGGTCGAGGCCGAGATCGAACCCGCCGCCGAGCCGGTGGCCGAGGTCATCCCGCTGCCGGTCGCCCCGGTCGAGGCGGCCCCCGCCCCGGTCGCCGTCGCCGCACCGGCCCCGGCGCCCGTCATGGCCGCCGCGCCCGCCCCCGTGGCCGCACCGACGCCCGCCGCTGCACCCGCTCCGGTCGTGTCGGTGGTCGAAGCGGCGAACAGCCCACGTGTCGCCGCCGCCGCCGCCCAGACGATCCGCGTCGATCTCGATAAGCTGGATCGGCTGGTCAATCTGGTCGGCGAGCTGGTCATCACCCAGGCGATGCTGGCGCAGCGCCTGTCGGAAAATGAAATGGGCTCGATCCCCGAGCTGTCCGACCTCGACCACCTGACGCGCGAGCTTCAGGATTCGACCATGGCGATCCGCGCGCAGCCGATGAAGACCGTCTTCAGCCGCGTGCCGCGTATCATCCGCGAACTCGAGGTCGAAACCGGCAAGCGTGTCCGCCTGGAGGTCGAGGGCGAGATGACCGAGGTCGACAAGACCGTGGTCGAGCGCATCGGCGAGCCACTGACCCACCTGATCCGCAACGCGGTCGACCATGGCCTGGAGACCCCCGCCGATCGCAAGGCGGCGGGCAAGGACGGCGAGGGTGTCGTCACCCTATCGGCCGCGCACCAGTCGGGCCGGATCGTCATCACCGTCGCCGATGACGGGCGCGGCATCGACCGGGCGCGCGTCAAGGCCAAGGCGATCGAGCGCGGCATCATCGCCCCCGATGCGCAGCTGTCCGAGGAAGAGATCGACAATCTGATCTTCGCCCCCGGCTTTTCGACCGCCGCCGTCGTCTCCAACATCTCGGGCCGCGGCGTCGGCATGGATGTGGTGCGCAAGAACATCCAGGCGCTGGGCGGCCGCATCGGCATCCAGTCCGAACTGGGCAAGGGGTCGAGCTTCTCGCTCAGCCTGCCGCTGACGCTCGCCGTGCTCGACGGCATGATCGTCACGGTCGGCGACCAGACCTTCGTCATCCCGCTGACCCATATCGTCGAGAGCCTGCGCCCCGGTATCGACGAGGTGCATGTCGTGGGTGGCCAGTCGCCGCTGCTCGACGTGCGCGGCACCTATGTCCCCGTCCACCGCGTCGGCGAGCAGCTGGGCGTGACCGGCGCGATCGCCAAGCCCGAAAATGCGGTGCTGATCGTGGTCGAAAGCGACCAGGGCCAGGCGGTGCTGATGGTCGACTCGATCCAGGACCAGCGTCAGGTCGTCGTGAAGAGCCTGGAGGCCAATTACCGCGCCATCCACGGGCTGGCCGGGGCGACCATCCTGGGCGATGGCCGGGTGGCCCTCATCCTCGACGTCGATGCGCTGATCGGCCGCTGGCGCCGTGACGGGCGCGGGACCAGCGCCTTCATCGAGGATATGGCGGCGTGAACGCCTTTGCCGCCCTTTCGTCGCGCGAGACCGAACGCGAGATGGAGTTCGCCTTCTCGGCGTCCGACCACCGCGCGATCGCCGACATCATCTACGCCGAATCGGGCATCCTGTTGCCCGAGACCAAGGCGAAGCTGATCTATGGGCGGCTGGCACGGCGGCTGCGAGCCTGCGGGCTGCGCAACTTCCCCGATTATCTCGCATTGATCGAGAATGATCCGGCGGAACGCGCCCGTGCCGTCGATTCGCTGACCACCAACCACACCTCCTTCTTCCGCGAAAACCATCATTTCGAACATTTCCACGACCAGCTCTGGCCCGGCTTTTCGCAGCGTCTGGCGAGCGGCGGGCGGGTGCGGATCTGGTCGGCCGCCTGTTCCAGCGGCGAGGAACCCTATTCGCTGATGATGACCATCGCGGGCCAGGAAGTCCGCGCCGCCGAGAAGTTGGCGAACCAGGACTTCAAGATTCTCGCGACCGACCTGTCGCCCAGCGTGATCGCGACCGCGCGTGCGGGCCGCTATCCGCTCGACACCACCCGCGCCATGCCCGCCGCGATGCGTTCGACCTGGTGTCGCCGGGTCGGCGATATGGACGAACTGCTTCCCGCGCTGCGCAATCCGATTGCGTTTCGCGAACTCAACCTCCTGCGCAACTGGCCGATGCGGCGGCCATTTGACGTCATCTTCTGCCGCAACGTCATGATTTATTTCGACGAACCGACCAAGGCCCAATTGCTCGCCCGCTTTGCCGACCAGCTGGTCGACGGCGGCATCCTTTATATTGGTCATGCCGAACGCATCCCGCCGGAAGTATCGGCGCGCTTTCACTGCATCGGTCGCACCGCTTTCCAGAAAGTATCCTGATGGCCGTACGTACGCTGATTGTCGACGACTCCCCCACCATGCGCGCGCTGATCGCGGGTATGCTGAGTCGCGACCCCGAGATCGAAGTGGTCGGCGCCGCCAACGGCCCGCACCAGGCGCGTGAGATGATCAAGGCGCTCGACCCCGATGTCATCACCCTGGACGTCGAAATGCCCGACATGAACGGGCTCGACTTCCTGGAGCGCGTCATGCGGCTGCGCCCCATGCCGGTGGTGATGCTGTCGACCCTGACCCAGGCGGGCGCGGACACGACGATCCGCGCGCTGGAACTGGGCGCGGTCGAATGCTGCGCCAAGCCCGCGACCAACTGCGTCGACCCGCGCATCGCCGAAAGCGTCAAGGCCGCCGCCAGCAGCCGCCGCATCCGCGTGCGCGACATGGCCCCGGCCGCGCCCGTGCCGATGGCCGATTTCAAGCCGATCCCCGGATCGCTGATCGCGATCGGCGCGTCGACCGGCGGCGTCGAGGCGCTGATCCAGGTACTGAGCGGCTTTCCGGCGAACTGCCCGCCGACCGTCATCGTCCAGCATATGCCCGCGACCTTCACGACCAGCTTCGCCGCCCGGCTCGACCGGCTGTCCAAGCCGACCGTGGCCGAGGCGCGTCACGGCCAGCCGCTGCTGCCCGGCCATGTCTATCTGGCGCCCGGCGGCACCCATCACATGGAAGTCGGCGGCGTCGAGGGCCAGTATCGCGCGCGGCTGATCCCCGACGATCCGATGAGCGGCCACCGCCCCTCGGTCGACCGCATGTTCCACAGCGTCGCCAAGACGGCGGGGACCAAGGCGGTGGGCGCGATCCTGACCGGCATGGGCCGCGACGGGGCCGACGGCCTGCTCGCCATGCGGGGCAAGGGATGCTTCACCATCGGCCAGGATCGCGACAGTTGCGTCGTGTACGGCATGCCCGGCGTCGCGCAGGAGATCGGAGCGGTGACCAAGCAATTGACGCTGACGCGAATCGCGCCCGCGCTGATCGACCGGTGCCGGGCGTGATCCCCGCCATGGCCAGCTCCCTCCCCCCACCGCCGCCGCCAATGCCCTTCACCCGGCTGGCGCGGGGCGACGGGCTTCGCCGAATCAACGTCATCCAGGGCGAGACGCGAGTCAGCCAAGACAAGGACGTTGTCCTGACCACCGTGCTGGGCAGCTGCATTTCGGCGTGCCTGTACGATCCGATCGCCGGAATCGGCGGATTGAATCACTTTTTGCTCGCCGAACCGGGCGTCGCGGAAACCGATCCTAAATCCATGCAGCGCTATGGTGTGTATGCGATGGAAGTTCTGATCAACGCGATGATGGCGCTCGGCGCACAGCGGCACAGCCTGAAAGCCAGGTTGTTCGGTGGTGCGATGATGCGCGACGGGTTTCGCGACATCGGCACCGCCAATGCGCAATTCGCCCGCCGCTTCCTGGCGGACGAGCGGATCGCGCTGGTCGGCGAGGATGTCGGCGGGGTCAGCGCCCGCCGCGTCGAGTTTCGCCCGGCGCTGGGCCTGGCCCGGTGTCGGCACGTGACCGACACGGCGGTCCCCCTGCCGCGCGTCGCCCGCCCGGCTCCGCCACCGCCACCCGCCGCCACCGGCGACGTGGAGTTTTTCTAATGTCCCTCGATCCTTACCTGAAAGGCCAGTTCGTGTCCCAACTCATCATGACCGTGGACGATTCGCCCAGCATGAGAATGCTTCTGCGCGCCGCGCTCACCGATATGGGATATCGCGTCTTGGAAGCCGAAGACGGCGTCCATGCGCTCGATACGCTGGACGGTGTCACCGCCGATACCACGCCGGACCTGGTCATCACCGACATCAACATGCCGCGCATGGACGGCTTCGGCCTGATCGAGGCGCTGCGCCGCCAGCCCGATCGCCGCAACCTGCCCATCCTGGTGCTGACCACCGAAAGCTCCGACGAGAAGAAGGCGCGCGCGCGTGAAGCGGGCGCGACCGGTTGGATCGTCAAGCCGTTCAACCCCGAAAAGCTCGCCGCGGCCATCCGCCGCGTGCTGCACTGATCCCCTCCGGAGAGGAACCGACCATGTCGCGTCAGCTCATCACCTTCCAGCTCGGCGACCAGATCCTGGGCGTCGACATCATGGCCATCCGCGAAATCCGCGCCTGGTCGCCCGCGACCCCGCTGCCCAACGTGCCCGCCCATGTGCGCGGCGTCGTGAACCTGCGCGGCGTGGTCCTGCCGGTGCTCGACCTGCGCCATCGGCTCGGCTGGGGCGTGACCGATCCCAGCGCGCGCCACGTCATTATCGTGGTCCGAATCGGCGAGCAGCTTCAGGGCCTGATCGTCGATGCGGTCAACGACATCGTGACCGTGCCGCCCGAGGCGATGCAGCCGCTGCCCGACATGGGCGACGCAACGGCGGCGCATTATCTGGAAGGGCTGGCCACCATCGAACAGCGGCTGATCCTGATCCTGGCGCTTGATCGCCTGACCGATAGCGTGACATTGACGGCCGAAGCCGCGTAATCCCAGCTTTTTCAAGACGTAACGGCGTTTCCGTTGGAAGGTATTGAGTAATGGCGGACGTTAAGGTTCTGGTCGTGGACGACTCGCTGACGATGCGGGTCCTCATCTCGGGCGCGCTCGAACGCATCAAGGGCGTCCAGGTGGTGGGCGCCGCCGACGGTGCGGCCGAGGCCCGCAAGATGGTCGACCAGTATCGCCCCGAGGTGATGACGCTGGACGTCGAAATGCCCGGCATGAGCGGCCTGGAATATCTGGCCGAGATCATGGCGGAGCGGCCGATGCCGGTCATCATGTTCTCGACCCGGACCGCCGCGGGCGCCGCCGAATCGGTCGAGGCGCTGCGCCTTGGTGCGATCGACTGTTTCCCCAAGCCCAAGGTCGCGGTCCAGTCCGAGCTGGATGCGATCATCGGCAAGCTGGGCAAGCGGATCAAGTCGGCGCGCAACGCCGATCTGAAGCGCGCCATGGCGGGCAAGGCGGCATCGGCGCGCAAGCAGCCCACCCCCGACATTACCTGGAACGGCCGTCTGCTGGCGATCGGTGCGGATGCCGCCAACACCCAGGCGCTGTTCGACCTGTTCCAGAGCTTCCCCGCCAACTGCCCGCCGACCTTAGTCGTGCAGCAGATGTCGCCGGGCCTGCTGACCCCGATGATCGAGCAGCTGCGCGAGCAGATCGCGCCCAAGGTCGTCGAGGCGACCGACGGCATGAAGGTGGAACAGGGCACCATCTATTTCGCGCCGCAGGGCGAGACGCACATGGTCGTCGATACCTGGCCCGAAGGCACGCTGCGCCTGCTGGCGCGCGAGCCGGTGTCGGGCGAGCGGCCGTCCATCTCGCTGCTCTTCGCCTCGGTCGCCAAGGCGGCGGGCAGCAACGGCCTGGGCGTGCTGCTGGCGCTGGACGACGAGGACGGTTCGGCGGGCCTGCGCGCGATGCTGGCGGGCGGCGCCTATGCCATCGGTCGCAACGGCACCGACTTCACCCTGAACAAGGGCGCGGTGTCGCAGCCGGTGGCGGGCGACGCGATCTTCGCCAATATCGTGAAGCTGTGCAGCAAATGACGATCGCGGGCATGGACCCGGTCCTCGCCCGGGCATTGGCGGACGAGCTGGTCGACCTGACCCGCTCGCTCGCCGACCTGGCCTATGAGCTGGGCAGCGATCCCGACACGCTGCGCCGCCATATGGTCAGCATCCAGGACGTCGACCGGATCACCCAGGCGCAACTGGCGATCGCCGACATATTGCGGTCCGACGCGCCGGTTGCGGCGCGGATCGACGGGGTGACGCTGGAGACGCTGGCCGACCGGCTGCGCATGCGGATGGCGAAGGCGGCCTGAGACCGGCCGGAACCCGTCAGGCGGGTTTCGGAACGCTCCCGGTCCGCGCCGTCATCCGCTCGACCAGCGGACGCAGCCCTTCCAGCCATTGCCGGACCGAGGCGCGCGTCTCGTCGCTCAGGCTCAGCAGCGCCAGCCGACGATCGGTCGGATGCGGCGCGCTGTGGAACATGCCCATCGACACCAGCATGTTGATCCAGCGGACCGCCGTGGTGCGCGGTACGCCCGATGCGCGGTAGCAGGCGCTGGTTTCCACGCTGCGCCCCGCCTCTTCCTCCAGGAAGACGAACAGCAACATGTCGAAGGCCGGATCGGCGAACAGGTCCGCGCTGAAAAAGCCCCCGATCCCCTCGCGCGCGGCGCGCAGCACGGCGCCGATATCGGCAGCCCCGATCCGCACGTCATTGTCATGGCGAACCATGGATTCCACGACCGCCAGCTCGTCGCGGATGCGACGAAGACGATCGTCGATCCCGTCCGGCCCGTCCTCACCCCGCCTGTCATAGCGGTCACCCATGACCTCTCCGCCCCAATCCATGCATCCCCCGCGATCGAAGCGGACTCATGCGGTTTACCGGCTGCTATCCCGGTTCCGCCGCAGCGCCGCAATTCCTGAAATTACGAGATGGCAGCAAAATTAGGGTAGGTTAACCAAAATCTTATGGCGCTGATCCCGAATCGATCCCGGATCGGATGTAGTTGTGGGGCGGCGCCGAATCGGGCCGCCCCGTGGATCAGAAGAACAGCTTGCGGATCGACAGCCGAACGGTCCGGCCCAGCGGATCGAGATAGCCGGGCTGATAGCCGATCGGCACGGTGCCGTTTGCGTCCGTGACGCGCTGACGCTGGTTGAACAGATTGTCGAAGGACAGGCTGACCCGCGTGCCGCGCAGCCAGGGATGCGCCTTCAACAGATCGAGCCGCTGGCCCAGATCGGCGAACAGCCGCAGATCGACCGTTGCCAGGCTGCCGAAGTTGAGCGCCTGCGGATTGGCGGGCGTACCGCCATTGACCCGCGTCGCGCTTTGCCAATTGCCCGACAGGCGCACGCCGACGCCGTTGTTGGAATAGCCCGCCTGCGCCTCCACCTGATGGCGCGAGGTGCCGCCGCTCGATCCGATCGCATCACCGCGCAGCAGGTCGAGCACCGGGCCGCCATCGGCCACCGTCACCCGGTCGGCAAAGGTCCAGGTATGGTAGAGCGCGAACTGTACGCGCCCGCCACCACCGCCGCGACCGCCGCCAAAGCCGCCGCCCCGGAAGCCGCCGCCGGGCCCGCCCGGTCCGCCTGGTCCCCCAGGCCCGCCCGGACCCGCACCCGGCCCACCGGGGCCGCCCTGCCCTTCGCGACGCGGCCCCTCCCCGTCGCCACCACGGCGACCGGGGAAGTTCAGCCCGGCAAAGGGATTGGGCCCGGTCCCGGCGCGGAACGCCGCCAGTTCCTTCTGGATCTTCGACTTGATCGGCTTGGAGAAATTGATGCCCCAGCGAAGCTGCGACCGCTCGGTCCCGGCGAAATTGATCGGACGTGAATCAACACGCAGCAGATTGCCCGCCCCGTCACGGGTGAAGCGGTCGGGGAAGGCCGCCTCGATCGCGGCGGTCGGCGTCGGGAAGGACGCGATCGGATCGTCGGTGTTGATCCGATAATAATTGGCGGTCAGGTTGATGTCGCGGTCGCGCCAGGGCTTCAGCGTCAGGCCCAGCTTCATGACGTGGCGGTTGTCGGAGACCAGGTTCGGATTGCCGCCGGTGATCGCGGTGATCGTCGCGGTCGTACCCCGCACATAGTCGAACAGGCGGACATTGGGCGTGGTGATCGTCGGGTTGCCCAGCTGCTGCGCGGTCGGCGCATCCTCCTGATCGGTCCAGGAGGCGATGACCCGCACCCCCTCCAGCGGCGACCAGTTCGCCCCGTAGCCGACCGTGGTCAGCGTGCCGAAGTCCGACAGGTGATCCGCGCCGACATTCAGGTTCAGCGACAGGTCGCCGATCGCCCCCAGCACCTGGCGGTCGCGATTGGCGATCGGCAGGTCGATATTGGCCTGGCCGTTGACGATGTCGCGCGACACGTCCCCCGACTGGGGGATGCCGAACCGCGTCGAGCTGCTGGAGAAATCACTGGTCTGGCCGCCGACCTTGACGCTGGCCTGTACATCGCCTGCGGGCAGCGCGAAGACCCGGCCGTTGAGCAGCGCATCGACCTCACCCGAGGACGAGGTGGAGCGCGCGAAATTGCGCGCCGCCAAGCTCAGCCCATCAAGCGGTCCATAGGGATTGGCGGTCGGATCGCCCGCGTTCAGCCGCGCCTGAAACCCTGCGGTGTCCAGCCCGGTATCGGTCGCGATCCGGCTTTCGGCGCGGTCATAGGAGCCGGTCACCGACCAGCGCCACTTGCCGAGATCGCCGTTGAACACCGTGCCGAAATGCGCCGTCAACCCGGTATTGTTCTGGACCAGCGGGCCATAGGCGTCGATCAACCGGCTGATCGTCGCACTCGTCGTGAAGGGCGAATAGGGATTGCCCGCGGGCAGCACCAGATTGGCCGAGGGCAGGCCGTTCCAGCTGTTGCTCTGCGTCGTCTGCACCTCGGCATTGAACGAGGCGGACACCTTGTCGAAGATGTTGCGCGAATAGACGACGTTGGCGTCCCATTGCCGCTGCGCCGATTGCAGCGTGCGATAGGGGGTGACGTCGGTGCTGGTCGCCGGACTGCCCGCCAGTTGCGCCAGGCTGGGCGCGGCCGAAAGCCCGGCGGGCACGCCGACGACGCTGGGGCTGGTCCCGGTCAGTGCGGCCAGGCCGGGATCGGCGGTGACGATATTACCGCCCAGCGAGGCGTTGGAGGCGGGCGCGATGATGCCGCGCTCCGCCTCGGTCAGGCGCGAGGTTTCGGAATAATCGGTGTGAATGCTCAGCCGCTTGTCGCGCCGGATTTGCAACCAGTCGAGCCTGCCCTGCCCGGTCGCGCTCCCCCCTTGCGTCGGCACCTTGCCGATCGCCTCGGCCGCCAGCGAGCGGAAGCGCGGGCGCAGGACGAAGTTCACGACCTTCTGATCGGCGCGATAGCCATATTTCAGCGCGACTTCTTCGGGGAAGATGTCGACGCGCAGGATCGCCTCGGTCGGCAGGTCGCGGATCTCCTGGAAGCCCGCGATGCGGCGACCGTTGAGCAGGATTACTGGCGACCCGCCACGTCCGCTGGTCGTCTGCGGCGCGAGTTCGGTCAGCAGGTCGGAGACGCTCGACACCCCGTAAGAGCGGATATCGGCGGGGCTGAGCTGCTGGTCGGGCGGGATGTCGCCGATCACCTTGCCGGGTTCGCGGCGCGCGGTGACGACGACGTCGGGTTCGGCCTCTTCGCCTTCCTCGTCCGCCTCGGGCTGGGCCTGGGTGCGGGGCGGGCTGGTCGTCTGCCCCTGCGGCGTCGCGGGGGTGGCGGTCGCCGGGGCGGAAGCTGTCGCCGGAGGTTGTTGCGTCGGGGTCTGCGGCGCGGGCTCGGCCGTCACCTGCGCCTGTGCGATCGCGGGCATCGCGCTCGCCAGCATCAAACCCGCCCAAAGCCGCATGTCCGTCCCTTTCCCCTTATCCGAGCTTTCGGGCGTTAGGACGCAAATGTCGCACAAATGTGCCGTGCGTGCCGACAAATGTCGCGGGGGCGCGGAAGAAGGATAAGCCGGATGGGACATCCATACATTCCTCCCCTGTAAGGGGAGGGGGACCAGCGAAGCTGGTGGAGGGGTGTCACCGGTTGCGAGGAACCGATCCATCACAACGGGTTACACCCCTCCGTCAGGCCTTTGGCCTGCCACCTCCCCTTGCAGGGGAGGAAGGGATCAGCCCGCGAACGCCTTTTCGATCACATAGGCGCCCGGCTGCGCGTTCGAGCCTTCGGGGAAGCCCATCTCTTCGAACTTCGCGCCCAGCGACTTGATCATCTCCATGCTGCCGCACATCATGATCCGGTCGGTTTCCGGGTTGAAGCCATGCGCGCTGGGCAGCCCGGCGAACAACCGGCCATCGTCGATCAGTGCGTCGATGCGCCCCGAGGTGTGGAACGGCTCGCGCGTGACGGTCGGGACATAGTGGAACTTCTCCGCCGCGACCTCGCCAACCAGCGGATCGTCGGCCAGCTTGCCCGCCAGCTCGTCGTGGAAGGCCAGATCGCTGACCCGGCGGACCGAGTGGACGATCACCACCTCGTCGAACATGTCGTAAATGTCCGGATCGCGCGCAACCGACAGGAAGGGGGCCAGGCCGGTGCCGGTCGACAGCATGAACAGCCGCTTGCCGGGCAGCAGCGCGTCGGCGACCAGCGTGCCGGTGGGTTTGCGGCCCAGATAGATCTGGTCGCCCGGCTGCACCTTTTGCAGCTTGCTGGTCAGCGGGCCGTCCTGCACCTTGATCGACAGGAAATCGAGCTTCTCGTCATAGGACGGGCTGGCCACCGAATAGGCGCGCAACAGCGGCTTGCCGTTGTCGCCCTGCAGCCCGATCATCACGAACTCGCCCGAGCGGAAACGGAAGCTGTCGGGGCGCGACACCGAGAACGAAAACAGATGCTCGTTCCAGTGATGGACGCTCTGAACCGTCTCGACGCTCAGCGCGGTGGTCGGGGTCAGTTCGGGCAGGGCAGTATCGGTCGACAAACCTCAAAACTCCTTTGCGCCCCGGCCCCGCCGATCGGTCGGCGGGCGGGACGGACACGTCAAATGCGAATGAATCGGATGCGCCCTTACCAAGAATAGCGCAGGCTGCCTACAAAGGTCCGCGATGCCCCGTAATAGCAGCCATTGTTGAAGAAACAGCTGGTGATGTGGCGCTTGTCGAACAGATTGGCGACATTGGCGGTGAAGCGCAGCCCCTCCATCACCGGGCTGATCCGGCCGAGATCATAGCCCAGCATCAGGTCCGCCAGCCAGTAATCAGGTGATTGGAAGCGGCGGACGACGGTCTTTCCGGCCGCCACGGTGGTCGCGGTGCCGTCCGATTCGCCGACATAGCGTATCCCTGCGCCGACGCTCAGGCCGCCGAGTGCGCTCGCCACACCCGCCTTGCCCAGATCATAGGACAGGAAGCTCGACGCGCTCCATTGCGGCACGCCCAGCGGCCGGGTGCCGGTGACGCCGCTCAACTGGTCGCCGGTGCCGACCACGGGTGACCCTTGGGTCACGCGCGGGTCGTTATAGGTGGCGGCGACCACCACGTCGAAGCCGGGCGCGACCGTACCGCGCCCGTCCAGCTCGATCCCGCGAATCGCCACCTCACCGATCTGTATCTGTGCATTGCTGGGAATATTGCCGGTGCCCGCGCGCGGATCGGCGACCGGCACGTTGCGGCGACGCAGGTCGAAGGCGGACAGGGTGAACAAAGCGGTCGTGCCGCGCGGCTGATATTTCAGCCCCGCCTCATATTGGCGGCCCGTCACGGGGATGAAGTTGCTGCCGTCCCAGCTGCTGCCCGCCTGCGGCTCGAAACTCTCCGAATAGCTGACGAAGGGCGAGAGGCCGATCTTCGTCTCGTACAGCGCGCCCAGCCGGGTGGTGAACGCCGTCTGATTCAACCGGGTAACGGTGTTCGCGTTCAGATTCTGCGTCGTCTGATTATACGTGTCCCAGCGCCCGCTGGCGATCAGTTGCAGGCCGCCGATCGCGATCTGGTCCTGCAGATACACACCGACCTGATCGCGCTTGGTGTAATTGTGCGTCTGGGTGATCGGGAAACTCGGCAGCGGCACGCCGTAGACCGGCGCGAACAGGCTGAGGTTCGGAATGTTGAACACCGGATTGGCATTCTGCCCGGTGAAGAACGCCTGATAATTCTCGCCACGATTATGCTGCCAGTCGACGCCACCCAACAGGGTGTGCTTGACCGGGCCGGTATCGAGCTTGCCGACCAGATGATTATCCACGGTGAAGGTCTGGAACGCCTCGTCCGACCCGCCACCGCCGCGCTGAAGCGTCGAGAAGTCGCTATTGGCGTTCGCGCCCGTGCCGCGCGTGACGAAACCCGAGCCGTAAATCTGCCGATAATGCAGCCCGATCGCCAGATAACGCGCGTTGGTGGTCCAGCTGAGCCGGTCGTTCAGGTCGTGGCGGAACAGGATCGTCGCCGATTTCTGCGTCCGGTCAAAGGCTTCGTAGGACGGCTCGGACGTGTTGAAATCGACCGGCAGCCCCCCGAACGGATTGGGCAGCGCCGAGCCATAGACCGGCACACCGCTATACGACCCCGATTCGGGATCGCGCTGATAATTCAGGATCAGGGTCAGGCTGGTCGCCTTGTCGGGGGCGAAGGTCAGCATGGGACGCGCATAATAGCGGCGATTGGCGGTATATTTGATGAAGCCGTCCGACTCCTCGGCGCCTGCGATCATGCGGAACAGCCAGCGATTATCGGCGTCGAGCGGCTGGTTCACGTCGATGCTGGAGCGCAGCAGCGCGTAATTGCCCGCCGCCAGCTCGATCCGCCCGCCCGATCCGGCATAGGGCAGCTTGCTGGTCAGGTTGATGAGGCCACCGGGTGTGCCCGAGCCATAGGTGACGCCCGCCGGACCCTTCACCACATCGACCGACTCGACCAGATGGAAATCGACCTGCGGACTGGCATAGACGCCGCCGAGCAGCCGCATCCCGTCCATGAACACACCCGGCGCAAAACCGCGCAGATAGAGCTGGTCATAGCGGGTGGCGACATTACCGCGCTGGTTGGGCGCGACGCCCGCGACATAGCCGAGCGCCTGGTTGATCGACAGGGCATTGCGCCGGGTCAGCTCCTCCTGATCGATGACGGTGATGCTTTGCGCCGTCGCGATCAGCGGCACGTCGGTCTTGGTGCCCGAGGATGCGCTTTTCTTGTCGCGCTGCCCCTCGACCACGATATCCTCGTTGCGCAGCCTTTGCTGGTCCTCGTCCGACAGGGTCAGCGCATGGGCAGGAAGCGCGCCGCCCAGCATTCCCCCGGTGGCGCACGCTGCCAGCAGCGCTCCGCGAAGTGCGCGCATAAATTTACTCCCTGCTATTGATAGTGACTCTCAAATGCTGCTAAAGCGGTGACATCGAGATGACAAGGGGAAAGCGCGGGTGGCATCGGGCCAAGCCATTGACGAACCAGCCGGACGCCGGTGGCGCAGCGGCATCGCCATGGCGTGGCGCTGGGTTACCGCGATTCTGGGCGGTTATGGCTTTACCGTCGCGGCCGCGATGCTGGGCGCGCGGCTGCTGCCCGCCCCCGATGCGACCGCGCGGGTCGAGGCGACGGGCTGGCCGATGATCCTGTCCTTCCTGCTTTATGCCGCAATCGGCCTCTGGTCGCTGCACGAGGTCCGGCTGGGCCGGGTCAGCGCGGTGATCTGGGGCGGTGCGATCGGCATGGCGGTGCTGCTCAAGCTGCTGGGCGTGCGCGCATGAGCGGTGCGGGGGTGCAGCGCGGCTGGCGGCAGACCATGGCCTGGGCGCATGGCTGGCTGGGCCTGATCGCCGGGTGGATCTTGTTCACCATGTTCCTCACCGGCACCTCGGCCTATTTCCGGCCCGAGATCACCCGGTGGATGCAGCCCGAAATCCATGCCCAGGCCACTGCCCCGGCCCAGGCGGCGAGCGCGGCGGTCCGGTATCTGTCGCGGGTCGGGCCCGACGACCTGCAATGGTATATCTATCTGCCCGACGCGCGCACGGTCGCGACCCGCGTCTTCCGCGTGCCTGCCAAGCCCGACCCCAGGCATCGCAAGGACGAACTGGACCTCGATCCGGTCAGCGGCGCCCCCCTGACCGCGCGCGAGACGCGGGGCGGCGAGGAATTCTATCGCTTCCATTTCCAGCTTCAGCTGCCGCATCCCTGGGGACGCTGGCTGGCCGGGCTGTGCGCGATGGCGATGCTGGGCGCGATCATTTCGGGCGTCATCACGCACAAGCGCATCTTCGCCGACTTCTTCACGCTGCGCTGGAACAAGGGGCAGCGCAGCTGGCTGGACGCGCATAACGTCTCGGCGGTGCTCGGTCTGCCCTATCACGCGATGATCACCTATACCGGGCTCATCACGCTCATCACCATGTACATGCCCTGGCCGGTGCTGATGAACTATGCCAGCCCGGCCAGGTTCATGCAGGTTGCCTATGGCACGCCCGCCGATGTGCCCGCCAGCGGCGTGCGCCAACCGCTGGTCGCGATCGCCCCGCTGGTCCGCAATGCCGAGCAGCGGCTGGGCGGTCCGGCCACCCGCGTCATCATCCAGAATCCCGGCGATGCCGCCGCCCGCGTCACCATCGCCCAAGCCAAGCGCGGCGCGATCAGTTCGCGCACCCCCATCGCCACCTATGACGGCGCGACCGGCCGCTTCCTGGGCCGCAGCGGCGCTCCCGCCTCGTCGATCGAGACGGCGGGGGTGATGCTGGGCCTGCACCTCGCCACCTTCGCCGGACCCGCGCTGCGCTGGGCCTATTTTGTCATGGGGCTGACCGGCGCGGCGATGGTCGGCACCGGCCTGCTGCTGTGGACCGCCAAGCGGCGCAAGCCCGGCGCAGCGCCGTTCTTCGGACTGAGGCTGGCCGAACGGCTGAACATCGCGGTCATCGCCGCCTTTCCGGCGGGCATGGCGGCCTATCTGCTCGCCAACCGGCTGATCCCGGCCGAGATGGCAGGCCGCGCCGATATGGAAGTGTCGGCGATGTTCTGGACCTGGGGTCTGCTCGCGCTGGCGCAACTGGGTCTGTCCGCCCGGCGTGCCTGGACGCTGTTGTTCGGCATCGCCGCCGCCTTCTGGGCGGCGATCCCGGTGGTCAACGCGCTGACCACCTCGCGCTGGCTAGTCCCCTCGCTGCTCGACGGCGACCGGCTGTTCGTCGCCTTCGACCTGTCCTGCCTGGCCATCGGCATCGGCTTTGCCGTCGCCGCCCGGATCAGCGCCCGCCCCGCCCCTCTGCCCCCCAGCCGGTTACGCCGGTCCATGGAGCCTGCCCATGCTTGATACGATCGCCCTGTGCTTTGTCGGCTTCTGGCTGCTCGCCGCCGGGTCCCACCGCCATGCCAAGGAGGCGGGGACGCACCATGACGCGCGGTTGCGCGGTGGCCTGAAACTGCTCGGCGGCGCGGTGCTGCTGCTCGCCCTGACGGCATGTGGCACGGCGGTCACCGGCGAGCGGATCGTGCGGCTGTTCGGTGCGGCCTCGATCGCTGGGATCGCGCTGAACCTGATCCTGTCGGTGCGGGGCAGTGCCGCCTTTGCTCCTTTACGCGCGGTCAACCGGCTTGCGGGTCGAACACGGACCAGCCCGTCCGCTGCACCAGCCGTTCGAGCGCCAGCGTACCAAGCTGCGAATTCCCGCGCGCGTTGAGGCCGGGCGACCAGACGGCGATCGAGGCCCGGCCGGGCACGATCGCCAAGATGCCGCCGCCCACACCCGACTTGCCGGGCAGGCCGACGCGAAAGGCGAACTCGCCCGACCCGTCATAATGGCCGCAGCTCATCATCAGCGCGTTGATCCGCCGCGCGCGCTGCGGTGACACGACCGAGCGCCCCGTCCCCGGATTGACGCCCCGCGCCATCAGGTAACGCCCCGCCAGCGCCAGCTGTCGACAGCTCATCGCCAGCGCGCAGAAGTGGAAATAGACGCCCAGCACCCGCTCGACCGGGTGATGCAGATTGCCGAAGGCGCGCATGTAATGCGCCAGCGCCTGGTTGCGGTGCCCCGTATCCATCTCGGCTTGCGCGACGGCGGCGTCGATGACGATATCCTCCTCGCCCGCCAGCGCACGGACGAAGCGCAGCATCTCGCCGATCGCCTCGCGCGGTTCGTAACCACCGAGCAGCACGTCGGCGACGACGATCGCGCCTGCGTTGATGAACGGGTTGCGCGGGATGCCGCTTTCGGTTTCCAACTGCACGATCGAGTTGAACGCCGTCCCCGACGGCTCGCGTCCCACCCGCCGCCATAGCTGGTCACCGACCGCGCCCAGCGCCAGGGTCAGCGCGAAGACCTTGGAAATGCTCTGGATCGAGAAGCTCTCCTCGGCATCACCCGCCAGATGGCATTGCCCGTCCGCTTCGACGATGGCGATGCCGAAGCGGTGCGGGTCGATATCCGCCAGCGCGGGGATATAATCGGCCGGTGTGCCCCAGTCGGGGGCCTCGGCCATCTCGGCGGCGATATCGGCGACGATCGCGGACAGGTCCATGCCCTGTGGTGCCCCGCGCGACCGTCTTTGTCGAGCCGCCGCGAACCCGTCACAAACCGACGCTAGGGCGTGACGGCATCCGTTCCATCCGCCCCATACCCGACACGTCATTGCGAGCGTAGCGAAGCAATCCAGTGTCCGGGCAAGACGCTCTGGATTGCTTCGCTACGCTCGCAATGACGAATCCTGTTCATGTCATCCGTCCGCAGGACACCACCCCGCCCGCCCCCGGTTTCTGGACGCTCGCCAGCGTCGAGGGGTGGGAGCGCTTTGCGATCCAGGGGGCGAAGTCGCTGCTGACCCTGTTTCTGGTGACCGACCTGCTCGCCGGGGGCGGCGCGGTGATGGGGCTGTCCACTCTGCGCGCAGGCATCGAGAGCGTGACCGGCGCGCATGGCGACATCGCCTTCGCATCGCAGCTTTACGGGCTGTACGGCGCGCTCACCTATCTGGTCCTACCGCTGGGCGGATGGATTGCCGATAGGAGCGGGCGACGGCGGGGCGCCATGTATGGCGGCGCGGTGCTGATGACGCTGGGCCTGCTCGCGCTGGCGAGCCGCAGTTGGGCGCTGGCCGGTCTGGCGCTGCTGATCGGCGGCATCGGACTGCTCAAGGGCAATCTGGCCGCCGAAGTGGGCGCGCTGCGGGGGGCGGCGCGGGGCGAACGGATGTTCGCGGGCTATCTGGCGTTTCTCAACGGCGGCGCGATGCTGGGGCCGCTGATCGGCGGCTGGCTGGCGCTTCGGTTCGGCTTTCCCGCCGCCTTCGTCGCCATGGCGGGCAGCATGATCGCGGCGATCCTGATCCTGCGGTCCGCCCCGCCCGTCCCCGTCGCCATCACCCCGGCGGCGGCACCGCGCACGACCGACTGGCGCCGCGTGATCCCCGCCATCACGGCGGTCACCCTGTGCTTTTGTGCCTATGAACAGCTCAACAACATGGTGCTGCTCTGGGCCGAGGCGCATGTCGACCTGACGCTCGGCGGACGGGCCGTCCCCCCGAACTGGCTGGCGGCGGCGGACGGCCTGTTCACCATCGCGCTGGCGCTGCTCGCCTATCGCCTGTGGCCCCGCCTTGCCCGCGAGCCGAGCGCCGCGCACAAGCTGGCCGCCGGGGGCGTGGCGATGGCGCTGGCGTATGCGCTGCTTGCCTGGTTTTCCCGTGGCGGTGCGATGATCGGGCTCGGCGGACCGCTCTGCGCGGTGCTGCTGCTGTCGCTCGGCGTCGTCCTGTCCTGGCCCTCGGCACTGGCGATCGTCGCGGCCGCCGCGCCGCCGTCACGGCGCGGGCTGATGACCGGGCTGTTCTATCTGCACGGCTTCGTCGCGCACCTCGTCGTGGGCGAGCTGGGCGCGCTCTATCCCCGCATGGTGCAGCCGCATTTCTGGGCCATCCACGCCGCACTCGCGCTGGCGGGCACCGGCGTCGCGCTGCTGATCCCGCGTGGTCAGGCGACCACCACCTCCACGCCCGCCAGCGCCTCGGCATAAGCGGGCGACAGGGCCGCGTCGGTCACGAGCATCGCCACCGCGTCCAGCGCCGCCACCTGGATGGTGCCGGGGCGGTCGAACTTGCTCTGGTCGGCGGCGATCAGCGTGCGGCGCGCGCGGGCGATCATCATCCGGCACACCGCCGCCTCACCCGCATGATAGTCGGCGAAACCATGGTCGAGATTGACCGACTCGACCGACAATATGGCAAGCGCAGGCGTGAACATGGCCAGATACTCGCGCGCGGTGGCATCGAAGCAGGCGCGATACTCATAATCCATCTCGCCGCCCGCCAGCATGATGCGGTTGTCGTTGCGCCCGCCTAGTTCGGCGGCGACGCCGACCGCATTGGTCACGACGGTCAGCCCCTGATGATCGCGAAGCGCCCGCGCGACATAATGGCCGGTGGTGCTGGCATCGATATAGACGGCCTGTCCGTCCGCCACCACTGGCGCGACGGCGGCGGCGATCCGCTGCTTGGCCTCGGCATGGCGTTGCAGGCGGGTGGCGAAGGACCCCTCGGTCTCGACCTTGGCGATGCGCACCGCGCCGTGCGCGCGGACCACCGTGCCCGACGCCTCCAGCACGCGCAGTTCGCGCCGCACCGTCTCCTCGGATACCGACAGCGCCCCGGCCAGTTCGCCGATGCCGTGAAACCCGCCTTCTCCCAGGAGCGCCACGATCTCATGCTGGCGGCGCTGGCGTTTCATCATGTCGGCTACGTCCTCTCGTTCGCGTCATGCTAGCGCGCGACCATGGGGTCAGGAACCCCACACAAAACCGCCGACGGCGCGAGCGAACGCACCGTCGGCGCAGGAGCGCTCCGGTGCCCATAGGGGGCGGGCACCGGATCGGGGAGGGGATGGAGTTAGAAGGGGTAGGTCAGGTTGAGCATGTAGATGCGCCCCGTCTCGACATAGCCGCCCTTGCGGTCGTTCGAGAGATAGGCCTTACGCTCGCTGGTCGTCGCCCAATAGCTGTGTTCGTTGAACAGATTCTGCACCGACGCGCCGACCGTCATGCCCGATGGCAGGGTGTAGTTGACGATCAGGTTCGAGATGGTCGTCGGCTGGATATAGGTATCCGGGCGGCTGGAGCGCAGATCGTACAGGCGGTCGCCGGTATAATTATAATTCCACTCCGCCGACAGCCCGCCATGGGTGTAGAACAGCGCGGCATTGTACATGATCTTGGGCGCCTGGGTCATGCGCTGGTCGCGCATCTGGCCGTTGACGAACACCCGCGCCGTGGCACGCTGCACCGTGACGTTGGCCTGCAGACCCAGCCCGTCGAGCAGGCCGGGCAGCCCTTTCAGCGCATAGCGGCCGAACAGTTCGACGCCGTAGATCTTGCCGGTGGCATCGGTGGTCAGGCTCGACACCTCGACCCCGCCCTGCTGTTCTGACTGGGGGTTACCCCAGATATTGTAGTCGCCGGTCGCGTTGGTGGTGCCGGTCGCGAACAGGACGTGGTTCAGCGACTTGTAGAAGGGGCTGATCGAGAAGAAGTCGGTGCCCGGCCCCTTATATTCGAACGAGGCGTCGTAGTTCCACGACGTCTGGGCGTTCAGATTGGGGTTGGGGATGAACACCCCCGTCACCTCGCCCAGATCGTTGCGCGTCACCTGCGTCGGCCCGAGCAGCAGGTCGAAGGCCGGCCGTGAATAGCTCTTCCGGATCGAGGCGCGGATGACCATGTCGTCATTGGGCCGGTAGTTGGCGATGACGCTGGGCAGCCACATGTCATAGTTGCGGCTGGAGGTGACGAACTTGCCGGTGTCGTTGCCCTGGTCCTGCCAATAGGTGCCCTTGAACCGGTTATATTCGTAGCGCACGCCCGGCACGACCTGAAGGTCGCCGAACTGCAGCGTCGTCATGACATAGCCCGCCAGCCGGTTCTCGCGCCCGTCGAGGCGGTTTTCCTTCAGCTTGACCGGGTCGAGGCTGGCGATCTTCGGGCTCGACAGCCGCGCGACCTGATCCTCGATGTAGCGGGTGTCGATCAGGAAGATCGGCACCTGCGCCGCATTGTTCATGAACCCGCCGAGCATCCGGCCGGGCAGCGTCATCAGGCCGGGGCCCGTCGCGGCATAACGCGGCGAATTGCTGCCATCGGCGTTGGGGAAGGTATATTGCAGCGCGCCGTCATCGCCCAGCGCATTGGCGTAGCGCTTGGCATCCTCGACCTTGGCGCCCGCCGAGATCGAGACGAGACCCTGGTCGGCATGGTGCCAGGTCGTGTCGAACTGCCCCTCCAGGCGGCGTTCCCAGGTATTTTCGAACTGCTGGGTAACGTACCACTGCTTCAGCTTGGTCAGATCGGTCAGATACGCGCGCGCCGCGTCGGTCAGCACGACCTGCGGGAAGGTGCGCTGGCCGATCGAGGTGACCATGCGGTAATTGGCGACACCCGTATTGTCGGCGGTGCCGATATAGGGGGCGCCCGCAAAGCCCGACTGGATACGCAAGGGATAATCCTGTGTGCCCCGCGAATAGGCGCCGTGATAGTCGAAGGTGAAATCGCCCGAGCGGGTCTGGCCACCGATCTTGGTTGTCACCAGCGACTGGTTGCTATGCTCGGTGCGGAAATAGTCGGTCGCGGTCAGGCCGTAATCGGCGCGGTATCCGGCGGCGTCATACGAGCCCTTATTGGGGTTCGGATTGATCTGGTACGGCGCGAGGCTGGTCTGGCGCAGCGCGGTCTGGTCCATCCAGCTCTTGAGATTATACTGGCCATAGGTCGAGTGCCAGTAGAGGTCGGTCGTCTCGCCCTTCCAGTCGAGGTTCAGCGTACCGCCCAGCCGCTGGATGCGGTTGCGGAACGCCTGCCACTGGGCACCGCGCGCAAACAGATTGTCCAGATTGTCGCGGATCATGCCGGGGATGTTGTTGTTATATTTCTCCCAGTCATGCTGCACGGCGGTCGACTCGCCCAGCACATGCTTCAGGCCATAATAGGCCGAGGCATAGATGCCGAAATCGCCGAAACGCTGCGCCGTCTCGAACTGCGCGACGCCGCCCCAGGGGTCTTCGCCCCGCGCGGCGGCACGGCCCGCGACCTGGCCTTGCAGGCGGATCTGGCTGCGATGATTGGGCAGGTCGAAGGCCGTGATCGGGATCATGTCGATGATGCCCGCAATCGCGTCGCCGTCATATTTGGCGGTCGGCGCCTTGTCGACGCGCACCGTCTGGAGCGAGAAGGGCGACAGCAGGTTCATCGAGATGGCGCGGGTGCGCGCATCGGTCTGCGCCAGCCGCACGCCGTCAAACGAATAGGCATTGTACGAGGTGTCGAGACCCCGGATCGAGACATATTGCGCCTCGCCGGTCGCCGCCGCGTTGCGCGACTGGTCGACCGAGGCGCTGATGCCCGGCAGGCGGGTCAGCAGGTCGGCGAGATTCTGCTGCGGCTGAAGGCGCAGTTCCTCCCCCGAGACGACGGTGGCGAGCGACTGGCTGCGTAGTGCTTCGTCCTGCGCATCGACCACGGCCTGGCGATGGCCCTTGACCACCACGTCCTCGCCGACCTGCGGATCGGCACTGGCGACCGCCGGTTCGTTGGCGGCGGCGATCGGATCGGCGGCCAGCGCGGGCCCGGCGATCAGGAAGGTTGCGGCGGTGCTGCACAACAGGCGCACGACATGCGCCCGCTTGGACGAAGCGGTCATGGAATTCCCCCTGGAACAATTATGATGGGCGACGCCTCTGGGCGCCTTCGACGGCCCCGCTAGAGACGGCCTGTGACAGTCCGATGACTTATTGACCGGATTTTGATGACTTCGAAAAATTCTCTGGCGGCGGCGTAGCCTACCTCCAAGTAGACGAGGGCAATGTCACAGTTCTGACCCGAAATCGGTCCAAACCCGCGCGATGATCGCCATCTCCGCCCTTCTCCGCCGCCTGCGCGCGCCGCTGGCCCTGTTCGCGCTTCCGATGCTCGCCGCGCCGGTGACGGCGCAGGCCCCCGCCGCGCCCCAGGGCCTGACTCTCGACCGGGTGGTGGTGCTGATGCGCCACGGCGTGCGCGCGCCGCTGGACGGCGAAGTCCCGCATGGCACCCGCACCGCAAAGCCCTGGCCGACATGGACGACGCCGGAAAGCGAATTGACCCCGCACGGGGCCGAAGCCCTCGCCGCCGAAGCGCGCGCCGACCGGGCCGCGTGGACCGCGCAAGGCCTGCTACCCCATGGCTGCCCCGTCCCCGGCAGCATCCGCATCTGGACCAACAGCTCGTCCCGCACCATCGCCAGCGGTGACGCCTATGCCAAGGGTCTCGCCCCCGATTGCGCGATCCCGGTCGCGCACAAGCCCTTGGGCCAGGTCGATCCGCTGTTCGAGCCGCTACGCGCCCGCGCCACCCGTTTCGATGCAAAGGCGGCGGTGGCGGACATCGACCGCTTCACCGGCGGCATGGATGCATTGGTCGCGCGCAATCGCCCGGCGCTGCGGCTGCTGAACCAGGTGCTGGGCTGTGGCGATCCCAAGGGCTGCGATCCGGCGGGACCGGCGCGGCTGACGCCCTCGGCGGACGGGCATGGCATCGACCTGAGCGGGCCGATCCGCACCGCCTCGGGCACCGCGCAGGTGCTGTTGCTGCAATATGCCGAAGGCCTGCCGCCCTCGGTCGGCGGGCTGCCGGTCGATGGCGCGGTGCTGGCGCGGCTGGGGACGGTCCATGCCGCGCTGTTCGACGTCTATAGCCGCTCGCCCTATATGGCCGCCCACCAGTCGGCGGCATTCGGGCGGCATATGATCGCGGCGCTGACCGCCAGGGATGGCACGAAGCTCGACATGCTGGTCGGGCACGACACCAACGTCACCGCGCTCGCCGCGCTGCTCCGCTTCGACCTAGTCGCGCCGGGCTATGCGACCAATGACGCAGCACCCGGCGGCGCGATCCTGATCGAGCGCTGGCACGATGCCAAGGGCCGCGCCTTCGTCACCGTCGACTATCGCACCCAGTCGCCCGCGCAGATTCGCGCCCATGCCGCCGCCGTCTCGGTCAAGCGGGTTCAGGTTCGCGGCTGTCCGGTGGGCGTGCCCTGCCCGCTCGACCGCTTCGTCCAGCTGTTCGGGGCTCGGCTGGCCCCGCTGGCGGGGTAGGACTTGCCACCGCGCTTTTGCCCGGTAGGGCGAAGGCGATCACGGTTTGGAAAATATGCGATGAGCCTGCATCTGATTCTGGTCGAGGACGACGACGCCTATGCCCACGGCCTCGCCGCCGACCTGATCGCGCTGGGTCACCGGGTCGAGCATGTCGGCGACGGACGCCTGGCGCTCGCCGCGATGGACCGCGAGCAATATGACGCGGTGATCCTCGACCGGATGATGCCGCGCCTCGACGGGCTGTCGGTGGTCGAGACGTTGCGCGCCAGCGGGATCACGGTGCCCGTCGTCATGCTGACTGCGCTGTCCATGGCGGCGGACAAGGTCGACGGGCTGGAGGCGGGGGCCGATGATTATGTCGTCAAGCCGGTCGATCCGCAGGAACTGGTCGCCCGCATCCAGGCGGTGATCCGCGGTCGCCGCTGGACGGTGAGCGAAACCGACACGATCCGCGCGGGCGATATCGTGGTCAGCCCGACCAGCTTTCGCGCCTGGCGCGCTGGCCGACCGATCACGCTGGCCAATCTGGAACTGAAGCTGCTGGCCGAACTGGCGCGTCATGCGGGCGAGGTGCTGACCCGTGCGATGCTGATCGAGCGGGTCTGGGGTTATGATTTCGAGCCGGAGACCAATATCGTCGACGTCTATATCCGGCGGCTGCGCGTCAAGCTGACCGAGAATGGCGGCGAGGACCCGATCGAAACGGTGCGCGGGATCGGCTATTCGCTGAAGCCATGATCGAAGGCGCGATCCGTCGGATGTCGCTGCGCGGACTGACCGTCGGCGTGCTGGCGCTGTTCCTGATCGCGACGATCGCCACCGGCATCGCCATCCTGGCCGCCAACCGGGTGACGGTTGCGCGGGCGGTGGACCGGCGGATCGAGGTGATCGCCGACCTGGTGCTGGAGCGGGATGCGGGCGAGACGCGGCTGTCCACCCCGCTGCTCCTCGCGCGGATCGCGACCCTGTCGGGCCAGCGCGACACCGGCGATGTCGGCCTGTTGCTGCTGGGGGCGGACGGGCGGCGGCTGGGCGGCAACATCGCGCCGCGCTTCGCCCTGCCGATGGGCCGGTCGGACCTGCGCCAGCGCGACGGGATCATCGGCCTGTCGCATGGCCGCGCGCTGGTCCGCGACGCGGGTGACGGGCGGCGGCTGGCGGTGGTGGCGGAAACCGAACCGTTCGACAGCTATCGTGCGACGCGGACCCGCATCTATCTGGTCGGGTTCGGCTCGATCATCCTGACCGTGGTCGGCGGCCTGATCGCCTTTTCGATGCTGGTCGGCCGCCGCATCGCCGATCAGCGCGCCACGGTCGAGGCGATCATCGCCGGTGATATCCGCCACCGCGTACCCGTGACCGGATCGGGTGACGAGTTCGACCGCCAGGCCGCCGCCTTCAACCACATGCTCGACCGCATCACCGGGCTGATGGAGGCGATGCGCAGCCAGGCCAACGACATCGCCCACGACCTGCGCATGCCGCTGTCCCGGTTGCGCGGCCAGCTGGCACGCTTGGTCGCGGACGCGCGCGATCCGGTGCAGGCCGAGCGGGCCAGCGCCGCGCTGGCGCAGTGCGACGCGCTGCTCGCCATGTTCGCCGCGCTCCTGCGTATCGCCGAGATCGAGGCCGGGCATCGCAAGGCGGGTTTCACCGCCTTCGACCTGTCCGAACTGGTCCGCGATACCGCGACGATGATGATCCCGGTCGCCGAGGATGCCGGGCATCGTCTGGATGTGGCCGTAAATATCGCGGTCCCGGATTTCGCCGGCGACCGGCAGTTGCTGACCCAGGCGCTGGTCAACCTGATCGGCAATGCGATCAAATATGGCGGCAACACGATCACCGTTTCGCTCGACGCGGCGCAGGAGGCGCTGACCCTGAGTGTGGCGGATAACGGCCCCGGCATCGCGCCCGAGGATCGCGCCCAGGCGCTGCGCCGCTTCGGACGGCTCGATACGGCGCGGGAGGCGGCGGGAGGGCATGGCCTGGGCCTGCCGCTGGTCGAGGCGATCGCGCGGCTGCATCGCGGGCGGCTGACACTGGGCGACGCCGCGCCGGGCTTGGTGGTGACGCTGATCCTGCCCCGCCGCTGACACTCATTCCTCCCCTGCAAGGGGAGGGGGACCATCCGAAGGATGGTGGAGGGGTGTCCCCGGTCGCGAGGAGCCCCCATTCTCGCCAGCCGGGACACCCCTCCGTCAGGCCTTCGGCCTGCCACCTCCCCTTGCAGGGGAGGAACGATAAGCAAAAAAGGGCCGCCCCGAAGGACGGCCCTGAAGTTTGGGGTATTCTCGCAAGGATCAGAAGCGAACCGTACCCTCCAGACCGATGGTGCGCGGCGGGTTGAAGTTGCCGTAATCGCCCAGCGTCGTCGCATTGGCCGCCGAGCGGCGATAGACGAAGCTGTTGTTGAGCAGGTTGCGGCTCCACAGCGAGACGCTCATCTTGGTGCCGCCCTCGGTCAGCGGGATGTCGGCCAGCGCGATGCGACCGTTCACCACGAAGGTCTTGTCGGTACGCGTCGTCTCGTTCTGGAAGCTATAGGCCGGGCCCGCATAATTGGCGTCCAGGTGGAAACGGACCTTGGCATCCGACCCTGCCAGCGGCACTTCGTAATCGGCATAGGCCGAGGCGGCGTTGCGCGGGGTATAGACCACGAACACCTGGGTCAGCGCGTTGTTCAGGAACGGGTTCGGCGTCGCCGGAATGCGGGTGTAGGTATAGGCGTAGGACGCGCCCACCGTCACCCCGTCGACCGGGTTGACCGTGACGTCCGCCTCGATCCCGCGAATCTTGGACGTGCCCGGCGCGTTGCGGGTTTCCTCGGTATGCAGGTTGTAGGTCGGGCTCGCCGGGTTGGTGTCGACATTGTCGAAGTCGATCTGGGTGCCCGTGCGGTCCATGATATAGCCGGCCAGGTTCAGGCGGACGCGGCGATCGAGCAACTCCATCTTCGACCCGATCTCATAGGACTTGACCGATTCGGGGCCGAAAGCGGCGAAGGTCTGCGACCGGTCGTTGGCGCCGCCCGCGCGGTAGCCGGTCGAATATTTGGCATAGAGATGGATCGTGTCGGTCGCGTCGAACGCCGCCGTCACCATCGGATCGAACCGGTTGTTGTTGAAGGTGAAGGGGAAGTTGGTCGACTTGCCCTGCACCAGATACAGCGTGCCGTTGCGCTTGTCCTTCGTGTAGCGACCGCCCAGCGTCAGGTGGAAGGCATCGAAGCCCGCCGGGGTATAGGTCGCCTGCGCGAACGCCGCATAGCTATAGGCGCGCGCGAAGCTGCCGCGCTGGAAGAAGAACGAACCCGGTGCCCAGCCCTGGTTGCCCGAGGTGATGTTGCCCAGCGCGGTCTGCGACAGGATGGTGTAGCCGGTGCCGTCCGAATTCCACTGGTTGGTCGACGGGGTCGCCGCCGTCTCACGGGCGTTTTCGGTATAATAATAGAGACCCGCGACGTAATCGAGCTGCGGCAGGCTGCCCACCGCCTGGAATTCCTGGCTGAACTGGTGCTGCTGCATGAAGGACAGGCTGTAGCGGCTGAACTTGCCGTTCGGCAGGAAGATGGTGCGGTGCGCACCGCCCGAATTGTCCCACTGGTCGGTCGACACGCCGCGCCATGCGGTGATCGAGCGAAGCTGCAGGTCCGGCGCCACGTCATAGTTCAGCTTGGCCGAGAAACCGTGGGTGCGGTCGACGCTGTACTGCTGCGGCACGCCGATATCGGCGGTCTTCATGCGGTTGTCGCCCGACACCACGACCAGCGGCGACAGCGGTGCGATGGTCCCGGCCGGCAGCTTGCCGCCATTGGCATTGATCTGCGCCAGGGTCGCGACCGGCAGGCCCTTCGGGTTATAGTTGAGCAGCTGGCTGTAGAAGGGCGAGTTCTCGTCCTTCGCCTGGTCATAGGACAGTTCGGCCGAGAAGCCTTCGACCGGCTTCCACACCGCCGCGACATGGCCGCCGACGCGGTTGAACGCGCCCCAGCCCACGCTGCCGGGCAGCGGGTTCTTCACGAACGGGTTCTGGTGCTGGATCACGCCGTCCAGCTTGATCGCGATGTTGTTGAACTCGGGCAGGTTGACGTGGGCGGTGGTGTTGTACGCGCCGTAATTGCCGAACCCTGCGGTGATCGAGCCGCCGAACTTGCCGGTCGGCTTGGCGGTGACGATCGACAGCGCGCCGCCCTCGGTATTGCGGCCGAACAGCGTGCCCTGCGGCCCGCGCAGCACTTCGATGCGCTCGATATCGAACAGCGCGGCGTTCAGACCCTGCGAACGGCCCAGATACACGCCGTCGAAATAGACGCCGACGCCGGTGTCGCGCGCGGTCTGGTTCTGGTCGAACGGCACGATACCACGGATACCGACGGTCAGCGCCGACTGGCGCGCCTCGAAGGTGGCGACGCGCAGGCTGGGCACCGAACCATCGGCCAGGTCGAGCAGGCTCTGGACGTGGCGGTCCTTCAGCGCGACCGGATCGAGGACCGAGATGGCGATCGGCGTCTTCTGAAGGCTGGTCTCGCGCTTGGTTGCGGTAACGACGATGTCCTTCAGCTCACCGGCATCGGTGGCGGGATCGGTCGCGGCGGCAGCCGGGGCCGGATCGGCGGCAGGCTTGGTGTCGGCGGCGAAGGCCGGCGTGGCGGCGAGAACCAGAAGCGCGGAACCGCCCAGCAGCGCGGCGCGAACGAAGTTGGTATTCATGGTGGTTATTGTCCTTATCCCCCGATCGACCTTCCGGTCGTCGCTGGCCGCGCGGATAGGGACGCTCGAAGAAGCTGGTGTTACCTTTCCATGACCAATCCGGACTTGTTCATTTCATTTTCGTTTCATCTTGGTCGGACTCGGCCGGTGCTGGCGATCTTGTCGTCCCGCTCTGGCGCACCAGTTCCATCTTCTGGGGCAGCGTGCCGATCTCGATCCCCTTTTCCCTAAGCGCCGCGAGCAAGGCGAACAGGACGGCGCTCCGCGTGCCATAGGCGGCGCGCGGGCTTTCGACATGGGCAAAGCAGTTGAAGTGGATGCGCCCGTCGACGATCGAGTCGATGAACGCCTTGGGCGCCGGGTCGGCCAGCACCGCCTCTTCGGCGGTGAACGCGTCGAGGACGATGGCGCGCACCATGTCCGCATCCGTCTCGATGGGCACGGAGAACTGAATCTGGATGCGCCCGAGCGGTCCGGCGAGCGTCTTGTTCAGCACCGACTTGGTGATGAGTTCGGAATTGGGGACGATCAGCGTCGAATGGTCGGCCAGCTCGATCTCGGTCGACCGCACGCTGATCCGCTTGACGTCGCCCTCGTCGGTGCCGACCCGGATCAGGTCGCCGATCTTGATCGGCCGCTCGGCCAGCAGGATCAGGCCGGAGACGAAATTCTGGGTGATCGCCTGAAGGCCGAAACCGATACCGACCGACAGGGCGGACAGGAGCAGCGCGATCCGCTCCACCCCGATGCCCAACGACGCCAGCGCCCAGATGACCGCCAGCGCGATGCCGATATAGCGCGCGACCAGGCTGACCGAATTGCGCCCCGACCCGTCGAGGTCGGTCGCGGGCAGATAGCGATGCTCCAGCCAGCGCATGAAGAGGCGCACCAGCCCCAGCCCGACGAACAGCACCGCCAGCCCGCGCAGGATCGCGCCGGGTGAGATCCAGACATTGCCGACCTTGATCCCGTCGGCGACGCTGGCCAACTGGTCGAAGATCGCGCCGGGATCGCCGCTCGCCCCGAACGGACGCAGCAAGACGCCCAGCGCGACCAGGACGAGCGCCAGCCGCGCCATACCCGACAGGATCAGGCCGAACTGATCGACCATGCTGCCGCGCACGCCCAGCGCGCGGGTCAGGGTGACGCCGATCCTGCTGTCGCGCACGAAGATCGATGTCGCGATATCGTCCGCCGCGACCAGCATCAGATACAGCGCCGAGCCGAGCAGCACCGTCCAGCCGATCATGAGTGCCACGAACCAGCTGAACCAGATATAACCGATCAGCAGCGCCAGCCCCGCCACCCCGACCGCGATCCAGGCGATGAGCGTCGCGACGCTCAGGCCTGCGCTGACCCCGGCGCTCGTCGCCTCCTCGGCCTGCGCGGCGCGGCGGGCGCGCAACTGGCCCAGCACCACCAGGGTCGCGACGATCAGCAATAGATGGAGCAGCGCTTCGGCCGCCTGGGTCGCGATTACCGCGCTGCGGCTGCTGCCGATCGCACTTTCGAACGCCCCCACCAGCGCGGTGGTGAAGGTGAGCAGGGTCAGCACCCAGGACAAGGGGCGCAATCGCTGGGCGGTTTCGTCGTCGAGGGGGGCGATCCGCCATGACGGCTGGCTGCGCATCAGGATCGCGCCCGTCACCGCGGCGGTGAACCCGGCCACGCCCGAGGCGAAGACGAAGCCGTCGAGCAGGCTGCTCCAGCGCTGCGGCAACAGCCCCGACCAGTGCAGTCCCTGGACGAAGACAAAGGCCGCCGCGAGCGGACAGAGCGTACCCACCGCCACCCGCCAGAAGGTATAGGCCGACCGCCGCACCCGGCTGGGCGGGGCCTCGGCGATCAGGCGGCGCCGGGCCAGCCGATGCGCCCCTGCCCGCGCCGGGCCGATCAGGATGACCGCCAGCACCAGCCCCAGCAGCGCGTCCCATGGAATGCCGCCGCGCCACTGGCGCGCGACCTGGGTATTGCCCTGTTGCAGGAACAGCCCGACCCGGCGCAGGTCGCGCGGCGCCTGTTCCAGGACGATGCTCCAAAAGGCCGGGCTTAGCGGCGACGGCGCCTTGGACGACAGCTTCTCGTTGAACTGCTCGGCCTGGCTCTGGTCGATCTCGTCGATCAGCTGGCCCGCCTCGACCCCCGCCAGCCGCCCGCGCTTGATCGCGGCGTCCAGGGTGGAGCGCATCGCCGACAGGCTCTTGCGCTGCGCGGCGAGTTCGGGGGCCTCGACCTCGCCGGGGGTCGGCGTGCCCAGCCCGGTGATCCGCGCATTGACCAGCGCCAGCTGCTCGGTCAGGTCCGACACGGCCTGGGTCGTCGCGTCCTTGGCCCCCTGCGCCCGGTCACGCAGGGCGCGGCGGTCTTCGTCATCGACCCGTGCGTCGAGCGCGCGGTCGACCGCACGCACGTCCAGCTCGGCCTGGGCGATGCGCGAAGCGGCGGGCTCCGCCGCATTGCCCTGCGCCCGTACCGGCACGCCCGTCGCGATCATGCCGACCATGGCGCAGGCCAGGAGGATCAGGCGCAGCATGGCGCGAGGGAACGGAAAGGAGGCGGGCATGGACCGGACCAGTGGTTGCAGACACCCGGCTCATAGCCCCGCACCGTTCGGGAGGCGAGAGCCGTGCACGCGCCTGCGCCATTCGGTCCGCCCCGGCCATTTGCCAGTTGATCCGAAATCGTGTGTATCGGGGAGCCCGCAGCGACCGGGATCGTTGACGTCGATCGGACATTGTCACGCATGACTGAACTTGCTTCTCTCCACGGGCAAACGCCTTTGTCAGTCCCCCCACAGGGACTGGTGCCGCATGGCGCCCATGTCCTCGCCGGAATCAACCGCATCCTGCAGGAAGCGTTGCGCGCCTCGACCGAGGAGGAACTGGGGCAGTTGTGCTTGGCGGTGGCCGAGGATTTGACCGGCGCGGCGTTCAGTTTCTTCGGCGAGCGGCGCACCTCGCACGACCGGCTGGACCATATCGCGATCAGCGAGCGCGGCTGGGCCGCCTATCACGGCGACGATCCCGAATACACCAACCGGCAACTGCCCAACGGGATGAAGATCCAGGGTATTTTCGGCCAGGTGATCCTTCAGGACCGCAGCATGATCGTCAACGATCCGGCCAATCACCCCGACCGGGTCGGCCTGCCCGAGGGGCATCCGAGCCTGCACAATTTCCTGGGCGTGCCGCTGCGCCGTGACGGCGAGACCTTTGCCATGTTCGCGCTGGGCAATCATCCGACCGGCTTTACCGAGCGCGAGCGCGCCATTGCCGAGGAACTGGCCCCCGCGATCGTCCAGGCGCTGCTGCGCAAACGCGCCGAAATCGCCTCGCGCGCCAGCCAGCGGCGGCTGCTGAGCCTGATCGAGGGGATACCCCAGCTCGTCTGGACCGCGACCAAGGACGGCCAATGGACCTGGGCCAGTCCGCAATGGGTGGCGATGACCGGGCTCAGCGTCGAAGAGAGCCTGGGCCATGGCTGGCTCGCCGCCGTCCATCCCGACGACCGTGAGGCGGCCCGCCGTTTCTGGGAAGGCGCGGGCGAGCGCGGCAAGCTGGCGATGGAGGGGCGGCTGCGCCATGCCCAGTCCGGCCGCTATCGCTGGTTCAAGACGCGCGCGACCCCGGTGCGCGACGATCATGGCGCGATCGTCGAATGGTTCGGCACCTCGACCGACATCGATACGCTGCGCCGTCTGCGCGAGCGGCAGGAAACCCTGGTCGCCGAGTTGCAGCACCGGGTGCGCAACATCCTGACCATCGTTCGTTCGATCTTCACCCGCACCGTCGACAGCGGCGGGCCGATCGACGAGATTTCGGATCATTTCCGCGGGCGGCTCGACTCGCTGGCCCGGACCCAGGTGGTCGCGACCCAGACCCGGTCGGGGCGGGTGGACCTGGAAAATCTGATCCGTGACGAACTGCTGGGCGTGGGTGCGATCGAGGACGAACGGCTGTCGATCGAGGGGCCCGACGTCTCGCTTCCCGCCGATACCGCCGAGTCGATGGGGCTGGCGATCCACGAACTGACCACCAATGCGCTTAAATATGGGGCCCTGCGCCACGCCACCGGACGGCTGTCGATCGCCTGGGCGATTGAACTTAAATCAAATGGCAAATGCGAACTGATTGTAAAATGGGATGAAACAGGTGTACCAACGATGCCGGTTCCGCCCGTTCGACAGGGATTCGGGACCGAACTGATCCGCGAGGCTCTGCCTTATGGGCTGGGTGCGCGGACCAGATTGGATTTTCGCGGTGGCGGCGTCCTATGCGTGATAACGCTACCATGGAACGCAGACGATGCCGACCCGCCGAACCGGAGCACCGTGGGATGAACCGTCGATCGCCGCTGGCGGACAAGCGTATCCTTGTGGTCGAGGACGAGTATTTCATCGCCCGCGACCTGGAGCGTGCGCTGCGGGCGGTCGATGCGATCGTGGTCGGCCCCGTCGCCACCCTGGAACAGGGGTTGGACCTGGCCGAAACCCAGCCGCTCGATGCCGCGGTGCTCGACGTCAATCTGGCGGGTGAGCGCGCCTTCAAGATCGCCGACCGGCTATCGGCGCGCGACGTGCCCTGGACCTTCCTGACCGGCTATGACGAATGGGCGCTGCCCGCCCCCTATCGATCCGCGTCGATCGTCGCCAAGCCGTTCCAGCCCGATCGCATCATCCATGCGATCGGCGCGTTGATACCCGACAAAGGATGCGCATGACCTCTTTTCCCGCCGCCCCTTTTCCCGTCCAGTCGCCTGCCGTGTCCGAAGGCGTCGCCGCCGCCGCGATCCGCCGACTGACCGCGCTGACCCCGCTTGACGAGACGGACCTGGCTTGCCTCGACGCGGCCGCCGACCGGGCGCGCGGCTATCCGCTGCGCCACGCCTTCATGACGATCGGCCGCCCGATGCCCGAGCCGCTGCTGCTGCTCCACGGCTGGGCCGCGCGGGTCCGCATCCTGCCCGACGGGCGGCGCCAGTTCATGAGCTTCTACCTGCCTGGCGACGTTATCGGCTCGGCGCATCAGGCGCTGCCCATCGCGTCGGCGACGGTGATCGCGCTGACCGAATGCACCGCCTGCCCCGCCCCCGCCGCCCCCGCCGGATCGGGTCTGGCCCAGGCCTATGCCGTGGGCGAGGCGCTGGACGAGGCCTATCTGCTCGGCCATGTCGTCCAGCTCGGCCGACTGAACGCGCAGGAGCGGATCGGCGACTTCCTGCTCGAAATCTATGAGCGGCTGTCGCTGGCCGGGCTGACCGTGGGCGGCAGTTTCGAGATGCCGCTGACCCAGGAGATGCTGGCCGATGCGCTCGGGCTGACCCCGGTGCACGTCAACCGCATGATCCAGCAGGCGCGACGCGACGGCGAGCTGATGTGGAAGTCCGGCCGCGTGCTGCTGCGCGATCCCGAGCGCACCGCGCGCACCATCGGACGCTTCAGCCCGCAGGTGACGGGCACTCAGAAACTGCCCGCCATCACCCCCGGCTGATCCCTTTTCGGGCACGCGCCGCAGCACCGCTTTTTGGCGATCAATCGTCAATCCGCCATGATTTTGATGGCTTTTTGATCCACTTGGCGCGTTTCACATCAGCGTCATCAATTTTACGCCAAGCTGACATCGACCATACCTAACGCCCCCGCCGAACCGGCAAGACAGCCGATGGGGGACCATTTCATGTTGACGTTTCGCAGCCTGTTAAAGGCATCGGCTTCGCTCATTCTGACGACCGGCCCGCTGGTCGCCCATGCTCAGGACCACGCCACGGCCACCACGGCCGCCGCCGCCGCGCCACAGGCCGCCCAGGCCGGCGATGCGGGCACCGAGGGCGAGGATATCGTCGTCAACGGCACCTATGCCCGCAGCCTGGCCGCCGGGATCGAGACCAAGCGCCGTGCAGCCTATGGCGTCGATTCGATCAGTTCGACCGATATCGGCAAGTTCCCGACCCAGAATGTCGCCGAGGCGCTGCAACTCGTTCCCGGCGTGGCGATCACCCGTCCGCGCGGCGAGGGGCTATATGTCAGCGTGCGGGGCCTGGGGCCGCAGTTCCAGAACACGCTGCTCAACGGCCGCACCATCGCGCTGAACGACCTGATCGAGAATGGCGGCGCGGCGGGGCGTCAGTTCCGCTTCGAGATGCTGCCCGCCGAGTTCACCGCCAGCATCGACGTGGTGAAGACCCCGACCGCCGACATGAGCGAAGGCGCGCTGGGCGGCAATATCGACGTCAAGACCTTCCACCCGCTGGAGGTCGGCACGAAGACGACGATCAACATGCGCGGCACCTACACGACCCAGACCAAGGACGTGCGACCCAACGTCACCGTGCTGACCAGCGCGAAGAACAGCGACGGCAACTTCGGCATCCTGGCGGGCGCGCAATATTGGGGCAAGACGGTCCGCAACGACCGGTTCATGAATTTCGGCTGGTTGCTCAACCGCTACACCTCACCCCAGGCGGGCAGCGCGCCGACCGGCCTCTATTCGCCGACCCGCACCCGCCCCACCGTCGAGACCGAGGATCGCAAGCGCATCTCCGGCATCGTGTCGGCGCAGTGGGCGCCGACCCCCGAACTCCAGACGACACTGGACGTGATCGCGACGCGGCTGGACGTGGCCTATGACGAGTTCGGCCTCGATATCTATCCCGATGATGGCGGCACGGTGCTGCAGCCCGGCTATACCGTCACCGGCGACACCATCACCAAGGCGACGATCAACAATGTCCGCTTCATGGCGTCGCGCGAATACAGCCTCAACCGCCACGACCTGCTGACCATCGGCCTGAAACAGACGTGGAACCCGGATCGCTGGCACGTCACCGCCAACGTCAACTGGTCGGCGGCGCACAGCTATCACCCGGATTACCGGACCGGCACCGTGCGCAGCCGCGCCTATTTCATCGCGCCGCTCAGCTATGACGCGTCGGCGGGCTATCAGACGATGCCGACCTTCACCACGCCGGTCGATGTGACCAATCCGGCAAACTACAAGCTGTACCCGTTCAACATCGCGCCCAAGGACAGCAAGGACTGGGACGTCTTCTCGCGCCTCGACGTGGGCCATGATTTCGACGGCTTCCTGTCGAAACTGGCGGCGGGTGGCGAATATCACTGGCGCAAGCGCGACTATTTCCGCCGCGACTTCATCGTCAATCCGCCTGCGGGCGCGCCGCTGACCAGCCTGGGGGCGGGCGCCTATCAGCAGATGCCCTATGGCGACTTCCTGTCGGGCGTCGGCGGCAATGCCTTCCGCAACTGGCTGGTCCCGGTGACCGACGCCTATGTCGGCAATTTCTTCACCCCCGCCGTCGCCAATGCACCGCTGACCAACAGCGATCTGCGCTCGTCCTTCGTCGTGTCGGAAAAAATCGCCGCCGCCTATGTCCGCGCCGATTACCAGTTCGATGCAGGGCAAGTGCCGGTCAGCGGCAATCTGGGCGTCCGTTACGTCCACACCGATCAGGTGGCGAGCGGCACGCTGACCAGCGGCAACACCGCGACCCCGGTCAGCTATCCGAAGACCTTCAACAACGTCCTGCCCAGTTTCAACCTGCGCGCCGACCTGACGCCGAAGCTGGTCGGTCGCCTCGCCGCCAGCCGGGTGCTGACCCGTCCCAACGTCACCGACACCGCGCCGCGCATCACCGTGTCGACCGACGCCCCCACCGCCAGCGGCGGCAACCCGCAGCTGGTCCCCTTCCTCGCCACCCAGTTCGACGGCTCGCTGGAATGGTATTTTGCGCCGTCGGGCATGTTGTCGGGCGCGGTGTTCTACAAGGCGATGGACGACTACATCACCCAGTCGAATACCGAGATCAATATTCCGGGGCGCGGCACCGTGCGCCTGACCACCTCGGTCAATGGCGGCGATGCCAAGGTGTATGGCGCGGAGGCCGCCTATAGCCAGGTCTTCACCTTCCTGCCCGCGCCGTTCGACGGCTTCGGCGTGCAAGGGTCCTACACCCATACCGAAGTGAAGGCCGACTATACGGCGGGGTCGCGCACCATCAAGGACCAGCTGATCGGCCTGTCGAAGAACAGCTTCAACCTGGTCGGCTTCTACGACAAGGGGCCGCTGTCGGCGCGCCTGTCCTATGTCTGGCGCGACAAGTATCTGTCGAGCACGGGCAGCACGGTGCAGGCGCCCACCTACGTCGCCGCCTTCGGCTCGCTCGACGGGCAGCTGTCGGTGCGCGCGGCCGAGAATCTGACGCTCAGCCTGGAGGGCATCAACATCGCGGGCGCGCATCAGGATACCTATAACGACAACAGCCTGCGCTTCGGCGAGATCAACTATTATGGCCGGACGATCCTGTTCGGCGTGCGGGCGGAGTTCTGATGAAGGTCTTCCTCACTTTGGCGGCGGTCCTCGCGACCGCTGCCGCCCCGGCGCCGCGACAGCCGCTCCGGATGAACGACATCCAGGTGATCGGCTCGCACAACAGCTATAAGAAGCGGATCGCGCCCGCCGTGTTCGCCGCGCTGGAACGGCGCGATCCCAAACTCGCCGCCGCGCTGGATTACGATCATCTGACGCTGGCGCAGCAGCTCGACCGGGGCGTGCGCCAGTTGGAAATCGACATCTTCGCCGACCCCGAAGGCGGCCGTTTCGCCCATCCCAAGGGCGAGGCGATCGCCCGTGCGGCGGGTGAGAAGACCGGCTTCGACGAGACGGCGATGATGAAGCCCGGCTTCAAGGTCTTCCACATCCCGGAAGTCGATTACCGCTCCTGCGGCACCTTCAAACAGTGCATCGGCCAGATCGACGCCTGGTCGCGCGCGCATCCGCGTCATTTGCCGATCATGGTGACGATCAACGCCGCCGACCGGCCGATCAACAAGCCCGGCGTCACCGATCCGCTGCCGCTGACCGCGCCGCTGCTCGACGCGCTGGACGGTGAGATTCGTGATGTGCTGAAGCCGAACCGGATCATCACGCCCGATGACGTGCGCGGCAATGCGAAGACGTTGCGTGAGGCGGTCACGACCAAGGGCTGGCCGACACTGGAGCAGGCCCGCGGGAAAATCTATTTCGTCCTCGATACCCCCAGCGACGTGTCCGACCGTTACCGCGCCGGGCATCCGTCGCTGAAAGGTCGCCCGATCTTCGGCTGGTACGACACCGACCAGCCCGAGGCCTCGGTCGAGATCGTCGGCGATCCGCGCACCGATGGCGCGGAGATCCGGGCGTGGGTGAAGCAGGGCTTCATCGTCCGCACCCGCAGCGACGCCGACACGAAGGAAGCACGCGAGAACGACCATAGCCGCCAACAGGCCGCGATCGACAGCGGCGCGCAGGCCGTGTCGACCGACTATTATCCCGGCGCACCGACCCGCCCCTGGAATCGCGGTTTCACCGTGACCCTGCCCGGCGGGGTGATGGAACGCTGCAACCCGGTGACGCGAGCTAAGGGGTGCACGTTGCCGAAGTAACCCTTTCCTCCCCTGTAAGGGGAGGGGGACCAGCGAAGCTGGTGGAGGGGTGTCCCCCCTCGAGAGCGGGACACCCCTCCGTCAGGCCTAACGGCCTGCCACCTCCCCTTACAGGGGAGGAATTTCACGCCCTCATGGCCGTCCGCTGACGCGCTTTTCATGTCCGGGCAAGCCGGTGTTCAGCCGCCATCCGCGACATTATTGTCCGAAGAAGCCTGCGCCCAATCCGTTGGCGGCAGGCCGACATGGAGAGCGAGGCATGGCGCGGATCGCTTCCTGGCTGCTACTGACATCGGCGCTGATGGCCTCGGTCCCGGCCTATGCCGCCGATGCAGCCCGTGACGCGGCCTGGGCGGAACGGCTAGGCTGGGGGCCGTCCGCCGCGCCTGCGACCGGTCCCGCACCGGGCAGCGATGCCTGGCTGCGCCATCAACTCGACGACCGGCCCGATCCCCTGCCCCCTGCCGTCCAGGCACAGATCGATGCCATGCGCATCACCCGCGAGCCGGTCGCCGCGCTTGTCGTCGAAACCGACGCCATGCAGCGCGACCTGAAGGCGATCACCGACCCCGACCAGAAAAAGGCCGCGCGCGAAGCCTATCAGAAAGCGATGAACGGGCTGGCCGACGAGGCGCGGCGACGCTTCGTCCTGCGCGCGCTCTATTCCCCCGACCAGCTGCGCGAGCGGATGACCTGGTTCTGGTTCAACCATTTCAACGTCCAGGCGGGCAAGCGCGACATTCGCGCGATGGTCGGCGATTATGAAGAGACGATCCGCGCCCATGCGCTGGGCCGCTATCGCGACCTGCTGGAGGCGACGCTGCGCCACCCGGCGATGCTGCGCTATCTGGACAACGACCAGAACGCCAGGGGCAAGATCAACGAGAATTATGCGCGCGAGATCATGGAGCTGCACTCCATGGGCGTCGGCTCGGGCTATAGCCAGCAGGACGTGCAGGAGCTGGCGCGTATCCTGACCGGGGTCGGGGTCAACCAGAAACCCGATGCGCCCAAGCTGAAACCCGAACTCCAGCCGCTTTATCTCCGTGCCGGACTGTTCGAGTTCAACCCGGCGCGCCACGATTTCGGCACCAAGCATTTCCTGGGCCACGAGATCAAGGGGTCGGGCTTTGCCGAGGTCGAGCAGGCACTGGACCTGATCGCCGACAGCCCGGCGACCGCGCATCACGTCTCGCTGAAACTGGCGACCTATTTCATGGGCGACACGCCGCCGCCCGCGCTGGTCGATCGGATGGCGGCGACCTTCCGCCGGACGCATGGCGACATCGCGGCGGTGCTGAAGACGATGATCCGTTCGCGCGAATTTTCCGGCTCGCTGGGCAGTGGGTTCAAGGACCCGGTCGGCTATACACTGTCGGCGGTGCGGCTGGCCTATGGCGACCGAATGGTCACCAATGCCCAGCCGGTCGTCGGCTGGATTCGCCAGATGGGCGAAGGGCTGTACGATCACGAGACGCCCGACGGCTATGACCTGTCGAGCGTGGCTTGGGTCGCGCCGGGGCAGATGGCGACGCGGTTCGATATCGCGCGGCAAATCGGGAACGGCGCGGCCCGGCTGTTCCAGCCCGTGGACGCCGCGCCGGGCACGCCGCCCCCGCCCGCCCAGGTGCCGGTGTTGAAGGATTCGCCGATCCTTGCCGCTCGGATGCCGTCGTTGGGTAAGCCCACGCTTGCCGCGCTCGCCCAGGCGCGGTCCCCGGCGGAGTGGAACGCGCTCTATTTCTCCTCGCCCGAATTCATGCACCGATAGGAGGATCGCATGAGGATTCCCCATATCCACCGCCGCGACCTGTTGCTGGGCGCCGCCGCCATGGCCCCCATGGTGATGGCGGGCCGCGCCTTTGCCGCGCCGCAGGCGGGCAGCCGCTTGCTCGTCGTGTTCCTGCGCGGGGCCTATGACGCGGTGAACATCGTAGTGCCCAGCGCCAGCGACTTCTACCGCCAGTCGCGCCCGACCATCGCGCTGCCCAAGCCCGATCCGGCGAACCCGAACGCCCCGCTGCCGCTCGACGCCGACTGGGCGCTGCACCCGGCGTTGAAGGACTCGATCCTGCCGCTCTGGCAGGCCAAGCAGATCGCCTTCGTCCCCTTTGCGGGCACCGACGATATGAGCCGCAGCCATTTCGAGACTCAGGACACGATCGAGCTGGGCCAGCCGGTCGGCGGCCACCGCGACTATGGCTCTGGCTTCATGGCGCGGCTGGCGGACATTCTCGGCACGGGCGACAAGCCGATCGCCTTTACCGACCAGTTGCCGCTGTGCTTTCGCGGCGGCGAGGACCCCATCCCCAATCTCGCGCTCGCCAATGTCGGCAAGCCGATCGACCAGCGCCAAGCCGCACTGATCCAGAGCATGTATGCCGGGCATCCCGACCTCGCCCGCTCGGTCAGCGAGGGGTTCAATGTACGCGACACCGTATACAAGACGCTGGATCAGGAGATGAAGGCCGCCAGCCGGGGCGCCGTTTCGGCCAAGGGCTTTGCGCTATCGGCGCAGCGGATCGGCACGCTGATGCGCGACCGGTTCAACCTGGCATTCGTCGATGTCGGCGGCTGGGATACCCATGTGAACCAGGGCGGTGCGACCGGCTATCTCGCCGACCGGATCGGCGATCTGGGACGCGGCCTGGCCGGCTTTGCGCAGGCGATCGGGCCCGACGCCTGGCGAAACACGACGGTCGTCGTCGTGTCGGAGTTCGGCCGCACCTTCCGCGAAAATGGCGACCGGGGCACCGACCATGGCCATGGCAGCATCTATTGGGTGATGGGCGGCGGCGTGTCGGGCGGGCGCATGGCGGGCGAGCAGGTCGCCCTGTCCGCCGCCACGCTCAACCAGAATCGCGACCTGCCGGTGCTGACCGATTACCGCACGCTGATCGGCGGGCTGGTCCAGCGGCAGTTCGGCCTGTCAGGCGACCGCCTGGCGACGCTCTTTCCCGACACCCGTCCGGTCGATCTGAAACTCGTCTGATTCGATCCCGGCGCGCGCGCGGATATCCTCCAGCACGTCGTCGAGCGTCAGCCCGGCGAGCTTGTTCTCCAGCGCCTCGCGCACCGGGGTCAGCATCGTCTCCAGGCTGGCGGTGATGTGCCGGTCGATCATCCCGTCGCCCTCGGGCGGCTGGCGGTGAAAGGCGAAGAAGTTCCGGTCCTCGACCGCCTGGTACACATCGACCAGCCGGATGTCGGAGGAGGGCTTGGCCAGCATCGCGCCACCGCGATTGCCCAGTTGCGACCGGGTCAGCCCCGCCGCCGCCAGACGCAGCAGCAGCGCGCGCACCACCGCCGCGTTGGAATTGACGCTGACCGCGATATCCTCGGAGCGCAGCGGCGTGTCGCCATGCTCCGCCATCAGCGCCAGCATGTGCAACGACACGACAAAACGAGTACTCGTCGGCAAGAAACTGCGCTCCTTATCCACCTGTTCCGCACACCCGACCCAGCGGGCCGTGATTGCGGCATCCCCTCACGATCGGATCATGACGGCGTCATCCGCTATAATCCATGTTATAATCGAGGCAATATACGATGTTAACGCGCAAGTCCGCCGCCGTATCCAAGCCTTGACGATCCGCGGGAACCGCGAGGGACCGGAATCAGCGCGCCGCCTTGGGCAGCCGGATTTCGAACAGTTCGGGCCAGTTCTTGCCGGTGACGAAGATACGGTGCTTCACCCGGTCATAGGCGATGCCGTTGGCGACCGAATCCCGGTCGGTCAGCCCCTCGCGCGCCACCAGGTCGCTCAGGTCGACGACGCCCGCGACGACGCCGGTCGCCGGATCGATCCGTACGATATAGGGCGTCATCCAGACATTGGCCCAGATTTGCCCGTCGATATATTCCAGCTCGTTCAGGTTCTTGAGCGGCCGTCCATTGACCGTCACGTCCAAGGTGCGCACGACCTTCATCGTCGCGGGGTCGAGGAAGCGCAGACGCGGCGTCCCGTCCGACAGGATGATATGATGCCCGTCATCGGTCATCGCCCAGCCTTCGCCCTCATAGCGCCACTCGCCGGTGCGCTTGAGCGCAGGGCGGCTCCAGCGGAAACCGCGTCCGCCATGCCAGGTGACGCTGCGCAGTTCGGGGCCCCAGGCGACGATGCCCTCGCCGAACAGCCCGTCAGGCACGGTGGCGTGGCGCAGCGTCTTGCCGGTCGTCAGATCGACCTGGCGGATGACACTCTCACCCTCGCGTCCGGTGCTTTCGTACAGATTGCCGTCGGCGATCAACAGCCCCTCGGTAAAGGCGGTGGGGTCATGCGGGAACGCGCGGACCAGCTCGGGCTTTTCGACCGGCGGCGGCGTCGGTGCGGACGGCACCGCCTGTTGCGCGGCGGCGGGCAGCGCCAGCGCGAAGGCCAGCGACAGAATCGCGCGGATCATAGCGTGCGCACCAGCCGTGCCACCCGCGCGATCCAGGCGGGTGCGGCGATCGTCACGCCCGCCGCACCCGGCTCCAGCGGCAACAGGTGCAGCGCGTCCGGCATCACGCCCGCCAGCCGGGCAAAGACATAGCCACCGGCGGCGCGGGGCACGAGGATATCGCGATTCATGGCATCGGCGAATCTATCCGGGGCGAGCGGCTCGCACCAGAGCTCATCGCCCGCGCGGTAATCGCCGACCGCGCCGCTGACCGTCACCGCCAGCATGCCCGGCGTCGCGCAAGGGGGCGATACCGAGCGCGCACTGCGCGGCGCCACCGCCCCGCGCGGGCCGAGCAGGGCCGCGACCGGCAATGTCTCGCGGATCGGCAGGGTGACGAGATCGGCGGGGGTGCAGCCCAAGGCGGCGGCGATCCGGTTCAGCCAGGGCAGCGAGACGGTGCGCGTCCCCATTTCCAGCCGCCCGATCGTCTGCGGCGTGGTGGGGGGTGAGCAGGCGCGCGCGACATCGTCCAGCGTCATCCCCTTGGCCCGGCGCACCTCGCGGATCGCGGTGATCATCGCTCCCCCACCCCTTGCTTTTATATCGGTTGATCGCCCGATGTCCTACAGCCGGTCGGGCTTGGCAAGTCCCGTGGCCGCCCGCTGGCGAAGCGCCGCCGGCTGGGCTAGACGGGCGCGTCTTTTCGGATGGCGGAGATAGCCCCAGCATGCGGTTCGCGATCGTCAAATGCCATGGGTCGGGCAACGACTTCCCGATGATCGATGCGCGCGCGCTGTCGCTGGACGCCGACGTCTGGGCCGGGGTCGCACGGGCGCTGGCCGACCGGCGCGGCCCGGTGGGCGGTGACGGGCTGCTCCTGCTGGTGCCGGGCGACGCGCGCGCGGCGTTCGGCATGGTGATGCGCAACAGCGACGGCAGCGAGGCCGAGACCTGCCTCAACGGCGTGCGCTGCGTCGCGCGGGCGGGGTTCGAGGCGCTAGGGATCGAGGCGGCGACCGTGCGGCTGAAGACCTCGTACGCCGATGCGGTGCGCGATGCCGATCTGGCGCCGGGCGTCTATACGGTGCGCGAGACCGCCGGGCCCGCCGGACTGTCGACCGCCGCCTGGCCGATCCATGGCGCGCCCGAGACGCTGGTCGATGCGGTGCTGCCGATGCTGGATGCCGAGCGGCGCTTCACCGCAGTCACCATGCCCAATCCGCATCTCGTCCATTTCGTCGAGACGACGGTGGACGAGGACGAACTGATCCGGCTGGGCGCAGTGTGCGAGGCCGCGCCCGCATGGCTGCCCAACCGCGCCAATGTGTCCTTCGTCGCGATGCGAGGGGATTCGCTGTTCGTGCGCACCTTCGAGCGCGGGGTCGGCCTGACCGACAGTTGCGGCAGCGCGATGGCCGCCTCCACCTATGCCGCCTGCCTGACCGGGCGGATCGCCTGGGATAGGCCGACCGTCGTGTTCAATCGCGGCGGGCTGGTCCGTGCCTTTGCGGGCGAGGACGGCATGGTCACGCTGTCGGGCAACGCCACCTATGAATGGGCGGGCTCGGTCGAGGTCGATCTGGCGAGCGAGACGGCGCGCGATCTGGTGATCGATCGGCACTTCGCGGACGAAATCGCCGCCTGGGACGCCGCCAAGCGGGGCTGACCGGCCATCGATCGCCGACGCAACGCAAGCCTGTGCCGGTGCGTTCTCGTCCCATGCTTCCCGTCCGCCGCCAGATTGCCGACCAGATACGCGACGTGGTCGGCAGTCGTCAGCTCGACCTGACCCGGCCGCCGGGCGATGACGGGCTGTTCGGGCCGGGATCGGCGACCTGGACGGTGCATGGCGACTTCACCGCGATGATGGCGGGCGGCATCGCCTCGCTGCTCGTCCAGATGCTCCACCCCGCCGCGCTGGCCGGGGTCTGGGATCATAGCGATTTCCGCCGCGACATGGCCGGGCGGCTGCGGCGCACGGCGGGGTTCATCTCGGTCACCACTTACGGCGCGACCGACGCGGCCGAGCGGATGATCGCGCGCGTGCGGGCGGTGCACGACCGGATCGGCGGCACCCTGGCCGACGGAACGCCCTATAGCGCGAACGATCCGCACCTGCTGACCTTCGTCCATGCCGCCGAGGTCGACAGTTTCCTGCGCGCGCACCGCACCTATCGCGATTCCGATTTCCCGGATGCGGAAGCCGACCGCTATCTGGCGGAGATGGCGACGATCGCCCGGCGGTTGGGGGCCGAGCATGTGCCCGAGAACCGGCAGCAACTGGCGCGTTTCCTGGATTCGATCCGCCCCGAACTGCGCGTCGATGCCCGCACGCGGGCGGTGGCGCGCACCCTTCTCAACCAGCCCGCGCCCAGCCCCGCGCTTGCCCCGATCGGCAGCTGGCTGACCCAGGCGGGGATCGCGCTGCTGCCCGACTGGGCGGCGCGACTGCATGGACTGGACGGCTATGGCGCGGTCCGCCCCGCGATCCGGGCGGGCACACGGCGGTTGGGCGGTGCGATCCGCTGGGCGCTGGCGGGATAGGCTATGGTCTTTCCAACCGCCGGATCGCGTTCAGATAGCCGCGCATCCCCTCCAATGCGGCGTCGGTCAGCACCATGAAGGCGCGGCGGCGATCGGCAGGATCGGGCTGGCGTGCGAACAGCCCCGCCTCGGTCATCTTGCCGATCCAGCGCAGCGCGGTGGTCGGCGCGACGGCGGCGGCGATGCACAGGCTCGACACCGATACGCGCGTCCCCTCCAGTTGCGCGGCATAGAGGTCGAGCAGCATGTCCCAGGCGGGTTCCTCGAACAGGCCGCCGCCGAAAAAGCCGTCGCGCAGCCGCCGGGCGCGGATCATGCGGCGGACCAGTTCGGCATCGCCCGGCTGCGGGCGCGGTGGGGCGGCGTGGAAACTCTGATGCCGATCGCTGACGCCGCCGCGCAAATCCTCATCCTCCTGTACCGACAGCCGGGTCAGCGCCTCGGCAATGCGTGCCACCTCGGCATTCAGCTTGCGCAGGCGTTCGGACTCGCCCTCGCGGACATGCGCATGCAGCATGGTCGCGCCGCCATTGTTCGCGCCCGCAATCGCCAGCGCGGCGACCAGCTCCAACGGGCTCGCATCGCACAGCATCGCGACGCGCGGCCCCAGCAGCATCGCGGCGACCAGATCGATATCGGCGGTCGCCAGGCTGACCACGATGGGCAGGTCGAGCGCGGTCGCCACGGCATCGATCCGGGCGAGCGCGATCTCCATCGTCGCGGCCTCTGCGCCGTGCGTGTCGACCAGCAGGAGCGGCCGTCCCGCCTGTTGCCCGATCTCCTCCGCCACCGCCGACCAGTCGACCGTGCGCAGCACCCGGCCGCCCGCCTGCCGCACCATGTCGCCCGCCGCCATGGCCAGCGCGGGTACGCCGATCACCACGACCGCAAAGCCGGTGCCGTATAGATCCTGATCGTCCATGCCGCTCCCCCGCAGCCCGCCATGCGGGCTGCTCCATCGTCCTGGCCGCAAGGGTCGGACAGGCGCGGAGCCCCCGCTCCTTCGCCCATGCCACCGATACGACCCGACCGACGTCCGGGAGTCGACGTCAGTCCGAATCGGACACTCAGCCGAGTGCCTTGACGATCTCTTCGACCATCTTCTTGGCGTCCGCCAGCAGCATCATGGTGTTGTCGCGATAAAATAGCTCGTTATCGACACCCGCATAGCCGACGCCGCCCATCGACCGCTTGATGAACAGCACCGTCTTGGCCTTTTCCACATCCAGTACCGGCATGCCGTAGATGGGCGAGGATCTGTCGGTCTTGGCCGCCGGATTGGTCACGTCGTTGGCCCCGATGACGAAGGCGACGTCGGTCTGTGCGAATTCGGCGTTGATGTCCTCCAGCTCGAACACCTCGTCATAGGGCACGTTCGCTTCGGCCAGCAGGACGTTCATATGGCCCGGCATCCGCCCCGCGACCGGGTGGATGGCGTATTTGACGCGCACCCCTTCCTTCTTCAGCAGGTCGCCCATCTCGCGCAGGACATGCTGCGCCTGCGCCACCGCCATGCCATAGCCGGGGACGATCACGACCTGTTCGGCCTGGCTCATCAGGAAGGCCGCATCCTCCGCGCTGCCGCGCTTCCACGGGCGATCGATCGCCGCACCGCCAGCGCCGCCGCCCGCATCGCTCGCACCGAAGCCGCCCGCGATCACGCTGATGAAGCTGCGGTTCATCGCCCGGCACATGATGTAGGACAGGATCGCGCCCGACGAACCGACCAGCGCGCCGGTGATGATCATCGCGCTGTTGTGGAGCGTGAAGCCCATCGCGGCGGCCGCCCAGCCCGAATAGCTGTTCAGCATCGACACCACGACCGGCATGTCCGCGCCGCCGATGGGCACGATCAGCAGGAAGCCGATCACGAAGGACAGGATGGTGATCGTCCAGAAGATCCAGGGCGCCTGATCCCGCGTGAACATCGCGACCAGGATGACGATCGCGCCGAGGATACCCAGGTTCAACGCATGGCGGCCGGGCAGCAGGATCGGCTTGCCGCCCATATTGCCGTTGAGCTTCAGGAAGGCGATGACCGATCCCGAAAAGGTGATCGCACCGATCGCGACGCCCAGCGCCATTTCGACCCGGCTGACCACGTGGATGCTGGCAAAGGGCTGGCCGATCATCGGCACCACCATATCGGCGATGTCGAAGGCGACCGGGTTCAGGAAGGCGGCGCAGGCGACCGCCACGGCGGCGAGGCCGACGAGCGAATGGAAAGCGGCGACCAGTTGCGGCATCGCGGTCATCGCGATGCGGCGGGCGGTGGTGATGCCGATCAAGGCACCCAGGCCGATGGCGGCGAGGATTTCGAAGGCGGCGGTCCAGTCGATCATCAGATCATGGGGATTCCCCACTGGCAGTGCGTCGGCTCGTAGGGGCACATGCGTCACCAGCGTCGTGACGACCGCGATGCCCATGCCGATCATGCCGAAGCGATTGCCCCGCTGGCTGGTCGTCGGGCTCGACAGCCCGCGCAACGCCAGGATAAAGCACACCCCCGCCACCAGATAGGCGAGCGAGACCCAGGGGTTCGCGGCAACGGCTTCGACCGCCGGGGCGAGCGGCCCGGTGGACAGCGCGGGCGGCACGGGCGCGATCACGAGCGCTTCTCCTTCTTGCGGTACATGGCGAGCATCCGCTGCGTTACCGCAAAGCCGCCGAAGATATTGATGCTGGCCAGCACCACCGCGCCCAGACCCAGCCACTTGGCGACCCCCGACCCCGTCGCCCCCGATGTCGCCGCCGACGCGATCAGCGCACCGACGATGATGACCGAGGAAATGGCATTGGTCACCGCCATCAACGGCGTGTGCAGCGCCGGCGTCACCGACCAGACGACATAATAGCCGACGAAACACGCCAGCACGAAGATCGACAGGATCGCTATGAAGTCCATGTTACTCCTCCCCGGAATGACGGCTGGCGGCGGTGGTTAGGATATGTCTGGTCACACCTTCGATGTCTTTTTGAATATCGTTGGTCGCGATGCGGAGCGTCATAAGACCACGCTCCGCGAACCACATATCCCGGAGAGCGTCCCGCTCTGGCCGATCTCCATAGCCGTGCGCTTCGCTATCGACTTCGATGACCAGTCTCGCTTCGTGGCAATAAAAGTCGGCTATATAGGGGCCTGACGGATGCTGGCGTCGAAACTTGAAACCGCCTGGACGACGACGCAGGGCTTGCCATAGCGTGATCTCGGGCGGCGACATCGCCTGCCGCAAGCCGCGCGCCCGAACGCCAACGTCTTCATAGCCCTGCAACACTCAATTCCTCCCCTGCAAGGGGAGGTGGCAGGCCGAAGGCCTGACGGAGGGGTGTCCCCCCTCTCGATAGCCCGACACCCCTCCGTCGCGCTGCGCGCGCCACCTCCCCTTGCAGGGGAGGAATAACGGTCACGACTGCAACCTCGAATTCACCACCTGTCCGCCCTGGGTCAGCCGGATCGCGTCGCCGATCTCCGCATCGAGGACCGGCCGCCCGGCGTCCTTGTCCCAGAAGGCGGCGAGGAAATTGTGCAGATTGCGCGCGAACAGCGCGGAGGCATCGGCGGCCAACCGGCTGGGCATGTTGCGGTGGCCGATGATCTTCACGCCGTGCCGCTCCACCACCTCGCCCGCGACCGCACCCTCGACATTGCCGCCCGCCTCCACCGCCAGGTCGACGATGACGCTGCCGGACCGCATCGTGGCGATCTGCGCCTCCGTCACCAGGCGCGGCGCGGGGCGGCCGGGGATCAGCGCGGTGGTGATGACGATGTCCTGCTTGGCGATATGCCCGGCGACCAGTTCGGCCTGCGCCGTGCGATAGGCTTCGCTCGTCTCGCCCGCATAGCCGCCCGTACCCTCGCCCTCGATCCCCGCCACGCCCTCGACAAAGATCGGCTTGGCGCCGAGCGACTGGATCTGCTCGCGGGTCGCAGAGCGCACATCGGTCGCCGACACCTGCGCCCCCAGCCGCCGGGCGGTCGCGATCGCCTGAAGCCCCGCGACGCCCACCCCCATCACGAAGACGCGCGCGGCGGGAATCGTGCCCGCCGCCGTCATCATCATCGGAAAGGCCCGCCCATAGGCGCCCGCCGCCTCCAGCACCGCCTTATAGCCCGCCAGATTCGACTGGGACGACAATATGTCCATCGACTGGGCACGGGTGATGCGCGGCATCCAGTCCATTGCCAGCGCCTCCAGCCCCGCCGCCGCATAGGCGGCCACCCTCTCACGCGTACGGAACGGATCGAAGGCCGCGACCACCCAGGCACCGGGCGCGGCCCCGGCCAGGGTCGCAGGCTCGGGTGCCTGCACCGCCAGCACGATCCCGGCCCCCGCCACGGCGTCGGCGCGCGCGGCGATCCGGGCGCCCGCCTGTTCGTAATCGCTGTCGGCGATCCCGGCCGCCAGCCCCGCCCCCCGCTCGACCGCCAGCGTCGCGCCGAGCGCGGTCAGCTTCTTTACGGTCTCCGGCGTGGCGGCGACGCGGGCCTCGTCCGCCATGGTTTCGCGAAGGACGGCGATCCGCAGGCTCACCGGATCAGGCGATCAGCCAGAGGACGATGGCCACCAGCACGGCGGCGACGACCGCGCCCCATTTGAGCAGGCCGATCATCAGGTCATAGGTGGCGACATGCGCCTTCATGCCGCCGGCGTTGCCGTTGATGCCGGTGTCGTTGCCCGCCATGATCCTCACCTCCGCTATCGGCCTGCCGCCGTCGATCGCGCCGCATGAACCGGCACCGAGATTATTCACCCAAGCCCAGGGATCAACCCCGAAACGACGCGAAGCGATGCACGCATCCTCCTGCCCCGCCGGGATAATTTCGGCGGCGGTGCGGGGCGGCGGCAATAGGTAAAAGAAATTGTCCCGATTTAACGCAGATTTTAATAAAGTTGCGCTATACAACCGCCAATTGGGGCAACGGGACGAGTTATGACGCGCAACGGCCAACGTTTGCTGCTGTTGATCGATGACGAACCGGCGCAGCGACGTCTGATCGCGGCGTTGGCGCAGCGTGGCGGCTGGCGCACGCTGTTCGCCACCGATGCCGATATGGCGGCCTCGGTGCTGGGTTCGGCGCAGGGACGTGAACTCGACGCCGTGCTGATCGACCATTGGGCACCCGGCGACGGTGCCACGTCGCTGATCGCCGACTGTCACGCGCTTCGCCCCGAACTGCCCATCCTGATGCTGACCGCCAACGACTCGGTGGCACAGGCGGTGGCGGCGATTCGCGCGGGCGCGACCGATTTCCTGGTCAAGCCGCTGGCCCCCGAACGCCTCCTCGCCGCGCTGGAGGCGTGCGTCGCAGGACAAAGCAGCGGCGAACTCCGCCCACTGACCGAAAAGATCCCCGCCCTTCTCGCCTTTGACGAGATCGTCGGCGACGCCCCCGATTTCCGCGCCGCGCTGGCCATCGCGTCCAAGGCGGCGCACACCCGCGCGGCCGTCCTGATCGAGGGCGAGGGCGGCGTCGGCAAGGAATCGCTGGCCAAGGCGATCCACGCCGCCTCGCCCCGCGCCGAACGGCCGATGATCCCGGTCAACTGCGCGACCACCGCCGCCAATCTGCTCGACAGCATCATCTTCGGCCATGAGGAAGGGGCCTTTGCCGGTGCCTTCGAGCGCCGCATCGGCAAGATGGTCGAGGCGGACGGGTCCACCCTGTTCCTCGACGAAGTGTCGGGCATGCCGAACGAGACGCAGGCGCGGCTGCTCGACATGCTGCAAACCGGCGCGATCGTGCCGCTGGGCGCGCGCCATGCCCGCAATGTCGATGTCCGTATCATCGCCGCCAGCGACGGGCGGCTGATCGAGGCGGTCGAGGCCGGGCGGTTCCGCGAGGACCTGTATCACAAGCTGAATGTCGTCCATGTCGCGGTGCCGCCGCTGCGCGACCGCGCCGACGACGTGCCCGCGCTGACCCGCCATCTGCTGGGCCGTATCGCACAGCAACCGGGCCTGTGCGCCCTCGACATCACCGACGACGCACTCGACCTGCTGCGCCGATACGACTGGCCCGGCAATGTCCGCCAGTTGCAGAACGCCCTCTTCCGCGCCGCCGTGCTGTGCGAGGGCGATGCGCTGACCCCCGCCGATTTCCCGCAGATCGCCTCGCTGGGCGATCGTCCTTCGGTCAGCTCGGGTGTCTCGGCGGGCAGCGCCAATGGCGGGATCAGCCTGTTCCGCCCCGACGGCCATCTGCGCGCGCTGGAGGATATCGAGGCCGATGTGATCCGCCTGGCGATCGGCCATTATCGCGGCCGCATGACCGAAGTCGCCCGACGGCTGGGGATCGGCCGCTCGACCCTCTATCGCAAGCTGGGCGAACTGGGCATCGACAACGCGGCGTAAGGGCATTTTCCTCCCCTGTAAGGGGAGGGGGACCAGCGAAGCTGGTGGAGGGGTGTCCCGCTATCGAGAGGGCGACACCCCTCCGTCAGGCCTGGTGGCCTGCCACCTCCCCTTGCAGGGGAGGAATGTAAGAGCCGCTTACCACAACACCCCGTCGACCGGCTTCATCGGTTCGGGCGCGGGGTCGCCGATCGCCTGGAGCAGGTCGATCTCAATCGTCCGGCACATGGCGCTCAGCGGCAGGTCGTGGACCGTATCGGAAAAGGGATCGACCAGGTCGTCGCCGATCTGCAACGCGGCCAGGAACATCAGGCCTGCGATCGACGAACCGACCGGCGTCGCGAAGCCCAGCGTCTCGACCAGCCCGATCGGCAGCAGCACGCAGAACAGCCGGGTGAAGAAGGCCGGGATGAACCGATACTGGTTGGGCAGCGGCGTGTTCTTCAGCCGCTCCATGCCGCCCTGCGAATTGGCGATGTCGACCAGCACCGATTCCATCTGGGTCTGCTGGATGGTGTCGATCCAGCCCTTGCGCTGGGCGTCGGCGATGCGGCGGCCGGTGCCGTCGAGCAGGCCGTTGGCGGTGTTGGTCCGCGCCAGCGCAGGCTCCGCCTCGCCGTGCGACAGGAAGCGCAGGACTTCGCCGTCGACCGGCTGCTTGCGCAACTGGCAGCGCAGCGCGTTCACATAGGCGATCTGGCGCAGCACGATCGAGCGCTTCAGGTCATGCGCCTCGGGCTCGGGCAGGAAGTTGCGCGTGCTACGCGCGATATTGCGTGAGGCGTTGATCATCAGGCCCCAGAGCTGCCGCCCCTCCCACCAGCGCTGATAGGCCGAATTGGTGCGGAACCCCAGGAACAGCGCCAGCGCGGTGCCGAACAGGGTCAGCGGCAGCGAAGGCGCCTTGAACGGCAGGACATAATAGGCGACCGTGACGATCACGTCCCAGATGAACAGCGCCAGCAAAGGCCGCCACACCTCGGCGATGATGATACGGGTGCGGGGTACGGCGTCGACGATCAAATTCGGTCTCCCTCATCATCCACGATGCGCTGCAACGCGAAAGCACGCCGATGGATGCGGGGCCGAAATAATGACGCGGTGCAGCGGGAGAAGGGGCTGCGGCGTTCGGAAACCAAACGTCACGAACAGGCCATATTCCCGCAGCCCGTGCACCGCCGCTCGATTGGCGGCCAAGTGTTTCTTTCCGCGACCATTCCCGCCTGGACCGGCCATCCGATTCCGCCCTTGCCCGCGCGGTGGCGCTTGCCCGGCACCGGCCCGCCGGGCATGACGAAAAAATATGAGCGCCACGCCCCTACCCCGCATCCTGATCGTCGCAGGCTCCGATTCCGGGGGCGGCGCGGGCATACAGGCAGATATCAAGACGGTCGCGATGCTGGGCGGCCATCCGATGACCGCGATCACCGCGATCACCGCGCAGAACACGCTGGGGGTGCAGGCGGTGCACCCCGTCCCCACCGCCATGGTGATGGCGCAGATCGACAGCGTGCTGGCCGATATCGGCGCGGATGCGGTGAAGATCGGCATGATCGGATCGGCCGAGACCGCGCATGCGCTGGCCGACCGGCTGGAGGCGCTGGCGCTGCCGGTCGTCTTCGACCCGGTGATGATCGCGACCAGCGGATCGGTGCTGGCGGACGCGGATGTGATCGCCGCCTTTCGACGCTTCCTGAGCCTTGCCGCGCTGACCACCCCCAATCTCCCCGAACTGGCGGCGCTGGGCGGCGAGGCGGTGGTACGGCACCAGACGCCCGCGCTGTTGGTCAAGGGCGGGCATGGCGAAGGCCCGGTGATCGAGGACCGGCTGGTCGAGCCGAACGGCGAACAGCGCTGGCAGCATCCCCGGCTGGAGACGAGCGCGACCCATGGCACCGGCTGCACGCTGGCCAGCGCGATCGCGACGGGGCTGGGCCAGGGATTGCCGCTCGCCGATGCGGTCGACCGCGCGATCGCCTTCGTCCAGGCCGCGCTCGCCGCCGCGCCGGGGCTGGGCCGGGGACATGGGCCGATGGGCCATGCGATGGGCATGGTCCCCTTCTACCACCTGCTCGCCGCGATCAGTCGCGAAGGCTGGGACGCGGCCGCCTTCGCCGCGCGTTGGGGGTGAAATTCCTCCCCTCGCAGGGGAGGTGGCAGGCCGGAGGCCTGACGGAGGGGTGTCACGCTATCGAGAGGAGGACACCCCTCCGACGCGCTTCGCGCGCCACCTCCCCTTACAGGGGAGGAATAGGCACCTTCCCATCCCCGCTCGCCCGCGATAAAGCCCCAGCCATGGTCGATACCGGTTTCCCCATGCCCCTGTGCGGCGTGGACGAGGCGGGGCGCGGACCGCTGGCGGGGCCGGTGGTCGCGGCCGCCGTGATCCTGCCCGAACGCGATTGCCCCGGCGGCATCAACGATTCCAAGCAGCTGACCGAAAAGACGCGCGCGCGGCTATGTGCCGAAATCCGCGCCTGTGCGGTGGTCGGCGTCGGGGTGGTTCACCCCGAGGAGATCGACCGGCTCAATATCTATTGGGCGACGATGAAGGCGATGACCCTGGCGGTCGACGCGGTGACCCAGACGCTGGGATGCCATCCCGCGCATGTGCTGGTCGACGGCAACCGCCTGCCAAAATGGGGCTATACCGCCACCGCGATCGTCGGCGGCGATGCCAAGTCGCTGGCGATCGGCGCGGCCTCGATCGTCGCCAAGCATGTCCGCGACCAGATGATGATCGAAGCGGCCGAGCAATGGCCCGCTTATGGCTGGCATTCGAACAAGGGTTACGGCTCGGCGACACATCTGGCGGCGCTTCGCGACCATGGGCCGACACCCCTCCACCGCCGCAGCTTCGCGCCCGTGGCGCAGTGTTACCTCGACCTCTAATTCCTCCCCAAGCTTGCTTGGGGAGGGGGACCATTGCGCCAGCAATGGTGGAGGGGCGAGCCGGACCGGCCATGCCCCTCCACCACGGCCTTCGGCCGCGGTCCCCCTCCCCATCTTCCGATGGGGAGGATTTTAGATTAACCCGAGTCGCAATCGCCACACCCACTCCCTTGGGGGCAAAGTTATCCACACCCCCAATATCTGCCCCGAAACCGCAACGCTGTGCCGAATCTGGCGGATTCCCGCGAGTCGCGGACGCGAATCGCCTCTTGACGACTGACTCATTCCGGGTGGATGCGAAGGTTCGAGGGTAGAAGGAACGGTTAACATGGGGGTGATCCAGACGGTGGCAAAGCCGATCGGGACGCGGCCGGTATCGGCGCACCGCGAAAGCGACCTGCCGCTCGACCAGATCCTGATGGGCGACTGCATCGCCGCGCTCCGTTCGCTGCCCGACAAGTCGGTCGACATGGTCTTCGCCGACCCGCCCTATAATCTCCAGCTCGGCGGCGAACTGTTCCGCCCGGATGGCAGCCATGTCGATGCCGTCACCGACGCCTGGGACAAGTTCGACACCTTCGCCGCCTATGACGCCTTCACCCGTGCCTGGCTCGCCGAATGCTACCGCGTGCTGAAGGACAATGGCTCGCTCTGGGTGATCGGCAGCTATCACAACATCTTCCGCGTCGGGACCGCGGTGCAGGATCTGGGCTTCTGGATCTTGAACGACATCATCTGGCGCAAGTCGAACCCCATGCCCAATTTCAAGGGCACCCGCTTCACCAACGCGCATGAAACTCTGATCTGGGCATCGAAGGGCGAGAAGGCGAAATACACCTTCAACTATCGCTCGATGAAGACGCTGAACGACGAGATCCAGATGCGATCGGACTGGGAATTTCCGATCTGCGGCGGTCAGGAGCGGCTGAAGAAGGACGGGCACAAGGTCCATCCGACCCAGAAGCCCGAGGCGCTGCTCTATCGCATCCTGCTCGCCTGCACCCGGCCGGGCGACGTGATCGCCGACCCCTTCTTCGGCACCGGCACGACCGGCGCGGTCGCCAAGCGGCTCGGCCGCCGCTGGATCGGGATCGAGCGCGAGCCGACCTATTGCGCCGCCGCGATCGAGCGGATCGAGGCCGCACTGCCGCTCGACGAAAGCGCGCTGGCGACGATGCAGAGCCCCAAGGCACAGCCCAAGGTGGCGTTCGGGACCTTGGTCGAAAATGGCTATCTGATGCCCGGCATGCCGCTCATGGATGCCAAGCGCAAATGGCGCGCGACGGTGCGGGCGGACGGGTCGCTTTTGTCGGAATGCGGGCAGGCGGGGTCGATCCACCGGCTGGGTTCGCTGCTTCAGAACCGGCCGACCTGCAATGGCTGGACCTTCTGGCATTATGAGCAGAAGGGCGCGCTGAAGCCGATCGACGCGATGCGCCAGACCTGGCTGCTGGCGACACAGCCCTGACACCGCTTATTCCTCCCCTGTAAGGGGAGGGGGACCAGCGAAGCTGGTGGAGGGGTGTACCCCTCTCGATAGCGCGACACCCCTCCGTCAGGCCTCCGGCCTGCCACCTCCCCTTACAGGGGAGGAATCAGGAATCGTTACATGCACCTGCGCCCCGTCCAATTCGTCGATACCCCCGTCGGGCTGGAGGATGGTAGCGTCGCGCGGCTGGCGGGTGGGATGCAGTGGTTCGCCGCCTACGAAGTCCGCGAAGGGACCAAGCGTCGCATCGTCCCCATCGCGCGGTTTGCGCAGGAATTGGGCGGCTCCCCCCGCGCCGAGGCGCTTCACGCCGCCTTCATCAGCCCCCGTGCGCCCTGGGTCATGGGGCCGCGCACCCTGCGCTTCGACCAGCCGCAGGTCGCCGCGATCCTGAACGTCACCCCCGACAGCTTCTCCGATGGCGGCCAGCATGTCGGCGACCCGGCCGCCGCGGCCGACAGCGGCATGGCGATGGCCGCGCAGGGTGCGGCGGTCATCGACCTGGGCGGCGAGTCCACCCGCCCCGGCGCCGCCCCCGTCTGGGAAGGCGACGAGATCGCCCGCACCGCCCCCGTCATCGAGCGGCTGGCCAAGGGCGGTGCGCTGGTATCGATCGACACGCGCAAGGCCGCCGTGATGGAAGCGGCGCTGGCGGCGGGGGCTGGCATCGTCAACGATGTCGCCGCACTTCTGTGGGACGACCGCGCGCTGGAGGTGGTCGCGAAGGCGGGCTGCCCGGTGATCCTGATGCACTCGCCCGATCCAGCGCAGGGCGGGCATGGCCGCGTCGGTTATGGCGATGTGCTGACCGAGGTGTTCGACTGGCTGGAGGCGCGGATCGCGGCGGTCGCGGCGGCGGGGGTCGACCGGTCGCGGATCATGGTCGATCCCGGTATCGGCTTCGGCAAGTCGCTGGCCGACAATCTGGCCCTCATCAACGGGCTGGCCATCTTCCACGGCCTGGGCTGCCCGATCATGCTGGGGGCCAGCCGCAAGCGGATGATCGGCGCGCTGTCGAACGAGGCGCCCGTCGATGCGCGGCTCGGCGGTTCGCTGGCGCTGGCGGTGAAGGGGGCCGAGGCGGGGGTGCAACTGATCCGCGTGCACGATGTGGCGGAAACCGTACAGGCGCTGCATGTCTGGCGGGGGCTGCGCGACCGCGCGCTGATGGGATAAACTCTCGCTTTTCGGGGCCCGAACGCCCACATAGGGGCGATGCAACGTCCCCAGCCCCAGATTATCCGCGTCATCGACCTGGAGACGACCGGACAGGCCCCGCCCACCCACGGCGTGTGCGAGATCGGCTGGCAGGACGTGGCGCTGGGCAAGGACGGCCGCTGGGAGCTGGAGGGCGAAGGCGGCAGCATCCTGGTCAATCCGGGCCGCCCCATCCCGCCGATCACCCAGGCCATCCACCATATCCTGGACGAACAGGTCGCCGATGCGCCCTGGTGGCATGACGTCGCGCGCCGCGTGCTCGACCCCTGGCCGCGCCGCCTCGCGCTCGCCGCGCACCGGGCGGATTTCGAGCAGCAATATTGCACGCCCGCGATGACCCAGTCGGCCGACTGGATCTGCACCTGGAAATGCGCGCTGCGCCTGTGGCCCGACAGCCCCAGCTTCTCCAACCAGGTGCTGCGCTATTGGCGCAAGCCGCAGGGGCTGGTGCATGAACGCGGCCTGCCCATCCACCGCGCCTTTCCCGACGCCTATGTCACCGCGCATCACCTGCGCGACCAGCTGAACGAGGCGAGCCTGGCGCAGCTGCTCGAATGGTCGCGCAGTCCCGGTCTGTTGCCACGCGTCCGCTACGGCCCCGATCGCGGCAAGGACTGGCGCGAGATCGACGAGGAATCGCTGATCGGCTTCCTGAGCGACCGCGATCCCGACATCCGCTTCACCGCCGAAACCGAAATGGCCCGCCGACGCGGCGGCGGGCATGTCGGGCGTCCCAGCCCGCAGGAACTGCTCCTCTAACTGTCCCTAATTGTCGTCACGATCGTAACTAAACCGGTCTGGCGTCTTTGCCATTCCTTCGATAAGGCATGATCCATGCAAGGGTTGGCTCGCACGCCATTTGGCGGGATACCCGTCGGCCGTGTCCTGATCGCCGCCATGGCGACGGGCTTTCTGGCGTTGCTCGTGGCGGTCGTGGCGGCGGGCTATGCCATTCGCCAGGAAAACGAGCATACCGACTGGATCATCCACACCTATCGCGTCGAATCCGTACTGGTCGAAGCGCGACGGCTGACCGAACAGCAGGAAACGGCGCGGCGGGGCTATATGCTGGCGGGAACCCCGGCCTTTCTCGAAGGCTTCACGCGCGCCCATGCCGCGCTGATCCCGCAGATCGCCGAACTCCGCCGCCTGACCGCCGACAATCCGAACCAGCGCGAGCCGATGGCCCTGGTCATCCAGCGGCTGGCCGCGCTCGACGTCGCCCAGCGCCGGACCAACGAATTGGTCCGACAGGGGCGCGGCGCGGAAGCCCTTCGCCTGTTCCGCACGGACAGCGGCTTGCGGCGGATGCAGGAACTGCGCGCCGTCTTCCAGCGCATGGCGAACGAGGAACGCCGCCTGCTGACCCTGCGCGATGCCGAACAGGTCGCCGGTCGCCGCCACTTCTCGATCGTGGCGGCGGTCGCGCTCCTGCTGTTCCTGCTGGTATCGATCCTCTCCTTCCTGACCGTTCGCCGCTATACCCATGATCTTCAGCAATCGCGGCTGGCGCTGGCCGACCTCAATGCGACGCTGGAGGAACAGGTCAAGGAACGCACCGCCGACCTGGCGCTGGCGAACGAGGAAATTCAGCGCTTCGCCTATATCGTCAGCCACGATCTGCGCTCGCCCCTGGTCAATGTCATGGGCTTCACCGCCGAATTGTCGGCCGCGACCCAGCCGCTGGCCGACCTGATCGACCGGGCCGAGGCGGAGGCGCCGCAGATCGTGACCGAGGAGGCGCGCCTGGCCGCGCGCGAGGACCTGCCCGAGGCGATCGGCTTCATCCGCACCTCGACCGCCAAGATGGACCGGCTGATCAACGCCATCCTGAAGCTCAGCCGCGAAGGGCGCCGCGTGCTGGCACCCGAGATGATTCCGCTGGACCAGCTGGTCGAGCAGATCACCGATTCGATGCGTCAGGTGATCGACAATCGCGGCGTCACCGTGACGATCGAGCGCCCCATGCCGATGATCGTCAGCGACCGGATCGCGCTGGAGCAAATTCTCTCCAACCTAGTCGAGAACGCCACCAAATATCGCCATCCCGACCGTGCCGCCGAGGTGCATGTCTCCGCCAAGGAGACGCACGGCCGGGTGATCGTGGCGGTGCGCGACAATGGCCGCGGCATCGATCCGCGCGACCATCAGCGCATCTTCGACCTGTTCCGCCGCTCGGGCCAGCAGGACCAGCCGGGCGAAGGCATCGGCCTCGCCCATGTCCGCGCGCTCGCCTATCGGCTGGGCGGCACGATTTCGGTCGAATCTCAACTGGGTGAAGGCGCGACCTTCTTCCTGTCGCTACCTCCCACCCTCTCCATCGAAGGCGCCTGAATGAACGACCATCGCTCCGTGGGCATCGTCATGATCGAAGACGATGAAGGCCATGCCCGCCTGATCGAGAAGAATATCCGGCGCGCCGGTATCCTGAACGACATCCGGCACTTCACCGATGGGACGACCGCGCTCGACTATCTGTTCCATGCGCCCGACGGCCCGGCCAAGAGCGGCCCGGCGCTGGTCCTGCTTGACCTCAACCTGCCCGACATGAGCGGCACCGACATCCTGGCCAAGATCAAGGACGACAGCAGCCCGCTGCGCCGTGCGCCCGTCGTCGTGCTGACCACCACCGACGACAAGGTGGAAATCCAGCGCTGCTACGATCTGGGCTGTAACGTCTACATCACCAAGCCGGTGAATTACGAGAATTTCGCCCAGGCGATCCGCCAGCTGGGCCTGTTCCTGTCGGTGATCCAGGTGCCCGAGGTCGAGGGCTGATCGCCCCGTCATGACGAGCGGCCCGGCCCCCCGCATCCTCTATATCGACGATGACGACGCGCTGCGGCGGCTGGTGTCGCGCGCGCTGGAGCGGCGGGGCTATGCGGTCGCATGCGCCGCCTCGGGTGGCGAGGGCCTTGCGATGGCGGCGGACGGCGGCTTCGATCTGGTCGCGGTCGACCATTATATGCCCGGCATGGACGGGCTGGAGACGCTGGCCGCGATCACCGCCCTGCCGGGATCACCGCCGGTCGTCTATGTCACCGGATCGGACGAGGGGCGGATCGCCGTCGCCGCGCTGAAGGCGGGGGCGGCCGATTATGTGGTGAAGACGGTCGGGGAGGATTTCTTCGACCTGCTCTCGGCCACCTTCGCGCAGGTGCTCGACCGCGCCCGGCTGGAGCGGGCCAAGGCCTGTGCCGAGGCCGAGCTGCGCGCCACCAACGCCCGGCTGGAGGCGATGCTGAGCGAGGTGAATCACCGCGTCGCCAACTCGCTGCAACTCGTCTCGGCGATGATCGGGTTGCAGAAGGGCGTCATGCCCGACGGCCTGGCGCGCGAGGCGCTGGAGGATACGCAACGCCGCATCCGCGCGATCGCGCAGGTGCACCGGCGGCTCTATACCGCCAATGACGTCGAACAGGTCGACCTGCGCGACTATCTGGGCGCGCTGATCGAGGAACTGGGCGAAAGCTGGTCGAGCGATGTCCTGCCCCGTACGCTGACCCTGTCCGCCGAACCGATCCGGGTGAAGACCGACCGCGCGGTGTCGATCGGGGTGATCGTCACCGAACTGGTCACCAATGCCTGCAAATATGCCTATCCGGGCCGCGCGGGCGAGGTTCGGATTTCGGTCGCCCAGGCGGATGGCCATTGCCTGTTGGCAGTCGAGGATGACGGCTGCGGCATGGCGGCGGACCAGAAACCGCAAGGCACCGGCCTGGGCGCCAAGCTGATCCGCGCGATGGCGCAGAGCCTGCAGACGGCGGTGGAATATGACCCATCCCATCGCGGGGTGCGGGCGATGCTGCGCGTACCCGTCTAAGCCAGCGTCGGGCGAAGCCAGCCTGCGCCTCTCCCCCCACCGGGAGAGGCCTTATAGCGGGATGACGTCAGATTGCCCTGCGTCATTGCGAGCGTAGCGAAGCAATCCAGAGCGTCTTGCCCGGACACTGGATTGCTTCGCTACGCTCGCGATGCCGAATCCGGCTCATGTCATCCTTCTCCAGGCGCCCCTTTCGCTTACCGGCCTCAGGGCTTGCGGAATTTGTAGACGAACTGGTCGGTCCGCCCGCGAATGGCGGGGTCGAAGACATTCTTCGAATGATCGTCCTCGGGATTGCGCAGCACCCGGCTTTCCCCGACGAAGCGGAAACCGACCGACTGGACCTGGCGCTTGACGGCCTCGGGATCGATCCGGTGGGTCGTGTTGGTATTGGCCAGCCCCCTGCCCACCGTATCGGCATGATCGATGATGACATAGGTGCCGCCCGACTTCAGCAGCTTGAACACCGCCTGGTCGAAGGCGCGCAGCGCCGGTTCGCCCGCATTATTGGCGACGTCATGATAATTCTGGACGGTCCAGAACAGGTCGACCGGCTTGTCCGAGGCGGGCAGGTTCACCGCCTGCACCTGCGCCGTCACGTTGGGCAACTTCCAACCCTGGATCGTGGGCAGGGACTTTTCCGCATATTTCTGCCCGGCGGCGGGCCAATAGGCATAGACATGCCCCTTGGGCCCGACGATGCCGGAGAAGATGCGCGTCCAATAGCCCTTGCCCGGCAGGTAATCGATTACCGTGTCGCCGGGCTTCACACCCGAAAAGGCGAGCACCGCCGCCGCCTGACGCCGTTCGTCGTCACCCGCCTGATCGGCTCGTGCGGGATCGGCCAGCGCGGCGGCGATCGTGGCGGGGACCTTGGCCGGAGCGGCAGGCTTGTGCTGCGCCACCGCGACGGTGGTGCCCGCCGCCAGCATCAGTCCCAGTGCGATCGCCTTCATGCCTGCTCTCCTCGATCCCGATGTCCCCCGCTCTGCATCGACAGCGCGGGGTCCCGGTGGCTTACACGTCCAGATTCGCCACGTTCAGCGCATTGTCCTGAATGAACTCGCGGCGCGGTTCGACGACTTCGCCCATCAACCGGCTGAACACCTCGTCCGCCGCCGCGACATCGTCCGAGGTCACGCGCAGCATCGAGCGAACGGCCGGGTCGAGCGTGGTTTCCCACAACTGCTCGGCATTCATCTCGCCCAGGCCTTTATAGCGCTGGATCGCCAGCCCCTTGCGGCCCGAAGTCAGGATCGCCTCCAGCAACTGGCTCGGCCGCGCGACGCGGGTTTCGCCGCGCGCCAGCGTGGTGGTGTGGCCCTCCTCGTCAGTCGGTACGACATCGGCCGATGGCTCGGTCGCGGCGCTGCGCAGCGGCACCAGCTTGCCCGCCTGGGCGAAACTCTCGGCCTGTTCGGACGCCAGCGTGTGCAGCTTGCGCGCCTCGGCCGAGGCGATGAAGCTGGCCTCGACGATATGGTGATCGGTCACGCCGCGCCACAGCCGCTCGAAATGGACGCCGCCATCCTCGGTTAGCCGTGCCGACCAGCGCGCCTCGTGATCGCCCGATTCCAGCCGCCGCGTGGTTTCGACCACCGTCGCCATGCGCTGCTCGCGGGTCAGCACGGGGTCGAGCGCGCCCGCCAGCGCCAGCACCTCGATGATCGACGCGTCATAGCGGCGCGGCACATACCGCATCAGCGTGCGCATCCGCCGTGCGTGATCGACCAGCGCCTTCAGGTCGTTGCCCGACCGCGCGCCCCCCGGCCCTTCCAGCACCATGGTCGCAACGCCCGCCTCGACCAGATATTCGTCGAGCGCGGTGTCGTCCTTGAGATAGACCTCCGACCGCCCCTTGGTCGCTTTGTAGAGCGGCGGCTGGGCGATATAGAGGTGCCCGCGCTCGATCAGCTCGGGCATCTGACGGTAGAAGAAGGTCAGCAGCAGCGTGCGGATATGCGCGCCATCGACGTCTGCGTCGGTCATGATGACGATCTTGTGGTAGCGCAGCTTGTCCGTGTTGAAATCGTCGCGACCGATGCCGGTGCCCATCGCCTGGATCAGCGTGCCGATCTCGCGCGACGAGATCATGCGGTCGAACCGTGCCCGCTCGGTGTTCAGGATCTTGCCGCGCAAGGGCAGGATCGCCTGGAAATGGCGGTTGCGCCCCTGCTTGGCCGAACCACCGGCCGAGTCACCCTCGACCAGGAAGAGTTCGGACTTGGCGGGATCGCGCTCCTGGCAATCGGCCAGCTTGCCGGGCAGCGAGGCGATGTCCATCACGCCCTTGCGCCGGGTCAGTTCGCGCGCGCGCTTGGCGGCCTCGCGCGCGGCGGCGGCGTCGATCACCTTCGCGATGATGGCGCGCGCATTCTGCGGATTTTCCTCCAGCCAGTCGGCCAGCTTGTCGGCGATCAAGGACTCCAGCGGCTGGCGCACCTCGGACGAGACCAGCTTGTCCTTGGTCTGGCTGCTGAACTTCGGATCGGGCAGCTTGACCGAGACGATCGCGGTCAGCCCTTCGCGCATGTCGTCGCCGGTCAGCGTGACCTTCTCCTTCTTCAGGAGGCCCGACTTGTCGGCATAATTGTTGAGCGTGCGGGTCAGCGCCGCGCGGAAGGCGGCGATATGCGTGCCGCCGTCGCGCTGGGGGATGTTGTTGGTGAACGCCAGGACGTTCTCATAATAGCTGTCATTCCATTCCAGGGCGACGTCCATGCCGATCGCATCGCGCTGACCATGAATGGCGATGGGTTCGGGGAAAAGCGGCGACTTGGACCGGTCCAGCCACTTCACGAAAGCGGCGATCCCGCCCTCATAATACAGCTCCACCGTCTTGGGCTCGTCATGCCGCGCATCGGTCAGGAACAGACGCACGCCCGAGTTCAGGAAGGCCAGCTCGCGATAGCGATGCTCGAGCTTGGCGAAGTCGAACTCGGTGATCTTGAAGGTTGCGGGCGATGGCAGGAAGGTCACGCGAGTGCCCTTCTGCCCCGGCTCGGCCTTGCCGACGACCTTCAGCGGCGCGACCGCATCGCCGTGCGCGAAGCGCATGTAATGCTCTTCGCCATCGCGCCAGATGGTCAGGTCCAGGAATTCGGACAGCGCGTTGACCACCGACACGCCGACGCCGTGCAGGCCGCCCGAGACCTTATAGGCGTTGTCGTCGCTGGTATTCTCGAACTTGCCGCCCGCGTGCAGCTGGGTCATGATGACCTCGGCCGCCGACACGCCCTCTTCGGGGTGGATGCCGGTTGGGATGCCGCGACCATTGTCGGTCACGCTGACCGAGCCGTCGGCGTTCAGCTGGATATCGATGCGGTCGCAATGCCCCGCCAGCGCTTCGTCGATCGCGTTGTCGCTGACCTCGAACACCATGTGGTGGAGGCCCGAGCCGTCGTCGGTGTCGCCGATATACATGCCCGGCCGCTTGCGCACCGCGTCGAGGCCCTTCAGCACCTTGATCGAGGAGGCGCCGTACTCATTCGTCTGGGGGGTATCTGCCATAGCGAGTATATAGGAATTACCGCCCCTAAGGGGAAGCAAAATGGCACGCAGCGCGCCCCTTTCACGCCCTCTTGCGACAGGCGACGAAACCGGCGTGTGACGAAGCGTCCGTGACGCCGATTTCATGCCCGGATCGGGAGCCCATCGCCGCCCTTGCGCGTATCCTTTCCCGCCTTTTGCCATTGGAGATTGCGATGACCGGCAAAGCCTTCATCCTCGCGACCATGCTGGCGACGCTCGCCGCCGCCCCGCTGTCGGCCCAGCCGATGCGGCGCGACTATCCCAGCTGCAACCTGGCGCAGCAGCGCGCGATCAAGGGACAGGTCGGCGGCATCAACCGCGATCCGCGCCAGGCGCATATATCGATGCGCGCCAACATCCTGCAGGCCGATATCGGCAACGCCCGCACCGCCCGCCGCCTGACGCAGCGCGAGGCGCAAAAGCTGTGGAACGACGTCGCGCGCATCCATCGCGACGCGAACCGCTTCGTGGCGAAGCAAGGGTTCCTGAGCGCGGGCGAGACGGCCAGTTACGACCGTGCGCTGGATATGGTGGCGATGCGGGTCTGTCGCCGGGTCTAGAGCGCGATGACGTCAGTTTGACCCGATCCGTCATTGCGAGCGTAGCGAAGCAATCCAGAGCGTCTTGCCCGGACACTGGATTGCTTCGCTACGCTCGCAATGACGATTCCAGCTCATGTCATCCTGGTCTAAAACGCCACCCGTGTCGCCTCTCCCGGCACATCGACGAACAGGGCGGGCTCGGTCCCCGTCATCCACACCTGCCCGCGCCCCGCCAGCCGCTCGAACAGCGCGGCCCGGCGCGAAGGGTCGAGATGCGCCGCCACCTCGTCCAGCAACAGGACCGGCGGCTGCCCACGCCGCTCGGTCACGAGATCGGCATGGGCGAGCACGATGCCCAGCAGCAGGGCCTTTTGCTCACCAGTCGAACACAGCGCCGCCGCCTGCCCCTTCGCCACATGCGTCACCGACAGATCGGCACGGTGCGGCCCGACCAGCGTCCGCCCCGCCGCCGCATCCCGCCTGCGTCCCATCGCCAGCGCATGGCCGAAACCCGCCGGATCGATCGCCTCTCCCTCCAGCGCGAGCGAGGCGCGCGCGAACACGCTGTCAGGCACCTCCACCAGCCGCTGGTCGAGCGCCGCCACCGCCGCCACGCGCGCGGCATCGATCGCCGCGCCATGCTCGACCATCCGCGCCTCCAGCGCGCTCAGCCAGTCGGGATCGACCGGCCCCTCACTGGCGAGCAGCCGGTTGCGCTCGCGCATCGCCGCGTCATAGCGGGTCGCGTGCATCCCATGCGCCGGGGCCAGTGCCAGCACCAGCCGGTCGAGAAACCGCCGCCGCTCGGACGCGGGCTCGACGAACAGCCGATCCATCGCCGGGGTCAGCCACAGGACCGACAGCCAGTCCGCCAGCGCATTGGCGCTCGTCGCCGCCCCCTGCACCCGCACCACCCGCCGCTCGGGCGCGGAGGGCAGTGCGCCGGTCGCGATTTCGACGTCCCCGACAATCGTCGCGGCGACGCCGAACCCGCCCTTGCCGCCCTGCCGCGCCATCGCCGACAGGCTCGCCCGCCGCAGGCCCCGGCCGGGCGCGAGCAGCGACACCGCCTCCAGCACATTGGTCTTCCCCGCCCCATTCTCGCCGGTCAGCACGACAAACCCCGCGCCCGGATGAAGCGCGAGGTCGGCATGATTGCGGAAATCGGTGAGGACAAGGCGGGTGAGCATGGTTGCCAGACGGCTATGGCAGAAATCCGTGTCCCGCACGCAAAAAGAAAGGGCCACCGAAGCGGCCCTTTCCTATCTACGACCCCACAGGCTTGTTATCGCCGGGAGTGAGGTCGGCTGCCCCCGAAAGGACAGTCTCCAAGCCCGATACCGAAGCAGAGCGGGAACTCCGTTCACCTAGTCGATCAAAGCCATTTTGTCAAGGAATCGAGACCGAGTCCGCACAGAATGGCAGCCTTCACATCTCGCAACGTATCCGGCTCGACCTGTCCGGAAACCCATTGCCGACCTTGGTCGCCGCGTTGTCGGGGCTGTTTGAAACGATCCAATCGATCGATCGAGACCGGCGACAGCATATCGCATTTTGCCCACATGACCGGGCTGTCGAACGGCGGCGGCAGAGGTACGGTCAGAGTGATCTGACAATGATAGGCTTCGGGCGGCTCCGGTGCCGTGGTGCTGAGTGGCACCACCGTCACCAGACGCCCCCGACGCCGAAGGCGCGGCCCCACGACCAGCGCCGGCCGCGCCTTTCGCATTTCCGGCTCCATTACCACCTCGTCGTAGCGGCAGATCAGAATCTCCCCCGCTCGCGGATAATAGAGCAGTGCCATCGACCGGCGCTTACACCCGCATCGGCATCAGCACGTAGAGCGCGGGCGCCTTGTCATTCTCGCGGATCAGCGTCGGCGCGGCGGCGTCGGCCAGGTGGACCTCCACCGTGTCGCTGTCGATCTGCGCCAGGATGTCGAGCAGATAGCGGCTGTTGAACCCGATCTCGAAGCCCAGCGACGTATATTCGCCCGGCACCTCTTCCGATGCCGTGCCGTTTTCGGGGCTGGTCACCGACAGGGTGATGCGGTCGCGATCGAGCGCCATCTTCACCGCGCGGGTCTTTTCGGTCGCGATGGTCGAGACGCGGTCGACGCCCTGCATGAACGCCTTGGGGTCCAGCTTCAGGATCTTGTCGTTCGCGGTCGGGATGACGCGGCTGTAATCGGGGAAGGTGCCGTCGATCAGCTTGGAGGTCAGGATCGCCTGGCCCAGGTCGAAGCGAATCTTGGTGCCCGACAGCGACACGCCGACCGAGCCGTCGACCTCGTCGAGCAGCTTGCGCAGCTCGCCGACGCACTTACGCGGCACGATGACATCGGGCATGCCCTCGGCGCCGTTCGGGCGCTCGATGGTAACGCGCGCCAGACGATGGCCGTCGGTGGCGGCGGCCTTCAGCACGGGCGCCCCGTTATCCTCGGCGACGTGCAGGAAGATGCCGTTGAGGTAGTAACGCGTCTCTTCGGTCGAGATGGCGAAGCGGGTCTTGTCGATGATCTGCTTGAGCAGTTCGACCGACAGCTCGAACTGGGTCGGCAGTTCGCCCTCGGCAATGACCGGGAAGTCGTCGCGGGGCAGGGTGCCGAGCGAGAAGCGGGCGCGGCCCGCCACGATGGTCATCCGCCCCTCGGCAGCGGTCAGCTGGACCTGCGACCCTTCCGGCAGCTTGCGCGCGATGTCGAACAGCGTGTGCGCCGACACGGTGGTCGAACCCGGCTGGTCGACCGCCGCCGCCACGCTGTCGTTGATCTGCAGGTCCAGGTCGGTCGCCATCATGCGCAGCTGGCCCTCGGCGGTCGCCTCCAGCAGCACGTTGGAGAGGATCGGAATGGTATTCCGCCGCTCCACCACCGACTGGACATGGCTCAACCCCTTGAGCAGCGTTGCGCGTTCGATCGTCGCCTTCATTTCCTGATCCCCCGCCGGAACGACCGCATGGCCTGAATCCGATAGTGATAAATGGCCTTGGTTCCTACCCGCCAAGAAGGGGCCGAAGCAAGGCTCCGACCCCTCCATCATTGGTAGTAAAACCACCGTTAATGTGGAAAAGAATCCCGCGTCAGAAGCGCAGGCCCAGGCCCGCCATCAGCTGGTGGCGGTTCGGGTTGATGCCGACGCCGTCCAGTTCGTCATAATGCGAATAGCGATATTCGCCCTTTACGAAGGTGTTGGGGCTGATCGCATATTCGAGTCCTGCGCCCAGGCGATAGCCGCCGACTTCCTGATCGTTGGACGTGGTGACGCCCGCCGTCGTGTAGCGCGCATCGAACTTGGCATTGGTGTAACCGGCCTTCAGATAGCCCATCGCGACCGGCGAGATGATATAGCCGACGCGCGCACCGGCATAGAGGTCACGGCCTGCGCCCAGGCGGAACTGGTCGCCGGGCACGCGGATGCCGTTGCTGCGGGTATCCGAGCTGCTGCCCGAAATCTCGCCCTCGGCGCCCAGCACCACCGGACCTGCCGGAATGTCGTACCCGATCGCGGCGCCATAGAGCACGCCGTCGCTCGAACTCTTGTCCTGACCCTGACGATCGTTGAGGCTGTCATAGCCAATCAGGCCCTCGACGCGGAAACCAGTGAAGGGCTGCGCGGTCTGGGCGGCGGCGGGGGCCGCAGCGGCGATGGCTGCCGAGGTCGCCAGGGCGGCGAGCATGAGCTTACGCATACACTATACTCCATTACTGTACCGGCCGCCGTTACATTCGGCGGTTGCGGCACCAATGGCGCGAAACGTCGGACGTTGCATGAACCTCAGCTAAACAGGAAAAAGCGTTGCATAGACGCAACAGCCGCGACAGGGATGGCGGGTCATGACCACCCGCCCCGCCCCGCCCGCCCGCAAAGGCCGCGACTATATCGCCCGGCATGGCGAGACGGTGTTCAACCGGATCGGACGCATCCAGGGCGACCGGGTCGCGCTGCACACACCGCTGACCCGCCGGGGATTCGCGCAGGCCGAAGCGATCGGCGAAGCGTTGCGCGAACGACTGGGCGAGTCCCCTGCGCTGACCCTCTGGTCCTCGCCGGCGGGCCGCGCGCTTCAGACGCTGGCGGTGATCGCCGAGCATCTGGTGCTCGACTGGCACGACACGCGGCATGATCTGCGGTTGATCGAACTGGGTTTCGGCAGCTGGGGCGGACAGGATTTCGCGGCGCTGACCGCGATCCATGGCCCCATCGTCCATCCGCACGGCATGGCGGTGGGCGCACCCGATGGCGAACGCTATGCGGCGATGGCGGCGCGACTGTCGGCGTGGATGGCGGACACTGCCGGACATGACGGCGACCGGCTGATCCTGATGCACGGCCTGTCCAGCCGGGTGCTGCGCGGGTTGCTGCTGGGGTTGCCCGACGATTCGCTATGCGGCGTACCCGTCGCCGAACGCCTGCCGCAGGGATCGATCGTGATGGTCGAGGGCGGCCAAGAGACGGTGATCCACCGGGCCTGCCCATGAGGCGCATCGCGCTCTGCCTCGTACTGGTCGCCGCCCCCGTCCTCGCGCGCGAGACGATCGGCATCTACAAGGGCTGGGGTGCGTTTCGCGATCCCGATCGCTGCTATGCCATCGCCAAGCCGGTGCTGGCGAACGGACGGACGGGCGGATTCGCCAGCGTCGGCACCTGGCCCGCCAAGCGCCTGCGCGAATCCTTCCACGCGCATCTGAGCCTCCCGCGCGACCGCGCCGCCGCCGTCACGCTAGCGATCGGCGAGCGGCGCTTTCCGCTGGTCGGCACGGACAAAGATGTCTGGGCCCCCGATGCCGCCACCGACCACGCGCTGGTCATGGCCATGCGATCGGGCCGCAGCATGAGCGTCTCCGCCGTCGACCCGCGCCACCGGCCCTTTGCCGACACCTATGCGCTGGCAGGCGCGGCGGCGGCGATCGATGCGGCGACGCTGGTGTGTGTGGCGGGTTAAAAGCTTTCCTCCCCTGGAAGGGGAGGTGGCGCGCGTAGCGCGTCGGAGGGGTGTCCCCCCTCGATAGCGCGACACCCCTCCGTCAGGCCTTCGGCCTGCCACCTCCCCTTGCAGGGGAGGATGGAAATCGCCGCGATTTTGCGCTATGGCCGCGCAATGCAGACAGTTTCGGCCGCCCTCATGCCCATTCCGGGGCACATCGATCCCGTGCCCGTGCCGCGTGGCGTGCAACCGCGTCCCGATGGTCGCGTCGACCTGATCGGCCTGACCAAGGACCAGCTGCGCGAGGCGTTGCTGTCCGGCGGCATGGAGTTGAAGCAGGCCAAGCTGCGCTCCAAGCAGATCTGGCACTGGCTCTATAATCGCGGCGCGACTCGCTTCGCCGACATGACCGACATCGCCAAGGCGCAGCATCCCTGGCTGGAGGAACGCTTCGTCATCGGCCGCCCCGAGGTGGTCGAGGCGCAGGTGTCGAGCGACGGCACGCGCAAGTGGCTGCTGCGCTCGGCCGATGGGCAGGATTACGAGATGGTGTTCATCCCCGACGCCGATCGGGGGACCCTGTGCGTGTCGAGCCAGGTCGGCTGCACGCTCAACTGCCGCTTCTGCCACACCGGCACGATGCGGCTGGTCCGCAACCTGACCGCGGGCGAGATCGTCGGGCAGGTCATGCTGGCGCGCGACTCGCTCGGCGAATGGCCCAGCCAGCCCGAGGGGCGGATGCTGACCAACATCGTCATGATGGGCATGGGCGAGCCGCTCTATAATTTCGATGCGGTGCGCGACGCGCTGAAGCTGGTGATGGACGGCGACGGGCTGGCGCTGTCCAAGCGTCGCATTACGCTCTCGACCAGCGGCGTCGTGCCGATGATGGCGCGGGCGGGTGCGGAGATCGGCGTGAACCTGGCCGTGTCGCTGCACGCCGTGACCAAGGACGTGCGCGACGAGCTGGTGCCGCTCAATAAGAAATACGGCATCGAGGAACTGCTGCAGGCCTGCGCCGACTATCCGGGTGCGAACAACGCCCGGCGCATCACGTTCGAATATGTGATGCTGAAGGACAAGAACGACTCGGACGCCGATGCGCATGAACTGGTCCGGCTGCTGCGCCATTACGATCTGCCCGCCAAGGTGAACCTGATCCCGTTCAACCCCTGGCCGGGTGCCGATTACGAATGCTCGACGCCGGAGCGGATTCGGCGGTTCTCCGACATCGTGTTCGAGGGTGGCATCTCGGCGCCGGTACGCACCCCGCGCGGGCGCGATATCGATGCGGCCTGCGGCCAGTTGAAGACGGCTGCGGAAAAGAAGAGCCGCGCACAGCTGGACCGCGAGGCGGAAGAGAAGTTCGCGGCTTTGGGGTGAAACCTGCCCTCACCCTTCCCACCCGCTATCGCGGGCGGGCCCCTTCCCTCTCCCGCTGGGAGAGGGAGGGAGGCGCGAAGCGCCGGAAGGGTGAGGGCATGCCCCTACGGTGAGAAGACGACTCAATCCCGCAGCGCGCGTTCGCCTTCGTACATATAATCCCGCGTGACCGGCACCGAGAGCCGCCCGCGCGTCAGCTGCACCTGATAGTTGCACAAGCCGCCATTGCGGAACGCCGCGCCCGCGCCCGCGAGGTAGAACAGCCACATGCGATAAAAGCGCTCGTCATACAGCGCGACGATGCGGTCCTTCGCCGCCACGGTGCGGTCGTACCAGATGTCGAGCGTCCAGCCATAATGGCAGCGCAGCACCTCGACATCGGTCAGGAACATGCGCAAGCCTTCCTGCGCGCGGACGATCTCGGACAGCGCAGGGTTGTAGCCGCCGGGGAAGATGTACTTGGTCGTCCAGTCGTCGGTGACGCCCGGCCCGTTCAGCCGTCCAATCGTGTGGAGCAGCATCACCCCGTCCTCGGTGAGGAGGTCGCGGCACTTGCGGAAGAAGGTGCGATATTGCGGCGGGCCGACATGCTCGAACATGCCGACCGAGACGATGCGGTCGAACTGGCCCTCCACTCGGCGATAGTCGATCAGCTCGAACTTCACCTTGTCCGCCACGCCCAGCGCCTCGGCCCGCGCGCGGGCGACCTTCAGCTGTTCCTCGGACAGGGTAACGCCCAGCACCTCGGCGCCGCATTTCTGGTGCAGGTACAGCGCCATGCCGCCCCAGCCACAGCCGATGTCGAGGACCTTCATCCCCGGCTGGATCGCCAGCTTGGCGGCGATATGCGCCTTCTTGTCGCGTTGCGCGCGTTCCAGGTCGTTCTGCGGATCGGTGAAATAGGCGCAGCTATATTGCTTGTCGGTATCGAGGAAGAGTTCGTAGAGCGTGGCCGACAGGTCGTAATGATGGGCGACGTTCTTCTTCGACCGGCGCTCCATGTTGATCCGGTCGATGCGGTGCTTGATCGCACCGCCCGCGCGCACCACCCATGAGGGGTTCAGGTTCGCGCGGCCCGCTTCCCATTTGTCATTGGCGGTCAGCAGCTCGACGAGATCGCGGACATCGCCCTTCTCGACGACCAGGCGACCGTCCATGAAGGACTCGCCCGCCGCCAGCGCAGGGTTGCGGACGATCTGCCCCGCAACCCGCGAATCGGTAAAGCGAATCGCGACATCGGGATAACCGGGCTCGGGCGAGCCGAATTCACGAATTTTTCCATCATGATGGGTGAGGGTCAGGCGGCCCTTGCGGACCGCGCGCGACAGAAAGAGATCGATCAGCGCCATATGGCACGCCCTAGTGCCTTAAATTCCGGCATACCAGTCATAATCGACATGGTCTTCCCAGTACCCGCCCTTGCCCAAACCTATGTTGGCGAGACTGTCGACCGCGTCGATCCGCATCAGATATTTGGCGTGCTTATACCCCAATTGCCGCTCGACCCGCAGCCGCAAGGGCGCGCCGTGGCCGATGTCCAGCATCCGCCCGTTCATGCCCCAGGCGAGGATCGTCTGGGGGTGGAAGGCGTCGATCAGGTCGATCGATTCATAATAGGGCTGCCCGCCATACAGATCGGCGCAGGTGAAGACGATGTAGCGCGCCCGCGTGCTGATATCGGCGGCCTTCAGGATATTGCCCAGCATCGGCCCCATCCACTCGCCGATCGCGCTCCATCCCTCGACACAGTCATGGCGGGTGATCTGGCGGCGTGCCGGAAATTCGCCGATCTGCTTGAGCGACAGTGACAAGGGCTTGCCGACCAGCCCACCGACCGTCAGCCGCCAATCCTCGAACCGATTGGCGGCGAGTGCGGCATATTCGGGCGTGCCCGGATTACGCGTGCCGTTGGTGCGGAAGATCGGCGACATCTGATCGCGGCGATATCCGGGGGCCAGCGCACCCCGGTTCATCAGCGCACGTTGCAGGCCCTTCTGCATGTCTTCCCCTGCGAACAGGATCTTGCGCGCGGTCGGCTGCTGGATGACCTTGTCGCAACCGGCGAGCAGCAGCCCCGCGCCGCCGGTCAGGATGGTGCGACGGGCAATCATTCCGGCACCCTCCAGCGGCCGGTAATCATCGACCGCAGCTCGTTGAGCGGCCCGGCCAGGATGACCAGTACCAGATGGACGATGGTGAACAGCGCCAGTGCGCTTGCGGTGATGAAGTGGATCGACCGCGCCGATTGCCGCCCGCCGAAAATCTCGAGCACCCAGGGCCAGGCCGCGTCCATCGCGGGCGACAAGGCGATGCCGGTCAGGATGGCGAGCGGCAGGGCGACGAACAGCACCGCCGCATAGCTCAGCTTCTGGAACAGATTATAGGCCCGCGGATCGCGTGCGTCATGGAAGCGAAAGGCCAGATGCCGCCGGACGTCGGCCCAGACGGCACCGGGCCGAAGCTCGCGCCCCCGGATACGAAGATCGCGCTGGAAATGCCGCGTCACCAGCCCGCCGATCATATAGGCCAGCAGCCCGAAGCCCAGCACCAGCGCGAAGAACAGATGCCAACGTCGCGAGATCGCCAGATTATAGCGCGCCGGAATGGTCAGCCAGGCCGGGAAATAGGGCAGGCTAGCCCAGGCGTGATCGAAATTCGCGCCGTACCGTCCCCAATAGAGCCGGGGATGCGCGTTGGAGATGCCCAACCCCGACCCCAGCAGGATCAGCACCGCCACCGCGTTGACCCAGTGCCAGATCCGCGTCACCCATCCGTGGCGACGGATGACGGCGCCTGGTGATTCCGGGGCTCTTTCCGGCTCGGTCGGCGTTCCGGCTTGCATTCCACTCCCTTTCGGTGACCACCATGATCGACAACTGGCATTTCTACGAACCCGTCAACGGTCATGGGCTGGCGCATGATCCGTTGAACGCGATCGTCGCCCCGCGCCCGATCGGCTGGATCGGTAGCCGGTCGGTGGCGGGCGTCAACAATCTGGCACCCTACAGCTTTTTCAACGTCTTCAACTACCGCCCGCCGCTGATCGGCTTTTCGTCGCAGGGGTGGAAAGATTCGGTCGCCAACATCGCCGAGACCAAGGTCTTCACCTGGAACCTCGCCACCATGACGCTGGCCGAGGCGATGAACGCCAGCGCGGCGACCGTGGCGGCGGAGGTGGACGAGTTCGCGCTGGCCGGGATGACGGCCGAGGACGGCCGGCTGGTCGCCGCCCCGCGCGTGACGGAGAGCCCGGTATCGTTCGAATGCCGCCTGACCCAGCTGATCCGGCTGGAGACCAAGGAGGGGCGCGAACTCGACCAGTGGCTGGTCATCGGCGAGGCGGTGGGCATCCATATCGCCGCCGATCTGATCGAAAACGGCATCTACCAGACCGCCCGCGCCCGCCCGATCCTGCGCGGTGGCGGGCCGGTCGATTATTTCGAGGTGACGGAAGCCGCCCGGTTCGAAATGCGACGGCCCGACGCCTGATCCCGCGCCTCGACGGACAGCGGCGCGGCCCTTCCGTAATCGGTTACGGCTTTGTAACGCATAGGGTTCATGAGTGGCGCCATGTATTAAGAAGGGTATTGAGAAGGCCCATCATGTTGACCCAGCTTCGGGACCATCACGCCGCCGTCGTGCGCTGGCTGGATGCCCATCGCAACCTGTGCGACGCCGCACGACCCGATTATCAGGCCCTGCGGCACGTCCGGTGGCAGAGCGCACAGGCCAGCCGCAAACGGATGCTCTTCCTGGCCGAAGTCGTCTTTCCCTTTGCCGAGCGCCATGCCGGATTGAAGGCCGCCGCCGGGCTGCTGACGCTGCGCAACGAAACGCCGGGTTATGGCCAGATCCTGTCGGCCTTCATCGCACGCTGGCCGATGGACGTGGTGATCGCCGATACGGACGGCTATGCCCGCGCCGCCGACGCCTATCGCCGCGAGGCCGACAAGCGCCTTCTGGCGGAGGAACGCCATTTGCGCACGCTGATCGCCGAGGTCGAATGGCGAGCGGGCGACGCGCCCGTATCGACCGGGCCGTCCGCCTCTTCTCCCCACCCCGCCCCGGTCCGCCCCCAAAGCTGACCGCGCGGCGGGAGGCGAAACCCAAAGCCGTTTCAAAGTGTTGGGATGCCACAAGCGAAACGGCCGTCGTCGATAATCGCTTGACCAACCAAAGGAGGGTTTCCCCTATGAAGCTGTTCGTCCCGCTTATCCTGATCGGCGCCCTGCCGCTCGCCGCCTGCGACCAGAAGACCGGCTCGACCACCGTGACGAGCAATGCCGCGACCGGCGAAGTAACGGAAACCCAGACCGGATCGGGATCGGCCGTCGCCAAGCTCGAACCCGGCAAATGGGAGGTCAAGACGCAGGTCAGCGACCTGAAGATGGCCAATATGCCCAAGGGCGTCAGCTCGACCCCGCCGGCTGCCACCAACAGCATCTGCCTGACCGCGGAACAGGCCGCCAAGGGCCCCGCCGAACTGCTGAAGCAGGCGCAGTCGGACTGCACCGTCAAAAGCTCGACCTTCGAAGGCGGCAAGGTGGAGAGCGAGTTGACCTGCAAGATGCCCGGCGACATGACGATGCACAGCAAGACCAGGGGCAGCTTCACCGCGACCAGCTTCACCACCGATCAGGAGATGGAGATGACCGGCGCGCATCCCATGTCCCAGAAGGTCCATACCGAGGGCCGCCGCATCGGCGCGTGCGACGGCGCGAAGTAAGCGATTTCGACCGGCAAGGGGTGCGGGCCACGATGCCCGCCCCCTTCTTCCTGCCTTACGACCGCATGAGGTGGTTACGGCTTTGCAACGTCTTTCACCTATGATGGGCGCATGTTGCCCGAGGCCCCATCATGCTGACCGAATTCGAAGACAATCTCGCCGCCATGGAGCAGGCGATGGAGGCGCAGCAGCGGCTATGTGAGGCGGCGGAGCCCGACCATCCGGCACTGGCCCATTCCCGGTGGCAACTAGCCCGACTCGGTCGCATCCATGCAGGCTTTCTAACGGAGCAGATTTTCCCCTTGGCGCAGCGCCATGCCGAAACGAAGGGCGGCGCCGGACTGCTTGCCCTGCGCGAGACATGGCCGGCGTTCGGCGGCTCGGTGTCGGCCTTCATTGCCCGCTGGCCGTTGGAGGCCATCGCGACCGACTGGGAAGGCTATCGCCAGGATGCCGCCCCGCTCGAGCGCAACATCCGCCAGCGCGTCCAGCAGGAACGACAATGCCTGTACGACATGCTGGCCGAGATCGAGGGACAGGCGGTATCCGCGCCCGCCTGATCGGTCAGGCGACATAGCCCCGGTAGAAAAACACGATCGTCGTCACGGTCGTCAGAAGCAGCGTCCATCCCCGGATCAGTCCGGCGGGCAGCTTGCGCCCGATCAGCGCCCCGCTCCATCCCCCGACGATGCCACCCGCCAGCATCGGCAGGCACTGGGCCCAGGCGACCATACCCGTCAGCACGAAGACGAGCGTCGCCGCCGCATTGGCGGTCGCCAGCATCAGCGTGCGCGGGGCGGCGAGCTGGGCGGGATCGCGGCCCGACAGCAAGCCCCAGGCGGCGGTCAGCATCATGCCGATGCCGCCGCCGAAATAGCCGCCATAAATGCCCAGCACCGCCTGCGCCGCCATCAGTGCACGCGGCCCCGGCCGGGCGATCCGCGCCAACCAGTCCGAGGCGTGCCGCCCGCCCGCAATCGCGATGGTGGCGGTCAGCAACAGCCAGGGCACGATCAGGTCGAAGGCGCGCGGCGGCGTCAGGAACAGCAGGATGCTGCCCAGCAGCGCAAAGGCGAAGGTCAGCACCGCCATCCGCCGCATAGACACGCCCATCACCGGCTCCAGCCCATGGCGATAGGCCCAGACGCTGGCCATGGCGGCGGGCTGCAGCGCGACATTGGAGGTCGCGTTGGCGGTGGTGGAGGGCAGGCCCAGCGCGATCAGCGTCGGCATGGTCGAGAAACTGCCGCCCCCCGCCAGCGCGTTCATCGCGCCGCCGACAAAGCCCCCGGCGGCGGCCAGGGCGAGGAAGGCGCCGTCGATCATCGGGGGTCTTGCCCCTCCACCATCGCTAGCGCGATGGTCCCCCTCCCCAAGCGCGCTTGGGGAGGATTTTGCACTATCATTCCTCCCCATCTTTGATGGGGAGGGGGACCATCCGAAGGATGGTGGAGGGGCATTCCCTCCCTCAACGCGGCGCCAGCCGCCGGATGTCCAGCACGTCCACCCCGGCCAGCATCACCGGTCCGCCCCGTCCCTCGACCTCGGCGACGATGCCCCCGGCGGTCGAGCGCACCCGCGCCCAAGGGATTTCGCACACCACCATGCGGCGGCCGTGCCGCTTGATCGCCGCGACCCGGCCATCGGTCGCCACCGCCAGCGCGCCCTGTCCATCGGCACCGACCACGGCCCCCGCCACGGTGAACCCCGCCAGCGCCGATTCGGCGGCGGCGGCGACATCCTCGGGCGAGCCGACCCGGCGGTCGCGGCGGCGGGTGCAGAGCCAGGCGATGCCCGCCCCGCCCAGCACCACGCCAGCACCCGATCCGGCCAGCGCGCCGGTCGTCACCGTACCGACGAGCGGCAGGATCATCCGGCGTTGCCCGCCAGCGCGTCCAGCGCCGGGCGCAGGCCGGACAGGTCATAGCCCGCCCCTTCCGCCTGCATCACGATCAGCGTCGGGTTGCGCCCAGCCTTGGCCGCCGCGAGCGCCCACAGGTTGCAGCTGCGCGTGCCCGACCGGCAATAGGCCAGCACCGGCCCCTTGGCCTCGACCAGCGCCTGGGTCATCTGGTCGACCATCTCGTGGCTGAACCCGCCGGGCGTCACCGGGATGGCGGTATAGGCCAGCCCCTGGTCCTCGGCGGCCGCGCGAATCGAGTCGCCGGTCGGCTGGCCCGGCTCTTCGCCATCGGGCCGGTTGTTGACGATGGCGGAATAGCCCGCCGCCTTGATCGCGGCGACATCCTCGGGCCGGATCTGGGGAGCGACGGCGACGCTTTCGTTGAGTGGGCGGATCATGCGGTTCACCTATTCAATGGGCCGTTTCACCGCAACTGGTGGCGGGCCTGCTTTGCCGGAAAAGACGCATCACTTTGGCATCGGGTCCGCCCGCTCGCGGAACATACCGCCCCGCGCCACGTCTGGTTGCCGTCCCCATCGTACAGGAGCCGACCCCATGCCGCTGATCGATCGCCGACAGGGCCTGTGGAGCCTCGCCGCCCTGGGCCTGGCTTCCGCCCTGCCGCTCGCCGCGCGCCGGGCACAGGCGGCGGCGCCACGGCGTGGCGTGCTGGCCGTGGTCGAAAAGGGCGAAGGGCGTGTCGCCTTCTATGACGTGCCGGGCGGCGAACGGCTTGGTCAGGTGCCGCTGGGCGTGCAGCCGCATGAGATAGTCGCCGATCCGGGCGGCCGCTTCGCCTATATCGGCGGATATGGGGTCAAGGGCTGGCAGTTCGGCGGCGAGGGCGGGCACCAACTCTGGGTGATCGACCTGGCGGCGCGCAAGCTCGCCCGCACCATCGACCTGTCGCCGCATCGCCGCTGGCACGGGATGCGGATGGACGCGCAGGGCCGCCTCTATGCGCTGTCCGAAACCGACAGCCTCCTCGCCCGCTTCGACACCCCCGCCACCGCCGACAGCCCCGACCGGATGATCCCGGTCGGCGGCGCGCGCAGCCATTATTTCGTGGTGAAGGCCGATGGCAGCCGCGCCTATATCGCCGACACGATGAGCGGCATGGTCATCATGGTGAACCCCGACGATGCCAGCTTCGCGCCGGTCAAGCAGCATATCGGTCAGGCGCCCGAGGGCCTGGCGCTCAGCCCCGACGAGCGCACCCTCTATGTCATCGACCGCCCGGCGGGCATTCTCCACGCGCTCGACGCGGTGACGCTGCAACCCCGCGCCCGCACGACTCTGCGCGGCGAGGCGGTACGCGTGGTCGTGCAGCCCGATGGCCGGTTGATCGTGTCGAACACCGCCGACAAGAGCCTGACCCGCCATTCGCCCACCAACCTGGCCGAGGAAGCCCGCCTGCCCCTGCCCGCCGCCGCGCCGGGGCTGAACCTGCCCGCCGGGGGATCGATCCTCTACGCCGCGCTGGAGAATAACCGGATCGCGATCGTCGATCTGGCCGCGTGGACGATCACCGGCGGCTTCGCGACCGGCGACGCGCCCGACACCGCCGTCCTGCTGTAATGGCACCGGCCCTTTGCCTTGGCCCCGCTTTCCGGTAGCGGTAGGTCGATGGCTGCCAAAATCTCCTGCGATGTCGCGATCATTGGTGCAGGCCTGGCCGGGGGCCTGATCGCACTGGCGCTGAAAGCCCGCCACCCCTCGCTCGACGTGCGCCTGGTCGATGCGGGCGAGACGATCGGCGGCAACCATATCTGGTCCTTTTTCGGCAGCGACGTGGCCAAGCGCGACCGCTGGATCGTCGAGCGGCTCGTCGCGCATGGCTGGCGCAGTTACGACGTCGCCTTCCCGGCGCATTCGCGCACGCTGAACCAGACCTATTATTCGATCGAGAGCCACCGCCTCGACACCGAGGTCCGTCGCGCCCTGCCGCCGCAGGCGCTGATCCTGGGGCGCAAGGTGCTGGCGGTATCGGCCACCGCCGCCGTCTTTGCCGATGGCGACCGGGTGGAGGCGACCGGGGTGATCGACGCGCGCGGGGTGGGCGACCTGTCCGCGCTGTCGTGCGGCTGGCAGAAGTTCGTCGGCCAGGAACTGCGCCTCGAGCGGCCGCATGGCTGCACCCGGCCGGTGGTGATGGACGCGACCGTCAAGCAGATCGACGGCTATCGCTTCGTCTATGCCCTGCCCTTTGCCGAGGATCGCATCTTCGTCGAGGACACCTATTACTCCACCTCGTCCGAGTTGAACCGGCGGGCGATCGTCCAGCGGATCGAACGCTATGCCGAGGCGCGCGACTGGGTGACTGCCGAGGTGGTGCGCGAGGAAGCGGGCGTGCTGCCCGTCGCGATGGGCGGCGATTTCGACGGCTATTGGCGCAGCGGCGGAGCCAAGACGCCCAAGGCCGGGATGCGCGCCGGGCTGTTCCACCCGACCACCGGCTATTCGCTGCCCGATGCGATCCGCATGGCCGCGATGCTGGCCGAGCGGACCGATTTCCAGGGCGCCGACCTGCACGACGCGACCTATCGCATGGCGCGCGACGCATGGGACGCACGCGGCTTTTACCGTATGCTCGACACGATGTTGTTCAAGGCGGCGGAGCCCGATGAGCGATACCGCGTTCTCGAGCGTTTCTATCGACTTCCGCCCGACCTGATCGGGCGATTCTATGCGGGGCAATCGACCATGGCCGACAAGGCACGAGTTCTGACCGGACGGCCGCCGGTGCCGATCCTGCGCGCGATCGCGGCGCTGAGAGGCCGGGCATGAAGAGCGCGGTCGTCATCGGATCGGGTTTCGGCGGGCTGGCGCTGGCCATCCGCCTGCAATCGGCGGGCGTGCAGACGACGATCGTCGAGGCGCGCGACAAGCCGGGCGGCCGCGCTTATTATTGGGAGCGCGACGGCTTCACCTTCGACGCCGGACCGACCGTCATCACCGATCCGGCCTGTCTGGAGGAACTCTGGGCACTGACCGGCCGGTCGATGTCGGAGGACGTCAAGCTCGATCCGGTCCACCCCTTTTACCGGCTCAACTGGGTCGACGGCACCAATTTCGACTACAGCAACGACGACACCCAGCTCCGCTCGGAAATCGCCAAGCTGAACCCCGACGATATCGCCGGCTATGGCAAGTTCCTGGATTATGCCGAGGGCGTCTACCGCGAAGGTTATGAGAAGCTCGGCCATGTCGCGTTTCTCGACTTCGCCTCGATGGTGAAGGCCGCGCCCGCCTTGGCCAAGTATCAGGCATGGAACTCGGTCTATGCCATGGTGTCGAAATTCGTGCAGTCGGAGAAGCTGCGCCAGGCCCTGTCCTTCCACACGCTGCTCGTCGGCGGCAATCCGATGACGACCAGCGCCATCTATGCGCTGATCCACAAGCTGGAGCGCGACGGCGGCGTCTGGTTCGCGCGCGGCGGCACCAATAGGCTGGTCGCCGGGCTGGTCACGCAGTTCGAGCGGATCGGCGGCGTCATCCGGCTGGGCGATCCCGTCACCCGGATCGAGACGTTGGGCGACCGCGCGACCGGCGTCGTGACCAAGAGCGGCGTGACCATCCCGGCGGATGCGGTCGCGACCAATGCCGATATCATGCACAGCTACCGCGACCTGCTGGCCGACAATCGCTCGGCGCGGCGCACGGTCAACCGGCTGGAGCGCAAGCGCTATTCGCCCTCGCTGTTCGTGGTGCATTTCGGGATCAAGGGCAGCTGGCCGGGCATCCCGCACCACATGATCCTGTTCGGCCCGCGCTATAAGGGGCTGCTGACCGACATCTACGATACCGGCGTGCTGTCGGAGGATTTCTCGCTCTACCTCCACCACCCGACCGTTACCGACCCGAGCCTGGCGCCCGAGGGGCATTCGACCTTCTACGCGCTGGCCCCGGTGCCGCACATGGGCAAGTTCCCGATGAACTGGGACGAGGTCGGGCCGATCCTGGAAAAGCGCATTCTGGACGAAGTCGGTCGCCGCCTGATCCCCGACATCCACGATCGGATCGTCACCAAGTTCCATTATGCGCCGTCGGACTTCGCGACCGACCTCAACGCCCATATGGGCTCGGCCTTCTCGCTGGAGCCGATCCTGACCCAGAGCGCGTACTTCCGGGTCCATAATCGCGACGATTCGATTCCGAACCTGTATTTCGTGGGTGCGGGTACGCATCCCGGCGCGGGGATTCCGGGCGTGGTCGGCAGCGCCAAGGCGACGGCGGCGCTGATGCTGGAGCGGAAATAGGGCGTCATTGCGAGCGCAATGACGGCAGGAGGCAGGCTTACAATTTAGTCTTCCCGCTAATTAGCCATTATGCTAAACATCGGGCATGGACCCGGTGTTCGAAGCCCTTGCCCATCCCACGCGCCGCCGCATCCTGGAGATGCTGCGCGGCGGCGGAATGTCGGCAGGCGCCATTGCCGACGCGTTCGACGTGTCGCGTCCCACCATGTCCGCGCATTTCGCCAAGCTGAAGGCCGCCGGGCTGATCCTGGCCGAGCAGCAGGGGACAAGCATCGTCTACACGCTCAACCTGTCCATGCTGGAACAGGTGGTGATGGGATTCATGACCCGGATGGGCGTCGGCGAAGAGGATAAGGGGAATTCGGCATGTCGTTCCGCCCGCTGATCGTCGCGTCCGCCGTGGTGGCGGGCGGCATGGCGCTGGTCTCGGCCCTCGCGCTTGCCCAGTTGCCGCCGGGCACGATGCTGCCGACCCATTGGAATGCGGCGGGGCAAGCGGATCGCTTTGCCGAGGCGGGCTATGCCCTGTTCCTGCCGGTGGTGCTGACCATGGCAGTGTCCGCCGTCATGGCAGCACTGCCCCGGATCGAGCCGTTGCAGCGGGACATGGCGGGCAGCGCGCCGCTGCTGCGCACCGCATGGGCCGGGATGCTGGCGCTGTTCATCGGGGTGGAGGCGATGGTCGCGGGCCCCGCCCTGGGTTGGACGCCGCCGGATAGTCTGATGCTGGTCGGGCTGGGGCTGTTCCTGATCGCGATCGGCAACACGCTGCCCAAGTCGCGGCCGGGCTTTTTCGTCGGCATCCGCACGCCGTGGACGATCAGCGATACCGATAACTGGATCGCGACCCACCGCTTTGGCGCCTGGCTGTTCGCGGGTACGGGACTGGGCATCGTCATCGTCGCGCTGCTGCCGATCAGTGCCGAGAATCGCGGCGGCATCGTCATGACCGCGCTGCTGTCGGCGGTGCTGACACCGGTCGTGTTTTCCTATTGCCGCTGGCGGATGAGCCGCCCACGCTGAAGCATCGACCGAGGGGGAATGTCCATGTCATTGGCTGCGCTGCTCGCCGCCATGCTCGCCGCCGCCGCGCCCATGGTCGACCGCGATATCGCCGCGCCGGGGCCACAAGGGCCGCTGAAGGGCAGTTGGACCGGGCCGGAGGGCGCCAAAGTGCCGGTCGTGCTGATGATCCCCGGATCGGGTCCGACCGACCGGGACGGCAACACCCCGCTGGGCGTCAAGGCCGCCCCGCTCCGCCTGCTGGCCGAAGGGCTCGCCGCCAAGGGCATCGCCAGCGTGCGGATCGACAAGCGCGGCATGTTCGCCAGCGCGGGCGCGATCCCTGATGCCAATCGGGTGACGATCGACGATTACGCCGCCGACACCCGCGCCTGGATCGCCGCGATCCGGGCAAAGACCGGCGCGCCCTGCGTGTGGGTGTTGGGGCATAGCGAGGGCGGGCTGGTCGCGCTGGACACCGCCGCCGCCCGACCGGCGGGGCTGTGCGGCGTCATCGCCGTCTCCACCCCCGGACGGCGGCTGGGCGCGGTGATGCGGGCGCAGTTCCACGCCAATCCGGCCAATGCGCCGATCCTGGCCGATGCCGACCGCGCGATCGACGCGCTGGAGGCCGGGCGGACCATCCCCGCCGCCAGCCTGATGCCCCCGCTGCCGATGATCTTCGCCGATGCGGTCCAGCCCTTTCTGGTCAACAGCTTCGCCAAGGACCCGGCCAAACTGGCGGCGGCGACTGCCAAGCCGCTGCTGATTGTACAGGGGGAAGCCGACCTTCAGGTCACGGTCGAGGACGCGAAGATCCTCAAGGCCGCCCAGCCCAAGGCGACGCTGGTGCTGCTGCCGAGCGTCAATCATGTGCTGAAGACGGTGGAGGGCGACAGCCGGGGCACGAATCTGGCGACCTATGCCGACCCCAATCTGCCGATCGCGCCGGGCGTGGTGACGGCGATGGCGGATTTCATTCAGGACCACCCGACGCGATAAAGTCCGGTTCGGCCACAAAGCCGACACGATTACACCCGATCGTTACCCGGTCGTCACGACACCGGGAGAGTTCACGATGCGCCGTCTTGCCTGGCCCATGCTGGCCGTCCTTACGGCCGCCGCGCCGTCTCCTCGGGAGCGGGTGGTTGCCCCGGACGGACGGGCCGACCTGTCGATCAACGGCGTCACGCGCGTCGTCATGATCGACCCCGGCGCACCGGGCATGCCGATCATCACCAAATCGTTTGCCGAAGCGGCGGGGATGAAGCCGGGCATATTCTCGATCGTCATCGGTGTTGGTTCGACCAAGATCCCGGGCAAGACAGCCATCGCCGAAATCTGTTTGGGCGATACGGCCCCCTATAAGCGGCGCGTGGCCTTTACCGAGCCACGTTTCGCCCCCGGAGCCGATGGCGTCTTCGGTCCGGCCAGCCTGCCCGATCCCGTCATCCGCTTCCAACTCCATGCAGTGCGGCCAGGCGAGCACACCGTCATCTTGCCGATGGCTGGCGGCGGCATGTTCGGCGACTGGAGCGCGCGTTCCGTCGTGATCACGGTCGAGGGCGAACCGATGCAAATATTGTTCAGCCCGAGAAGCGCGCGCACCACCACCAATGCGGGCGGTGCCGTTCGACTGGCCCGCGCGTATAACGGACAGCTGACAGGTGCCATCACGAAGCAGGAGATCGCCTTTGGGGTGACGCGGCCGCTCCGAACGCTGGCGTTGAAGACGCCGATCGCGATCGGCCCCTTTGCCATGTCACAGCTGGGGGTGCGGACCACCGATTTCGGCAGCACGGCCACCATCGCGGATGCCGATGCACCCGGCGACCCCGACGAAGTGGTCGTCACCGGCAAGGGCAAGCACAATCCCAAGAAGGACTGGCTGTCGATCGGCGCGGATCAGCTGAACCGCTGTTCGTCGATCGTGTTCGACAAGCCCGCCAAGCAGGTAAGGCTGAGTTGCCTCTGACATTCCTCCCCTGCAAGGGGAGGGGGACCAGCGAAGCTGGTGGAGGGGTGTCCCCCTCTCGATAGCGCGACACCCCTCCGTCAGACCTGCGGTCTGACACCTCCCCTTGCAGGGGAGGAATATTTAAACCAGCAGCGCGTCTTCCTCCGCCTGTTCGACTTCGGCCGCCTGGCGGGCCCACATCTCGGCATAGAGCCCGCCCTTGGCCAGCAATTCGCCATGCGTGCCGCGCTCGGCCACGCAGCCGCCGTCGAGGACGACGATCTGGTCGGCATGGACCACGGTCGACAGGCGGTGCGCGATGACGAGCGTGGTGCGCCCGCGCTCGATCGCCTGGAGCGTCGCCAGAATGTCCGCCTCCGTCCGGCTGTCGAGCGCGCTGGTCGCTTCGTCCAGGATCAAGATCGGCGGGTTCTTGAGCAACGTGCGCGCGATCGCCACCCGCTGTTTCTCGCCACCCGACAGTTTCAGTCCGCGCTCGCCGACCCGCGTCGCATAGCCTTGCGGCTGGCGTTCGATGAAGTCGGCAATGGCCGCGCCCTTCGCCGCGCGCTCGACATCATTCTGGTCCGCGCCTTCACGGCCATAGGCGATATTGTAGCCGATCGTCTCATTGAACAGCACCGTGTCCTGCGGCACGATCCCGATCGCGGCGCGAAGTGAGTCCTGCGCGACCGCCGACACCGGCTGGCCGTCGATGATGATCGCGCCCTGATTCACATCGTAAAAGCGATAGAGCAGCCGCGCGAGCGTCGACTTGCCCGCCCCCGACGGTCCCACCACCGCGCAGGTCGTGCCCGCCGGTATGTCGAGCGTCAGCCCCTTCAGGATAGTCCGCTCGGGATCGTAACCGAACACGACATGGTCGAACCGGACATGCCCGCCCGTCACCATCAGCGGCGGCGCGCCCGGCGTGTCGACCACTTCGGCGGGCGTGTCGATCAGATCGAACATCGCGCCCATATCGATCACCCCCTGACGAATGGTGCGATAGACCATGCCGAGCAGGTCGAGCGGCCGGAACAGCTGCGACAGCAAGGTCGACACCAGCACCACGTCACCCGGCGAGGCCGCGCCACGGCTCCATTCGCGCACGACCCAGGCCATGGCGAAGCCGAGCATCAGGCTGGTGATCGCTGCCTGCCCGACGTTCAGCCAGGCGAGCGAGTTTTCCGACTTGGTGGCGGCACGCGCATAGGCGGCGACGCCGGTTTCGTAGCGCTTGGCCTCGCGCTCTTCGGCGTTGAAATATTTGACCGTCTCGAAGTTCAGCAACGAGTCGACCGCATGCGCAACGGCGCCGGTGTCGAGGTCGTTCATCTGCGTGCGCAGCGCATTGCGCCAGTCGGTCACCTTGCGGGTGAAACCGATATAGAGGACCACCATCGCGATCGTCGTCACGACCAGGACGGGACCGAAGCTGCGCCCGAAAATGGTCAGGACCAGCGCCAGCTCCAACACGGTCGGCGCGATGTTGAACAGCAGGAAATACAGCATCGTGTCGATGCTCTTGGTCCCCCGCTCGACGACCTTCGTCACCGCACCGGTTCGCCGCTCCAGATGGAAACGCAGCGACAGGCGGTGGAGATGGCGGAACACGTCGGCCGACAGCCGCCGGGTGGCGTCCTGCCCGACCATCTCGAATACCGCATTGCGCAAATTGTCGAACAAAGTCGTGGCGAATCGCGCGCCCGCATAGCCGACGACCAGCAGGATGATGAGCGTCACCGCCCCCCGGTCGCCCCCCGCCATCCGGTCGACCGCATATTTGAACGTATAGGCCGCGCCCAGCACCTGGACGAGCTTGGACAGGATGACGAGCGCCATCGCCGCCACGATCCGCACGCGAAGCGCGGGCTCTCCGGCGGGCCAGAGATAGGGGAGGAAACGGCGAAGCGTCGGGAGCAGCGGCCGGTCGGTCGTGCCGGCGGTGGGGTCGAGTGGGGGCATGTCCTCCCCATGTCGGACGAACCGCGCCCAAGTTCAATGGCGGACAAGGCAAGAGGGCGTACAGGCGGTCGTCCGAAAGCCGGAACCACTCGCCGCGCACCCTCGTTCTACCATCAGCTGGAGGCGGTTATATGGAACCGATTTTCTATGTGATGGCGATCCTGGGCTGCGGTGACGGCAGCGTCGATTGCACCGAGGCGCGGATGGTGCCCGCCCGTTACCAGACCATGGCGCAATGCCGCGCCGATCTGGCCAACCGGATCGCCGCCAATACCGATGTTCCCTATCCGGTAATCGGTGCCGATTGCCGCCGCATGGGCGCACAGATGGCGAAGGCCGAGCGCAAGCCTGTGCGGGGCTGAGCCCCTCGCCATGTCGGTTCAGCGCGGCCGCGTCCACAGCGTCGGATCGCGTGGGACGATCCGCATCTTGTCCCGCCGCGCCGCCTGAAGGCTCGCGCGCGTCATGAAGCCCAGCTTTTCGAGCTTGCCGGTCCCGACCCGCACGTCCCAGGCACGCCGCCCGCGCTTGGCGACCTTGCGCCCGATCGCGCCGTAAATCGCCGCCGCCGACAGCACCGCCCAGGCCGAGCGATAGGACAGAGCAGGCGTGCCCATCCGCGCGCTCGCCTCGAACCGGGCGGCCTGATCGGTCAGCCGCCGCGCCAGCGCGCTCAGGCCCGGCCGGTGCGACGGCGCCATGATCGCATCGGGCGCGATGCTCTTATAGGCGAGCCATTCGCGCGGCAGATAATGCCGCCCTGCCCCCGCATCCTCGGCGATGTCGCGCGCGATATTGGCAAGCTGAAACGCGAGCCCCAAGTCGCAGGCGCGGTCGAGCACCGCCTCGTCATCGGGCGCGACGCCCATCGTCACCGCCATCATGCAGCCGACGACACCCGCGACATGATAGCAATAGCGGTAGAGATCGTCCTCGGTCTCCGGTCGCCAGTCCTGCGCATCCAGGGCGAACCCGGCGATCAGGTCGCGGGGCCAGCGATGCGGCATCCCCGTCTCGGCGACGACGACGCGCAGCGCATCGAAGGCCGGATCGCCGACCACCCGGCCCGCCAGCGCCGCCTCGGTCTTTTCGGTCAGCTCGGCCAGCCGCACGGGCGCATCGGCGACGCGGGTCATGCCATGGCCATGATCCTGCCCGTCGGCAATGTCGTCGCAGCGGCGACACCAGGCATAGAGCAGCCAGGCGCGCGCGCGCGTTTCGGGGTCGAAAAGCAGGCTCGCCGCCGCAAAGCTCTTCGAGCCCTTGGCGATCGACTCCCGCGCCGCCGCGACCAGTGCCGCCCGTTCGGTCTGGGCGGCAGTGTCGCTCACAGGTCGTCCGCGTTCATGCGCACGATCGGCTGGGTCGGCACATGCGCGCCCATCCGGTCGAGCAGCCCGTCGAGCGTGGTGTCGACGATCAGCAGCTCGCGGTGCTGCGGCCGCAGGAAGCCGACCTCGCCCATCTTGTCCCAGAAGGCGACGAGATGGTCATAATAGCTGCCGGTGTTGAGCAGCCCGACCGGATCGGCGTGATAGCCAAGCTGCGCCCAGCTGAGCGCTTCCCACAGCTCGTCCATCGTGCCGGTGCCGCCCGCGATGGTGATGAAGCCGTCGGACAGGTCGGTGAACGCCTTCTTCCGCTCATGCATGCCGGGCACGACATGGAGTTCGGTCAGGCCGCGATGCGCGACCTCGGCATCGACCAGCGCCTGCGGGATGATGCCGATCACCTCGCCGCCCGCCGCCAGCGCCGCATCCGCCACCGCGCCCATCAGGCCCAGCCGCCCGCCGCCATAGACGACGCCGATCCCCCGCTCCGCCAGCCCACGCCCGACTTGGCGCGCCGTCTCGATATATTGGGGGTCGGAGGGGGTCGCCGACCCGCAGTAAATGGCCAATCGCTTCATGGGCCCATGCGCTAGGCGAAGGGGCCGGACGGGGCAAGCGGGTTGGGCGTGCCCCGTCCGCCGCCTGCCGCTTTACAGCATATGGAGGTTGCGCAGCCATTGCAGGACCTGCCCCGGCCATTCGCGCGTCACCGGATCGCCGGTCGGCCGCATTCCGAAGGCATGGCCGCCTCGCGCATACACGCGCATGTCGACCGGCACGCCCGCATCGTTCAGCGCCAGCGCATAGGCCATGGGCTGGCGGATATTATCCGTGGGATCGTTCATGGCGTGGATGATGAGGGTCGGCGGCGCCTTCGGATTGATCGTCACCCAGGGGCGCAGCTCCAGGCTGTTGCGGCCCTTGCTGTTGTCCAGCATCCGCGCGGTATAGGCGACGATGGCGAAGTCGGGGCGCGGCGATTGCCGGTCGGCCGCATCGGTCGGCGGATAGGTGTGATCATAGCTGTTGCTCATATCCGCCACGAGATAGGCCCCGGCCGAAAAGCCGATCGCGCCGATCCTGTGCGGATCGATCCCATAGGCCGAGGCGTGCTGCCGCAACAATCCCATCGCACGCTGCGCATCTTCCAGGCCCAGCAGGATCTTGGGCCGCTGCTGCCGGCCGTCGACCCGTGGCCAGACCTGCGGCGTCCGGTATTTCAACATCGCGCAGGTGATCCCCTGCCGCACCGCCCAGTCGCAGATTTCGGTGCCTTCCAGATCGGTCGCCACGGCGTGGAAGCCGCCGCCGGGAATGACGAGAAGCGCGGCGCCGGTATTGCGGCCCTTCGGCTTGTACAGGGTCATGGTCGGCCGCGTGATATAGCTGGCCCAATACCATTTCCGCCCGCCCACCAATGGAGAGCCATTGCCCGTCGCCTCGGGATGATCGCCGCTATCGGGCCTGGCGAGCGGCACATGGGCGGGCCAGAGCGGGATTTGCGTCCCCCCGGCGGGCGCTTGCCACACGCCTTCGCGCTCAACCTTGGGAATATCGACCGGTTTCCGAGCGGGTGCGTCCGCCATTCCAAGGCCGATTACCGACAGACAGGCGATCCATCCGAACCACGACAAATCCGTATCTCCTCTACAAGTGAGTGCAGATGCATTGATGGGTTGTGGAGACCGGCCGGATCACCGGAGGCGACGCTATCCAGACGACGCAGCGCCGACAAAGCATGTTTGGTGGTGGCAAAGAGGAATTTTTCTCATGGTTGATGCCATGCCGACGCGGGGCGTGCCGCCCCCGCCCGGAAAAAATCCTGCGCCGCTTCAATTATATGCGCGATCATTACAAAAAGATAATGAAGCGCCCGGAAACCGAGCGACATGTTCGGGATTTTTCACCACACCCAAGCAAAGCAGTCATCCTCCAACAAAGGGAGAGCAGGAATGACATGAAGATCGCGCTTCCATAGCTGATCTCCGCTTCGCAGATCGGCACGTAATCATCTGGCGTGTTCAGAACCATGTGACGCCAACTTACCAATCGCCCGGCGATACGGTAAATTGTGGCGCGCCATGTCCTTATCCATTCTTCGCCAAGAATGGATGAGACGAGGCCCGATGGTCCGAACCATGCCGAACCGCCGACATAGTTGGCCAACCGCTCCGGTCGCGCAGCCCCCATGCGACGCGGCACGGTCGCGCTCGATCCGTCGGCATTGACCATCGCAAACAGGAGTATGTCCTATGGCTTTGACTGTCCTGGCGCGTCGCGGCTTGGCCGCGTCGGCCCTCGCCCTTTCGATCGCGCTGGCCGGATGCGCGACGCCCACGACCTACCACCCCGCCGCCGATGTCAGCGCCAACACGCCCGGCTATAGCGACAGGCAATTGTCCGCCGATACCTATGAGGTGAACTTTACCGGCAACAGCGTCACGTCGCGCGACACGGTCGACCGCTATCTCTTCTACCGCGCGGCACAGCTGACCCTGCAAAAGGGCTATCGCACCTTCACCATGAAGCGGGGCGACAACGCGCTGGATGAAAATATCTATGCCGATCTGCAACCCGCCGGTCCCGGCTTCGGCTGGAATGGCTGGGGCGGCTATTGGGCGCCCAGCTGGCGCTATCATGGCCCGTTCGGCTGGCGCACCTGGCAGCCCTGGGTCGATGGTCCCCTTTGGGGCGATCAGGTCGATATCAACACCATCGACAATTACCAGGCGACGGCAATCATCAAGATGTCGAACACGCCGGTCACGGCCAGCACGCCGCATTCCTATGATGCGCAGACCGTGCTCGAACGGCTCGCTCCGACGATCAAGCTGCCCAAATGACGGTGGGACGGCGCGGACGGATAAGCCGCCCGCGCCGTCGCCGCACGTTACTTGCCGCGCAGCGTGTTGATCAGCGCCAGGCCCAGCACGCCGCCGAGCGCCGCCGAGGCGAAGGGACGATCCTTCACGAACTGGCGCGCCTGATCCAGCAGCGGGCGGACCGCCTGGTCGACGCTGTCCTTGGCATCGCCGAACACCTTCTGGGTCTTGCCGCTCAGCTGCTCGCCCTTGCCCTCGGCCTGCATGGACTTGTCGCCCAGCACGGCGCCCAGCCCTTGCTTGACCTGTCCGCCGAAGTCGGTGGCCGCGCCGTTGATCGTATCGGTGTTCATGAAACATCTCCTCTTGGGGATCGGGATGATGGAGCGTGAAAACCCCGCAAGACGCAGATGTTTCCGGATGTCGCCGGTTTAAGGGACGGAGCGAAAAGAGGCCGGGGCCGCCGGACGGCCGCGGTCAATCGCACCCCCGCCCTTCCCCCGCCCCCATGGGCTCGCTACATGCACGGCGATGGTCGCCGACCCCCTTGCCAAGCTCCACGAAGTTTTCGGGTACAGCCAGTTCCGGGGCGTGCAGGAACAGGTGGTCGACCGCGTGCTCGCACGGCAGCGCACGCTGGCCGTCATGCCGACGGGGGCGGGCAAGTCGCTCTGCTACCAGCTTCCCGCCGTGATGATGGATGGCTGCTGCGTCGTGGTCAGCCCGCTGATCGCGCTGATGCATGACCAGCTGCGCGCGGCCGAAGCGGTCGGCATCCGCGCCGCCACGCTGACCAGCGTCGACCAGAATCGCGCCGAAACGGTGGCGCGCTTCCGCGACGGCCAGCTCGACCTGCTCTATGTCGCGCCCGAGCGCGCCTCATCGGGGCATTTCCGCGAGTTACTGGCCTCCGCGCCGCTCAGCCTGTTCGCGATCGACGAGGCGCACTGCGTCAGCGAATGGGGGCATGACTTCCGTCCCGATTACCGGCTGCTCGAACCGCTGATGGATGCGTTCCCGGACGTGCCCCGGCTCGCGCTGACCGCCACCGCCGATGCGCATACCCGCGCCGACATCGCCAAGCAGCTCGGCATTCCCACCGAGGGGATGATCGTCTCGGGCTTCGACCGGCCCAATATCCGCTATGCCATCTCCCCCAAGGCGAATGTGAACCTGCAGATCGCGCGGGTGGTCGCCGATACGCCCGGCCCCGGCATCGTCTATGCCCAGACCCGCGCCGCCACCGAGAAGCTGGCCGAGGCGCTCGCCCGCACCGGCCGCCCGGTGCGCGCCTATCATGCCGGATTGGACCCGGCGGTGCGCGCCAAGAACCAGGCCGATTTCGTGGCCAGCGAAGACATGGTGATGTGCGCCACCGTCGCCTTCGGCATGGGGATCGACAAGCCCGATGTCCGCTTCGTCGCGCATGCGGGCCTGCCGAAATCGATCGAGGCCTATTATCAGGAAACGGGCCGCGCGGGCCGCGACGGCGATCCGTCGGTCGCCCACCTCTTCTGGGGCGCCGAGGACTTCGCCCGCGCCCGCCAGCGCATGGCCGAGGTCGATCCCGAGCGGCAGGCGGGCGAGCGCGCGCGGCTGGCCGCGCTGGGCGCACTGGTCGAGACGGGCGGATGCCGCCGCCGCATCCTGCTGCGCCATTTCGGCGAGGAGCTGGCCGAGGATTGCGGCAATTGCGACAATTGCCTCGGCAGCCCCGACGCGGTCGATGCGACGACCGTGGCGCAGAAATTCCTGTCGGCGGTATTCCGCACCGGCCAGATGTTCGGCGCAGGGTATATCGAGCAGGTGCTGACCGGCCAGTCGACCGAGCGCAGCCTGATGAACGGGCATGAGGCTTTGTCGGTGTGGAATATCGTCTCGGGCGACGAGGTGGCGCTGCTCAAGCCCGTCCACCGCGCGCTGTTGCTGCGTGATGCACTGCGCACCAATCCTCATGGCGGCCTGGAATTCGGCCCCGCCGCGCGCGCGCTCATCAAGGGCGAGGCGCGGCTATCGCTGGTCGTGCCGCCCAAGCGCGAGAAGAAGGGGCGTCGGGCCGCCCCCGTCGCCGCCAACCCGGCGGACAATCCGCTGTTCGAGGCACTCCGCGCCAAGCGCCGCGAGCTGGCGCAGGAAGCGGGCGTGCCGCCTTATGTCATCTTCCACGACTCGGTGCTGCGTGACATGGCGGCGCAGCGGCCGACCAGCCGGGCGGCACTGTCGCTGCTGTCCGGGATCGGTGCGCGCAAGCTCGATGCTTACGGCGAGGCGTTTCTGGCGGTGATCCGCGACGCAGGCTAAGCTGCGGGGCATGAGCGCCCCGACCCTGACCACCGATCGGCTTGTCTTACGCGGCCACCACCCCGACGATCTCGACGCGCTGGCGGCGATGTGGGCAGAACCGGCGGTGTACGGCATGATCGGCGGCCAGCCCCGACCACGCGAAGAGGTTTGGATTCGGCTGCTCCGGTCGGTCGGGCAGTGGAGCGTGTTCGGATACGGCGCCTGGGTGGTGTGCGACCGCGCGACCGGCGGCGTGCTGGGCGATATCGGCCTGCTGGAATCGCGGCGGGCGATCACGCCGGAGCTGACCGTGCCGGAGGTTGGGTGGACGCTGGCCCCGGCGGCGCAGGGCAAGGGCTATGCCGGTGAAGCGATGCGCGCGATCCTGGACTGGGCGGACGGGCAAGGCATTACGCGGACCTGCTGCATCATCGATCCAGCCAATGCCGCGTCGATCCGGCTGGCGGAGAAGCTGGGTTATGCCGCGCCGGTCGAGGGGACATATCATGACCGGGCGATTTTGATTTTCCACCGGGATTAGACGCGCAGTCTATTCCTCCCCTTGCAGGGGAGGTGGCAGGCCGTCAGGCCTGACGGAGGGGTGTTCTGCCATCGATAGGGCGACACCCCTCCACCAGCTTCGCTGGTCCCCCTCCCCTTCCAGGGGAGGAATAAAAGACCTGCTACATCCTCCGTTCGCGCGGAGACGCGGAGGTGTCACGCCGGGCCGACAGGCCGCTTCTCTTCATCGACGGTGCGGCACGGGTAGCGGGCGAATGGGTGGCCGACGCCGACGCCCATCCAAACCTCTCTGCGCCTCTGCGCGAACAAAAGGCCCAGGATCAGACGTTCGCGGTTCAAGCCCCGCCCCCAATAGGTTACACTGTCCGTCGTGACGCTTGCCCTGATCCTGTCCGCCATCGCCATGACGCTGATCGTCGGTGTCCGCTATCTGCTCGCCTCGGGGGCGTTCGCGCTGGCGACCAAGGCGCGGCATCCGAACCTTTATGCCGGGCTCGACCCGCAGATTCGTCGCGAAATCTGGTGGAGCCTCGCCTCCGCCGCCATCTACGGCGTGCCCGCCGGGATCGTCGCCTGGGGCTGGCAGAATCGGGGTTGGACGCGGATCTACGCCGATATCCACGCCTGGCCGCTATGGTACGCCCCCGTCTCGGTGCTGCTCTATCTGATCGCGCACGACACCTGGTTCTACTGGACGCATCGCTGGATGCACCGCCCGGCGGTCTTCAAGGCCGCGCATGCCGTTCACCATGCCAGCCGCCCGCCGACCGCCTGGGCCGCAATGGCGTTTCACCCGATCGAGGCGGTGACCGGCGCTGTGGTAATTCCGCTACTCGTCTTTCTGATTCCGATTCACATCGCCGCGCTCGGCTTGGTGCTGACCATCATGACCGTTATGGGCGTGACCAACCATATGGGATGGGAGATTTTCCCGCGATTCCTGTGGCAGGGGCACCTGGGGGGGTGGCTCATCACCGCAAGCCATCATCAACGGCATCATGAGCAATATGGGTGCAATTATGGACTCTATTTCCGGTTCTGGGATCGACTATGCGGCACCGACCGGGGGCTCGGCGATTTCGAGCGCGCCCATGCGCAGGCCGCGCGCCGGGCGGCGAGCACGGGGGCTGGCGCTGCTGCTGGCCGCCCTGCCGCTGATGAGCGCCGCGCCGGTTAGTCGGCTGGACATCGGGATCGACCAGCTCCGCTCGGCCAAGGGGATGATCCGGCTGTGCCTGACCGCCGACCCCGACAATTTCCCGCAATGCGTCGACGATGCCCGCGCGCTGACCCGTTCGGTTCCCGCCGGACAGCATGGCATCCGGCTCGACGGCCTGCCGCATGGCAATTACGCCGCCGCCGTCATCCATGACGAGAATAACAACGCCAAGCTCGACACATTGGCGGGCATTCCGCGCGAGGGCTTCGGCTTTTCGCGCAACCCGGTGATCCGCTTCGGCCCGCCGCGCTTTTCGGCGGCGCGCTTCACCGTGGATTCTGTTGCCGAAACACAACAGATCAGGATGCGGTACATATTCTGACACAATCCGCCGGAGCGAAATCGTTACCGTCGCGTTGCATTTCGGATAACTGATTCAGGGAGTTTTCCGTTTTGCGCCTATCTCCGCGCGTTTCCGCCCCGCTGATCGCTTTGGGCGCACTGTCCCTGTCGGCCCCCGCCTTTGCGCAGGACGCCTCGCCGTCCAGCAACCCTGCCGCCGCCGAGATGGCGGGCCAGCTGGGCAAGAATACGATCACGGTCGGGTTGGGTGCGGCCTATCTGCCGCGCTATGAGGGGTCGAAGGACTATTCCTTTTCGCCCGCGCCCGCCGCGCTCGCCTATATCGACGGGCACACCATCACCTATATCGGCAACCGCCTGTCGGTCGACCTGATCGGCGACAAGGCCAATCGGGACTGGGATATTCAGGCGGGGCCGATCGGCGTCGTCAATCTCGATCGCACCACGACGTCGGGGATCGGCAACCGGCAGGTCGCGGCGCTGGGCAAGATCGGTGCGGCGGTCGAGCTGGGCGGCTATGTCGGTATCGGCAAGATCGGCGTCATCACCAGCCCCTATGACCGGCTCTCCGTCTCGGTCAGCTATCGTCATGACGTGACCGGCGTGCACGACAGCGGCATCTGGCAGCCTTCGGTCAATTACTTCACCCCGCTGTCGACCAAGGCGGCGGTCGGCCTGTTCGCCACCGCCGAACATGCCGGGCGCGGCTATGCCCGCCGCTATTTCTCGATCACCCCCGAACAGAGCGCGGCGAGCGGCCTGCCCGTCTATAACGCCCGCGCCGGGTGGAAGGACTGGTCGGTCGGGGGCCTTGCCACCTATTCGATCACCGGCAATCTGCTGAAGGGATGGAAGCTGGTCGGCGGCGTGACCTATGGCCGCGAACTCGGCAATTTCGCCGACAGCCCGATCGTGTCGCAGGTCGGCTCGCGCAGCCAGTGGCTGGGTGCGCTGGGTGTGGCCTACACGTTCTGAAGCCATTCCTCCCCTTGCAGGGGAGGTGGCAGGCCGTCAGGCCTGACGGAGGGTTGTCCCGCTCTCGATAGGGGACACCCCTCCACCAGCTTCGCTGGTCCCCCTCCCCTTACAGGGGAGGAGTTTTTGAACTCACTCCTGCGCGCATTCCCCCGGCTGGGTCACGGGCGCGCCGCCCATATACCAGTGGCTGCGGTCGCCCATCGTATCGCGGTCGTGATAACAGACCCGCGCCTTGGACGTTTTCAGGTCCAACTCGACCGTCCAGTTATTGTCGGCGCAGTCATGCGGGGTGCAGCCATGCGCGGCGATCCCCTGTTCGCCCTGGCGGAAGATCGGCACCGTCACCGCGCCGCGCGAGATGATCCGCTGGATCAGCTTCTGGTCGCCCACCGCCTCGTGCAGCGCGGTCGCCACCTCGGTCCGGTCGAAGAAGGTCACGCCGCCGACCGCATCATTGGGATAATGGCCGATATAGGCGGTCAGCGGATTGACCTGCGCCACCCCCGCGATCGGGGTGGGACGCGCCGTGCCCGGCGGTGTGAAATTGCCAGGAGCCACATCCGAGTCGGCATCCTCACCCTGACCGCCACAGGCCGACAGCGCGAGCAGGGCCAAAGGGGCAAGGAAGGCGAAACGGCGCATCTCTCTCTCCTGACGAATCTCGTGATGGCGGGAACGCTTTGACCGCGCGGCCGGTTGCCCGTGCATGACACGCCCACCGCCCCATGATGCCGCGCTGGCCCGCTTTGTCGAGGCCCAGGGGGACAGTTTCGCCACCGCCCTGGCCGAACTGCGCGCGGGGCGGAAGCAAAGCCATTGGATGTGGTACATCTTCCCGCAGATTGCGGGGCTGGGTCGCAGCCCCACCGCGATATTCTATGCGATCGCCGATGGCGACGAGGCGCGGGCCTATCTGGCGCATCCGCTGCTCGGCCCCCGCCTGCATCAGCTGGTGGCCGCCGCGATGGCCGCGCCCGGTTCGGCCGAGGCGGTGTTCGGCGGGATCGATGCAATGAAGCTGCGATCGTCGCTGACCCTGTTCGCCGCCGTCGCTGACGATCCCACCCCGTTTCGCCAAGCGCTCGAACGCTTTTTCGACGGGCAGGACGACCCCGCGACGCTAGCGAGGCTCGACCATCCCCGACGGTGACGGTCGAGCCCCTGTCCGGCTCACTTCTTGATGGTGATGGGGCCGGGGCCAGTGACGCTGGCCGACTGGTCGGCGGTCAGCACGATCGTCCACTGGGTGGTGTCGTCGCACACCGCATCCCAGGTCGGGTTGCCGTTGACCGGCGCGATTTCCTTCATCGCGGTGATCGACTGGCAGCTGGCACCGTTCGGCCCGGCGTCACGGATCGCGCGGAACAGGACGCCGCGGCGCTGACCCTCGGGAAGGGCCCGGATCTTGGCGCCCAGCGCATCGGCGCTCATTTCGGTGCCGTTGCTGGTCGCCGCCGCCGCCGCGCTGTTGTTGGCCGTTTCGTGCGACCCACAGGCCGCCAGCGGGAGCGCGGCAGCCATGACGGCCAGCAGAATCGTCGAACGCTGCATGATCCAGTTCCTTCCTATTGGCGGCCACCGGGAGAGCGACCGTATCGCTTGCATAACGATCGTCGGCGGATGCGGTTGCGCGTTTCGGTGGTGAACGGCATGAGGTTTTTATGAGTGACATTCGCCTTCACGAAAGCTGGCTGTCGGTGCTGCAGCCCGAGTTCGACGAGCCCTATATGAAGGCACTGAAGACCTTCCTCGCCGAGGAGCGCGCAGGCGGGCAGCGTGTCTTTCCCCGCCCGTCCGAATGGTTCCGCGCGCTGGACCTGACGCCGCTGGATCAGGTGCGCGTCGTGATCCTGGGGCAGGACCCCTATCATGGCGAGGGGCAGGCGCATGGCCTGGCCTTCTCGGTCCAGCCCGGCGTCCGCCCGCCGCCCAGCCTGGTCAATATCTACAAGGAGATGGCGACCGACCTGGGCATTGCGCCGCCCTCCCACGGTCTGCTCGACCATTGGGCGCGGCAGGGGGTGCTCTTGCTCAACTCGGTGCTGACCGTGCGCATGGGCCAGGCCGCCTCGCATCAGGGGCGCGGGTGGGAGCGGTTCACCGACGCCGTGATCCGCGCCGTCGCCGCCAAGCCCGAGCCGGTCGTCTTCATCCTGTGGGGCGCCTATGCCCAGAAAAAGGCGGGCTTCGTCCGCGATATGGGCGCGGGGCGGCACTATGTCCTGACCTCGGTCCACCCCTCGCCCTTGTCGGCGCGGGGCGGCTTTTTCGGCTCGAAGCCCTTTTCGAAGGCCAACGCCTTTCTGGCCGCGCATGGCCAGCCGCCGATCGACTGGGCGCTGCCGCCACTGTCCTGATTCCGGGTGCCGCCCATCTGTAATCACACTGGCATCATTTAGACGGAGCGCGCATAGCGCCCGCCATTCCACCGATCAGACAAGGGACAAGGGCGATGGCCGACGACGAATATGTGTATGACGAAGCGACCGGCGAATGGATCAGCGCCGCCGACGCCGCGGCCAAGGCCGGTGCGGCGAGCGACGAGGCGGTCGTTGTGCGCGACTCGGTCGGCAATGTGCTGAGCGACGGGGACCAGGTGATGCTGATCAAGGACCTGACCGTCAAGGGCGCCGGCCAGACGCTGAAGCGCGGCACCCTCATCAAGTCAATCCGCCTGACCGGCGACGCGCAGGAAATCGACTGCAAGTTCGACGGGATCAAGGGCCTGGTGCTGCGCGCGGAGTTCGTGCGGAAGCGGTGAGCCTTGACATTGGACAGATGGTTGTACAACTTCAGTTGTATGCAGGCCGTCTCCTATTCCGAAGCGCGCGAGAATCTAAAGGCGATGATCGACAAGGTCGTCGCCGACCGCGCGCCCGTGGCGATCACCCGCCAGCGGGGTGAAGGGGCCGTGCTGATCTCGGCCAGCGAATGGGCCTCGATCGAAGAGACGCTGTACCTGCTGCGCTCGCCCAAGAACGCCCAGCGCCTGCTGGAAAGCATCGCCGAGCTGGAAGCGGGCGGCGGCGAAACGCACGATCTTATCCAGCCGTGAAGGTCCAGTTCTCGTCACGATCATGGGCCGAGTATCTCGACCTCCATGCTCATGACGCGAAGCTGTTCGCCAAGCTCAATGCCCTGATCGAAGAATGCCGACGTCACCCGTTCAAGGGGACCGGCAAACCCGAACCGCTGGGCGGCAACCTGTCAGGCTGGTGGTCGCGCCGGATCAGCCATGAGCATCGGCTGGTGTACCGCGTGGCGGGCAGTGGCGACGAGCAGGTGCTGCAAGTGGCGCAGTGCCGGTATCATTATTGAGCCGACGCCATACGACGTCGGCTCAACATTTTACTTGTTGTCGTTATCGTTCACCGGGATACGAAATGCTTGCCCATTGGGCTTACAAATCCGCTTCCCGTTCCGAAGCGTGATGCACTGACGGAAGATATACGTCTTGCCGTCGTCACGCATTGCCTGATCGGCCATGGAACGTCTCCGTGAATGGATTGGGGTTGACCCAACCGTCGGAGCGTGCGATTCTCAATGTGCAACCAAAGAGGTTTCGCGTCGCTCCGACGTTGAGACATCGGGGAGGCCGACCGAAAGGTCGGCCCTCTTCGCTCCTCCGGCATTGCCGGGCTCCCATGCAAAACTCTCGGGCACTCCTTAAGATTCTGATAACCCGACTCATACATACATCATGAAGCACTCACGTCAACACTCTTTCGAGTCCAAATCTTGCAAGATGTGACTTTTAGTCATTATTAGGCATTGGCTGCGAGGGATTGAGCATGGACGAGCTTCTGCGCCAAGCATATGAACGCCGAGAGAGACTCCGCCAGGAACTCAAACTGGTGGAAAACCTGATTGCGGACTATCTTCGACTCGAGGCTCGCACTCTCAACGGCGCAAAGCCAGCTAATTATGAGCTATCTCTTGAGGAGCCTGCGGCCACACGTCACCGCTTGACGGGCGCACAGCTCAAAAACGTAATGGATGCGGCCGAAGCGCTGATCATCGAGGCGGGCAAACCATTATCGCGCAGTGAGCTTATGGAGCGGCTAGAAACCCAAGGATTTCATTTTCCAGGCACGGACAAAACCAAAGTTTTTGGTACAAACCTTTGGCGTTCAAAGCGCTTCTTGAATCTGAAGGGAATAGGATATTGGCCGAAAGGGGCTCCCCTTCCGGCCAAATATCAATCCGTTGAAAAGCGGCATTCAATGTTGTCTGATTCAGACTGATCAAACAGCATCACTCCGCCGGAAGGTAAACCTCCCCGCCCTTCTCGCGAAACTTTTCGCTCATTTCCTGCATCCCCGCCTCGGCATCCTCCGCCGCAACGAAGGTCTCTACCGGCGCGTTCTGCTTGGCCGCGAACTCGCGCACTTCCTGCGTGATCTTCATCGAGCAGAATTTCGGGCCGCACATCGAGCAGAAATGCGCGGTCTTGGCGCCCTCCGCCGGGAGCGTCTGGTCATGGTAGGATTCCGCCGTGTCGGGGTCGAGCGACAGGTTGAACTGGTCGCGCCAGCGGAACTCGAAGCGGGCGCGGCTCAGGGCGTCGTCGCGCATCTTGGCGGCCGGGTGGCCCTTGGCCAGGTCGGCGGCGTGGGCGGCCAGCTTGTAGGTGACGACGCCGACCTTCACGTCGTCACGGTCGGGCAGGCCCAGATGCTCCTTGGGCGTGACGTAGCAGAGCATCGCCGTACCGTACCAACCGATCATCGCCGCACCGATGCCGCTGGTGATATGGTCGTAACCCGGCGCGATGTCCGTCGTGAGCGGCCCGAGCGTGTAGAAGGGCGCCTCGCCGCACGCCTCCAGCTGCTTGTCCATATTCTGCTTGATCTTGTGCATCGGCACATGGCCGGGGCCTTCGATCATGACCTGCACGTCCTGCGCCCAGGCGCGCTTGGTCAGCTCGCCCAGCGTGTAGAGCTCGGCGAACTGCGCCTCGTCATTGGCATCCGCAATCGCACCGGGACGCAGGCCGTCGCCCAGCGAATAGGCGATGTCATAGGCCTTCATGATCTCGGTGATCTCGTCGAAGCGTTCGTAGAGGAACGACTCCTTGTGATGCGCCAGGCACCACTTCGCCATGATCGAGCCGCCGCGCGACACGATGCCGGTGACGCGCTTGGCGGTCAGCGGGATGTAGGGCAGGCGCACGCCCGCATGGATGGTGAAATAGTCGACGCCCTGCTCGGCCTGTTCGATCAGCGTGTCGCGGAAGATTTCCCAGGTCAGCTCCTCGGCGATACCGCCAACCTTTTCCAGCGCCTGATAGATGGGCACCGTGCCGATCGGCACCGGCGAGTTGCGGATGATCCACTCGCGCGTGTCGTGGATGTTGCGCCCCGTCGACAGGTCCATGACCGTGTCCGCGCCCCAGCGGATCGACCAGACCAGCTTGTCGACTTCGGACGCCACGTTGCTGGCGACCGCCGAATTGCCGATATTGGCGTTGATCTTGACCAGGAAGTTGCGGCCGATCGCCATCGGCTCGGATTCGGGGTGGTTGATGTTGTTGGGGATGATCGCCCGGCCGCGCGCCACTTCGTCGCGGACGAATTCGGGCGTGACGTAATCGGGGATCGCCGCGCCGAAGCTCTCGCCGTCGCGGACATACTCACGCAGCATCTCGCGGCCCAGATTCTCACGGGTCGCGACATATTCCATTTCGGGCGTGATGATACCCCGGCGTGCATAGTGCATCTGGCTGACGTTCATGCCGGGCTTCGCCCGCAGCGGACGGTTCAGCCCGGTGCGCGGGAATTGCGGCACGCCGCCCGAACGGTCGGGGCCGAGCTGGCCATTATCCTCGGGGCGGATTTCGCGGCCGTCATAGGCCTCGACATCGCCGCGCGCCTCGATCCACGCGCGGCGAATTTGCGGCAGACCGCCCATGATGTCGATGCGCGCGGTCGGGTCGGTATAGGGACCGCTGGTGTCGTACACGCGCAACGGCGGCTCGCCCGAGGACGGGTCGAGATGGATTTCGCGCATCGCGACGTTCAGCGGGCCGACGTGAATCTTCTTCGAGCCACGAATGGGGCCGGTGGTCACGCCGATCTCGGCCTTTGCGGGAATATCTGCCATAGTCGTCCACTCCATGCGGAGGAAACGGACCATGAGAGATGGGGCCGCTCCCTCCCTACGCCGGTGTCAGCCGGATCAGGTTCAGCGGGTCGGGGGCTCTTGCCCCCCTCTCAAGCGCAGGCCAGCGCTCCCCCGGGGATGGCCCCTGCATAAGCGGAATTGCGGCGGATAAGAAGCGGTTTTGCGCGGCACGCCCTATCGCTGGGACGAACGTCAAAAAAAGCCCCGATCGGCCAGGGGACTAGCGACCGATCGGGGCAAGGAACCCTTGGGAGGGAGAGGGTTCAGCCGCTGGCGGCGCTGGTCCGGACGTTGCCGTTCAGCCCGCTGGGGAAGAAGCCGCCGCCGGTCACCGCCGCCTTGTTCAGATAGACGATGTTCAGCACCTGGCCCGGCGTGCGGGTAAAGGCGATGGCGTTGGAATCGGCGGGGACGAGGTTCGCCACCTGCGCACCGTTGACAGTCGCGACGATGCCCTGATCCAGATCGGCCGAGCCGTCCAGGCTGTCACGCGCGTCCGAGATCGCCCCCGCCGCCGGGATCAGCGCCCCGCCGGGAATCTGCGCCGAGCTGGTGAGCGGCAAGGGGTTGGAGATGGGCGTCGTCGTGCTCACCCCCTTGCGGTACAGGGTCGTGCGGACCAGACCGGCATGATAGGCCTCGGCTGCGTGGATGCCCGCCGCCGCCTCGATATAGGTCTTGTTGGTCAGCAGGGTGACGCCGCCCATATAGGCGGTGACGCCGACATCCTCGAACAGGAACGCGCCGAGCAGGAAGGCCTCGTCCGACGCATAGGGGTCGAAGGTCGCGCTGCCGCCGACGACATTGGCCGCACGTGCCGCCGCGGTGAAGGCGCCATTGGCGTCGCCCGACAGGTTGATGGACGGCTGCGCCACCGCCGCATTGCCCAGCGCGTTGCGCAGGAAGGTGACGTGCGCGATCTCGTCATAGGCGATCTCGCGCGCATATTGCGCGACGATCGGGTCCTGGAACTGGACCTGACGGGGCTGACCCGCGCCGCCCGACGCGCTGGTGTTAATCGCGACCGATCCTTGCGTGCCCGTGCCGCCGAGCAGCGACGAGGACAGGCCCGTGCCGAACGCGGCATAGCTGTAGAATTGCGCTTCCAGATATTCGAGCTGGAGCGCGAAGTTCAGCACATCGGCGTCGGTGACCGAACCGGTCGGGGTCGTCGTCGGGGTGGGCGTGGGCACGACGATGACATCGTTATCGTCATTGTTGCAGGCACCCAGCATCGCCAGGCCCCCGACCGCACCCGCGCCTGCGGCCATGCGCATGAAACGGCGGCGATCGGCCCGGCGCTTGGCCGAGGCTTCTTCGATCACATCGAGAATGAAGCGTTCTTCGCTCATGAGGAAAATCCTCTCCAGAGGAGGAAAAAGGGGATTAGTTCGCCACGCTGGCGCGCAGGGTGCCGTTGACACCGGCCGGGAAGAACCCGCCAAGCGTCGCCGCCGCCTTGTTCAGATAGACGATGTTGAGCACCTGGCCCGGCGTCCGGCTGAACACGATACCGCTGGAATCGGCGGGCACGATATTGGCCACCAACTGATTGTTGATGGTGGTCCGTGCGATCCCCTCGTCAAGCTTGGTCGAGCCGTCGACGCTGTCGCGCAGGCTGGAAATCAGGCCCGCGGCATCGATCAGCGACTGCTGCGGATTGGTGGGATCATAGCCCCGCGCATAAAGCGTCGTGCGCACGATCGAGGCGTGATAGGCCTCGACCGCCAGGATGCCTGCCGCGGCCTGAAGGAAGGTCTTGTTGCTGATGAGCGGTGAGGCGCCCTTATAGGCGGTCACGCCGACATCCTCGAAGATATACGCGCCGAGCAGAAACTCATTGGCCGAGCGATAGGGATTGAACGTCTGCCCGTCCTTGATGACTCCGGCAACGCGGGCCGCCGTGTCGAACGGGCCACCGGGCTCGCCCGAGATATTGATGGCGGGTTGCGCCACCGCCGCACTGCCCAGCGCGGTGCGCAGGAAGGCGACATGCGCGGCCTCGTCCGCCGCGATCTCGCGGGCATAGGCCTGGACGATCCTGTCGTCGCCGAAATTGGCCGCCACACCGCCGGTCACCGCCCCTTGCGTGCCCGTTCCCGTCAGCTGGCTGGCGGGCAGGCCCGTACCGTTGGCGGCATAGGCATAGAATTGCGCCTCGAGATATTCGAGGTTCAGCGCGAAGTTCAGGATATCGGTGTCGGTGATCGCCGCCTGTGCCCCGGCCTTGCTGGTCAGGGTGAAGGCGGTCGCTCCGGCAGCGGCCGCCCCGATCGCGAGTTTGAAGAAGTCGCGCCGCTGATCGCGGCGCTGGGCCCGTGCGTCGAACGCATCGAGCAATTGTGCGCTTTCCGTCATCATGCTCCTCCCGATAAGGAACCACGAAGACACTCTTCTGTTATTGCGTAACGGTCAGAAGAACTTTTCGTGGGGCGGGACCGTTGACTTCTTATGACGCGAAGCCTTGGCCAAACCGGAAGCGAAACGCCGCGACCTCTGAAAAAGACCCATCACTTTAACAAAAATTACATTGGCGTCATATTATCACGCCGGACCGTTCATGGCGCGAGCCGAGCCGATTGTGCTTCGGCTAGATAGACGGCGAAGAGTTCGTCCGGATCGCTCCACTGCGCAATCGGCGTCCAGCCGCCCGCGCGCAACAGGATCTTGGCATCGCGCGGGCCATATTTGTGGCTGTTCTCGGTATGGATGGTTTCGCCCGCCGCCATGGCGAAGGGGCGCCCCTCGATGGTGAAGTCGACATCGCGCTCCGCCGCCAGATGCATCTCGATGCGCGAGCGGTCGTCATTCCAGATCGCGCGGTGGCGAAAGGCGTCGACGGGGATGGTGCCGTCCAGCTCGCGATTGATCCGGTCGAGCAGGTTGCGGTTGAACGCCGCCGTCACCCCTTGCGCATCGTCATAGGCGGGGACCAGCACGTCGCTCGGCTTGGTCCGGTCCATCCCGATCAGCAGCATCGCCCCCTCGCCCAGCGAGCCACGCATCGCGCGCAGCAGGTCGGTCGCCATGGCGGGCGTCATGTTGCCGATGGTCGAGCCGGGGAAGAAACCCAGCTTGGGCGCATCCGCCACCATCGCGGGCAGCGTCAGCGGGCGCATGAAATCGCCCTCCAGCGGATGGATCGGCAGGTCCGGGAACGCCTGTTGCAGCCCGCGCGCGGAGTCGCGCAGGAAGTCGCCCGAAATGTCGATCGGCACATAGGCCGACGGCGCGACGCAGCGCAGCAGCACCGGCGTCTTGGTCGAGGAGCCCGAACCGAACTCGACGACCGCGCGGCCCTTGCCGACATGCGCGACCAGATCGGGGCACATCGACTCCAGGATCGCGGTCTCGGTGCGGGTCGGATAATATTCGGGCAGGTCGGTGATGGCCTCGAACAGCTCGGACCCTCGGCGGTCATAGAACCAGCGCGCGGGGATGGCACGCGGGCGACGCTCCAGCCCGGCCAGGACGTCGGCGCGAAAGGCAGGGTCGGCGAGCGACATCTGGCCGTCCTCGATCTCGGGCTTCAGCATGATTACAGGTCCTTTGCTAGGCGGACGCCGGTGAACTGCCAGCGTTGATGGGGGTAGAAGAAGTTGCGGTAACAGGCGCGGGCATGCCCTCGCGGCGTCGCGCAGCTGCCGCCGCGCAGGACGAACTGCCCGTTCATGAACTTGCCATTATATTCGCCGACCGCCCCCTCGACGGGGTGGAAGCCGGGATAGGGGCGGTAGGCGCTGCCGGTCCATTCCCAGACATCGCCGAAAAAGGCGGGGCCTTGGGCGGCGGGGCGCGGCTCGATCGCACCGGCCCGGTCCATCTGGTTGCCGCCCGATGCGTCATGCGCAGCGGCCGCGGCTTCCCACTCGAACTCGGTCGGCAAGCGCGCGCCTGCCCAGGTGGCGAAGGCGTCCGCCTCGTAGAAACTGACATGGGTGACCGGCGCGGCCGGGTCGATCGCGCGCCGCCCGTCCAGCCCGAAGCGGGTCCAGCCGCTATCGTGTTGCTCCCAATAGAGCGGCGCGGCGATCCCCTCGCCTTTCGCCCAGGCCCAGCCGTCCGACAGCCACAGCCGCGCGTCGCGATAGCCGCCATCATCGATGAACTGCATCCACTCGGCATTGGTGACGGTGCGGTCGGCGATCGCATGAGGCTGGAGCAGCGCCTGATGGCGCGGCCCTTCGCAATCGAAGGCGAAGCCCTGCCCGTCATGGCCGACCTCGACGATGCCCGTCTTGCCCTCGATCCAGCCGATCGGACCAGGCATCGCGACGGGCGCCTTGGGCTCGGGCGTATAGAGCGCGGGTTCGAGGGGGTTTTCGGAGAAGAGGTGCAGGATGTCGGTGACGAACAGCTCCTGATGCTGCTCCTCATGGTGGCAACCCAGCGCGACCAGTTCCAGCGCTTCGGCAGGCAGGTCGGGCAGCGCCGCCAACAGCGCGGCGTCGACATGCGCGCGGTACGCCCGCACCTCGTCCAGCGTCGGGCGGGTAATCATGCCCCGGCGGTGACGCGCATGGCGCTTTCCTTCCGCCTCATAATAGCTGTTGAACAGGAAGGGGAAGCGCGGGTCGTGCAGGCCGTAACCCGGCACATGGTCGCGCAGCACGAAGGTTTCGAAGAACCAGGTCGTATGCGCCATGTGCCACTTGGCGGGCGAGGCGTCCGGCATCGACTGGACGGTCGCATCGGCATCGGACAGCGGCTCGGCCAGCGCCAGGGTCAGGCCACGCACCGCGCGGTAGCGGGACGCAAGAGAATCGGCAGGCGTCGGCGCCGCCGCGGAGGACGGGACGAGGGTCGGCATTGGGCGCTCCCCGGATTATGGGGAGGCCGGTCGGCCCTTTACCGTACCATGCGCGCCCCTCCTGGAACCCAAAGAACGTCCGATGCGCCGCTTTGGTTCATCGTGCGCGCGGCGACAAAAAGCCAATCGGACAATCGGTTGAGGTAAGCGAGCGCGGGCGGGTTGGTCGCCTCCTGCTCGGCCAGTGCGACGGCGGCGCGCTCGGCCCGCCGGGCGATGGCGCGCGCCAGATGCAGATGGGCCGAGGCCGCACTGCCGCCGGGCAGGATGAAGCTGGTCAGGGGCGACAGCGATGCGTTCATCGCGTCGATCTCCGCCTCCAGCCGCGCGACTTGTTCGGGCACGATGCGCAGCGCACCCTCGATGTCACCGGGCGTGGCGAGGTCCGCGCCCAGATCGAACAGGTCGTTCTGGATCATGGTCAGCCGCTCGACTAGCGGCCCCTCGATCGACAAGAGCGCCACGCCGATCGCACTGTTCGCCTCGTCAACCTCGCCGATCGCGACCATGCGCGTGTCCGCCTTGGACCGGCGCGATCCGTCGACCAGCCCGGTGGTGCCCTCGTCGCCGGTGCGGGTGTAGATTTTCGTCAGCTTGACCAAGGGATCAGGTCCGCCCCGCCATGAACAGCAACAGCACGACGACCGTGATCGCCAGCGCCTGGAAGAAAATCCGCTGCTGCATCATCCGGTTGGATTTCAGCTGGGAGGCGGTCGGCCCCTCGCCCTTCGCCTCCGCCGTGGCCTCCTGCATGAAGGTGACGATGCCGCGCACCAGCGCGACGACGGTGGCGAGCATCGCCGCGATCAGCAGGATCACGAGAAAAATGGTCATGGGCGGAAGCTTACGCCTCCCCCAGCCGAAATCCAGCAGGAAGCATATTGCGGCGCAGCGCATCGGCGAGCGCACGGCCGTCCTTGCCCGCTTCACGCATCGCCGCCAGCGCGGGCGCGCCGTGCCGCTTGGCCAGACGCTGGCCGTCCGCGCCGAGGATCAGCGGGTGATGGTGATAGAACGGCGTCGGCAGTCCCAGCAGCGCCTGCAACAGCCGGTGGACATGCGTCGCGTCGAACAGATCGACTCCGCGTACCACGTCCGTCACGCCCTGCGCCGCATCGTCCACGGTCACCGCCAGATGATAGCTGGCGGGCGCATCTTTGCGCGCCAGGATCACGTCACCTTCGGCGAGCGGGTCGGCCGCGACCTCCCCTCCATATGCGTCATGCCAACTTAGCGCCCCAGCGCGCTCGACCGCCCGCGCCATGTCCAGCCGCCAGCTATGCGGCTCGGTCATCCGCGCAGCACGCGTCTCGGGCGACAAATGACGACATGTCCCCGGATAGAGCGGCGTGGCCCCATGCGGCGCGGACAGGCTGGCGGCGATTTCGGCGCGGGTGCAGAAACAGGGATAGAGAAGGTCGGCCAGCCGCGCTTGCGCCGCCGCATAAAGGTCCAGCCGCTCGGACTGAAAGGACAGATCGTCCCATTCCAGCCCCAGCCATTCCAGATCACGCAAGATGGCATCGACATGCTCGGGCCGACTGCGCGTGCCGTCGATATCCTCGATCCGCAGCAGGAACCGCCCGCCCCCGCCTCGCGCCATATCGAACGCGCGCACCGCCGACAGCGCATGGCCCAGATGCAGCCGCCCGGTCGGGCTGGGCGCGAACCGCGTCACGGGAGCCGTTCCGCTCATCGCGCAGCCCCTTGACCGCGATTCCCATCCCATGTTCTCATACGCCCGAGTGTCATAGCCATGTCACGCGCCTGCGCGAAGAGCGTCGGCGTACCACGAAGGGAGGAGCTGTGTTTCATCCCGACTTGATCCGACACCCGGACTCGTGTCCGGCGCTCGTACTGAATGCGGACTATACGCCGCTGTCCTATTATCCGCTGTCGGTCTGGCCCTGGCAGACCGCGGTGAAGGCCGTGTTCCTCGACCGGGTGGATATCGTCGCCCATTATGAGCGCGAGGTGCGCAGCCCGACCGCCAAGGTCAAGCTGCCCTCGGTCATCGCGCTCAAGCAATTCGTGAAGCCGTCGCAATTTCCAGCCTTCACCCGCTTCAACCTGTTCCTGCGCGACCGCTTCGCCTGCCAATATTGCGGATCGCATCGCGACCTGACCTTCGACCATGTCATTCCGCGCGCGCAAGGCGGCCGGACGACCTGGGAGAATGTCGTCACCGCCTGCGCGCCGTGCAACCTGAAGAAGGGCGGGCGCACCCCGCGTCAGGCCGCAATGCCGCTGCATATCGAGCCGATCCGCCCGACAAACTGGCATTTACAGGAACATGGCCGCAGCTTCCCACCCAATTATCTGCATGAAACATGGCACGACTGGCTCTATTGGGACGTTGAGTTGGAAGCGTAACGAAGCCGGGAGTGTCGAATGCGTGGATGGGCAAGGGGCCTGACGAGCCTGGGATTGATGGCACTGGCCGCCACCACCACCGCGTGCGGCAAGAAGGCGGAAAACCGCGCCGAGGCCGACCGGGAAGCCGCCAAGGCGGGCTTCGTGCCGCCCTCCGTCACCTCCCGCGTCGACTTCGGCAGCATGATGGCGCGCCGCTTCCGCGAACTGGACCGCGACGGCAACGACATCATCACCGCCGACGAAATGCCCACCACCAATTCGCGCCTGTGGGAACTGGACCGCAACAAGGACGGCGAGATCACCGAGAGTGAGTTCTTCGAGGGCATGCTGGCCCGCTTCGACCGGATGGACCTGAACCGCGACGGCACCGTGACCTCGGAAGAGCGCGAAGCCTCCCGCACCGAACGCCCGGCAACGCCGAGCAATCCGGTGGCGACGGGCGCGAATACCAGCGCGCCGGGAAATACGAACTAACGGTTCAGCAGGGATCGGCCTGGGGACGGGCGGACGTCGGTCGGTCGGGATCACCGCTACGAACCGGATCGATTCTCAGCCTCAGGCGGGGATGGCCGCCGGGTGGCGAACGGTGGAGGATCAACGGCGGGTCGAGCAGCGTCCGCCCCTTGAACACCCCCACCGCCCCTGTCGGCACTTCATAGATGGCGTCCTGCCCCTCGGCGCAGCACCATTGCCGTCCGGGGCCGATATAGGTGCAGGTCAGCCCGAATGTCGTGCAATCGGCATGGAACCGCGCGTCCGCCTCGCGCTCCATGACCGAGAGCCGGACCCGCTGGCGATCCTCCCCGGTCAGCGCCGCATGACGCCGGATGAGGCGGTCCACGTCGGCGCCAAGGAGATCGAGCACGCTCCCCGAATATCCGGCGGTGCGCAGGACGGCCTGTATCGATCCTTCCAAATCGATCTCGACCGCGACATCGTCGACAAGGGTCAGGTCGAGGGTGCGCAACGCCGCCCGTAGCGTCTGGGGCATGGGCCGCCACCAAATGGCCAGGGCGACATCGGGCCGCACGATCCGGTCCAGCGACGCGCTATCGCCGCCGATGGCGATCCGCCGCTCCATGCCGATGGCCGTCATCCGACGCATCGCTCCCATGGTGCGCGGGGCCTCACGACCCGAACGACCACCGCACGCCGGGCCATCAGGGCTGATAGGGCAAGGAGGATTGGTGCAGCACGATGCGCACCTTCCCGTCATCACATTCTTTGAACACGAAACTCTTGTTCACGAAGATATGGCTGTCGTCCTCGCCGATGAAGTGGACATTGCACTGCACGATCGCCAGATCGCCATGCAGGATATAGTCCAGCTTGCTGTACCAGACCTTCACCCATGGCTTCAGCTTGAACCCCTTGTCGTCGGGAAACGCCGCGTTACCACCGACGAAATAGGACAAAGCTCCCTCCTTGGTCGGGCGGAAGGTATGCGCGCCGAAGGTCAGGGTCGGCTTGAACAGGACCTTGCCCTGGTCGTAATCGTAATTGTCGCTGAGGATCTGCGATGCGAAGGCCCGGACATCGCCACCTTCGGCATGAACCTTGCCGACCGCGACCACATTGTCGCACCAGGTCTGTAGTGCCTTGTGTACCAGTTCGTCGGTGAACATCGTTCCGTCCTTCTTCCGAATAGCCAGGATGCCGTCGCGGTCCCCTGGGGGCGGCCCCGACCGTCGACACCCGCATGGACGGCATGGCATTAATGATATTACATTACATCAATCCTCTGTAAAAAACCTTTGCTGTTGGTGAACAGCCATCGTGGCTGATCCGACTACACGACGCAATTTCAGACTCCCGACAAGCCTTAATATTATACCAAAATTACCATGCGCAATCGGTTGACGACTGCCCTATTGCGTTGCAGCAATAGCGGTCATGACCAGTCTCCCGCCGATCGCCAACAATGCCGACATCCGATTCCTGGGCTCCCAGCTGGGTGACGTGATCCGCCGCTATGGTGGCGACGCGCTGTTCGAGGCGACGGAGGCGATCCGCCGGGCCTCGGTCGATCGCTATCGCGGACTGGGCGAGGACGGCTCGGTCGACCTGCAACTGGAACGCCTCGCACTCGACGAGACGTTGGATTTCGTGCGCGGCTTCATGCTGTTTTCCATGCTCGCCAATCTGGCCGAGGATCGGCAGGGCATTGCGCGCGAGCCCGGCACCGACATGGCCCAGGTGCTGGAGACGCTGGCCGACAAGGGCATCGACCGCGACGCGGCGATGGCGTTGCTCGCCGAGGCATTGGTCGTGCCCGTGCTGACCGCGCACCCGACCGAGGTGCGGCGCAAGAGCATGATCGACCATCGCAACCGCATCGCCGAACTGCTGGCGATGCGCGATGCGGGCCGCGACGTGACGCCCGATGGCGACGAGGTCGAGGCCGCGATCGGCCGCCAGATCGCGCTGCTCTGGCAGACCCGCGTGCTGCGCCGCGAGCGGCTCTATGTCACCGACGAGGTGGAGACGGCGCTGTCTTACCTACGCGACGTATTCCTGCCGGTGCTGCCCGCTTTGTACCAGCGTTGGGACAAGGCGTTCGGGACGCGCGTACCCGCCTTCCTGCGCCCCGGTTCGTGGATCGGCGGCGACCGCGACGGCAATCCCTTCGTCACCGCCGAGTCGCTGACCACCGCACTCGCGCAGGCGGCGGATGCGGTGCTGACCCATTATTGCGAGGCGGTGCACGCGCTGGGGGCCGAGCTGTCCATCTCGACCGAACATGCCGAGGTGGACGAGGCGGTATTGGCGCTGGCCGAGGCGAGCGGCGACGAGGCCCTGAGCCGATCGGATGAGCCCTATCGCCGCGCGCTGTCGGGCATTTACGCGCGCCTCGCCGCGACGCACCAGAAACTGACCGGCAAGACCCCGCCCCGCCCCGGCCGCCTCACCGGCGAGCCCTATCCCGATCCCAAGGGCTTACGCACCGACCTGGTCGCGATCGCGCGGGGGTTGGCGGCCCAAGGCGACGGTGCGCTGGCCAGTGGCGGGGCGCTCGGGCGGCTGATCCGTGCGGTCGAGACGTTCGGCTTCCACCTCGCCACGCTCGACCTGCGACAGAATTCGGCGGTGCATGAGCGCGTCGTCGCCGAGCTGCTGAAGGTCGCGGGCGTCGAAGCGGATTATCTGGCGTTGGACGAGGATGCCCGCATCGCGCTGCTCCGTCGCGAACTCGCCAATGCCCGGCCGCTCGTCAGCCGCTATGCCGACTATTCGGACGAGACCCGCTCCGAACTGGCGATCGTCCAGGCCGCCGCCGATGCCCATGCCACCTATGGGCCGAAGTGCATCACCAATTACATCGTGTCGATGGGCAAGTCGGTGTCCGACCTGCTGGAGATCAACCTTCTCCTGAAGGAGTTCGGCCTCTACCGCCCCGGCACGCCCGCCACCGCCGCGATCATGGCGGTGCCCTTGTTCGAGACGATCGAGGATCTGGAGGCGGGGCCGGAGATCATGCGCGCCTATTTCGCGCTGCCCGAAATCGCCGCGATCGTCCGCGCGCGGGGCCATCAGGAGGTGATGATCGGCTATTCGGATTCGAACAAGGATGGCGGTTATCTCACCTCCACCTGGTCGCTGTCCAAGGCGTCGAGCGCCTTCCGTCCGGTCTTCGACGAGGCGGGCGTTCGGATGCAGCTGTTCCACGGGCGGGGGGGGGCCGTGGGGCGCGGCGGCGGCAGCGCCTTCGCCGCGATCCGTGCCCAGCCGCACGGCACGGTGCAGGGCCGTATCCGCATCACCGAACAGGGCGAGGTGATCGCGGGCAAATATGGCACGCGCGACTCGGCGCTGACCAATTTGGAAGCCATGGCCTCGGCCACGCTGCTCGCCAGCCTGGAGCCGGACCAGCTCTCGGTGGCCGACACCGCGCGCTTCACCACCGCGATGGAGGCGTTGTCGGCGACCGCCTTCACCACCTATCGCGACCTGGTCTATGGCACCGAGGGCTTCCGCACCTTTTTCCGCCAGATGACGCCGATCGCCGAAATCGCGGGGCTGAAGATCGGCAGCCGCCCGGCCAGCCGCAAGAAATCCGACGCGATCGAGGATTTGCGCGCCATCCCCTGGGTGTTCAGCTGGGCACAGGCGCGGGTCATGCTGCCCGGCTGGTTCGGGGTCGGCACCGCGATCGCGAATTTCGAGGACAAGGCGCTGCTCGCCGACATGGCCAGGAACTGGCCGTTCTTCGCCGCGACACTCGCCAATATGGAGATGGTGCTGGCCAAGTCGGATATCGGCATCGCGCGGCGCTACGCCGGACTGGTCGAGGACGAGAGGCTGCGTGACGCGATCTTCGGGCGCATCCATGACGGCTGGCACCGCGCGCGCGACGGGTTGCTGGGGGTGACCGGCCAGACGCGGCTGCTGTCCGACAACCCCGCGCTGGAGGCGTCGATCCGCCTGCGCCTTCCCTATATCGAGCCGCTCAACCTGCTGCAGATCGAACTGATGAAGCGCCACCGCGCGGGCGAGGACGATCCGCGCATCGGCGAGGGCATCCTGTTGTCGATCAACGGCATCGCCACGGCCCTTAGGAATAGCGGGTAAGCCTCATGTCGGATTTCGTCGTTCATTATGAAGGCGGCCTGCGCTGCCATGTTGCCCATCCCGACAATGGCGCGGTGCTGGTCATGGATGCGTCGCAGGCGCTGGGCGGACGGGGCGAGCATTTCTCGCCCAGCGACCTGCTGTCGGTGTCGCTGGGCGGCTGCGTGCTCAGCATCATGGCGATGGCGGGGCAGGTCGCCGGGCTGGACCTGGCCGGTGCGACCGCGACCGTCACCAAGGAAATGGGCAACGCCCCGCGCCGGATCACGACGCTGGGCGTGACGGTGCGGGTGCCGGGGCGGTACGATGCAGCGCAACGCAAAAGGCTGGAAGCGGCGGCGGCGGCCTGTCCTGTCCATGCGGTCCTGGGGATCGATGCGCCGATTGCCATCGTCTGGGACGAAGACCAACCTTCGTGATTCCTCCCCCTGCACGGAGAGGAATTTAGAGCGCGATGACGTCAGTTTGACCCAGTCCGTCATTGCGAGCGTAGCGAAGCAATCCAGTGTCCGGGCAAGACGCTCTGGATTGCTTCGCTACGCTCGCAATGACGATTCCAGCTCATGTCATCCTTCTCTAGTGCCCGACCTGCCGCGCTTCCTCGGCGGTGAAGCCCTCGACCATCGCGCGGAAGGTCGCTTCCGCCACGTCCGGGTCCACCCCCGTCGTCGTCGCCTTGGCCCGGATGCGCGTCAGAATCTGGCGGATGCGCGCCTCGTCGCGGACGGTCGCGGCGGAAGTCTTGAAGCGGCCAGCCTGCGCGACATAGCGCGACCGCTCGGCCATCAGGCGCAGGATCTGGTCGTCGATCCGGTCGATATTGGTCCGCACCTCGCCCAGATTCTGACAGCAGGGCGTCCGCGCCAGCGCGGGCGCGGCCAACAAGGCGGCAGGAAGCACGAAGCAGGATAGCGACAGGCGCATTCGGCGTCTCCGACACGGCATGATATCGGGACCGATACGGCCATATACCGCCCCCAGCCAGTGACATTGCCGTCACCTGTCACCGGGTTACGCCGCCCGGTCGCGCTCGGCCTTGGCCATCACCGCGGCCATCGCCCGATCGTTCGGCGAAGGCGACGCCGCCAGCCCTTCGATGACGCCATGCCGGTTCGGCGCCGGGTGGTGCTGCGCGATCTTCCACACCCCCTCCAGCCGCGCGACACGCAACGTCAGGCCGACGATGCCGCGCTGCAAACCGGTGATGAAGTCCGGGGGTGCATCCTCGATCGACCAGGGTTCCGCCTGTCCGGCCTCGCGCGCATCGGTCAGCCGCGCCAGATGCGCCGCCAGCCAGCCGGGATCGCGCGTGACGGACAGGACACCATGCGCCTGGACCACGACATAATTCCAGGTCGGCACGACCTTCCCATGGGTCCGCTTGGTCGGATACCAGCCGGGATGGACATAGGCGTGCGGCCCCTGAAAGATCGCCAGCGCCGCCGTATCGTCCTCGGCCAGCCGCCACAGGGGATTGGCGAGCGCGACATGCCCCTCAAGCACCCAGGCCGCGCCATCGCGGACCGCCAGCATCGGCAGCGACACTGCCTCGGGCGCGCCGTCCCGGACGACGATCAGCGATGCCAGCCCGATCTCCGCCACCGCATCGAGCAGCACCTCCGCCCGCGTCTCGCGAAAGGCCCGCGGTGGATAGCTCATGCCAGCGCCAGTGTCGGCTCGCCGCGTTCGTGCGCCAGCAGCCACTGCTTGATCGCCAGCCCACCCGCAAAGCCGGTGAGCGTGCCATTCGCGCCGATCACCCGGTGACACGGTGTGACGATCGACAGCGGATTACGGCCATTGGCCGCCCCCACCGCGCGCGACGCGCCGGGCCGCCCGATCGCGGCGGCGAGCGCGGCATAGCTGCGCGTCTCGCCATAAGGGATGGCGTTGAGCCCGGTCCACACGGCCTTCTGAAAATCGGTGCCGACGGGGTCGAGCGGCAGGTCGAAATCGCGCCGCCCGCCGTGGAAATAGTCGGTCAGCTGGCGCACCGCTTCGGCCAATATGGCATGCGCCGGATCGCTCTGCCGCTCGGGCAGGGGCACCCGCCCCACGCGCTCCTCGGCCCAGAGGATCGCGCGCAAGCCCTGCTCGCTCGCCACAAGGGTCAGCTCGCCCACCGGCGAGGCCATGGTGCATTCGCTCAACATGGACCAAGCCTAGCCCAACCGGGGCGAGGATGCGTCCCGCTTCTTGCGGTCAAAGCCGAAAGAAGGGCGCGGCGATCTCGGGCGTGACGCGCAGCAGGCGGCCGGTGGCGCGGTCGATCAAGGCCCAGGTCGTCACCGCCTCTACCTTGACCTGTCCGTCCGCGCCCAGAAAGCGGACATGACGGTTGAAGCGCGCGCCCTTGGGCGGGTCGGGCACCCAGGTTTCGGCCGTCACCGTCTCGCCCGCCACGACATTGCCGCGATAGTCGATCTCGTGGCGGGTCACGACCCAGACATGGGCGGCGGCATGCTCAGGGGGCACGACGGCCTCCCAATGCGCGCCCGCGATCGCCTGAATCCACTGGACCCAGACGGCGTTGTTCACATGGCCCAGCTCGTCGATATGCTCGGGGAGGGCGGTGAAGTTCAGCGTGAAACGGCTCATGCCTGTTCGTTCGATTCCCTGTATCTCTGCCACACCGCACGAACGCCCCAGCCGATCGCAGCGGCGACCATGACCAGCGCCGCCGCCATCAGGATATGGCGCAAGGACGGGCGATAGCGCGCGGCAAGTTCCTGAAACGCCTCGCCGAACAGATAACCGATGCCGATGAAGATCGACGCCCAACATGCGGCGGATGCGGCGTTGACCACGACGAACAGCCGGGTCGACACCTTGCTGGTCCCGATCGCGACCGGGCTGATCGTGCGCAGGCCGTAGAGGAAGCGAAAGGCGAAGATGAAGCCGATCGGATAGCGCTCCATCATCTTGGTCACCCGCGCATAGACACGCCGCTTGCGCAATTTGCCGACCCAGCGCCCGTCCCGCGATCGACGCCCGATGGTGAAGAAGATCTGGTCAGCGATGAACGACCCGATCGCGGCGGCGAGCAACGCAGTCGGCCAGCCGACCAGCCCCTGATGCGCCAGGATGCCACCGGTGACAACCGCAGTCTCCCCCTCCAGCCCCGCGCCCAGCGCGATCGCCGCCACCCCGTAGCGCGCGACGATCGCCTCGATACTCAGGATTCCACTCCCATCTGCCACAGGATGAAGGCGTGCTCCTCCGCCCCCTCACGCAGGGACTCGAAGCGGCCCGACTTGCCGCCATGGCCCGCGCCCATGTTCGTCTTGAGCAGCAGCAGGTTGTTATCGGTCTTGGTCGCGCGCAATTTGGCGGCCCATTTCGCGGGCTCCCAATAGGTGACGCGCGGATCGTTCAGCCCGCCCGAGATGAACATCGGCGGATAGGCTTGGGGCCGGACATTGTCATAGGGGCTGTAGCTGCGGATCAGCTCGAACGCCTTTGCATCCTCGATCGGGTTGCCCCATTCGGGCCACTCGCCCGGCGTCAGCGGCAGTTCGGCATCCATCATGGTGTTGAGCACATCGACGAAGGGTACATCGGCGATCACCGCACCCCACAGCTCGGGATCGGAATTGACCACCGCCCCCATCAGCTCGCCGCCCGCCGAGCGGCCCGCGATGGCGATCTGGCCCGCTTTCGTCCAGCCGCCCTCGACCAGTCCCTTCGCCACGTCGACGAAATCATGGAAGGTGTTGGTCCGCTTCTCCAGCTTGCCGTCCAGATACCATTGCTGGCCCAGATCGTCGCCGCCGCGGATATGCGCGATGGCATAGGCGAAACCACGATCGAGCAGGCTCATCCGCCCGGTCGAGAAGCCCGGCGGGATCGCATAGCCGTACGCGCCGTAAGCATAGAGGAACAGCTTGCCCGACCCGTCGCGCGGGAAGTCCTTCGGATAGACGATCGACACCGGCACCATCGTCCCGTCGCGCGCAGCGATCTTCAGCCGCTCGGTGCGGTACTTGTCCGCATCATAGCCCGAGGGGATGTCCTGGACCTTCAGCACGGTCAGCCCGCCGGTCGCCACGTCATAATCATAGACGGTGCCCGGCGTGACCATCGACTCATAGCCCAGGCGCAGGACCGACACGTCGTACTCGGGATTGTCGCCAAGGCCCGCCGTATAGCTCGCCTCGGGAAATTCGATCCGCTGCGGCACGGTCGGCGTGTCGTAGCGGTGGATGGCGATACGGTCCAAACCGTCCTCGCGCCCCTCGACCACGAAGAAGTCCTTATAGCATTCCACCCCGGTCATGTAGAAATGCGGGTTCGGGCCGATCAGCTCGTGCCAGTCGCCGGGATTGTCGATCGAGGCGGTGCACAGGCGGAATTGCGGGTCCACGTCATTGGTGTGGATGAACAGCGTGCCGTCATGCTCGTCCACGTCGTACTCGCGGCCTTCCTTGCGGGGCGCGACGAGGATCGGTTCGGCAAAGACGTTATCGGCGGGCAGCAGCCGCACCTCGCTGGTGACGTGATCGCCGGTCGCGATCACGATCCAGTTGCGCGCCGAGGTCTCGGCGACGGCGACGCGGTAGCCTTCGTCATCCTCGTGGAACAGCTCGACATCGTCCGCGACCGGCGTGCCCAGCCGATGGAATCGGGCATTGTCGGTGCGCCACTGCGCATTCGCCACGCCGTAGAGAAAGCCGCTATCGTCGGCGACCCAGACGATCTCCGACAACATGCCCGGAATCACCTCCGGCAGATGTTCGCCGGTGGTCAGGTCCTTGATCCGCACCTCGAAGCGTTCGGAACCATTGTCGTCGATCGCATAGGCCAGATAGCGGCCGTTGTTGCTGATCGAAAACGCGCCCAGCCGGAAATATTCCTTGCCCTCGGCCAGCGCCGGTTCGTCGAGCAGCAGTTCGTCGGGGCCGCCCGCAACGGGCTTGCGCCACCATTTGCGATACTGGCCGCCGGTTTCGAACCCAGTCCAGTAGATCCAGTCGCCGTCCTTTTGGGGAACCGAGGATTCGTCCTCCTTGATCCGCCCCTTCATCTCTTCATACAGCCGGTCGATCAGCGGCTGGCGGGGGGCCATGACGGCCTCGAAATACGCATTCTCCGCCTCGACATAGGCGAGAACGTCCTTGTCCTCGACCTCCGGGTAAGCGGGGTCCTTCAGCCAGGCATAGGGATCGGTGATGGTGATCCCGTGCGCGGTGAAGCTGTGGGGACGGATCTGGGCAATGGGCGGCGTCGGCGCGGCGGGTTCGGTCATCGCCCGGATGTAGCTAGGCTTTGCCCCCGCCGGAAGGGGTGGAGGTCAGGCTATTTCCATCCATCGGCCAGCGTCCAGCGATCCCGCCAGTGCAGCACCGGCGTCTCCCCCTCCCACGCGACCGGCAACCACACATAGCGCCCGTCGATTGCATTTTCCGGCCGCCAGCGATCGGCCATGAAGATGAAGCGCGGCTCAGCGCCCGGCCGCTCGGGCGGCAGCGGCAGGACGAAGGTCGATTGCGAGTAGAAGGTCGTCTTCCGGTCGACCTCGCTCCCGCGCACCGGATTGCCCAGCGAGCGCCACGGCCCCGTGACCTTATCGGCGACATAGACCCGCCCCGGATTGGGCCGCCAGCCGGTCAGGCCGGAGGCGAACATGTAATAACGCCCCTTGGCCTTGAAGAGCGCGGGCGCCTCGTTCCCGCCATCGGGCAGCGCGCGGACATAATAGCCATCATGGGCCGTCCAGTCGGGGGCCAGCCGCGCGATCTGGAGCGTGGCATTCTCCTCGGACGCATAGACATGCCAGGCGGTGTCGCCATCGACGAAGACCGTCATGTCGCGCGCCATCTGGCCGCCGGGAAAGTCGCGCGCCAGCGTGGTGCCCGGCGCCTTGTCCTCGGCCGTGGCATTGGCGGGCCAAATGCCCGGATTGACCCGGCCCGCCCGCAGGAAGCGGAACGGTCCCTGCGGCCGGTCGGCGACCGCGACGCCCGCCTGTGCCGCGCCATAGCCCCGCCCCTTCAGCTCCAGATGGAACCACATCACGAATTTGCCGGTGCGGCGGTTATAGACGACCTTGGGCCGCTCCAGGATGCAGCCGCGCGTGATCGGACTGTCGGGATCGTCCGATACCGGCAGCGCGATGCCCTCGTCGCGCCAGTTCACCAGATCGGCCGAGCTATAGGCATGGACGCCGACCAGCGCGGTATTGCCCGCCTCGCCCGCCGTCTTGTGCTCGCCATGCCACCACCAGCGTCCACCATGGCGCAGCAGGCCGCCGCCATGCGCATTGATCGCGACGCCGCTGGTATCGTTCCACACCTCGCCGGGGTGAAACGCATCGGGCTCTGCCGCGCGTCCCGTGCCGCCGATCAGCGCCGCCGCGCCAGCGCCTATCAGGATGCTTCGCCGGTCGATCATCATGCACACCCCTCCCACGTCACGCCTTCGATCGTATATCGTCTGACAAGTGGATCAAGCCCCGACAGGCTCGACGCTGTGCGGGCGGGGGGCTAGACCGGCCGTGTTTCCTATTGCTGTCAGGCCGTACCATGTCCCATTCCGCCCGCCTTGCCGCCCTTCGCGCCCAACTGGCCGCCCAAGACCTCGACGGTTTCGTCGTGCCGCTGACCGACGAGCATATGAGCGAATATGTCGGCGACTATGCACAGCGCCTTGGCTGGCTGACCGGCTTTGGCGGCTCGGCGGGCACAGCGGTCGTGCTGGCGGACAAGGCGGCAATCTTCACCGACGGGCGCTACACGCTGCAGGTGCGCGAGCAGGTGTCGGGCGACGACTATGCCTATATTCCGGTGCCGCAGGACAGCGTGGCGGGCTGGCTGGGTCGCGAGACGGCGGCGGGGCAGCGGATCGGCTACGACCCGTGGCTGCACACGCGCCAGCAGGTCGCCGACATGGCCGCCGCACTCGCCGATCGCGAGGCCGAATTGGTCGCGGTCACGGTCAACCCCATCGACGCGGTCTGGACCGACCGCCCCGCCCCCTCCCCTGCCGTGCTGACGGTACAGGACGATGCGGTGGCGGGCGAAAGCTCGGCCGCCAAGCGCGCGCGGATCGGCGAGTGGCTGGCCGAGCAGCGCGCCGATGCGGTGGTGCTGTCGGCGCTCGATTCGATCGCCTGGGCGCTCAACGTGCGCGGTACGGACGTCGCGCACACGCCGGTCGCGCTCTCCTATGCGATCGTCCATGCCGATGGCGAGACCGACCTGTTCGTCGCACCCGAAAAGATCACGCCCGAGGTGCGCGCCCATCTGGGCAATGCGGTGCGGCTGCATGATCGCGCGGCATTCGAGGGCTATCTCACCGGCTTTGCGGGTAAGCGCGTGGTCGCCGATCCCGAACGCGCGGTCGCCGCGATCGCCCAAGCACTGGAGGCGGGCGGGGCCAAGGTGCTGGCGCTTCGCGATCCGGTGGTGCTGACCAAGGCGATCAAGAACCCCGCCGAAGTCGCCGGACACCGCGCCGCCTCGGTGCGCGACGGCGCGGCGATGGTGCGCTTCCTGCGCTGGGTCGAGAGCGAATGCCCCAAGGGCGGGCAGACCGAATTGTCCGCCGCCGCGCAACTGCTGGCGTGCCGTGAGGCGACGGGGCTGCTCAAGGACACCAGCTTCTCGACCATCTCGGCGACCGGCGCGCACGGTGCCAGCCCGCATTATCATGTCACCGAGGAATCGAACGCGGCGATCGAGCCGGGCCAGCTGTTCCTGATCGACTCCGGCGGACAGTATCAGGACGGCACCACCGACATCACGCGCGTCATGCCGATCGGCGCGCCTACGGACGAGATGCGCGACCGCTTTACCCGTGTGCTGAAGGGGCATATCGGGCTGGCCACCGCGGTCTTCCCGGACGGGACGCTGGGCGGGCATCTGGACTCGCTGGCGCGGCGCCCGCTTTGGGAGGTCGGGCTGGATTATGCGCATGGCACCGGCCACGGCGTGGGTGCGTATCTGTCGGTGCATGAGGGACCGCAGCGCATCGCCGCCCCCAACTATCCCGGCGGCGCGGCGATGGAGCCGCTGCGCGCGGGCATGATGCTGTCCAACGAGCCGGGCTATTACAAGGCGGGCGAATATGGCATCCGCATCGAGAACCTCGTGCTGGTCGAGCCGCGCGAAATCGCGGGCGCGGATCGCGCCATGCTGGGCTTCGAGACGCTGACCCTGTGCCCGATCGAGCGGACGCTGATCATTCCCGAGTTGCTGACGGCGGAGGAGCGTGGGTGGCTCAACGCCTATCATGCGCGGGTGGCGGAGGTTCTGGCGCCGGAATTGGAGGGCGCGGATCGCGACTGGTTGCTGGAGAAGTGCGCGGCGATCTGATTTTTTCACGCGAAGCCGCGAGGACGCGAAGAAGGAAGAAGGTTTGTTCGCGCGGAGGCGCGGAGACGCGGAGGTGTCTCGCCCGCCGCGCCAGCGGCCCTCTTACCTCAGACGCTGACGAATAGAGGGCGCTGCGCGCGGCTTACCTTCTCTGCGTCCTCTGCGCCTCTGCGCGAACAAACCTTCTTCTCCGCGCCTCCGCGTCTCCGCGCGAAATCAATCTTCGCGTCATCGCGGCTTCGCGTGAACGCAAAAGCGCCGCGCGGGAACAGCCTCCCACGCGGCGCTTTGCGCGCCTCACACGACACGGAAACTGGACCCCGGCCTTCGCCGGGGAACAGTTAGCGCCCGAGCAGCACCCGCGCCTGCCCCGCGATCTGGGCCAGCATCGCGGCATTGGGCTGGGCCGCCAGACGCGCCCGGTCGATCACCGCCTTGAACTGGCCGACCCGCGCCGCATTGCGTTCCAGCCAGGCCTCGACCGCCGCTTCGGGATCGGTCGCGCCCGCACGGCCCAGGAAGTCGAGCCGCTGCTGCTGGAAATCGCGCGCCAAGCCAGCGATCAACAGGCGTTCCCACGGATCGCTGGGGCTGATCCGCGCCGCCTGGCCCTGCGCCCAGTCGAGGCCCAGCGCCTGACCCAGACGGGTAAAGGCATGGGTCAGGCGCGTCTCGTCCAGCGACAGCCGCTGGCCCAGATCGGCCAGTCCCACCGCGCCGTCGAGTTCGGACACGCGCACCACCTGTGCCGCGAGGTCGGAAGGTGCCCCCGCTTCTTCCAGCGCGGCGACGACGCGCGCGCTCTGCGCCTTGGCCTCGTCGCGCAGCAAAGCAGGCGTTTCCGCCGCCAGCCGCTCGATCCCCGGCTGCAACCGCTCCAGCGCCGCGCCGGGCGAGGTGCCCGCGGGCATGGCGCGCAACAGGTCGGCGATCTGCGACCGCGTGGCGCGCGCCACCTCGTCGAACAGCGCAATCCGCGCCGCCTCGGGCATCGCCGCCGTCTCGATCGCCGTCCAGAGCGCGGGCAGGTCGAACAGCCGCTCGACCACGACGAACATCGCCGCGATGTCGGCCATCGCCGCGCCTTCCTCTTCGGCCAGCTCGAACGGGTGGAGGATACCCATGCGGTTGACGATCCGGTTGGCCAGCTTGGTCGCGACGATCTCGCCACGCAGGCGATGCTGGTCGATCGCCTCGCCGAAAGCCTCCTGCATGGCGGGCGGGAAGGCCGCGTGCAGATCGGGGCGCAATTCGTCGTCGAGCGCCAGCGGGCTGGTCTCGATCGCGTCCTGCAGGGTCAGCTTGGCCGTCGCCAGCAGCACCGCCAGCTCGGGCCGGGTCAGCGCGATGCCGTCCTGCCCGCGCCGCAGCAGCACGTCGTTGCTGCCCAGCCCCTCGACCGCGCGGTCGAGCCGCCCGGCGCTCTCGAAGATTTCGATGACGCGGACATAGCTCGGCATCGCGCCCGCGCCGTCCGCCTCAGCGATCGACAGGCCCAGCGTCTGGAGCCGGTTATCCTCCAGCACGATATGCGCGACGTCATCGGTCATCGAGGCGAGCAGCGTGTTGCGGTCGCCCTCTGCCAGACGGCCCTCGATCATCTCGCGGTTGAGCGCGATCTTGATGTTGACCTCGTTATCCGAACAGTCGACGCCCGCCGAATTGTCGATGAAGTCGGTGTTGATCCGCCCGCCGCGCTCGGCAAAGGCGATGCGCGCCGCCTGGGTCACGCCCAGATTCGCACCCTCACCGATGGCGGTGACGCGCAGATCCTCGGCATCAACGCGCAGGCGGTCGTTCGCCGGATCGCCGACCTGGACATTATTCTCGGCCGCCGCCTTCACATAGGTGCCGATGCCGCCGAACCAGAGCAGATCGGCCGGGGCCTTCAGGATCGCCGAGATCAGTGCCGCCGGCTCCAGCGAGGTCGCGGTGATGCCCAAAGCCTCGCGGATTTCGTCCGACAGCGCAATCGTCTTGGCCGAACGCGGGAAGACGCCGCCGCCGGGCGAGATCAGGCTGGTGTCGTAATCCGCCCAGCTCGACCGGGGGAGCGCGAACATGCGCGCGCGCTCGTCCCAGCTGATCGCGGGATCGGGATTGGGGTCGAGGAAGATATGGCGATGGTCGAACGCGGCGACCAGCTTGATCGCCTTGGACAAGAGCATCCCGTTGCCGAACACGTCGCCCGACATGTCGCCGCAGCCGACGACGCGGATGGGTTGCGTCTGCACGTCGACGCCACGCTCGGCGAAGTGACGCTGCACCGACACCCAGGCGCCCTTGGCGGTGATGCCCATCGCCTTGTGGTCATAGCCCTGGCTACCCCCGGAGGCGAAGGCATCGCCCAGCCAGAAGCCGCGTTCCAGCGCCAGCGCATTGGCGACGTCAGAGAAGGTCGCGGTGCCCTTGTCGGCGGCGACCACGAAATAGGGGTCCTCGCCGTCCAGCACGCGCACGCCGTCCGGGTGCACCACCGCGCCCTCGACGATATTGTCGGTGATCGACAGCAGCGCGCGGATGAACACGCGGTAGCTTTCCTTGCCCTCGGCGGCCCAGCCGTCACGGTCGGTAACGGGCGACGGCAGTTGCTTAGGATAGAAACCGCCCTTCGCGCCGGTCGGCACGATGACCGCGTTCTTCACCCGCTGCGCCTTCATCAGGCCCAGAATCTCGGTGCGGAAGTCGTCGCGGCGATCCGACCAGCGCAGGCCGCCACGCGCGACGGGTCCGGCGCGCAGATGGATGCCCTCGACACGGGGGCTGTAGACCCACACCTCGCGCCATGGCAGCGGCGCAGGGAGCCCCGGAATTTTGTGGCTGTCCAGCTTGAACGCCAGCGCTTCCTTACCCGCTTCGGCAAAGGCGTTGGTGCGCAGCGTGGCCGCGATCATGTCGCGGAAGCTGCGCAGGATACGGTCGTCGTCGATTGCCGACACCGCATCCAGCCCCGCCGCGATCGCGGCATCGGCGGCGGCGATATCGCCCTTCGCCTTCGGGTCATGCGCCGCCGTGAACCGCTCGATCAACGCGGTCGCCAGCTTCGGCGCGCGGCGCAGCGCATCGACCACGGTGGTCAGGCCGTATGGCAGACCCGCCTGGCGCAGATAGCGGAACCAGGCGCGGAACAGCACCACCGCCTGCGGGCTGAGCCCCACATCGACGATCAGGCGGTTAAACGCGTCATTCTCCGCCGCGCCCTCCAGCACGGCCGCGATCGCCCCCTCCAGCACCGCCGCACCCTTAGGCTCGGTGGTCGCCTCGGTCTCGACGATGAAGTCGTGGACGAAGGGATCGGAATCGTCGCGCAGCCGGGTCGGCAGCTCGCCGATCACGCGGAAGCCGAAATTCTCCAGCACCGGCACCGCGTCCGACAAGGGCAGCGCACCGTTCAGCTTGTAGATCTTCAGCTGGCGATCCTGCCCCGGCTGGACCGGGAAGAGGCGGACCGAACGGCTCGACTCGTTCTCCAGCGACGACAGCCGCAGAATGTCGGCGGCGGCTTCGGCCGCATCGCTGACATTGCGGTAATTGGTCGGGAAGCCATTGGCCCAGCGCAGGGCGAGGCGCGCCGCGCGGGGCGCGGGCACCTGCTCGGCCAGCGCCGCCTCGACATCGGGCATCCAGCCGCGCACCATCTTGCGCAGCCGTTCGGACAGCGCCGCCGTGTCGGGCAGGCGGCCATCCTGGCGCAGGTCGATGGTATAGCGGATCAGCGCGACGACGCCGTCCTCCAGCGCGATCGACCAGTTGAGCAGCGAGCCATTGGCCGCCTCGCCCAGCATGTCGCCGATCGCGACACGCCGCGCGGTGGTCAGCTCGTCGCGCGGCAACCAGACGAACGCGAACAGATGCCGCTGCAACACCGAGCGGATCAGCACCAGCTCGGGGCGCGGACGGTCGGCCAGCGACATGGCGGTCAGCGCCAGCTGCTCCAGCGCCTCGGCGGGGAACGCCGTCACCAAGTCATGCGGCAGCGCGGTCAGCGCATGGGTCAGCGCCTTGCCGGTATGACCGCGCGGGTCGAAGCCGAACTTGGCCTGCAGCGCGGCGAGGCGCGTGCGCAGCACCGGCACCTCATGCGGCGGGCTGGCCAGCGCGGCGCTGGTCCACAGCCCCGCATGGATCGACAGGCCGACGACGCGCCCCCCCTCGATCACCGGCACCAGCACCAGATCGAGCGGCACCGAGCGGTGGACGGTCGAGATCGCATTGGACTTGAGCAAGAGCGGCGCGGCACCGCCCTCGACGAAATAGTCCAGCGCGCGTTGGCGCGACGTGTCGGCGAGCAGCGGCACCTTATGCGGCGTGCGGGCGACGCCCAGCGCCGGGGCCTCACGGCCGTCCTCATACCATTTTTCATGGCCGAGCAGCGTCAGCTTGCCGTTCAGGAACCACAGTAGGAGTGCGGCGCCCTCACCATTCTTCTCGCCCAGCGTGGTCGCATCGGCGGCCAGCGCGTCCTGCAACCCGGACCAGTCGGCGACGGCGGCACGCACATCGGTCAACACGGCGCGTAAGTCATCGACCAGCCCACGCCGGTCACGCGCATCGGCGCGTTCCATTTCCAGATAGATGAAGGATTCGGGCCGACCGCCCGTGCCGATCGCCTGAAGCTGTCCCTCGGCATCGCGGGTGACGGGCAGGACGGGGTGAATCACCCGGTCGATCGCAATACCGTCCGCGCCGACCATCGCCGCGATCGAATCGACCAGGAAGGGCATGTCGTCATTGACGATGGCGAGGCGCATGCGGCGGTGCGTGTCGTCGCCCGACATCGGCTCCAGCGCGATCGACGGCTCGCCCGGCGCGCGCTGCTGGGCCACCCCCGCGACGAAGGCCGCCGCAGCAGCCACCTCCGCGGGGCCGAACCCCTGCAACTCCGCCGGAAGGGCGCCCTGGGTCAGCCGTGCGGCAATCGCGTCGGCCATCGGATGCGACATATTCGGTGCCATAGACGCAAAGTCCTAGGCCCGGCTTTCGCCCCGCTCAACCCTCTGACTCACGAGAAAAGATGTTGCGCCGCAGCGCAATTTTCATTGCGAGGCGCGCAATACCCTGTCGGCCAGCCGCGTATCGCCGACCACCGAACCGGTAATGGCAACGCTACCATCTTCCGCCACCTGCCCGACCAGCACGACCGGCGTGCCCGGCGCGGCTTGGGTCGGCCAGGGGATATGCGCGATCGGCGCCGGCCCGTCCTCGGCCTCGGTCGGCGATACGTTCCACAAAGCTGCGGCGGCACCGGGCGGCGGCACCTCCCCGTTCGCGGCCTGCGCTCCGATCAGCTCCGAATCGAGCGCCGCCTGGAGCAGCGGATCAGCCACTTCCTTCCAACTGACGACGCCGTGGATGAAATCGATCATCAGGCCATCGGACGAATAGGGCAGCAGGATACCGCGATAGAGCGTCATGCGCCCGCGCGCATTGACGAATTCGGCTTCGAACCCGGCCGGGACCTGATCGGTCAGGACATGGTCGAAATGCCGGGTCAGCCTGGACAGCAACGCACCCTGGGGCAGTTCGCTGATCCGCACCGGCCGCCGCGCCATCGCGCCTTCGTCGCGCAGCGCCTGACCGATATAGGCGATGGCGGGATCGATCCGATCGCCGCGAAAATCCAGCAGCACCGAATTGGCCGCGAAATCCCCGATCGCCTCGGTATCCAGCGCCCCGATCGCAGGAAACCGCGCATCGCCCAACAGCGAAACCCAGTGATGATAGGCCCGCGCATGCAGGCGCCGCTCCACCCCGCCCAAGCGCGACAAGGCATCCTCCGCCCCGCCCAGAGCCGGGTCGGCCGGTGCCGAAGGCCCGGCGGGTTGCTGCGGTTCGCGGTTCATGACTGTCTTCCTGGCCATGGCCCTGTCATGCCCAGACCATAGTTAACCACCCGTAAACGCCACCCCTTGGGATCACAAAGTCGCTTGCCAGCCCCCAACCGACCTGTTAAGCGCGCCCACCTGACCGGACACCAGCCGGTTCACGAGACGGGCCGCTTTAGCTCAGCTGGTAGAGCATCGCATTCGTAATGCGGGGGTCACAGGTTCGAGTCCTGTAAGCGGCACCACTTCCGGTCAAAACCGGGCACCATGGATATGGCGGCATCGTTGTCCCGCACGACCGCACTTTCCAGCGCCGCCTTGCTGCCCTGGATGTTGATGGTTTGGTTGTCGAGGCGGACGTTGTCGATCAGCAGCCGGACATAGGCTTTTCGCAGCGCCGGGTTTCCGTCTCTCAGTTGCTCGCTGATCAGCTTGCCGAACTTGGCGATCGTCTCCTCGCTGATGCGCTGCGGCCCTCGTTCAAGCTGGAGCGTCAGGCTACGCGCGCTGGCGTCCAATTGCGCGACGTTCTGACGGTGCTGGGTGAGCCGCTCGGCGAACAGCGGGTCTTTGGCCGACATCACGCCCTCTTCAAGCGCTTCCAGCAATCGGCGCATGCGCTTTTCCGCTTCGACCTTCTCCCGCCTGATACGCTCGAGGTCCTGGTGCCGCTGCGCATCCGCCGTATCGGATTTCTCGAGCACGGCCTGCAGCAATTCGATGAGCCGGTCGCGCTGGAGGATACGATCCGTCAGAACGGAGAGGACGATGCTGTCGAGCTCGTCCTGCCGGATCGCACGGGTTTCACAGCGCCCGGCACCGCCGGTCAGCTTGGCGTTGCAGGCATAGTAGATATACTGTCCGGACTTGCCGGTGCGGATCGTCATGCCGGCTCCGCAGTCGGGTGCGTTGCACTTCAGGATACCGGTCAGCAGCGTAGGGCCGTTGGTGACACGCGGCGGCGTCACCTTGGGGGCAGCCCTCGCACGGCGCGCCGCGACCTCAGCGATGATTTTGGGCGGAACGATTTCTGGACATGGCACGATGATGCTCTCTTCGATCGAGGGCTTTCGACCTTTGCTGTCGGCCGTTCTATCGAGATAATGGCCGCCGTAATGTTGACGGGTCAGGATGCCATCGACGCTGCTGTGAAAGAATTCGCGGCCACGCATCCGGTATCCCAAGGCGTTCAGATGCTGGGCGATCGCGCGTGTGCCCATCGGCGTGCCGTGGAGGCCGCTTCGCGCCAGATCATAGATCAGCCGAACGACGGCGGCTTCTTCCTCCACGATGAAGAGTTTGCGGCGTTCCTTGCGTCCTTCGACCACCACGGTGCGAGCCTGGTAGCCGAACGGCACCGGGCCGCCGTTGAAATATCCTGACTGTGCATTTCCGCGTCTATCGCGCCGCGTGAAGATCGATGAGTCCAGAGCGTGCTTCTCATTGAAGACGCCGAATAGGCCGCGCATGAGCTGACCATTGGCGTCTTCGCCAAACTCTTCGGTCAGCGAAATCAGCCGGACGCCAGCCTGCTCGAGCTTGTGCTCGCTGTTTACCTGCGTCAGCAGTCGCCTGGCAAAGCGTGACAAGGCGTAGACATAGATGATGTCCACCGGTCGCTCCGGCCCCGTCGCCTTGGCCATCATGGCGTCGAATTGAGGGCGACGGAGCTTGCGTCCGGAGACGTTCAGTTCCTGGAATATCTCGATCAATTCGACGTTGTCGCGTTTCGCCCTGTCTTTGATCGCGGCGATCTGAGCCACAATACTGGCATTGTTGCCGTCCTCGTCATCGTTGCTGACGCGGACATACCCATAGGCGCGCAGCGGCTCGCTCATGCTTTTTCATCCTAAAATTAATGCCCATGCCGCCCGGCAGCATTCTTATCTTCTTCGCTGAACATTTGGGTCAGGGCCTCGCCAAGCATGCTGACGATGAGATCGACCTCGCCGGGCAGAAGCCCGATCACAGGCGGAAGGTCGACGATGAACTCCCGCGGACACCCGGCTTCAGCCGTCCGAGCGGTCGCGTCTTTCGCAAGAGGAGGTGGCACCGGCGGCATGGTGACCGAGCGGTGCCATTCTTCTTAGATGTTTGCGGTCCACCTACCCTGAAATTCATCAAAAGCTTGTGGCATCATCATCAATCAATGTGCACGGCGCCCTTACAAAAAGACCCAATTGCCGACGCTCACGCCTATCGCTTCGCTTCCCGCTTACGGTCATTCGTTCATGACGCCGATGGCGACGCGGATCTGCTTCGCCACGTGATCCGCGGCCTTGCATGGACGAGACCGGTGCAGGTCGAGTAAATCCGCCTTGATGCTGCCGAAGCATGACATCTGTCACTATGTCGGCCGCACCAAGTGCGGCAGGAACTGAGCCTCATCGACGAGGTTAACAATGCTCCTGACTGCCTTGGCACTTGCCGCTGTCCTCGCGCCTGCCGCAGCTCCAACGTCCACGCCGGCGTCAGCTGTGGCTATCGCCCCGCAACACATCCGCGAAGGCGGCATGATCGCCGATCTCTATCGGGCGGCGCGCGCTGGCCGGGCACCTGCCATCCTGCTGCTCGGCGGGTCGGAAGGCGGCCTTGGCAAGGCGGCCGCCAACCAGGCAGCCGCGCTGGCAGCTCACGGTTATGTCGTGCTCCAGCTCTCGTATTTTGGCAGCCCGGGCCAGCCCGCTGCGCTGAAGTCGATCCCCATCGAAACCTTCACCCGCGCGCTCGACTGGTTGAAGGCGCAGCCCGGGGTCGCTGGCGATCGCATCGGCATCGTCGGCACGTCCAAGGGCGCCGAGGCGGCGTTGCTGGTCGCCGCGCGGCGCACCGATTTGAAGATCGCGGTGCTCGGCGTTCCATCCAGCGTCGTGTGGCCGGGTATCGACCGGGATGGGATCGTGACCGAAAGCTCATGGACCGAGGGGGCCAAACCGGTGCCCTTCACGCCTTACGGTTGGACGGGGGAATGGCGGGGCATCCATGCCTTGTACGCGGATGCGCTGGCCGATCCGGCGAAAGCCTCGCTCGGCGCCATCCCCGCCGAGCGGGCGCAGGCTGCCATCGTGATGGTGTGCGGCGAAGCCGATGGGCTGTGGCCGTCCTGCCCGATGGCGCGGGCGGTCGAAACACGGCTGCAGGCCGCCAACTATCGATACCCAGTCACCGTGCTTGCCTATCCCGACGCGGGCCATGCCGCATTCGGGCCGCCCGTCGACCCTGCGACTCAGCCGGCCGGCACGGCTGCGCCGCTCGGTGGCAGCGTCGCCGGCAACCGTGCCGCGCGGATCGACGGCTGGCCGAAAGTCCTTGCCGCGCTGGACGCCGCACTGACACCGGCGACCTTGCGATGAATGGCGGTCTGTCCGACGTCGCGCGATTGAACCGCGTGTCCAAACGCCTCGGTGGACGCAGCGTCCTCGCCGACCTCGATCTCGGCATCCGCCTCGGCGAGGTGACCGCGCTGCTCGGCGCGAACGGCGCGGGCAAGACGACGTCCGTATCGCTGCTGACCGGCCGTATCGTGCCGGATGCGGGCTCAGCGGAGATCTTCGGACTCGACCCACGGCGACCCGCCGCGCGCCGGCGGCTGGGTGTCATGCTGCAAAGCGCCGGCCTGCCCGACGTCCTGACGATCGCCGAGCTGTTGACGCTGCAATCAGGATATTATCCTGACCCGCGACCGCTGGACGAGACGCTGGCGCTCGCGGGCCTCGACGACCTCGCCGACCGCCGCTGCGCGGCACTGTCGGGCGGTCAGGCACGCCGCGTTCATTATGCGTTGGCGATCTGCGGCCGGCCCGACCTCCTCGTTCTCGACGAGCCCACCGCCGCTATGGACCGGGCCTCCGCCCGCGTGCTGTGGGGCACCGTACGCGCGCTGGCCGATAGCGGAACGGCGGTATTGTTGACCAGCCACGACCTCGCCGAAGCCGATGCACTCGCCGACCGCATCCTGGTGATGGACGCCGGCAAGATCGTTGCCGACGATACGCCTGCCGCGCTCAGGGCAAGAGCGGGGGGATCGGTGATCCGCTGCCGGAGCCGACTGACCTTGGAGCACGCCGCGTCGGCTCCCGCGGTCAGAGACGCTGGCATGGATGGGGCGGACCTGCACATCGTCACCGCGGATGCCGCGGCGACCGTGCGGGCGCTTCTCGAGGCGGATAGGACGCTCACCGATTTGCGTGTCGCCGATGCCACATTGGAGGACGCGATCGCCGCCCTGCTCTGCAACCCGCCGGAAAGGATCGCCGCATGACCGCAATCCTTGCTGCCCCGCACGGCGTTTGGCTGCGCGAAGCAATTGCCGAACTCAAGCGGACGTCGCGGCTGCCCCAGTTCCTCGTTCCGACCGTCCTGACCCCTGCCGCGTTCTACGGACTGTTCACCCTGGCGGTCGCGAGGTCACCCTCCCCCGACTATGCGCTGCAAACACTGGCGGGCTATGGCGTCTTCGCCGCGACCGGCCCAGCGCTGTTCGGCTTCGGTGCGGGCGTCGCCATGGAGCGCGAACAGGGACTGATCGAACTGAAGCGGGTCTCGCCGATGCCGGCCGGCGCCTATGTCGCGGCGAAGCTGGTCGCTGCCGTTGCCACAACGGCGCTGGCGCTGGTGCTGATCGACGCGTTGGCGATCATCGCGGGTGTCCGCTTGCCGGCAGCGACCTGGTCCGCGCTGACACTGCTGCATCTCGGCTCGGCTATCCCCTTTGCGCTGATCGGCTTCGGCATGGGCATGCGGATGAGCGGGAAGGGCGCGGTGGCGATGGCCAATGCCCTGTTCCTCGGCGGATCGGTGTTGGGTGGCCTGTGGATTCCGACCGTCATGCTGCCCGGATGGATGCGGTCGCTCGGCCAGCTGACGCCATCCTATCATCTCGGCCAGCTTGCACGCTGGATCGTCAACGTCGATACGCTTGGTACGGCAATGGGGCATGCAACGGCGGTGGCCGCCATGACGGGCGCGGGCATCGCCTGGGCCTGGAGCGGATGGCGGCGGAGCCCGGCTTGACCGGGCACCCAAACAAAGCCGACATGGGTACGATGCGTACCGCAGAACAACGATGGTGGGACGGGCCGTGGCCCTGGCTCGTCTACCTGGTGTTCCTGCCCCTCCCCTGGCTGTGGAAATGGCCTGACGCGAGGACGATCATTGCCTCGGCGCTGGGCGTCGTCGCGTTCCTGCCGCTCTATGTCGCAGCGCATCGCTGGCAGGGGCCAAGGCTGATTGCTGCCTGTGCCGCTATCACGGCCATCGGCATCGCCCTCGCCGCTTGGCCCGTGGGGTGGACCGTCTTTCCGATCTACGCCGCATCGGCGATGGGGCATGCCCGTCCGCGGCTCTGGGCAATCCTGGGTATCGCCGCCATCGCCGTAGCGACGACCGTGACTGGACTTGTGCTGATCCAGCCGACGTTGTGGTGGCTGCCTGGGACGCTGCTTGTCGTCATGACCGGCGGGGCGACGATCTCGCGCGAAGCCTTTTACGATCGCACCCAGGCCCTGCTCGCAACCCAAGAGGAGGTTCGCCGGCTTGCCGGTACAGCCGAGCGTGAGCGGATCACGCGCGATCTGCACGATGTCGTCGGCCGCACGCTGACGCTCGTGGCACTCAAGGCCGATCTTGCCGGGCGACTGCTCGACCGGGACGTGAAGGCGACGCGCGCGGAGGTCGAGGCGATCGCCGCCGCGGCGCGTGCTGGTCTCGCCGATGTTCGCGCGGCGCTGGCCGGGCAAGCTGGCGGCGGTCTGGCGCAGGAAGCGGCGGCATCGATCGCCGCGTTGCGAACGGCAGGCATCCAGCCGACCGTCGACGGGAACGCGGCCGACGTTCCGTCTAACGCGGGCGCGGTGTTGGCGATGACGTTGCGCGAGGCCGTCACCAACGTCATCCGTCACGCAGGCGCCCGGCATTGCAGGATCCATGTCGTCGCCGAGACCGATCACGCCCGCTTGATCGTCGAGGATGATGGCATCGGCTTGTCGGGCAGCGAGGGCACCGGGCTGATTGGGATGCGCCAGCGACTGATCGCCGCCGGCGGTGCCCTGCAACTGGGCGGTGCCCATCCTGGCACCCGCCTCGAGGCAATGGTGCCGGCATGACGTCCATTCGAATCGTCATCGCAGAGGATCAGGCTCTTGTCCTCGGCGCCATTGCAGCATTGCTGTCGCTCGAGCCGGACTTTGCGATCGTCGGCCGCGCGTCCGACGGCGATGCGGCGATCGCGATGGTGCGGGATCTCGCGCCAGACATATTGCTGACGGACATTGAGATGCCCGGTCAAACCGGCCTCGATCTTGCCAGGCGGCTGGCCGATGATCGATCGCGCACCGCCGTCGTCATCGTGACGACCTTCGCCCGGCCGGGTTACTTTGCCCGCGCACGCAGCGCCGGCGTGCGCGGCTATCTGCTGAAGGACGCGCCGGTCGACGACCTTGCTGCCGCGATACGGACGGTCGCGGCCGGCGGTCGCGCGATCCCCGCCGATCTCGCCGCGGCAGCCGGGGAGATTGGTCACGATCCGCTTACCGACCGTGAACGCGATACGTTGCGCCTCGCCGAAGAGGGCTTGTCGAACAAGGACATCGCCGATCGGCTCGGTCTGTCCCCAGGCACTGTCCGCAATTACCTCTCAGACGCGGCAGGGAAGCTAGGCGCTGCGAACCGCATCGAAGCGGGCCGCACGGCGCGGCGGAACGGATGGCTTTGACCCACTATCGGTCATTCGTCGCGGCCTGCCCGCTTCCCAACTCCGGTCGCCAATTCATCTCGGCGTCCGTATCGAAGCCGCATAGCTGGCCCCGCCGCACGGTCTGCCCGGTTTGCTCGCGGCCGCCCTCCCGTCACGCTGAACGATTTCAAGGAACTTCAGGGTGGTAGCTTGCGGTCCGGGCCTGCCGCTGTCACGAAGGATCTAAACACGCCATGCCCGCCAGCTGAGCAGCACAAATAGCCTTCAGAGCGGCCGAGTGACTTTGACGGAATAGGGCCATATCACGATGAGTTTTCACGATAAGGACGCTCTTCTATTTCGCCTCAAGGAAGGCCTGGAGGAAACAACCAAGTCAGTCGTATTCGTTGTGGGATCTCCGGCTGCAGCTTCCTATGGCGGCGTTCCAGGTGTGGCCAATGTTGGCGAGATCGTGGAACTGATACGCGCGCGGTACGCAAAAAGAGGTAATCAGCTGGCGACCCTGGACCAACGGCTAGAGTCATCAGACAATCGCTATCAAACAGCCTTCGAGTTCGTGGCCGGGCGCGAAGGCCAGGATGCCGCTAACCTGATCGTGAAGCGAGCTGTCGCACAGGCGCTCACGAACCCGCCGAATGGCAGCTGGACCGATCGAATCGGAAGCTTGTCGGCTGAGGAGCTGAACACCCTCGATCATGATGGGAATGTATGGAATATCCCCCCCGCCATCGACGCAATCGGTGCATTGATCGCACGGTATCCGGCGCGCTTCGGAAAGCTGCTCATCACGTCCAACTTCGATCCGTTGATTGAGGTCAGCGTTAAAAAGAACGGCGGAAATGCGTGGCGTACTGATCTTGCAACCGACGGGTCTCTGTCGCAAAGTAAGGCAGGAGGCTGCCAAGTAGCCCATATCCACGGTTATTGGCATAGCACCGACACCTTGCATGACAAGAACCAGCTTCTGGTCGATCGCCCCAACCTGGCCAACAGTCTGCTCACGATCCTCAAAGACTCTATTGTCGTGGTTACCGCGTACGGGGGATGGCCCGACATCTTCACGGCGGCGATTCGAGGGGTTGTCGCGAACAGCAATCTGATGCCGGACATAATCTGGACCTTCTATGACCAAGAACCCAAGATCAGTGAGTATCTAGGTCAGACCCTCGAGCCAGGACTAGCTCGAAACCGCATCACTGCCTATGCCGGTATCGACTGCCAAACCTTTTTTCCGGAATTGCTGAGCGCCTGGGATGCCGATCATGATCAGGGCGAGAGACCACAGGACGGAAAAACACCGACCGGAGCGATCGCAACTACACCACTGCGCCCCAAGCTTTTCAAGCTGACCGACCTCGAATGTGATCGTCCGCCTAATGTAGAGGTGTGGGTCGGCCGCGATGCTGAGCTGCGGGCTCTCGAGACCTCTCGCGCTCGGGTCGCCATCATTTGTGGTCTCGGTGGGGAGGGGAAATCTGTCCTGGCATCCCAATACGTCCGGCGGCTAGACGACATCGAAGGCGGCTTTCGCCAGTGGGACTGGCGGGACTGCAAGGAGCAAAGCGACCGCATCCGCACACAGGTGGTCGAGGTCATCGTGCGTTTCTCGTCGGGTGGCATCACGTCCGATGACCTCGCATCAGCGAGCGACGCGGAGCTTGTCGAAGTATTCATCAGCCACGTAAGCGATGCGGGCGCCATTCTCGTGTTCGACAATGTCGACAGCTATGTCGATCTTGAGAACAGCGTTTTCACCGGGCTTCTCGACACCCTCGTGCAAGCGATGGCGGCGACCGCTTCGACCAGTCGGCTGCTGCTAACATGTCGCCCCGACGTGCAATATACCTCGACATCGATCATCACGCTTAATCTGCACGGGATTTACGAAGAAGAGGCAATTGAGCTGTTCGCCAACCGAAATCCCGGCCAGAATATTCCCGACGAGGACGTCCGCGAAGCATGGGTTAGCACAAAGGGTCACGCCTTCTGGCTCGACCTGCTCGCCGTCCAGGTCAACAAAGTTCCCGGCACAACCCTAAGGAAGCAGCTGAGCGAAATGGAGCGGGGGAATGACAACGTTCCCGACGTCCTATCCTCGATTTGGGGACGCCTGGCGGATAGGGAGCGGACCCTCCTCAGGCTGATGGCCGAGGCTCTGCGGCCTGAAACGGAAAAGACAATCGAGCGTTTTGCTACTTCGCAACTTGGATACAACAAATTCAATCGCGCCTTCAAATCACTCCGCGCGCTCAACCTGATCGTCGTCAAGCAGACCGAAAACGCACCGGATCTGTTTGACCTTCACCCGCTGGTCAGGCAATTTGTGCGCAAGCGCTTCTCGCCGACGCAGCGAGCCGGGTTCATCAAGGTAGTGCTGAACGGTTACCAAGCCATCATAGGCACCTTCAGCACGTTGCTGGGCGTGCATATGCCGTTTGCGATGCTGAATAGGTATTCGCAAAAGGTCGAGTTGGAGGTATCCGCGGGCCTGTTTGACAAGGCGTTTGATACGCTCTCGGACGCGGAAGACGCGTTGATCGGCGGCGGCCACACTCAGGAATACGTCCGTGTTGCGAAAGTTCTGTTTGAGGCAATAGACTGGGAAACAGCATCAGCAAAGTACAAGCAATTCGACAAGACGGTTGGGGTGATGGTTAGTACCTTAGACCAGTTAGGGGAGACCAGCTCCGCCGACGAGATGCTTCGCAACTACGAGGCTACGATTCCCCAAAAAACGGCGCGCTACATTCATTATTGTGATGTGAAGGCGTTTTCACATTGGCAGAGGGGTGAGTTCGACCAAGCAGTAGAATGGGCTGCGCGCGGGGTCCGCTTGAAGGAAGAGACGAACGTCGACACAAATTTTGACTGCGAGCACACGCTTGCCTTGTCGCAGCGCGACGTCGGCGAACCGGCGCTCGCTTTAGACCTTTTTCTCAAGGGTCGCCCCCTAGACGAGCTACTCGATGGCGGGGGGGATTACGGCTTTGAGGGCGTCGTCTATGGTAACGTCGGACGATGCCTCCAAAAGATGGGACGAGGGGAGGATGCACTTAAATGCTTTAAGATGTCGTTCCATGACTTAGAGAGGGATTCGTCACTACATAGTAAGTCAAACCGTGCTTATGCGAGAAAGTGGATTGCGGAAGCCTTAAGTGATCAAGGGGACAAGGCGAGGGCACAAGCCTTCTATTTAGACGCGATCAGAATTCTCGGCTCAGGAGCGCCGTTGAGGGTGAAGGAACTTGCCTCAGAGCTGACCGCGTTTAACGACCGAGATGCACAACTTATGAGTGATAGCGAGGCTGCGCGGGTCGTCACTCAGTGGGCACGGAGCTAAGCCACGCTCGACACCGCGGGATTTCGGCGCGACAGCTCTCGAGAGATCAAGCGCGAACAAGGCGGGGGGAGCGGCGACGGCCTTACCGATCACGTCACGGGACCGAGGACCGGACGCTCAGGCTGTCCTTCCCGATCGCGAACTCCGGACATCCGTTCAGGTGCCGATTAACGGCTGATATTGGGCCGTCAGCTGACTAGCAGCTTTCGGATCACGAGCGGGCGAAAGCCGCCGTTCGGTAGTGCGTTCACGGGGGCAGTGCGCCGTTAAGAACCTGTCAGCGTCGTGCCGTTCTGCCAAGGCTCGTCACGGCAGCGACGAAGGCGGCTTTAACATCCCTGGAACCCGGAACGTGACCAGATAACGTGGCAGCTCGGCATCCGCCGGAACGAAAACGTCAAGCCAAAAACATTCCTCGAGGCTGGGCGGCGGTCCGACTCGGTCGGCAAGTTCAAGGATACCAAGGAAGCCCAGCCTCACCCCCGTTGCCTGATACGTTGCGGCTTGGCCGCGGTAGTTCATCGCCACCGATGGATCGACCCGCCCGCTGTACTTCTTGAGCTCGATAATGAACCGAAACGCTCCAAAGCCGATATAGAGGTCAGTGCGGCCCGCTGCGACCCCGGGAACCTCGGACCTTACGTCCGCCGCAGACATATTGCCCGCGAGCCATTCACGTAGGTCGAATTGGAGGTCCGCCTCGCTGGCTGCCTTGGATCGAAGATACGCGATTCTGGTCCCTGCAGTGCGCTTGTCTGCGTCCTGGCGGTCAGAGCAGAAAGCAATGATCTGCAAAAGCAGATCATCGAAGCGTTGGCGCACGACGCCCTGATAATCCGGACATGCAGCGAGCGAGAACGCGATCTTTTCGAAAATGCGGTTGACCACCGGTTTTGCCGGCAACTCTCGCTGTGAGATATGAGCCGCCAATGCTGTTTCCAGCGCCTGCGCCAGATCAGCGGGGAGGTCTCGTCCTGCTTGCTCATCGGGGAGGACGCCGCTCAGCAGAGGGTAGCTGGGGTCCTCCAGCGCTATACGCGGGCGGTTCTCCGGTTGACGCGCGCGAATTGCGAGACGCAGGTTTTCCGCTGCTGGACGAAGCTGTGGATGCCAAGCCTTGTCCGCCAGCAGATCGTCTAAATGAGCGATCAGGCCCGCCTGCCGAACGAAGCTCGCCTCGATTCGTGGCGCGAACAATTGTTGCAGGTTCCTGCCAAGCAGGATCGTGCGGTCAGCCTCGTAGAGGACGAGGACCTGTTCAAGCAACTGCGCCGCATTGAGCCAGCTCGGACGGGTGAGGTTGACAGCGACTTGCTGGGCAATGTCCACGACCCTGAGCCACTCGACCTCGCGGTCGCAGCGTGGCTGCAGCCAGCTTGGCACCGGGCCTACGGCAAGGAGGCCTTGCCGTTCATTTACCGCACGTTCGAGACCAGCGAGTAGTCCTTTGAGTTTATTAGGGGCAGCGCGCTGACGAAGTGGACGTGCTCAAGGTCGATTTGTCGAGCTGGTATGGCGACGAGCCGGATGACGACAACGATGGGCCGACAGATCATGCGTCATCCAACGAGGACAGAGACCAGTTCTGACGCGGCGATGCGGGTAACCCCAATGGGTGGCTCCTGACGAGACCAGCCAAGCGGCATGTCACGACAAGGCGGCCGCTTAGTTCCAACGTCAGTCGTTTGCAGCCGCGACTTCAAGCGTGTGAATCGATGGCAGCTTTCAGGAGCGCGCCGACTTGATCTGACCGACCGAGATTGGGGCGCGTAGCCGTCGCTCTCGTTGCTAGCCTGCAGACGACCGCTGCGGGCGGGCGAGCGGCGGCAGCCGGAAAAAGGTTAACGCCGGTCTACGGGAGACCGAGCTAGCGCGAGCCGGAAGCCTTGGGGAGCCATACGCTATCCCAAACCGTCGAGAAGTTGACTAGGAGCCATTCGTACCAGCTGGCCGGATCCGGATCGACGCGACGCATCTCAGGCTCGATGGCGGCGGCGCGCCCAATCGCCCGTCGCACGGTCCGCGTCAGCGCCGGCACCAACTCTTCGGTGACCTCGCCCGAGTCCCACCAGCGCCAGCCGCCGGCATGCGCGCCGACCACATTGCGGACAAAGGAGCCTTCCATCGCCGCGCCGGCCGCCGACTGTTTGAGGCCGAGCGCCACGCACAGTTCGGCCCTCGTCGCCTTGTTCGTCAGCCTACCGCCGCGCATCAGCATCGTTGCGACAGCCTGCAAGGCACAGTCGAGCGCGACAACGGCCTCCAGCTCGAAGTCATGGGCGAGCAGCGACTGGGCGCGGATGAAGTGGAAGACGGCCTGATGAATCTCGGGGTCGAGCGTGTTCGCCGTTGACCAAACCGAACGGACCCGACGTTCCCTGGCCGACGCCCCCCAGTGAACCTTGGCCTCTCGCTCCGCCGCGTCGAGCATCCGTACGACCGAGGGCGCCGGCCTGAACCCCGGGCTGTAGAACTGGTTCGTCCCGCCCGATCCAAAGGGATGCAGCACCCTTCTGTCCCGATCCCACGCGGCCATCAAGATCCTCGCCACACGCGAGCGGTGAATGTACTGCCTTGCATAGTGCAGGAACCACGTTAGGTGGTCACGCGCCGTCTCGTCTGAAATCACCTCGCGCCAGCCCCGCGCCCAGCCCGGGACAACGGTCGTGACCGCTAGCATCGTCTCGCATGGATAGGCACGCCATGTTCTGGAGCGCAGCGCGATGTCGAGACCCGCGGTATCTCTGAGCACTACTGTCATGACCTCGAACCACGCGTCACGTTCGGCCAACTCTGCCAGCATCTCATCGACGGAACGCGACATCGCAGCCCGCGCGCCCGCGGGAGCCTCTGCGTCGTCGACCCACCGCATGATTGCGGTCTTCGCCCTCGCGCGCAGCGTGCGGAGTTCGGCGTCGCTTCGCAGCGCCACGTCCTCAGCTCGGAGATCAGAAGCAGGCATCTGGTACTTACCTCTAATAATCGAAGTCCTCTGAACAAAGGGCGGCTTTCGGGATAACGCTGCCGCTCGTCGAACGGCCGAAAGTCGGGCGCATAGCTCAAGCGCCTTCTCTGGGCGGTAATGGCCCGTTTTTCGACAGACTCCGCTGGTGGCCTACGGTGCAACAGTGACCTTGTTGGGCACGCCACAAATGACCCTAGCAAAATTGCGTAACCGGGACAGATGCTGCTGAAACGTCTCTCGGTCGAGAGCTAGTGCCGTTCCACTCACGAAAGCGAATTTACCCGGCGCAACTCCGTTAAGCCTATTAATCGCAATTTGGTTGTAGGCTTTCGCACCGTGCGAGATTATATTTCTAGCGACAAACGCATGAACAACATCTCCAGCGCCACCTGGTACTATCGTCCAGTCACGCCCAACCACATTAAGAATGGCGCCGCCCCAAGTTTCGACGTTGCAGCGCATTATATATTGCTCGGCGGCTTCATGTGTAGGGCTAGATGTATCTAACCCACCAAATGCCGATCTTGGGACCCCTCTGATAAGTAAATCAGCAACGATTGTGCGGCCAAACTCTTCGACTAATGAAGCATGAGCGGTCAGAAGTAACTGATAAAGATAAGTCTCGTCCGTAAGAGCATCAACGAAGTCATCGTAACCGCATTCAAACCGTGTAGGTCCGCGTTCATCAAAAATCTTCGTGTTCGCAACGTCTCTGATTGGCAATTCCAGAAAGCTCTTTCGGTAGCTAGAAAGAGCCATCTCGCAGGCAAGACGAAAGCGAGTGAGATCCCGCCAGCGACCCCAGACATCCTTGATCGACATTTTTCCCCCATCTCTTCTGGAAAGCGAGTAACAGCCGAACGCAGGGCACGGCTCTGACAACACCTCAGATCGATATTTCTGCGATCACGTAGCCCGAATTGCCCCAGATCGAATAGTGGATGAACGTCGGCTTCTAGGACGGCGGCCCTGCCGGTCGAGTGGCTGAAAATGGGGCGCATAGCTGCCGTCGCGAGCCTCATGAACGAACGGCCGCCTACTTCACCTCAGCGTCCGAAAGCGGACAGACGGCTCTCCACCAAATTGCAGCAGGCTGAGCTTTTCAGACGGCCGTCAGCTGGCGTTATACAGGGGCAGTGATGAGGGTCAGCCTTTGTCCTGAGGCAGCGTGAGCCGTTTCGCAACGAAGCCGTATGCCGCTAAGGTTTCGACCGAGAAAATGACGTTGCGCAGGCACCGACCATTGCTTCGGTTGAGATATGGGTTCGCCGCCTTGGTCCATTGGGACGTCAAGCCGCAAACGCCACCCTTTGGCCAGAGCGGCCGATCGCCTGAACCAGCGGCGCCCATCCGGCTCGTCGACGATGAGGGCGAACCGGCCAGTGTGGACGTCGGCCAATCGCAGCGCTGCCGCCAATCTGCTGACCTGAAATCGCAGAGCAACGCCATTCACCAACTCGAACGACATCGGCGCTTCCGCCACCCACGGCACGAGCATGAAGCACGGCATTAGTAGATTCGCGGCGTAATGATCGGCCTCGCGCTCGCAGGTGTCAGCTTGCGCATTCCATGACGCATCATGACAGATCAGCCGCTGCCCGCGATGATGGTGCCAATGGCCAAGCTCGTGCGCGACCGAGAAGCGTTGGCGCACGCGGCTTGCCCGATCATCGACCGTGATGATGGCCCGGTCGCCCATGCCGACGATCCGTGCATCACCCTGCGGCAGCGCGCGATAGCGAACCCGCGCGCCGACGGACCAGGCGATCACCTCGACGTCGATCTCATCCGCTTCGGTGATGCCGAGCTCCTGAAGCAGCTGCTCCGCCGGCGACAGGCTCGTCATTTCGACTGGTCGGCATCGATCCGTTCGAGTTCGGCCAGATCGTCAATCAGCGCGTCCCAGTCGTCGGGATGGGTGCCGCGTGCGGCCAGCGTCAACGGTGTGTCGACGTTGCTTGCCATCGCGCGTTGCAATTCGGCACGGAGGCGGGCGCGATCGATCGATACGACGGACGCGCCGCCGTCACGGTCGAGCAGCGTGCGAATGTCGCCAAGCCGCGCCTTCTTCACCGCCAGTTCGGCGGCATCGAGTTCGGCGTGCCAGTCGTCGAGGTCGGGTTCGCCGCCCTCGAGGAAATCATCGAGTCGGCGCAGCCGGGCGAGTTCGTCTTCGTCGTTCATGGCAGCCTCATTCCTTTGACGGCACGATTGCGCGCGCGGTTCAGTCGCCGACGGAGGGCCGCGAGCCCATGCTCATCGACACCGAATTGACGCTGCAGTTCCTCGCCGCGCTTCCCGTCGGCGATGGCATCCACGAGGGCGAGCAACTGCGGATCGAAGCGAAGCGCCTCCCGGATGCTCGCGATCGTGCGTCCATAATCGATGGCATCGTGCGTCATCTGATCGAGCGAGGGCAGGTCATCGTCCAGTCCGGCGGTGTCGAGGTCGTCGCGCAGCACCAGCGTCCGTCCTTCCGCTTCGTCGCGGTAAGTGTCGCGAATCATGCTGCGCATGACCCAGTTGAGGAACGCGACGATGTCCCAGCTCTGACGGCACTTGCGCCGACCATCGAGCGCTCGGCAGATCGCCTCCTGGCGAAGATCGGCGGCGAGCAGCCGCTGATCGCGGACAAGATATTGTGATCGCACGGCAAGACGCCGGTACTGATCCGTGGTCAACGCCCGCAGGCGTTCGCGCACCTCGTCGATCGATAGATAAGGATCGTCGTCGACATCATCTGTGATCGGCGTTGGATCTGTCAGCGAGATGGCGGCCTCCTCATACCCTATACGGACAGGGTGGCATATTCGGACACGAAGGTAACAATTTTATTGGCAGGTGTCCGAATTGCCCGGCTCGTCCGTATAGGGTGATAGACCCTCGTCCGATTGATCAGGCGGCTTGCGCCCACAGTGTGCACTGCGCGTCGTCATATTGGACGCCCGGCCGCATGACCTGCCGAGTGAGCCATGCGCTGGCGCGTTCCACGCCCTCGCTCAGATCGTCGGCGGGCTTGCCGTCGATGTGCACGATCTCACGCGGTGCGAGGCGGAAATGGCCGCGCACATGGGCCTGCGGCAGGATCAGCCCGCGGTTACCAGACTTCGACAGCCACGGGCGGCAACCGCTCTGGATGTGGCAGCGGCCATCGCGTGGCAGGAACAGCGCAATGCTGGTCAGCGCCGGGGTCGGATGGTTGCGATATTCGAGGTGCAACACATCGGCATCGATCTCGACCGCGTGGCGGCCCATCTTGATCTGGTCCTCGATCCCGAGCGGATCGCCACCGGTGATGACCACGCCGGGCTTGAGCTTGCGGCTACCGAGCAGCAGCTTGACGATGGCGCGGGTGACTGCGGCTTCGAAGGTCATGACGGTCATCATTCTATCTCCTTGTTTCATCCCCGCATCGGGGCCGTTCATCATGTCGTTCATCTCAACCCTGGTGCTCGCTGCGGCACGCGAGCACGATTTGGGCTGCGGCGTTTTCCAGTCCGGCGGCGCGGTCCCACATGCTGTCCCAAGGCAGCCGGGTGGCGACCTCGATTCCGTCGTGGCCGATCTTCACCGAAAGCCCCCCGCGCTCGGGCACCAGATGCAGGTCGCGGTCACGGTCGCGAAAGAAGGCGAGATCGGTGAGCAGCAGCGGGCCGGTGAGCGAGCGCAGCGCGACGTCGACGCGGACGGGGTCGATCGTTTCGGGGTGGAAACCATGTCGAATTAACAGCGTATCGCGACGGCGCGTCGCGGCACAGCGCAGCAGCGCTTGGTCGAACATCGGCTCGGTGATGGGGGTCATCGCGATGATGACGTCGTGATCGAGGCATTCGATCGCGCCGGGCAGGCCGGAGTTGCCGAAGATCGGCGTGGGTTCATCGCAGCCCAGGGCTGCGAGGACGAAGTTCATCAGCGCGACCGAGGCGGTCGACAGCGTGTCATGGATCATGGGGTGACGGAGCCTTTGCAGGACAAGCGTGATCCCCGGACCGGCTGGTCCGGATCAGGCCCCTTCGATTTTCATTTCTCTTCAGGGCTTCGCTCCGCCCCGGCCGCTTTTCCTTGCCTCACGCGGCAGCGATCGCGGCCATCGCGAACGATGGCGTCACCGATAACGGCATAGGCCCAGCCATCGAGGGTTCGGGCGCTGTCGGCGATGGTGCCGGAGCGATGGATCGCGGCGGCCGGGCAATACACCTCGGCCATGGCCGGCACCCAGCCGGTGATGCTGCCAGCTGGCTGGAGCTGCCAGCATCGCCCGGCGATTAGGGCGGTCAGCAGCAGTCCGGCGCTCACGCTGAACCACAGGGGCGTAAGGCGTCGCTTCATTTTCTTTCCTCCAGCAGATTGTTGCTGCCGCAGGAGGTAAGTATCTCGAACTACGTCATATTGTTCAAAAAGAAGCTGCCCAGCTTGCCGCATGTTGCAGCAACCCGAACGACGTTCCTGCACGGCAGGACTTGGTTCGTTAACGGGTTCCGCTTACACAAGGCCGGTTCGCCAGCAGGCGGACCGAGGCGTGGAAACCTCGTGATGGGTAGCCGCATGCCCGGTCGAAAGAGATTTCGGCCGGGGAGCGGGCGTGGATGTCCAAGGCTCTTCCAGGGCCCAAAGACGCTCGCGCCTGTCTCATCACAGGTTTCCAATCCCCGGCTTTCGGGCCGGCATCGCCTCGTTTCACGGGGCGGTGCCGCCGGCTGGGGAAGCCGATGCATCGCCCGACACGGGGGTGCGTATGGTTGCGGGACACAGCCGCCGGTGGCGGAAAGCATTTCAAATACCATCGGTGATTTCGGCCGCCATGCTACTTGCGGCCTGTGGCGGCGGAGGCGGTGGAGGCGTTAACTCGTCCGGATCGATCCCGACGCCTGCCCCCACGCCGACGCCCAGCCCGACACCGACGCCGTCTCCCACGCCAACCCCGCCGCCCAGTGCTGCGGATAGCCCCGAGTACAAGGCGTCCGGTGCGGTCGTCGGTGCGAAAACGGCCTATGCCTATGACAAGGGCATCACCGGCAAGGGCGTGACCATCGCGGTCATCGATACCGGCATCGCCACCAGCAGTGCCGAGTTCGCCGGCCGCATCTCGCCCGACAGCAAGGCGTTCGAGAACAAGATCGCACGTTGCGCGACCTGTGCACCGGAGACGGTGACCTTCCCGCTCGACGATGTGCAAGGCCATGGCACCGAAGTCGCCTCGGTTGCGCTGGCAGCCAGGAATGGGAACGGCATGCACGGCGTCGCCTATGACGCGACGCTGCTTGCGCTCAAGATCGCAGCGCCGAATCTCGAGAACGTCACCGCCACTTCCGTCATTAAGGAGGCCGATGGCGCCAACCCGATGGCTATCGCCCCGGCCATCACCTATGCGGTGGAGAAAGGCGCGTTTGTCATCTCGCTGAGCCTGAACGGCGAGGCAGCCGGTCAGGTGGCGATCGACCAACGCACCGCCATGGACGGCGTCGTCAAAGCCGACCGGCTGCTGGTCCAGTCCGTCTCCAACTTCGTCGACGACAAGAGCGCCGCACCCGGCACGATCACCCGCAATCTCCTCGGCAACAATCTGGAAAACAGGGATAATTTCCTGTTCGGCATCCGTGTCGACAGTACGCTGCGCCCGCCGAGCGGCAATGGCCTGCCCGGCGAGCTTGCCGACCGCACGCTTGCGGTGGTCGCGACGGACGTCAGCGTCGTTGGCAAGGACGGACAAATCACCACGGTCACGGGCAACAGCTTCGCCGCCCCCGCGATCGCCGGGGCCGCTGCGCTCCTCAAGCAAAACTGGCCGCAGCTCGGCGGCAAGGCGATCTCGCGCATCCTGCTCGATACCGCGACCGACCTCGGCGATAAGGGTGCAGACCAAATCTTCGGCGCTGGGTTGCTCAACATCGAGGCGGCGATGAAGGCGCAGGCCCCCGCCAGCGCCTTCGCCGCCGCCGACATGGTGCTGGCGCGCTATTCGTCGCTCAGCCTGTCGAGCCCGTTCGGCAGCGGCGGGCAGTTGTCCGCCGCCGTCACCCGAATGACGGTGTTCGACCGCTATGGCCGCGACTTCTCCATGACCGGCAGCGCCTCACCGCGCAGCCGGGGTTCGGGGTTGCTAGCGGGTGCGATGCTGGGGACGATCGATACGCCGTGGCTGGCCACCACGGCCAACGACGCAAAACTGGGGTTCGCCTCCGCTGCCACCGGTCCCTGGGCCGCGGCGCGTTCCGGCCGCCCGGCCACCTTCTCCTTCTCGCCTGCTGCGGGACAGACGATCAGCTTCAGCGCCAATGCCGCGATCGGGCAAGGCGCGGGCATCACCGGTTCTGCCCTGCGCAGTGTCGTCGCCGCGCCGGTCGGCACGTCCTCCTCGTGGAGCGGCGGCGGCTGGTCGGCGAGCTTTGCTTCCGGCGCATCGCGCGACAGCCGCTCTGCTTTGCGCAGTGTCACCTTTGCGACGCCGCTGGGACTTGGTGTCGAGCTGTCCGACCTGACTGAACGCGGTCAGGTGCTGGGACTGCGCGGCCCCGCTGGATTTGCCCTCTCCGGCAGCCGGACTACGCTGGCCACCCTGACTGCCAGCCGCAGCGTTGCAGGCGTCCTGCTGTCGGCTCGGGCCACAGCCGCCGCCACTCGGATCGCTGGCGGATCGGACCTGCTGCGCTTCACCGGCCCGATGACCGGGACGGCCTTCGCGCTCGACGCCGCGCATCGCCTCGGCGGCGGTACCGTCACGCTCGGTCTATCATCACCGCTCCGGCTCGAGCGCGCCCGCGCAGTAGTCGAGGCGCCCGTCGCCTATGACCTGATGACCGGCGTGCTCGCCACTCGCCTGACCAGCGTCGACCTGACACCGACCGCACGCGAGATGGACGTCGAGCTTGGCTGGTCGGCTGCGCTGTCGCCCACCTCCTCGCTGCGGCTCGGCGTCGCCCATGCCTTCGACGCCGGCCACGTCGCCGGAGCGCAGGACACCGCAGGCTTCGTCGCGCTGGTGCTGCGATGAGGCTCGCCGTACGGGCCCGCTCGCCACCGGCAAGCACAGCCCACCCCTAGAAACACACCCCCAACGGACCTGCCACGCCGGGACGCATCCCGGCGAACGAACCCGCGCGTCCAGAAGAAGGACATGACATGATGACGAAATTCACCGCCGCCGCCGCGCTGGCGCTGCTCACCGCCTGCGGATCGGCCTCGGTTGCCGAGCAGGAGGCCGCGGCGCAGACGAAGACCGCGGCCGCACCGCTGACGATCGCGGGCATCCGTATCGGCATGGCCGCGCCCGAGGTGCAGGCGACGCTTGCCCGTACCGGATGGAAGGTCGAGACGTCGGCGGGCGAGGATTGGGCCGCGACCGTCGACCACGAGGCCAAGCGGCAGCGCGACGTCTTCCCGATCGAGGAGCCGAAGAACGGCATTGCGGTGATGAACGCGACGAAAGGCGACGAGCGCCTGACCGTCGAGTTCCAGCCGATGCCGACCGGTGACGCCGTCAAGTTGGTAAAATACGTCGCCCCCGCCGCCGGACGGACGCCCGAGCAGATCGCCGCCGAGATGGTCAAGCGCTACGGCAAGCCCGAAACCTCGCAGGTTGCCGCCTCCATCTACGAGGCGAACTGGTGCACGGGCGGCGACCGGTGCCGCCAGATCTGGGGCAATCCGCATCAGGGTCTTGCGGCCGAGCTCGACGTCTATGGCAAGCTGAACATCTCCCTGTCGCAAGGCGTGGCGGCGGAGCGGGCGTGGCAGAATGCGGTCAGCCGTGCGGTCGGTGGAGGTACGGACCCGAAATCGTCGTTCTGACGCGGTTCGCCAATCCGGCTAAAGACGGGGCGGCATCGCCGCCCCGTCCACATGATCAGGCGGCGGCCAACTGCTCCCACCCGTTGCGGAACGCGCTCCATTCCTCCGCCCACATGCGGTGCGTCGTGTCAGCAAGATCGGGGTGCTCGGCGGCCCAGCCGCTCGGCGTGTGCTGGCGCGCCAGCATGCAGATATGAACGTGCGGCAGCGCGCGGCTGAGTTCATCGCCGGGGGCATGCGCCACGACTACGCTGGTTAGCGAGCGGCCGCAGGCGAGATGGATCGCGGCGTAACTGGTCGCCATGTCGAACAGGTCGTGGAGCGGCGCGCTGATATCGCCGCGCACCGTCAGCACGCCGGCGAGCAGGCGCTGGTGCGGGCGAACCGCCCGGTCGTATTCTTCGAGCAGCGGCGCCAGTGCCATGTCCCCGACACCCCGGGCGAGCACGAGCCGATGCTGACGGGCGGTCACCGGGATGCCGCAGGCGGTCGTGCGCGCGACGCTGGTCGGCTCGACCGGTGCCATCTTCGCGCGGATCAGCGCGGAGCTGCTGTTCGCCTTCTGCTTGGCGCGGGGGCGGAGCAGAGCATAGCCCAGTTCCTCGCACCCGGGCTCGCGCACGTCGAACAGCGTATCCATCACTTGCGCGGGACTCAGCCAGCCGGGCACCACGTTCGTCTTCGTCTTCATATCATTTCCAGTCCGGCGGCGCGGGGCTGCTCGCGTCGCCTTCAGGTCCATTTTCACCATTATGGTGCAGCCGACAGGCTCCTTTCCCGTTTCATCCTCAGGCCATGGTTCGCCTGATATCTTCGCTTTTCGCCATCAGCGTTCGGGGCCACGTGGCCGGGACGGCGAGCCGGGTCCGACATCGCTCGGCCCTTTGCTCAGTATCGGGGGCTGCCGCCGTACCGTTGGTGCAGCGGGATCGACTGTGATGGCGGGCGCACGATCCGCAGGTTGCGGTGGCACAACCACTTCCGGCGTAATCGGTGCCGGAGGGTCAGCAGCCATGATTGCGAGACGCCGCTGGGTTTCCGCGGCCAATGCGGGATGCTCGACTGCTCGGCGCTCTGCAACGGACAGGCCGACGGTATCGATCGTCCAACGGCCGCTGGCGCCGCGGATCGGCCTGGCGCCCAGCCCAGCAAGTTTGACGAATGTCTGCGCATGGATGTTGGTGAGTGCCTGCACCTCCCGCTCGCGCAGTGCTTCGGCGAGGCCGATCGTGGGTTCGGGCGAGATGTTCGGAGGAACGTCGACCCGATCGTCTGCGACGCGGACTGACGGTGACAATGCCGGTACGCGTGTGTGATGCGCGCGCAGAACCGCTCGGCAGCGTTCGAGACGATCCCTCGCGTCGCCACGGAGCTGTTCCAGCCGCATGGCAGTGATTTCGACTATGCCGACACGCTGGCGAACGGCCCGAAGACGGTCCGCCGCGGTCTTCCGGATCGCCGTATCGACATTACGGGCGCGCTGATCCGTCGCATCGATCAGGGCACTCGCCGCGGCAAGATCGGCCTCGATCGCCGCCTTCGCCTTGGCCAAGGCGTCCTCGTGACGGCGCAGGCGCTGACGGAGACGGCGATCATTCAGCCAGTTCGTCAGGTGGGCGCGGCAGAATGCCAGCCGCCTGTTCTGTTCGCCCAGCGCCTTCCCAATGGTATCGGCTTTGTCGGTCAGGCGATCTTTGGCGACATCCTGCGCCACATGAGCCCTGGCGATAGTCTGAATACCGTCGCCGAACCGGTCAATCATCGTCTTCAACCGGACCAATCGGGCATACCCCGCTTCTGCATCGGCGAGCCGCCGGATGACCCAATTCCGCTTCTGGCCGATCTTCCGCGCAGGCGGTGCCATGCCCCGCGCACGATTGGACAAATGGGTGTAGCGTTGCCCGCTACCGTTAGCCCGCAGCGTCGCGTTGATCGCGTCGACCACCAGCTTGCGCCGCGTCGCGATGCCCTCGGGCGTGTTGACATCGCTCACCTTCGATACGGCGAAGCGCCAGTCGTATGGACCGAGGCGCGTGGCGGGCCGCAGCGAATAAACGATGTGGACATGGTAGTTGCGCACGTCACCTTGCGGATCAGGTTTGTGCATCGCGACCGTGTACGGCAGGCCACGCTCGTCGAAATACCGGCAATAGCGACGGATCATATGACGACGCTGGCGTGCGTTGGCCGAGGCAGGTAGCGCGACGATCTCGGTCACATAGACGTTGGCATTGCCGCGGTCGTGCCTCTCGAGCGCCTCGCTGGCCCGGTGGAACGCGACGAGCTCGTTGCGGTCCTGCGCGATCGTCGACCACCAGCCGGCCTCGCCGCCCTCGAGCGCCTCTTCGCGGGTGATGTACTGGGCGGCGCGCTCGCCTTCGCCGGTCCGCCAGCGACGCCCGGTCTTCGACGCAAAGCCGCGCGCGGTCATTGCGAAATGCACCGACCGGGTGCCCGATGCCGCGCCTCCCGTCAGCAGCCGCCCACGGATCGCCTTGCCGCCAAGCCGATAGAATAGCTTGTGCGGCGCGCGCCCTTTGGTGCGCGGTCGTTCATGCTCGGCGACCGTGACCCGGACGCCCTTGGTCATCGCCCGCTCGCGATCCTCGCGGGCACGGGCGCGCTTGTAGCGCCGGGCCGAGGCACGCTCTTCCGCCGCCTCGATATGGGCCGCCCGCGTCGCACGGTTGCGCGCGCTACGCGCCGCCGCCAGTTGTGCGGCGACGGCGGGTGCGCCTTTCCGGAGCGTTGCAAGCTTCACCACGTCGACCCTTCTTCCCGTCATGGTGGGGGGGTGGCGCAGAGCAGTTTTCGGGGGCGTTTAGCCCCGAAATACACTTTATCGCGCACCACCCCCCACTCCTTCACCCCTTCGCTCTATCCTGGGCCCATGGGTGGTGCCGTCTACCTACCCGTAAGGGCCGGCGCCGCCGTTCGACTTCGTCGGGGTAGGTCGACGGTAAGCTGCTCGTCGTCGTGACACGCCGTTCGGCATGACCCATGACGACGAACGCAAGCGAGACTTCGCCCGGCTCCGGGCGGCCATCGATGGCACCAGCCAGCAACTCGAGGCGAAGATCGCCGCCGAGGACGCGCAGCTTCGCGAGCTCCAGCGTCAGGCACACGCCATGGACAAGCGCCGCGGCGGGCCGGGGTCTGCAGACGCGCGCAAATACGCCTTGGGGTCGGTGCTCGTGATGCTCGGGCTAGGCGAGGTCGACGACACCGCGCTTCTCGGGCTGCTCAGCCACTCGGACCGGATCCCGCGGCTCATCGATCGCCTGCCGCGCCATGATGGCGACACCAGCTTTGCCGGGCAGGTGAGGGCGCTGCTGGCCGATCCGGCCATCGGGCCGTGGTGCCGCCAATGGGGCCGCGTGCTGCAGTGGCGGCAACGTGCGCCGCTTTACCGCGCCGAGGTCGAGCGGTTCATCACCTCGGGGCGGACCGGCCCCGGTGAGCGCTGGCGCAAGCGCGACATCACCACTGCCCAGCTTTTCCTCATCCGCACGCTCGAAGAGCTGCTGGGCATCACTTTTCCCGATTCCACCGAGACCCCCGCGACCCGCGGCGACGCCTTCGACTGGATCCACGTCCACGGCGGCAACCCAACCTACTGGCAGGAGCCGCCCCTGCCGACCGACCTCTGAAAGGAACCAAGATGATCGACATGCCCGACGACATCGACGATGCATTTGCGCTGTTCGACGATAAATCCGCTGCGCTCGCCGCCGCCGTGACGGCCGTCGAAGACGATCAGAAGCGCGGCCGCAGCGGCATCACCGCCTATGCCAAGGCCGCGATGTTGCAGCGTGAGCTGCAGGATTTCGCCTCTCGTCTGCAGGCGCGCATCGATCAGGAACTGGAGAAGCTGTGATGGAACTGCTGCTACCCAGTCGAGATGAGCGGCGACGCGTCCGCACCGCCCGCGAGGAGGAAACCCGTCGCCGCCAGAAGATCGCCGCCGCGAGCAAGACGCTGACCATCCGCGATCTGCCCTCGCTCGTGCGACTCGTCGTCACCAGCCGTGAGATCGACCCGGACGCGGCAATGGCGTGCCTGTACCAGGAATATTACTATGGCGGGGTCGCAAGTGACGATTTCGCCAGCCGCATCTTCGATCCGGCGCTGACCGATCTATCGCGGCTCCCAATGGGGGTGCTCGACCAGAAGGAAGAGCTGTTGCCCGGCAAATACGTGCCCGACAGCAAAGAGGAACTGTCCGACCTCGCGCTGCGCATGATCACCAGCAAGCGGGATCGAAATCTCGTCGATACCATCGCTGAAGGCTGGCCGGGGGGAGGCGGCGGCATGAGCCGATTCACCGCCCATATCCACAACCTCTGGCAGATCCGGGGCGATTGTCGGCCGCTGTATCGCTGGCTGGTGACGGGGCACCACCGTCGCGTCATCCAGGCTCTTCGTGCTGACCTCATCGCGTCCGGCGACAATACGATGACGGTGGAAACCCGTGCCAGGGTCAAGGCGGCGCTAGAATGCCAGGCACTGCTCTGGTGCGCGCATGACGTGCAGATGATCCTCGCCCGTAATGCAAAGATCACCTCGGCCCCGCTCGGTGATCTTCTCTCTTCCGACAAAACGGTCGTCGAACCCGCCGCTGTGCTGCGGGGCGCGCGCGAGATGCGCGAGGCGTTGGTCCACCTGCTCGATCTCTATCGCGCCCATCGGGATGCCGGAACCGACGAAGGTGCTGACAACCCGCTCGTCAAGGAACGCGCATTGATCCGCCGCCTTCGGGTGCAGGTGGAACGGGAAGCCGACGAACGAGGAATCGATCCGCGCCGCGCTGCCAGAAAAGTCGCCGTCCTGATGGAGAGCATCGCGAAGCGGCTGGAGGGCGCCAATGAAGCCTTCCTCCAGCAGTTGGTCGCAGCCCGCAATTCGCATTCCGGTTCGAAGAGTTTTCACCCGATGTGGTTTTCCGGCCTGTCGCCCCTGGCGGCATCGAGCGTGGCGATCCTGCGCTATCAACAGGCGGAAGCGCAGGTAGAAGCGTTCGTTCAGGAACTTCTGCCCGTTCGGGGCACCCGGCCGCTTCCCCGTCAGGCCATGGCGCTACCGGCCTTCAATCGTCGCGACATGCCGAAAGGCTGGCAAAGGCGTTCCAGGGATTTGCTGCTAGCGTGGCGCATCACGGTGCTGAACGACAAGGATCTGCATTCGCGGACATGTGACGGCGACGCCCGCGAGGAGCTGACGGGCAAGCAGCCGATCAATGCCGCTCTGGCATTCCTTGATCGCGCTGGCGACCGGCAGATCGGCGATGATCATGGCGATCAACATGACGTACGCCGGACCTTCTACCTGCTCGACGTCCTGCCGGAGCATCGCCTGACATGTGGGTAAGGCGCCGATCAAATCCATTCCCGCTTTTCCATCTCCGACCAGGCGTTTTGGGAATGGGCAATCGGGAACAGGTTTAGAGAATGGGCCTGCCACCGGACAGTGAATCGTACCGTTCTAAGGTCCAATTCTCGCAACATGTTCGTTTTTGGGAAGATAGCTTAGGCTAAGGCGTGACGGGGCTTTGCTCGATCTGACGCATGACCCGGTGCAGGTCGAAAGGTTTAGGGAGGAAAGTCGCCTTCTGCGGCAAAGCATCCTGCGGGATCGGGACGTTACCTGATACAACGAACAACAATGTCGGGGGAAATCGCTCGCGAACATAATGAGCGAGCTTTAGCCCATCCATCCGCCCGCTCGCCATTGCGTCGATCAGTACAACCCGGATGTCTTTGCGCTGGTCAAGTATGTCCATCGCCTGGTCGGCATCCTCGGCCTCGTACACGCGCCATTCACGCTCTTCAAAGAAGGCGATCATGTCAAAGCGCACCAGCGCCTCAGGCTCGACGATGAGGACCGTGTTGCTGCCGATCGGATTGCTCTGACCCATACTCTCTACTCGCCCGTGGTCGCGGCATCACTCAGCCGCGCCTCCAGTTCAAACGACAAACCTTCCGGTTTGTAATGAGTTGCCGCCCGCCCCCTGAAATATGATTTGAGTGAGCGTTCGATCAGGGTCGATCCGAAACCTCTGCGTTGCGGTGGTGAAACCAACGGGCCACCCTGCTCTTGCCAGCAGATCGACAGGGTGGCGTCGGCACCTTTGCCAGCGATGTCCCATCCAAACGTCACCGTACCGCTATCGTTCGACAGCGCGCCGTATTTGGCCGCGTTCGTTGCCAGTTCATGCAGCGCCAGCGCGAAAGCGACCGTCACCTCGGCTTTCAGGTTTACCCTTGGGCCGTCGAGCAGGATGCGTTCGCCAATTGCGCCGTGCGGTGCTAGCGCGCGCGTTGCAACCTCACACAGGTCGGCCGAGCGCCAGGAGGTGCCAGTCAGCACGTCCGTGGCCGCGCCCAGAGCGACGAGACGTGCGCCAAGATCGTGGCTGGCAGAGGCCATGTCAGGGGCGGTTCTCAATGTCTGTTGGGAGATCGACTGGACGACCGCCAGCACGTTCTTGAGGCGATGTGCCAGTTCGCCGTTCATCAGGCGCATATCGTCTTCGGCATGGCGCCGTTCGCGAAAGTCGCGGGTCACGGTGCCGTAGCCGATCAGCGTTCCCATCGCGTCGGTGACCGGAAATACGGAATAGAGGACCGGGATCAGCTCGCCGGTGCGGAAATGCTGGAAATCCAGCTCGCCGGCCCAGTGGCCGTCGCGGTCCACCGCCGGCAGCACCTCGCGCATGACCGTCTCGATCCGATCGTGTGGGAAGAAGTCGGCGATGGTCAGTTGCGTGATGTCGGCATCCTCCAGACCGACGAGGCGCCTCGCCGCATCGTTCACGTAGAAGACGCTGCCGTTGGTACGGGCCATGCCGATGAAGTCGGTGCTGTTCTCCGCCAGTCGCACGAAGCGGTCGCGCTCTTCCTCGCTCGCGCGCAGGTTCGTGATATCGCGGGACACCGACAGGATGCGGTTGGGGCGCCCATCCAGCCCGGCGATCGGGCTGACCGCGACGTGCCACCATTTCGGCGTTCCGCGATAGGTGTCGGCCTTGCCGATGAAGCTGCGCGCCTCACCGCGCCTGGCTGCCTCGATCGCGGCCTTGGCTTCGGCGTTGCCGGCATCCTGCCAGAAGTCCGGCCACGGACAGCCGACGACCTCATTGAAGTCGCTAATCTCCATGACATGCTGTCCGCCTTCGCTCATGAAGGTCAGCTTGCCGTCGAGGTCGAGGACCTTGATGCAATCCGTTGAGCTGGCCAGCACGCCGGACAGGAAGGCCTGCCGCTCGACCGCCTGCCGCTCGCTTTCGACAAGCTCCTCGTTGAGCCGCCGTGCCCGTCGCAGGGATTCGCGCAACTCGGCGCTCAGCATGACAATGCCAAGCATGACGATGAGGAACAGGGATGCCGCCACCCATTGCTGCCGCGGCACCCAGGTGGGATGCTCGATGGTGCCGAGGGATGCGATGCCGGTGGCTGCCGACAGAAAGGCTGCAAAAATCCCCGGCCCTTTGCCCGCCACCAACGCGATGGCGATCGTCGCAGGAATGAACAGCAGCCACGGCAACGTGTCCGGTACGAACAGGACACGTCCCCAGCCCACGGCAAGGATCGTGATCGCCGCGAGCAGATACCGGACCACGATCGGGAGCTGAAGGTGGAGTGACCAGGCTACGATCCGGTCGAAGAAACTGACAGGCTGGGCGCGGATCATTAGGGCGTCTAAGGGCGGACAAGCCCCCTGGCACATCCTCATCCGCCATTTAGCAAAGCCGCACGCGGACGGGAATATAGCTGCTTGGACCGCAGGTTGACTGTCAGTCTCAAATACCATCCTAATGGGAAAGCCTCGGCCATCTTGCTGGTCGTTTCCAACCGGGAACGCCGATCAGGCTCTGGTTCGCTAAGTTTTGCGCCTGATCGTCCAATGCTCCAGTTGCTTGTAGACGATCACTTTGTCGCCAAGCAGATCGCCATGCCGCCGACAAAATAAGTCGAGCTGGTCACGGTCACCGACCAGCTCTACGCAGATCGTCAGATGTGGATCGGCAATCTCCGACCCATTTTCCCGAATCGGGCCGCGATTGCTGAAGCCGTAATGGGTGTGTTGCGCGACGGCGTTGATGATGTCGTCCGCCTTCGCGGTCCGGATCAGCTCGCGATAGAGCGGCTTTGCCCCCCAGAAGCGACGTGAGCCGATCTTGTCGGAGGGCTTCAGATAGATGCGCAGCATCCCGACTTCGCGGTGCTGAACGGTGAAACGATCGGGCATGGCATGGCTTTCGGTGGGAAGCGGAATCAGGCGCGCGTGCGCCGGCGAGAAGCGCGGTGCGTGCGGGCATCGCGCAGGGTGGCGTCGGGTGTGAGGTGTGCGGCAGGCACCTTAGGCACGGCGACGCGCTGCGACAGGTAGATGCCGTTGTGGCCTGAGCAGAGGTAGGAGACGAAGCACGCGACTGCGATCGGCACCGCATAGGCCGCGCCGAACAACTCGATCCCCATGAACGTGCAAGCCAGTGGCGTGTTGGCCGCGCCCGCGAACAGCGCGACGAAGCCGATCGCTGCGAATAGCCCCGACGGTACTCCGAACATCGGCGCGAGCGCATTGCCGAGCGCCGCGCCGATAAAGAACAGCGGCGTGACCTCGCCCCCCTTGAAGCCCGCGCTCAGGGTCACGACGGTAAAGAGCAGCTTCAGCGCCCAGCTCCACGAGTGCGTATCGGGACCAAAGAAGCTGGCGATGGTCAGGCTGTCCGGTGTCGCGGCGAGCGTACCCAGGCCAAGATAGTCGCGGGTTCCGAGCAGCCAGACCAGCGCAATCACGGCCAGCCCGCCAATAACGGGTCGTAGTGGGCCATAGGGAACGAGACGCTTCAGCCATCCACCTAGCGCGTGATTGGCCTCGGCAAAGGTCAGCCCGGTCAGTCCGAAGGCAATGCCGGCAACACCGGCCTTGGCGACGACCGGCGCGTCGACCGGTATTATCGCATCGACATGGTAGACGCCGTGGTGAATGCCCCAGGCAAGACAGGTCCAGTCACCGACCAGTGCCGCGACCAGGCATGGTACTAGCGCGCGATACTCGACCCGGCCAATCGCCAGCACCTCCAGTGCAAAGACTGCGCCCGCGATCGGCGTCCCGAACACCGCGCCGAACCCCGCCGCAATCCCGGTCATAAGGAGGGTGCGTGTCGCTTCCGCATCCAGCTTGAGTGCGCGGCCGAACCCGCTGGCGAGACTGCCGCCCAACTGCACGGCGGTGCCTTCACGCCCCGCCGATCCCCCGAACAGGTGTGTCACGACCGTGCCGAAGAAGATGAGCGGGGCCATGCGCAGCGGCACACCGCCCCCCGGCTCGTGGATTTGCTCGACGATGAGGTTGTTACCGCCTTCGACCGATCGCCCCGTCAGATGATAGAGCAGTCCGACCATGAACCCGCCGATCGGCAGCAGGTAGAGCAGCCAGGGAAAGGCAAAGCGAAGCCGGGTTACGGCATCGAGGCTCCACAAGAAGGTCGCGCATAGCGTTCCCACCGCTGCGGCCATCGGTACCAAAATCAAAGTCCACCGCAGCACCGACATGGCATGGGTGCGGCGATCGCGAATGAACGCTGCCATGTTGAACTGGTCGTAGAGATTGCGAAACGTCGCGCGCACGATTCCTCCTTGCTGCCTTGCGGCGCCTGGTAGGAATCATCGGCCCTTGCGAGGGCGGTTCGGCCGAATGGCCCGGCGGAAATCCATCGCCGTGCCCGACCATATGCTGTTTGACGGCGACCTGGTCAACCAACGGCAGGGTTACGATAAGACCATTGTTTTGGTGAGGATCAATAATTGGCTCACCCATGGAATAAACCCCGACGAGCATCGTCTACGCTTTCGAGACTGATGCGCCGGAGGCTTATGCATAGACGAGATTGGATGCTGGGTCTGACTGCTTTAACCCTACTCACCGGCGCAGCCGCGGCCGCCCCTGCCAATGGCTACGCCAGCATGGTGTCTGCCGCGATGGACCGGATGATGGCGGGCATGATGGTCAAGCCGTCCGGCGACGTCGACCGTGACTTCGTGGCGATGATGCTTCCGCATCATCAGGGTGCCATCGATATGGCGGTGGCGGAGCTGCGCTACGGCCATAACGAGCAGCTCAAGCGCATCGCGCAAGAGATCATCATCGATCAGCAGCAGGAGATCGCCGCCATGAAGCTGGCGATCGGTCAGCCGCTACCCCCTTCGACGCCAGCCCCTACGCAGGGCGGCGACCACCATAGCCATATGGAGCACTGACATGATCCGGACCATCCTGCGCTCGGCCGCCTTGCTGATAAGCGCCGCACCGAGCATCGCCATGGCCCAGCAGGCGCCGTGGAACGCCAGGGACGTACCCGTCAGCCACCGCGACCGTGTCTATGCATCCGAACAATTTTCCAACACAGTGTCGGTGACAGACCCGGCCGACAACCGGTTGCTCGGCGTCATCAAACTCGGCGATCCGCAGCCGATGAACTTCTCGCCGCTCTATAAGGGGCAGGTGTTGGTTCACGGCCTCGGCTTCTCACCGGACGGGAAGACCCTCGCAGTCGTGTCGATCGGATCGAACGCCGTGTCGTGGATCGACACCGCCACCAACACCGTCAAGCACACGACCTATGTCGGGCGCAGTCCGCATGAGGCGTTCTTCACACCGGACGGCAAGGAGGTCTGGGTCACCGTCCGCGGCGAGGACTATATCGCCGTGCTCGACCCTACGACGTACAAGGAGACGGGGCGCATCAAGACGCCCGGTGGTCCGGGTATGACGATCTTCTCGCCCGATGGCCGGTACGGCTATGTCTGTTCGTCGTTCAATCCGGTGCTGGCCGTGTTCGATGTCGCGACCCACGCGCAGGTCGGACAGGTGGCACAGCCAAGCCCGTTCTGTCCCAACATCGCCGCAACGCCGGACGGCAAGCAGGTGTGGTTCACGCTGAAGGACATCGGCAAGACGGTCGCATTCGATGCCAGGCCACCCTTCGCGATCCTCAAGGTGCTGGATACCGGGCCGATCACCAACCATGTCAACTTCGCCCGCACGACCAGCGGGCAGTTCGCCTATGTCACGGTCGGCGGGGAAAACGCAGTGAAGGTGTTCCGCACGTCCGATTTCGCGCCCGTCGCCACCATCCCGGTCGGCAAGATGCCGCACGGCGTCTGGCCATCGGGCGACGGCCGGCGCATCTACGTCGGGCTGGAGAATGCCGATGAACTCGCCGCGATCGACACCGCCGGCAACACGGTCGTTGCCACCGTGCCGGTCGGACAGGCACCGCAGGCGATCGCTTATGTGCCGAACGCTGTCCCGACAGGCCCCGGCACCGACAATCTCCAACCGCTCGGGACGGCCGGCAAGGCGGTGCATCTGACTATGGGGCCGGTTGGCGGCAATGGTACGGCAAGCAGCATTACCCTCTTCGACCAGGGCATCATTCAGGTCGTGCAGAGTGCCGTGACCGGTTTGCAGCCCAAAAAGCCTTACATGCTCGTGCTGACTGCCAATGCGGACGGCAGCGGTGCGGTAGAGCCGCTTGCGAACTTCATGAGCAACCCGGCAGGTGCGGCGATCGTCAACGCGTCTGGTCCGATCCGGCAGATCGTTCAGGGCAGTGCAGCGGCCCCCCGGCGCTTTTTGGCGGTCGCCGAGGTAGTGAATGGCGCACCGGGCCGCATCGTGCAGGTGCAGCGCGACTGAGATGGACCCGCTTGCCGCCGCGATCGAGCCACTGATCCCCGGTCTGCGCCGCTATGCCCGGTCGTGGTTGCGCGACCGGGCGATGGCGGATGACATGGTGCAGGATTGCCTGGAGCGCGCGGTCGGGCGTTGGCGACAGCGACGGGGTGCGGAGGTCCGCCCCTGGGTCTATGCGATCCTGCACAATCTGTTGGTCGACCATCAGCGGCAGCATAGCCGGCGAGGCACAGCGGTTCCGCTCCACCTCGTGGACGACGCCACGCTCGGCCGTCCGGCCGATCAGGACACAGGCCTACACCACCGCGACCTGCTGCGCGCCCTTGATGCGTTGCCCGAGGAGCAGCGAACGGTGCTGCTCCTAGTCTCGGTCGAGGGCCTGCCCTATGCGGAGGTCGCTGCCGTCGTCGGCGTACCGCTCGGCACGGTGATGTCGCGCATATCGCGGGGGCGCGACCGTCTGGCGACCCTCCTCCGGGAGGGTGAACGGCCGCGATTGAGGAGCGTGCAATGACCAGCCCGATCGGCGAGGACGATCTGGCCGCATGGATCGATGGCAGGTTGTCGCCCGAGCGGCAGCGCCTGGTTGACGCCTACCTTAAAGGCCAGCCGGATCTGCATGCCCGTTTGCGGGAGCAGGCGGAGCAGGCGCGAGCCCTTGCATCCCTGTTCGCCACGATCGCGGACGAACCCATTCCGGCGACGATGCGCGTGGCAGCGATCAGGGGACGGCAAAGGCAACCGCGTTGGCAACTCGCCATTGCCGCGTCACTTCTGCTGGCGTTGGGGTTTGGCGGGGGCTGGTCGAGCGCGCGGTGGAGCGGTGAACCCCGCGCGGGCATCGCGGCGCTGGCCAACGAGGCGAGTGACAATTTCCGTGTCTATGCCGCCGACCGGATACGACCGGCGGAAATCGGCCCCGACCAGCGCGCCATGCTGATCCGGTGGACCTCCGCCCGACTGGGTGAGCGCGTCACCATCCCGGACCTCAGCACAGCCGGCTATCGCTATGGCGGGGGGCGATTGGTCGCGACGCCTCACGGCCCTGCGGCACTGCTCCTCTACGACGGACCGCAAGCGTCGAAACTCGCGGTGCTGACGAGGCCCATGCAGATCGACAAGACCGCGAGCATGACCAGCACGTCCAGCGGGACCATGGGCCGGGTCACATGGGCGGTTGATGGGATCGGCTATAGTGTGGTGGGCGAGCGACCCGCGGCCGAGTTGCATCCGATCGCCGACGAGGTCCGGCGCCAGGCCGATGCGGCGCTTGTGTCCTGATAGCGCCTTGCCGCTTCTCGGCGCCGACAGGCACTGGGTAGACCGCCGAGATCACGGCTTGCGCTCGGCATCCTTCCTGTCGGCCTCGGCCGGCGTCAGGCGGGCCCGCTCGCGTATGCGGCGTTCCAGCGGCGCTCCGACGAACAGGACGAGCATTGCGAGGCTCACCCCGCCGACGATGAGCGGCCACAATGCCAATCCCGCTGCCGCGCCGATCGTGGCGGTGACCCAGATGCACGCGGCGGTCGCCAAACCATGCACTTCCTGACCCTGACCGACCCGCAGCACCGCACCGGCACCGATGAAGCCGACGCCGGACAGAATGCCCTGCATCGCCCGTCCTGCGGCATCGGCGTTCACGTTCGGCAAGCCACTATGCACGATCGCCTGCACGGCGATGCAACTCGCCAGACCGACCAGACCCAGCGTCCGCAGGCCCATGATCTGCCGGTTCTCGCGCGAGCGTTCCCAGCCGAGCACCATCCCGGCTGCGGTCGCCACCACCAGCCGGCCGATCGCATCGATCCAGAAGGTGATGTCCGATGCCGCTGATGCTTCGATCATTCGACCAGCACGTGAACGTGGTGCCAGGCGGTGCACAGGTAGCCGGCGAAGTTCCACATCGTGTCCGGTCGTTCAGGCTGACCCTGTCCAGCCTCGTCGAAGGCGCGCACGACAAGATGCTGGCGCCCCTTGCCGAGCGTGGCGTCGAGGGTCCAGCGCCGCCAGCTCCAGCGTGTCTCCGGATCATCGGCGAACGTCGCCTGTTGCCAGTCACGACCGCCGTTCACCGACACCTCGACGCGCGAGATGCGGCGATCATAGGCGATCGCATAACCCTCGATCCGCACTTCCCCGGCCGGCAGGGTTTCGCCCGAGCCGGGCGAGCAGATCGCGGCGTTGAGCGGCATGGCATTGATGGTCAGACCCTCGTCCCAGTCGACGGTGTCGCTCGTCACATCGGCGGGAAAGAGCTTGTAGTCGTGCGCCTGGATCGGTGCGTCGGAGGGCGTGTCGCGCACCTCGATCCGCGTCAGCCATTTGGCGCTGCGCACGCCTGCATAGCCCGGCACCACCATGCGGAGCGGGGCGCCATGTTCGGGCGTCAGCGGTTCGCCGTTCATCGCCCAGGCGAGGAGTACGTCGGGCTCCCGCGCCTTGCTCATGGCGATCGATACTCCGAACAAGGCTTCGCCGCCGTCCACGTCCACCTCGTCCGCGCCAGTGAAGCCCACGAACAATTCGGACGCATCCGGCGCGCCGACCGCATCTAGCACGTCGGACAGTCGTACGCCGGTCCACTCCGCATTGCCGATCGCGCCCACATCCCACGGATCGCCGGAGGTCTTGGCGACCTGCTGGAGATCCGTGCGCCGGTTGCCGGCACATTGGAGCACAGCCGTCACTGTGTGTGTGGCGAACGTGCTCTTCAACTCCTCGACCGAAAAGGAATGGCTCGCCACGCCTGTCCCGCTCACTTCGACCCGGTGATCAGCGGGCAGGTCAGGCACTGCACCATGGCTGCGCACGTAGAACAGCGCCTGCGGCGTCAGGAACCGTTCGATCAGCGCGTTAGGCGTCGGCTCGGCGTTGTAAGGATCGGATTTGCGCTCGATCATATCAGTCATGGACGAACCAACGCCGCAAGCGCGCGGATCGCTTCAAGTCTTCAAGACTGTCGCAGACGAAGGATTACCGATCGTTCCGATATCCAGATTGGAATAAACAGATCAAACGGTTGGTCGTATCAATCAGATTGCGCGATATAAGCTGCATGACCCTGGAGCAGCTCAGAATCTTCGTCGGTGTCGCCGAGCGCGAACACGTCACCAAGGCAGCGGAAGCGCTGAATGTCACGCAGTCTGCTGCCTCCGGCGCGGTCGCAGCCCTCGAAGCGCGCTACGGGGTTCCTCTGTTTCACCGCGTCGGGCGTGGCATCCAGCTGACCGAAGCAGGCCGCGGCTTTCTGGAGGAAGCGCGCGCGGTGCTGGGGCGGGCAGCCCATGCCGAGACGATGCTGGCGGACTATGCCGGGCTCGCGCGTGGTTCGTTGCGGATCGTCGCCAGCCAGACGATCGCGAGCTACTGGTTGCCGGCAAAGCTCGCCGCCTTCCACGAACGCCACCCGCAGATCGCGGTCGAACTGGCGATCGACAACACCGAAGGTGCAGCAGCGCAGGTCCTGAGCGGCGCGGCGGAACTCGGCTTTGTCGAGGGCGAGGTGGACGAACCGGCGCTCGCCCACTGGAATGTCGGGCGTGACCCGATGGTGCTGGTCGGCCGCGAGGACGCCGGGCGCGTCGACGAGGACTGGCTTCGGGCTGCACGCTGGATCGTCCGCGAGCAGGGTTCGGGCACGCGCTCGACCTTCGAGGACGTGCTGCGAAAGCGCGGGTTTGATCCGACCCAGCTGACGGTAGCGATGACGCTGCCGTCCAACGAAGCCGTGCGCACCGCGGTCGAGGCCGGTGCCGGCGTTGCCGTGTTGTCGCGATTGGTCGTCGCACGCGCGCTCAAGGCCGGCGATCTGGTCGAGCTGCCGCTCGGGCTGCCCGACCGCGCCTTTCACGCGCTGCGCCACAAGGAGCGCTATCGCACCCGCGCGGCCGACGCGCTGACGGACCTCATCAAGGAGCAGGTCGCATGACTGCCGACACCCCCTCGGTCCTGACCGGCCTCAAGCCGCTCAGCCGGCTCGATCACCCCCGCGAGATGATCCGCCAGTTCACGCCCAACTGGTTCGCCGCAACGATGGGCACGGGCATCCTCGCGCTCGCGCTACCGCAGGTGCCCGGCATTGGCCCCTCGCTGAAGCCGGTCGGCGAGGTGTTGTGGTTCTTCAACATCGCGCTCTTCGCGCTGTTCGCCAACCTCTATGGTGCGCGCTGGGTGATGTTCGGGCACGAGGCGCGGCGCATCTTCGGGCACAACACCGTGTCTATGTTCATCGGGACCATCCCGATGGGCCTGGCGACGATCATCAACGGATGCCTCGCCTTCGGTATCGCGCGGTTCGGTAACGGCATCGTGCCGGTCGCACACGTCCTGTGGTGGATCGACGTCGCCATGTCGCTCGCCTGCGGCGTGTTGATCCCGTACCTGATGTTTACCCGCCACGAGCACAGCCTGGACGGCATGACCGCGGTATGGCTGTTGCCGGTCGTCGCTGCCGAAGTGGCGGGTGCCAGCGGCGGGCTGCTCGCGCCGCATCTGGTTGACGCCCAAGCGCAGCTGGTAACCCTTGCGACTTCCTATGTGCTGTGGGCCTATTCGGTGCCGGTCGCGTTCGGCATCCTCGCCATCCTCATCCTGCGCATGGCGCTCCATAAGCTCCCGCACGAGAGCATGGCGGCATCCTCCTGGCTCGCGCTGGGGCCGATCGGCACCGGGGCGCTGGGTATGCTGGTGCTCGGGGCGGATGCGCCGGCGATCCTCGCGGCGCACGGGCTGGCCGGTGTTGGTAGCGTCGCACAAGGGATCGGCGTCGTCGCCGGGCTCTGCCTGTGGGGTTTCGGCCTGTGGTGGCTGGCGCTCGCGACGCTCATCACCATCCGCTACTGGCGCGCCGGCGTGCCGTTCAATCTCGGCTGGTGGGGCTACACCTTCCCGCTCGGCGTCTACACCGTCGCCACCTTCCGCCTCGGCACGACGCTGAACCTGATGTTTTTCGGTATCGTCGGCACGGTGCTGACGGTTGCGCTCGCGGCGATGTGGCTGCTGGTCGGTGCCAAGACGCTAGCCGGTGCATGGCGGGGCAACCTGTTCGTCTCGCCCTGCATCGCCACCCCGAACTGATCCGCCGTGGTGATCGGATCAGTCGGTTCGATCACTTGCAGAACGTCCCTTCGATCCGCCAGCGTGGCTGGCCACAGGAGAGCTTCGTCATGGACAATTTCGACGCCCGGCTGGCGAGTGAGACCAGCCGTCGCCGCTTTCTCAGGCATGCCGCGCTCGGCAGCGCCGGCCTTGCCGCCGCCCCGGCATTGGCGCAGCAGCTCGTCGACCTGAAGCTGCCCGGCGGCAATGCCGAACGGCCGATGACCAGCGCCTTTCCCGGCAAGGGCAGTATGATCCTCCAGCGCGTCCATCCTCCGCTGTTGGAGACGCCGATGGACGTGTTCGACAAGTCGGTGTTCACGCCCAACGACCAGTTCTTCGTCCGCTGGCACTGGGCCGACATTCCGACCTCGATCGACGTCGAGAGATTCCGCCTCAACGTCTTCGGCCATGTCAACCGACCGCTATCGATCAGCCTCGCCCAGCTGCTGCGCCTGCCGCGGGTCGAAATGGCGGCGGTGAACCAGTGCTCGGGCAACAGTCGTGGGCTGTTCCAGCCGCGTGTCGCCGGTGCGCAATGGGGCAACGGCGCGATGGGCAATGCCAAATGGCTCGGCGTGCGTCTGCGCGACGTACTCGACCTCGCCGGGGTCAAGACAGGCGCAGTACAGGTGCGCTTCGGCGCGCTCGATCAGCCGGTCGTGGCGGGTGCCCCTGACTTCGAGAAGGCGCTCGACATCAACCATGCCCGCGACGGTGAGGTAATGATCGCCTTTGCTATGAACGGGGAACAGCTGCCGCTGCTGAACGGCTTTCCTTGCCGGCTGATCGTGCCGGGCTGGTACTCGACCTATTGGGTCAAGATGCTGAACGCGATCGAGGTGCTGCCCCGCCCCGACGACCAGTATTGGATGGCCAAGGCCTACAAGATCCCTGCGACACCCGGCGCGAATGTCGAGCCCGGTACCAAGGACTTCCCCACCGTCCCCATCAATAGGATGATCCCGCGCAGTTGGATGACCAGCCTGCCCGATGGCCAGGCGATCGCCTATGAGGCGTCGATCCCGGTCGGCGGTATCGCGATGGGCGGCGACTGCGGCGTCGCCAAGGTCGATGTGTCGTCGGACGGTGGCCGCACCTGGTACAGGACGACGCTCGGCGCGGACGAGGGCAGGTACAGCTTTCGCCGCTGGGATGGTCGCGTGCCGCTCCGACGCGGCCCCAACCCGATCATGGTGCGCTGCTGGAACACCAACGGGGTCGCCCAGCCGATGAAGCCGATCTGGAATCCCGGCGGGTTCATGCGCGGCAATATCGAGACCACCACCATCATCGCCTCTTGAGGAGCGAGTAGCATGAAGACCCCGTCTCCCGGCGTCATGGCCGCCGGCCTGATCGGCCTAACCGGTATCATCCTCGTCTCGATCGGCGCGCCGAGCAGCCGCAAGGCGCCCGTTCCGATCTCCGAGACTTCTGAGCCGGCACCGGCCGCCAGCGTGTCGGCGCGCGGCCTCTCGCTTGCCTCGACCAGCGTCGACCTGCCGGTCGACGACGCGACCTATCCCGACGGGCCGCACGCCGACGTCGTCAACGCCAACTGCACCTCGTGCCACTCGGCCAGCATGGCGCTGACCCAGCCATCGCTATCGGCGGATCAGTGGAAGGCGACCGTCGCCAAGATGCGCGAGGTGTACAAGGCGCCGGTGGCCGAGAAGGACGTCGACGCGATCGTCGCCTATCTCACCGCCATGCCGAGCCAGAAGGCCGCACCTGCGACCGGCAAGGCGCAGGATCCCGATCCCAAGGTGGCTCCCGACGTCTCAGGTGGAACAGGCTAGGTCAGCATCTTTCTAAAATCCCGAAATACCATCCCGGCAGGAACGCCTCAGCCGCTTACGTTGCTGACATCCCCGCCAAGCTGTCACCGGGTGAGGATAGTCTGGCCTATCGAGGCGCTTCGGTAGCCATTTTGACCGCCAAGCCGGCCAGGACGGTGCCCATAACCCAACACTGGACCAGCGCGCGAAGGTAGAACGTTGCGTGAGCAACACAGCGACCGTGGCCGCCGAGATTGCGATCATGGCGTTGACGAAAACGCTAATGACGATCTGCATTGTCCCGAAAACCAGAGCCTGCCTCAAGATGCTGCCGTTCGCCGGAATGATGAATTGCGGCGGCGGCGACAGATACATGGCTGCGATCTTTGTGTTTAGCAGATAATCAAGCTGATATCTTCTTGATGTATCACTCCAAATTCTAGCCGTTTGCCCACGTCTGTCCGCTTGATGTATTCACCGATTCGGGGTCCTGTAGCAAAGGACCATAGAATGAGTGAGTTTTCAATTCATCGGCTTCCGCCGGCTCCGTTTCAGCTTCAACGCTGTCTCGCATCAGCTCGTAGCGATGATCCTCAGCGGTAGCCTTACGGCTATCTTCTAGTTGATCTGACCACTCCAACTCCCGACGCTGAATAGCTTGCCAGCTTTCAGATAGAAGATGGCGTTCAATAGCGGCGCACGCCTTCTCTTTGTCGGTAGCGGCGACATACACCTCGCTCGTATGAAACTGATTTCCGATAAGAGCTTTGAAAACTTGCATTTTTACCTCCACGTTTAAAATAGCCTCCTCGATGTAAATATTATATGATGATAAGGGCTGGCTCACATTTTAGTTGAGTTCGGCTTGGTTTAGCGGCGATGCATCAGAGCAGGGCGCAAAGGCGCCGCCAAACCTGGCATGCTGGGGTCCGCTGACAAGAGCGCATCGCGAGTAGCGTATCAATATGAACGCTCGGGAAAACGGTGCGGTGGTTCAAAGCCGCATGATGCCCTTTAATTCCTCGATCAACTCAGAAGAGACGCATCATTTCAGATCAGCCCCTTGGCACCGAAATTTCCCAGCAATCTGAGTGCCCAGTTTCGTCCGATTGGGTGCACCATCACGTCTCCGGAACAAACCTGGAAAACCGCAGAAATCTGCGGTAAACTGCCTCTCGGCGGTCCCGTGAAATCTCATTATGTTCCGCCGTGGCCCACTCAAAAGGGGCCACGAATCATGGGGCCACGAACGTTGCAGGAGGCGTGGCCCCATGCTTACGGTTGTGCAGATCCGGGCGCTGAAACCGGCAGAGCGTCCCTACAAGGTGGCTGATTCGGGCGGCCTGTATCTACTGGTGCAGCCATCCGGCGCCCTGCTCTGGCGCTTTCGCTATCGATGCTGCGGCATCGAGCGCAAATTGTCGCTGGGCAGTTTCCCCGATGTCTCCCTGGTCCAGGCGCGCCGGAAGCGCGACGAGGCCAAGGCCGAACTCGATGACGGGATCGATCCCGTCGAGGAAAAGCGCCAGCGCCGGCTGAAGGCCGAACTGGCCGCGCCGACGACGTTCGCGCTCGTCGCCGGGGAATATATCGAGAAGATGGAGCGTGAGGGCCGTTCCCCCGCCACCATCAAGAAGGCGCGCTGGTTCCTCGAACTGCTCGATGGCATCGCCAAGCGCCCGATCGCTGCGATCACCCCGCATGAGCTTCTCGACGTGCTGAAGCGGGTCGAGCGTCGCGGGCATCATGAGACGGCGCTTCGGCTACGCTCCTTTGCCGGCCGCGTCTTCCGCTACGGTTTCGCGACCCTGCGCACCGAGCGCAATCCAGCCGACATCCTGCGCGGCGCCCTTACTGTTCCGCGCGTCAAGCATCATGCCGCGATCGTCGAGCCCAAGAAGGTCGGCGACCTGCTGCGCGCAATCGACGGGTACACGGGCCGGCCCGAGACCCTGCATGCACTCAGGATCGCGCCGCATGTCTTCCTGCGCCCGGGTGAGCTGCGGCAGGCGAAGTGGAGCGAGATCGACTTTGCCGAAAAAGTCTGGCGCGTGCCGGCCGAGCGCATGAAGATGAAGCAGCCGCATGCCGTACCCTTGTCGCGGCAGGTGCTGTTCCTTTTGCAGGATCTGCGGTCGCTGGCGCGGGACAGCGAATTCCTCTTCCCGGCGCTTCATACCACCAAGCGCTGCATCTCGGACAATACGCTGAACGTCGCGCTGCGCGGCCTGGGGTTCGAGAACGACGAGATGACCAGCCACGGCTTCCGCGCCATGGCCAGCACGCTCCTCAACGAGTCAGGGCTGTGGCATCCCGATGCCATCGAGCGCGCGCTGGCCCATGGCGAGAAGGACAAGGTGCGCGCCGCCTATCATCGCGGCGCGCACTGGGCGGAACGGGTGCGCATGGCGCAGTGGTGGTCGGATTATTTCGATCAACTCCGGATCGGTGGTGCCGTCATCAAGGGCAAGTTTCGAAAGCGGGCGTAAGGCCGCTGCCCGAACACCTTCTTCTCCGCCGTCGCCCTCGCTGCCGCCGTCTTCTTCCGGCAATGATCAATGAATCCTGAACCTCGATCAGCCCAGAATTACGTCAAATGAACAGGCGAAGCATTTAAGATCAAGAAAGATGGTCGGAAATTGCGTTGAGGAAGAGGTGCACCTTCTGCGGAGTAAGACGTCTTGTTGGCAGCACGGCCCATATGCCCTGATCAGGCACCGCTCCATCAGTCAGCGTGACATGTTGAAGCCGCCCTGCAGCGACGTCTTCGCGCACGTTCCATTCCGATAATTGGGCTATGCCGAGGCCGCGGATACTCGCCTCATGCAGCGCCTCCACGCTGTCCGCAGCGAAGCGGCCGCTGATCGACTGACGAACGGTTTTGCCCAATCGTTCGAATGTCCACTGCTGTCCGCTAGCGACGGCGAGACACTCGTGATCGCGTAGGTCGGCAACCATGGTCGGAGTGCCGTGCATCGCCAAATAGGCAGGGGCGGCGTAAAGCCCCCTTGCATTGGTAGCCAGGCGGCAGGCAATCAGATTGCTGTCGCGTAAGTCCCCGAAGCGGATCGCGACATCGACACCCTGCGCGACGATATCGGCCACGGCATCGCTGAGTAGCAACTCTACCTTGAGCCGCGGGTGCTGGGCGAGAAAGCCGACCAGCATCGGCGTCAGGACCTTTCGTCCGAACGGAACTGATGCCGCTACCCGCAGCAACCCAACGGCGCCCGTGCCCCCACTGGCAACCGCCGCTCGCGCATCCTCGGCATGCGCGAGCATGGCCTTGGCATGAGGCAGGAATGCCTCGCCATCCGCAGTAAGCGACAAGGAACGGGTTGTCCGATGCACGAGCCGGGCACCGATCTCAGCTTCGAGCGCCGCCAACCGGCGCGACGCGATGACCGGGGTCAAGCCGAGCCGACGCCCTGCCGCAGAGAGACTGCCCTGCTCGACGGCTTCGACAAGCACGGCAATGTCAGAGAGATCCAGCATATCGCCAGGTGATAAACCGGCTGATCTGATAACGCTACTTATGCTTTCGTGCGATAAGGTCCAGATGGGCAAATGCGCCTGCAGGAGGATCATATGACGCCCACCGCACCCATCAATAAGACCGACAGGACAACGAAGCTTCGGCCGGGGCTGAACCTCGTGATGGCGGTCGCGGCGGGCGTCGCGGTCGCCAACATTTATTACAATCAGCCGATGTTGGGGATCATGGAAAAGGATCTCCCCGCTTCCTTGACCCGGTTCGTATCGACCGCAACGCAGCTCGGTTATGCGGCGGGGCTGTTCCTATTGGTCCCGCTGGGCGACCTGATCGAGCGCAGGCGCCTGATCGTCATCCAATTCGGCGGCCTGGCCGTCGCCCTGGCGATCGCGGCGATCGCACCAAGTGCGGCGATGGTAGTCCTTGCCTCGCTGCTCGTCGGCGTACTGTCGACCGTCGCGCAACAGATCGTGCCGCTTGCCGCGCATCTGGCGACGCCGGAGCGTCGCGGCGCGACGGTGGGCACGTTGATGGCCGGATTGCTATGCGGTATCCTGCTCAGCCGGACGCTGGCGGGTTTCGTCGCAACATATGGCGGTTGGCGCGAGATGTTCTGGCTCGGCGTGCCGATGGCGATCGGGGCGGGCGCGTTGATGCAATGGACGCTGCCCCACAGCGCTCCGGACACGACGCACAGCTATGGATCGCTGCTGCGATCGCTCGGCGGCCTCTGGTCGGAATTTGCCGCCTTGCGCAAAGCGGCGTTGACCCAGGCGCTGCTGTTTGCCGGTTTCAGCGCGTTCTGGACCATTCTGGCGCTGCATCTTCAGGAACCGAGCTTTTCGCTCGGCGCGGCCGTGGCAGGGCTGTTCGGGATCGTCGGAGCGGTCGGGGTGCTGGCTGCACCTGTCGCAGGCAGGATCGCCGATCGTCGCGGACCGCAGCGCGTCATCCTGTTCAGTGCGATGCTGACCCTGGTCGCCTGGGGCGTGTTCGGAGCCGTCGGATCAATCACGGGCCTGATCGCCGGGGTCATCCTGCTCGATTTCGGCGTGCAGAGCGCACTCGTCTCCAACCAGCATATCGTCTACGCGCTGCGGCCCGACGCCCGCGCGCGGCTGAACACGATCTTCATGGGGGCCATGTTCCTGGGCGGCGCGGCGGGTTCGGCCGGTGTGACGGTCGCCTGGCAGGCTGGCGGTTGGAGCGCAGTCGTCATTTTGGGCGCAACCCTCTCCGCCGCGGCCGTGCTGATCCAACTCGTCGCGATCAAGCGGGTAAACCAAGTCCAGTAGCGCATCGGTCTGCCCGGCGTTTGACGGGAATCGCCGCAAAAGGGCTCGGGCGGGCCTCTTCTTTGCGGGCGCGCCGTCGGCTGGCGGCCTGGCGAAAGGGACCCGGGATCGCCGAGGCGTCGGAATCGATATCACTAAGGCTTGGAGAAGATGTCATTCGGCATTGGGGGCAAAGCGGATTTTGGAACCACGCGAAAGTACGCCCGCATTGCTAGCACAAGAAAGATTATACGCGCGGAGGCGTTGATGGAAAACCTCGCCCGGATCGGGGCCGCCCTGCGCCTTTCGTTCAGCTTCGCTTTCCTAAAGATGGATCGCCATTAGCCAGGGACCGACATCATGCGCCTATCGACCATCATTCTCGCCATCGGCATGCTTACGGGAACCACGGCAGCGCCGGCCAGCGTCGATACGTCGCCAAAGCCGGGCGGTGTCTATCGGTTGAAGCCCGGCATCTATGTCCAGAAGGGGACGGCCTGCGCATCGGCACCAAATGCCGCGATCCGGCAATATGACGGGCGTGGCATCAGTACGCCGCACAGCCGCGAGTGCCGCGCACGCATCCTGTCTCGCCGTGGCGACCGCTATGAGGTCAGCCAGTCCTGCATCGACGCTGGCGCAGGTCCGGCACCGCGTTTCGTCGAGCGCCAGACGGTCAGCATCCGCGATGCGCTCACCTTCGGCATCAAGACCCGCGGTCCGACGACCGAATATCGTTATTGCCCGCCCTATATGCTTCCCGCAGGTATCCGGCCGACGACCCGTTAGGTTCGGACGTGCTCCCACACCTTAGAGATGACGACGGAGCCTTCGCCGACGGACGAGGCCACGCGCTTGACCGAGCCCGATCGTACGTCGCCAACCGCGAAGATGCCGGGACGCGACGTGGCGTAAGGTGATGTGGTGCCAACGGCCTCGCCCGTAAGGACGAAACCCTTGTCGTCCAAGCGGACGAGGTTGGCCAGCCAATGGGTGTTCGGCACCGCGCCGACCATGACGAACATCGCGCAGGTCGGCAGGGTGCGAAGACCATCGTCGTTGCGGATCGTCACCGCCTCCAGCGCCGTTTCGCCATGCAGCGCCGTGACCTTGGCGCCATATTCGATGGTGATCGCGGGATCGGCTTCCAATCGACTGGACAGATAATGCGACATCGACGTCGCCAGCGTGTCGCCGCGCACCAACAGCCGTACGTGGCGGGCCACCCGACTAAGATACATCGCAGCCTGCCCAGCCGAATTCCCGCCCCCGATGACGACGACATCGGCATCGCGGCAGAAGCGCGCCTCGCTCTCGGTTGCCGCATAATAGATGCCCGCCCCCTCCAGTTCCGCCAGGCGATCGAGCGGCAATCGGCGATATTGCACCCCGGTCGCCACCACCACGACCGCGGCGCGAATGCGCTGTCCGTTTGAAAAATGCGCGCAGAAGCCGCGGTCGTCGAGCTGTTCGAGCGATGCCACCCGCCGGGGCATGACGAAGCGGGTGCCGAACTTCATTGCCTGGATCTCACCGCGCCAGACTAGGTCGCCGCCCGAGATGCCGGTCGGGAAACCCATATAGTTTTCGATCCGACTTGAGGTGCCAGCCTGTCCCCCGATCGCGGTTTCGTCCACGACCAGCGCCCGTAACCCTTCCGCTCCCGCATAGACGCCAGCGGAGACACCGGCTGGCCCGGCGCCAATGATCAGAACGTCGAATTCGGCATCGTTGGGCAGGTCCTGCTCGATCCCCAAGAGGCGCGCGACGGTTTCCGGCGTCGGATCGGTGACAACCAGATCGCGGCCGAACACCACCATCGGACTGTCCTGCGGCATGCCACAACTCCCCGCCACTTCCGCCGCTTCAGGACTGTCTAGCGGATGGGAGCGATGGGGAATGCGGTTGCGTGCGGCGAATTCGGCGATCCGGCGGATGGCGCGATCCTTTTCCTCGCCGACCAGGACAAGCATGGCATCGCCGGACTCCAACTGTCGTCTGCGGCGTGCCGCCAGGACCGTGATGATGATGTCGGACATCTCGGGGATCACCGTCATCAGGTGCAGGATGCGGTCGCGCGGCACCTCCACGACCCGCGTGTCAACGGCCGCGCGCATCGCCATCGACCAATTCCCGCCCGACAGGAGAGGGATTTCAGCCATGAACTGGGTCGGTCCCAGCGTCGAGGGCCGCAGCCGCTCACCCGTGAAGGGGTTCACTACTTCGACCTCGCCTGCCTCGACATAGACGAACCGGTCGACCGGCGTTCCGATCTCCGCCAGCCATTCGCCCGTCGCATAGCATTTCTGCACACCCGCGGCACGGATCGCCGCGACATGTGCCGGAGCCAGCGGAATTCGCTGCATCTCATTGAGATCACGCCCGATCGATTCCATGCCCCAAGCTCCCTGTCACCCCTGGTGCTATCGATCATGGCCCTCTGCTGCAACGGACTGGCGCGCGCAGCGGCCAGCCCGTTGCATGGGCTCAGACGATCGTCGGCGTGATGCCTCCGTCGACACGAAGGGCCGCGCCATTGGTCGCCGCCGACAAAGGGCTGGCGAGATAGGCGACCATGGAAGCGATTTCCTCGGGCTCGATCATGCGCTGGATCAGCGAGGTCGCGCGGTCGCGCGCGAAAAAGGCGCTTTCGATCTCCTCGATCGGGGCGTGCGGATCATCGGCCACGCTCTTCAGGAAGTCGACGATCCCCTCCGAGCGGGTCGTGCCGGGCATGACCGTGTTGACCGTCACGGCGGTGCCCTTCGTGAGTCCGGCAAGACCACGGGAGACGGCAAGCTGGGCGGTCTTGGTCATGCCGTAATGGATCATGTCGGGCGGCACCATCACGCCGGATTCGCTGGCGATGAAGATGATCCGCCCCTGATTGCGGGCGATCATGCCGGGGAAATAGGCACGAGCCAGTCGCACACCGGACAGCACGTTGATCTCGAAGAAGCGACGCCAGTCTGCATCGGTGATGTCACCGAACGGCTTGGCCTCATAGATGCCGAGATTGTTGACCAGAATGTCGACCTGCGGAACCGCCGCGACCAACGTCTCCGCGCCTTCCGCCGTGGCCGGGTCCGCCAGGATTCCGCGCGCGCCGATGTCCGCCGCTGCCGCCTCCAGCTTCGCCGTTTGGCGCCCGCTGATGACGACGTCGGCCCCTTCCGAGCCCAAGCGACGCGCGATCGCAAGGCCGATCCCGGCCGTCGCGCCGGTGACGAGTGCCGTCTTTCCCTTCAGTTCCAGGTCCATTTTATAGCCTTTCCGTTTGCAAGGAGCGTCGCAACGCCCGTCACTCAAGAATTTGGAGACCGACTAACCGGTTGATAACAGGGGCAAGGGCCATTTGAGTTGTGAACTCAAGTCACAGGTGAGATCGCATGGATAACCGCGCTGGTGAAATGCAGGTCTTCGTGGCCGTCGCCGAAACCGGCAGCTTTTCGGAGGCGGCGCGACGGCTGACGATGACGCCATCCACCATATCGAAGCTGGTCGCGCGGCTGGAGGAGCGGCTCGGCGTGCAGTTGGTCGAGCGCTCGACGCGGCGCCTGTCCCTGACGGCTGAGGGTCGTCTCTATCAGGAGCGTGCGACGCAGATGCTGCGCGATCTCGACATGCTCGAACGTGATCTGGCGGCGGGGAGCGCCAGCGAAAGAGGAACGGTGCGCATTTCGGCGTCGGTGGCGTTCGGAACGCTCGCCATCGAACCCTTGCTGCCATCCTTCTGGGACGCGCACCCCGCGATCGTCATCGACCTGTCCTTGTCGGACGCGATGACCGACCTGTATCTGGAGCGAACCGACATCGCATTCCGGGTCGGCGGCCTGCGCGACTCATCGCTGACGGCGCGGGTGATCGGGCGGGCGCGGCGCCTGATCGTCGCATCCCCTTCCTATCTGGCGCGCGCCGGTACGCCGCGCCGCGTGGACGACCTGCATCGGCACAATTGCCTGGGCTTCAACTTTCAACGGGCGCAGCCGGTCTGGCCGATGCGGACCGGCGGTCGCATCATCGACCGGATGGTGACGGGCAATCTGCTCGCCAACAATGGCGAGACGGTTCGGCGACTGGCGGTTGCAGGCGCGGGCCTTGCCCGGCTGGGTGAATATCATGTCCGCGATGACCTGGCGGCCGGCCGGTTGGTGGAAGTGCTGGCCGATCACGGCGTCGGTGACGAGGAGCAGGTCGCCGCCTTGTATCTGGGTGGACGGCGCTTGCCGAAGCGGACCCGCGCGATGCTGGACTTTCTGGTGCCACGATTGCGCACCTTCCTCATCGAGCCGAAAACAGAATATTCTCAATGAAATGTCTCGTGGTTAGAGAAGCATGATCGATCACCCGCAAAAGGTTCCATCATGCCATGACCGGCGCCCGTTATCGTTTCGGTCCCTTTCAGATGGACGTTCCGCATCTGGCGTTGACCCGTGACGGAGTGCCGCTGAAGCTGGGCGGCCGAGCGCTCAACCTGTTGGCGGTGCTGGTCGAGGCGGAGGGACGGCTGGTGGCGCGCGATGCGCTGATTGATCGCGTTTGGCCCAACCAGGCGATCGACGACAGCGCGATCCGTGTTCACCTGTCCGCCGCGCGGAAGGCGCTGGCGATGCCGGACGGCGAAGCGACGATCGTGGCGGATGCCGGGCGAGGCTATCGTCTGGCCCTACCGGTCGAACGATTGGGGGGTGGGGACATCCCTGCATCGGTCGAGCGTCGCATATCCCGGCTGCCCGCCTCGATAGGGCGGATTTTCGGGCGTGAGGACGTGATCGCGACCATCGCCGACGAGCTGGCCGAGCGGCGCTTCATCTCGATCGTCGGCCCCGGCGGAATCGGCAAGACGACCGCCGCGACCGCGATCGGCCACCGGCTGGTGCAGGCGATGGGGATCGAGGCTTGGTTTGTCGACCTTGCTCCGGTGACGGAGGCGGCGATGGTGACGGCAACGCTGGCCACCACGCTCGAACTCCCCGCGTCGGGCACCGATTTGCCCCAGCGGATCGCGGCAAGGCTGGGGGAGCGGCCCACCCTCATCCTGCTCGACAATTGCGAGCATGTCATCGACGCCGCCGCGTCGCTCGCCGAGCAGGTGCTGCACGGCGCGCCCCAGACGATGCTGCTCGTCACCAGCCGTGAGCCGCTGCGCGCGCAGGGCGAATGGGTCCACCGGCTCGCCGCGCTCGAACTGCCGGACGAACAGGCGACGACCAGCCTGGAGCAGGTGGCCCTGCTCTCCGCGCCCGCCTTGTTCGACGAACGCGCCCGCGCGGCCAATGGTGATTTCCGCCTCGACGCGCAGAGCGCGCCGGTGGTCGTCGACATTTGTCGCAAGCTGGACGGTATTCCGCTGGCGATCGAACTGGCCGCCGCGCGGATCGATACGATGACGCCGCAGGCGATCGCCGATGCGCTGGACGATCGCTTTGCGCTACTGACGCGCGGGCGGCGCACGGCCCTGCCGCGCCACCGGACGCTGCGCGGCGCGCTCGACTGGAGCTACGACCTGCTCGCCCCGCCGCTGCAGAAGCTGCTCGATCGGCTGGCACTGTTCCGCAGCCATTTCGATACGGAGGATGCGGCGGCCATGGCAGCGGGGGCGGGTGTCAGCCGGTTCGAGGCGGATGATCTGCTCGCCGAACTCGTCGCCAAGTCGCTGGTCGTGGCGACGCCATCGCCCCGGTCGATGCGCTACCGTCTGCTGGATAGCACGCGCCATTATGGACAGGAGCGGCTGCGTGCGACCGGCATGGCCGAACAGGGGCACCGCGATCATGCGCACGTGCTGCTGCGCGGGCTGGCCGACAGCGCCGCCGCCTGGGAGGGCAAGGCGCCGCGCGAGTGGCTGGCCGAATATAGCGTGCGCATCGACGACGTGCGCAGCGCCATCGCCTGGGCCAGCGGCGGCAAGGACGCCAGCCTGGCGGCGGAACTGGTGATCGCCGCCGCGCCCCTATGGTTCCACCTGTCGCTGCCCGCCGAATTCCTGCGCTATGCCGAGACGGTCATTGCGAACATGGCCGAGGGACAGGTTGAGCCTGCACGCCAGGTCGAGCTGCTGACCGCCTATGGCCATGGTCTCTGGCATACCGAGGGGCCGGTGCCCGCCATGGCCGATGCCTTTGCCCGCGCGCTGGCGCTGGCCGAGGAGATCGGTTCAGCCCCGCTGGCGCTGCGCGCGCTATGGGGCGTGTGGGCGCAGAGCATCCTGGCCGGGCGCTATGCGGAAAGCCTCGTCTTCGCCTGGCGCTTCGATGCGCGGGTCGGCGCGGACGGCGCGCTGGCGGATCGGCAGACGGCGGCGCACATGCTGGCGCTATCGCTGCATTTCTCAGGCGATCACGCCGGGTCGCGCCGGATGCTGGAGGTGGTGATGGCGGGCGACGCCGCCCCCGAACGCGCCAACCATGCCAATCATGCGCAGGTCGATGGCAAGATCGCGGTGCTCAGTCTGTTGATGCGGCTCCACTGGGCCGAGGGCGATCTGACGACCGCGATGGCGCTTGCGCGCGAGTGTGCATTGGACGCGGAACGGATCGATCATGCGCTGTCCGTCTGTTACGGGCTGGCGGTCGGCTGCATTCCCGTGGCGATCGCGGCGAAGCAGCGCGCGCTGGCGGCGGAATGGATCGCGGCGCTGGCGCGGCGTACGACCCGCCACGGCCTGGACCATTGGCACAGCTTCGTCGCGGGCTATGGGCAGGCGCTCGATCCCGCCGTCCCTGCGCCCGGCCGGGTCAGCGGGATGCAGGCGGAGATGTATGCCGTCGCGGCGGGCGGCGGGGGTGACGTGCCCTGGCGGCGCGAAGGTGCTTAACGACTCTTCACGACGCTTCACTCGCGGGGATCGGGTGCGGCGGCCATAGTCCTTCTTGTCAGTCGGTCAGTGATCGACGCACGATTTGAAGGACTTAGCCCGTGCCTCACGACACGAACCCTGCCATCCCGTCTCGCACCGTGCGGCTTTCGACGGTCGCCGAGCATCCCGTGCTCGATCCCGTCGTCCAGTCGTTCCTGGACCGCTGGCAGGAACGCGCCAGCCAGAAAGACGCAGGCGCGTCGTCGCTTGAGACGCTTCGTCCGGCGGGGGACAACCGGCCGCTGCCGCTGTTTCTATATCTGGAGGTCGCCTCCGATCGTGACGAGGATCGGCTGCCCGCACTTCGGGCGCTGGCCGAGGAAGCCGGGGTGGCGATCCTGCGCTACCGCATCGCCGATGCCGATCTGTCCGGCGCTGTCGCCCTGGTCGCGGCGATGCCGCTGGCCGATCGGGGCCCGATCGCGATCGGCGGTGACGGCCTGGGCGCGGCCATGGCGCTGGCGCTGGTCGTGGCGCGACCCGCCGGTTGGTCGATCCGCCTGCTCGTGCTGGCGACCCCGGTGCTGGGGCGCCCGTCCGATGTGCCGGGCACGGAATGGCTGAACGCCGGGCGGGCCGCGCACCTGGCGGCAAAGGCCGCCGCGATCGTCGACCCGGCCGCGCTGACGGTCGAGCCCTTCGCCTTTCCGCGCACGCTGCTGCTTACCGCCGAAGCGGACCCCTTTGCCGAACCGGCCGAGGCGCTGGGTCGCCGGCTGATGGCCCAGGGCGTCGACCTGTCCGCCGCGCGGGTCATCGGCATGATCCATGATTTCACTTGGTTACCACCCTTACGCGACGCTGCCGGTGCCACCGACGCGATGCGCGTCATCGCAGCCGCCTTGCGCGATCATCTTCACATCCCCGCCTCCGAGGAGCTTTCCCCATGCTGATGCCGCACGATCTGTCGCCGCCCACCCACCGGGACGCGCTGTTCTCCCGTATCCTGATCGGCGGCGGCGGGCTGCTGCTGGTGGGGCTCGCCTGCCTTGCCATGGGCCCGGACGGGACGCTGGCGATGCTGTTGTTCCTCTATCTGATCGGGCTGGCCATCGTGCTGCGCGCCGTGATGGCGCCTGCCGCGCGCCAGTGAAGCGCTTCACCGTCTATTCGATTTTCTTGAACGCACAGGCCGAAACTATCGGGATATTCCGCCAAGCCGGTCCTGCATACTCTCCCCTCAACACCAGCCAAGTCGCTCAAAACACAGGAAGGAAGATACGATGCCGAAAGCCACCCCGACCCCCGGTTCCTCGCTGCTCTCGCCGACGGACCACAGCCTGATCCTGATCGATTTCCAGTCGCAGATGGCGTTCGCGACCAAGTCGATCGCACCCGAATTGCTGCGCAACAATGCCGCGCTGGTCAGCCGCGCCGCCAAGTCGTTCGGCGTGCCGACGATCCTGACCACGGTCGCCGAAAAGAGCTTTTCCGGCCCGATGTTCGACGAGATCGTCGAGGCGTTCGACGGCCAGCCGATGCTCGACCGCACCAGCATGAACACCTGGGAAGACGCCGCCGTGATCGATGAGGTGAACCGGATCGGCAAGGACCGGATCGTGTTCGCCGGGCTGTGGACCAGCGTGTGCATCGTCGGCCCCGTCGCCTCCGCGATCGACCAGGGTTTCGACGTCTATTTCATCGCCGATGCCTGCGGCGACATCTCCGAAGAAGCGCATGAGCGCGCGGTGCAGCGGATGATCCAGCTCGGCGCCAAGCCGATGACCGCGCTGCAATATCTGCTCGAGCTGCAGCGCGACTGGGCGCGCACCGACACCTACGAATCGACCACCGGCATCGCGAAGAAGTGGGGCGGGGCCTACGGCCTGGGCGTCACCTACGCCAAGTCGATGTTCGGCGCCTCCGAAGGCGGCCACGCCTGATCCCATCCCCCCATCAAGACACGAAAGGAACGACCCATGACCTATGTGACCACGAAGGACGGCGCCGAGATCTTCTACAAGGATTGGGGCCCCAAGGACGCGCAGCCGATCGTCTTCCACCATGGCTGGCCGCTGTCGTCGGACGACTGGGACACCCAGATGCTGTTCTTCCTGAACAAGGGCTACCGGGTCGTCGCGCACGACCGGCGCGGGCATGGCCGCTCAAGCCAGATCGGCACCGGCCATGACATGGACCATTATGCCAGCGATGCCGATGTGGTCGCCCGCCACCTCGACCTGACCAATGCGGTCCATATCGGCCATTCGACCGGCGGCGGGGAAGTCGCCCGCTATGTCGCGCAATATGGCATCCCGCAGGGCCGCGTCGCCAAGGCGGTGCTGGTCAGCGCGGTGCCGCCGATCATGGCCAAGACCGAGGCCTATCCGAACGGCCTTCCGATCAGCGTGTTCGACGGGTTCCGCGACGGCACCGCGGCCAACCGCGCGCAATTCTTTCAGGATGTCGCCGCCGGGCCGTTCTACGGCTTCAACCGCGAAGGCGTGACGGCGCAACCGGGCGTGATCGCCAATTGGTGGCGCCAGGGCATGATGGGCAGCGCGCAGGCGCATTATGCGGGCATCAAGGCCTTTTCGGAGACCGACCAGACCGATGATCTGAAGGCGATGACCGTCCCCACGCTCGTCCTGGCGGGCGATGACGATCAGGTCGTGCCCTATCACCAGGGCGCCGAGCTGCAGGGCCGGCTGCTGCCGAACCCGACGCTGAAAATCTATCCGGGTTTCAGCCACGGCATGCTGACCGTCAACGCAGACGTCATCAACCCCGATCTGCTCGCCTTCGTGCGCGGCTGATCGACCCGAGGAGGCGGTCCGATGAAACCCTATCTTCTCTCGCTGGGTGCCGGTCTGCTGGTCGGCATCGTCTACAGCCTCCTCGGCGTCAAATCGCCCGCGCCGCCGGTGATCGCGCTGGTCGGATTGTTAGGCATCCTGCTCGGCGAGCAGGCGGTGCCGGTGGCGCGGCACTGGATCGGCACCCCGGCCAGCACGGTCACGGCCCTGTCCTCGGCCTCGTCCCCGGACCGCAAGCCATGATGCCCACCCGCCGCCAGACGCTCGCAGGGCTCGCCGCCACCGCCGCGTCACCCCTGTTCCCCGCCCAAGGAAATGCCGCCATGACCGACCTGATCCTCGTCAACGCCAAGGTCACGACCCTCGACCGGGAAAATCCCGAGGCACAGGCGATCGCGATCCGCGACGGCACGTTCCTGTGCGTCGGCACCGAGCAGGAGGTCCGCGCCGCGGCACCCCGCGCGCAGGTGATCGATGCGGGCAGGCGCCGCATCATCCCCGGCCTGATCGACAGCCACATGCACATCATCCGGGGCGGCCTGAACTATAATATGGAGCTGCGCTGGGACGGCGTGCCCACTTTGGCCGATGCGATGGCGATGCTGAAGCGGCAGGTCGACAACACGCCCGCGCCGCAATGGGTGCGCGTCGTCGGCGGCTTTACCGAGCATCAGTTCGCCGAAAAGCGCCTGCCGACCATCGCCGAGCTGAACGCCGTCGCGCCCGACACGCCGGTCTTCATCCTGCACCTCTACGACCGCGCACTGCTCAACGCCGCCGCGTTGCGGGTCGTCGGTTATACCAAGGATACGCCCAACCCGCCGGGTGGCGAGATCGTGCGCGACGCGGCGGGCAACCCCACCGGCCTGCTGCTCGCCAAGCCCAATGCGACGATCCTCTATTCGACGCTCGCCAAGGGCCCCAAGCTGCCGCCCGAATATCAGCTCAATTCGACGCGCCATTTCATGCGGGAGATGAACGGGCTGGGCGTGACCGGCGTGATCGATGCGGGCGGCGGGTTCCAGAATTACCCGGATGATTACGAGATCATCGAGAAGCTGCACGCCGACGATCAGCTGACCGTCCGCATCAGCTATAACCTGTTCACCCAGAAGCCCAGGGAAGAGCTGGCCGATTTCTCCGGCTGGGTGAAGCAGGTGTCGCCCGGACAGGGCGACGACACCTATCGCCACAACGGTGCGGGCGAGATGCTGGTCTATTCGGCGGCGGACTTTGAGGATTTCCGTGTCGAGCGTCCCGACATGCCGCCGAGCATGGAGAGCGATCTCGAGCCGGTGATCCGCCTGCTCGCCGAGCATCGCTGGCCGTGGCGGCTTCATGCCACCTATGACCAGACGATCGGCCGCGCGCTCGACGTCTATGAGAAGGTCCACCGTGACATCCCATTGACCGGCATCAACTGGTTCTTCGACCATGCCGAAACGATCAGCGACCGGAATATCGACCGGATCGCGGCGCTGGGCGGCGGCATCGCGGTGCAGCACCGCATGGCCTATCAGGGCGAATATTTCGTCGAACGCTATGGCCAGAAGGCCGCCGAGCGGACGCCGCCGATCGGCAGGATGATTGCCGCCGGGATTCCGGTCGGCGCAGGGACCGATGCGACGCGCGTCGCCAGCTACAATCCCTGGGTGTCGCTCAATTGGCTGGTGACGGGGCGGACGGTCGGTGGCCTGTCGCTCTATCCCGGCGCCAATCGCGTCAGCCGCGAAAAGGCGCTGCGCATGTGGACGCACGAGAACACGTGGTTCTCCAACGAGGTGGGCAAGAAGGGGCAGATCAAGGTCGGCCAGCTCGCCGATCTGGCGGTCCTGTCGGACGATTATTTCACGGTGCCCGAAAGCGACATTCCGCATCTGCGCTCGGTCCTGACCATCCTGGGTGGCAAGGTCGTGTCGGGCGAAGGGGATTATGCCCCGCTCGCGCCCGCGCTGCCGCGCCCTATGCCCGACTGGTCCCCGGTCGCGACCTTTGGCGGCTATCACCGCTCGCCCGAAGCCAGCGCAAAGCTGGCGAGTGCCTGTGGCTGCGCAAGCGGCTGCGCAGTCCATGGCCATGACCATGCAGCCGCCCTCGGCGCCGATGTGCCCGCCGCCGATGTGCAGAGCTTCTGGGGCTCGTTCGGCTGCGGCTGCTGGGCTGTCTGATCCATCCTGACCAAAGGAGAATTGCGATGAAGAAGACCATGTTCCTGGCGGTGGTCGTCCTGCTCGGCACGGCGCCCGCCACCGCCCAGAGCACCCCCGATTTCGCGGTCGGCCCGCAATATGACACGACCCATGTCTATGTCCCGCAGGACCAGTATGACGCGTTCATGCGCAGCTTCGTCGCCACCTTCGGCGGCAGCCTGAGCAAGCAGGGCGAGTTCCAGGTCACGCCGACGCCCAGCAAGACCAAGTCGCAACTGGCGCTGACGCCAGCAGGCAGCGTCTCGGCCTTCGGTTTCCTGACGCCCATCCCCTATCCCTTCGGACAGGAGCGGACCGGCTATCTCGTCACCGACATGGACAAGGCGGTCGCGGCGGCGGTGAAGCACGGCGCGGTGCGGGTCATCACGACCTTTCCCGACCCGATCGGGCGCGACGTGGTGGTGCAATGGCCGGGCGGCATCAACATGCAGCTTTACTGGCACACCACCAAACCCAGCTATGCGCCGCTGGCCACCGTGCCGGAGAACCGCGTCTATCTGACCGCCGATGCGGCCGGTGCCTTCCTGAAAAGCTGGGGCGGCTATGCCCATGCGCGCGTGCTGTCGGATGATAAGGCGGCGGACGGTGCCGACATCGGCCAGCCGGGCAAGACCTATCGCCGGGTGCGCCTGACCTCGGGTTACGGCGACATGATGGTGATCGTGTCGGACGGCCAATTGCCTTGGCCCTATGGTCGCGAGGTGACCGGCTACAAGGTCACGAACCTGCAGGCGACGCTGGCCAAGGCGAGCGCCGCCGGGGTCGAGACCCTGGTGTCGCCGCATGTCGCGGGCGACCGTCAATCGGCGATGGTCCGCTTTCCCGGCGGCTATATCGCCGAAATCCATTCGCCCGTGATCTACTGACATGCGCGGCTCCGCCAATCCCGCCTGCGTCCAGGCGATCGTGCAGAACCGGGCGGCCTGGTTTGCCGCGCGGCTGGCCCTGTGCGGGGCCTATCTGTTGGGCGGCGTCGTCAAGCTGACCGACTGGCCGGGGGCGGTGGCGGAGCAGGCGCATTTCGGCATGTCGTCGCCCGCGATATGGGCCGCGCTCACCATCGCGGTCGAGCTGGTCGGGTCGCTGCTGATCCTGACCGGGCGGTTCGTCTGGCTGGGGGCGGGAATGCTGGGCGTATTCACCGCGCTCGCCGCGCTGACCGCCAATGCCTTCTGGACGATGCCGCCGGGGCCGGAGCGGTTCGCCGCGACCAATGGCTTTTTCGAGCATATCGGGCTGGTCGGGGGCTTCGTGCTGGTCGCGATGCTGGCCGGGCGGAACCGTGCTTGACCTGGCCCTCCTGCTGGCGGCTGCGGCGGTGCAGGTCGATCCCGGGGCCACAGGGCAGAGCGGCACCGAGGCGTGGCAGGCACCGACGCTGACCATCGTGCGCTATGACGAGCATTGGGACCGGCTCGCCGCCCCCGAGGCGCGCGACGATCACTGGACCGAGCCGTTCAAATATATCCCGATCGGTGACGACGGGGCCTATCTGACCACCGGGCTGGAGCTGCGGGCGCGGCGCGAGGCCTATCATGACAATCTGTTGGGCAATGCGGCTGCCCCCGATGACGCCTATGTCTGGCTGCGCGCGCTGCCCTATGCCGATCTCCATGTCGGCCGGGTGCGCGGCTTCGTCCAGCCGATCGCCGCCTATGCGATCGGGGTCGCGCCTTCCGCCGGGCCGATCGACCAGACCCGCCTCGACCTGTTGCAGGGTTTCGCCGACATACGCCTGGGCCCCGCCGAAACTGGCGCGAGCAATGCGCCAGGCGTGACCTTGCGCGCCGGGCGGCAGATGCTGTCCTTCGGCAGCGAGCGGCTGATCGGCACGCGCTATGGCCCCAATGTCCCGCTGGCGTTCGACGGAGGGCGTGCGATCCTGTCGCTGCCCGGCGCGCGGATCGACCTGTTGGCGGTGCGGCCGGTCCAGCCGGGACCGCACAGCTTCGACGACCGCCGCTCAACGACGAAATCGCTCTGGGGCGCCTATGCCACCATGCCGTGGGGGCAAAATGGGCTGGACCTCTATTATCTCGGCTATCGCAATCGCCTCGCCCGGTTCGGCGGAATGACGGGATCGGAGCGACGCCACAGCCTCGGGGTGCGTCACTATGGCGCGGCCGGGCCCTGGCATTGGAATATTGAGGGGGTGGTGCAGTTCGGGCGGTTCGCCGATCGATCCATTCGCGCCTGGACCGTCGCGACCGAGCTGGGCTACCGCTTCCCCACCGCGCCCCTGTCACCGGACCTCGTCCTGCGGTTCAACATGGTCAGTGGCGACGCCCATGCCGGAGACGGACAGCTAGGCACCTTCAACGCCCTGTTCCCCAAGGGCAAATATTTCGGCGAGCTGTCGCCCATCGGGCCGAGCAATATCGTCAATGTCAATCCGCGCGCCAGCTTCGTGCTGGGCCACGGCGTCTCGGCGAGTGTCGCCGCCATGGCCTATTGGCGGCAGTCGCTAGGTGACGGCGTCTATGACATTCCCGGCAACCTGATCCGCGCGCCCGGCACCGCGACCGCCCGTTTCATCGGCAAGCAGGCCGAGGTCGCGCTGGCCTGGCAGGTGACGCCCGAACTCGAACTTTCCACCTCGCTCTCGGCCTTCGTGCCGGGCGGCTTCCTTCGCCAGACCGGCCCTGCCCGCACCACGGGCCTGTGGGGGCTGGAGGCGAATTTCCGGTTCTAAGGAGCATGACCATGACCGACTCCCCCCGTTTCGACCCGCGCGTGCCCCTGTTGCTGATCCTGTCCGTGACGACCGGACTGGTCGATGCCGCCAGCGTGCTGGGCCTGGGCAAGGTGTTCACCGCCAACATGACCGGCAACATCGTCTTCCTGGGCTTCGCGGCGGCGGGGACGCCGGGCTTTGCGTGGCCGCTGTTCGTCGCCGCCTTGCTGAGCTTTCTGGTCGGCGCGCTGGTCGGCGGGCGGACGGGCCGCGCGCATGTCGGGCGGCCCGAACGGCGCTGGCTGCTGACGGCGGCGACGATCGAGACCGCCTTGCTGTGGATCGCCGCCGTGCTGGCGATCGGCATGGGGCGCAACAGCTCGGAGTCCGCGCCCGTCTTCGCGATCATCGCGCTGACCGGGCTCGCCATGGGCTTTCGCAATGCGACCATCCGCCAGATGAAGGTCGCGGACCTGACCACCACCGTGCTGACGCTGACCCTGACCGGCCTCGCCGCCGATTCCGCCGCAGCCGGGGGCGGCAATCCCAATGGCGCGCGCCGGATCGCGGCGGTGGTCGCGATCTTCGTCGGGGCGTGCGTCGGCGCCGCGCTGCTGCTGCATGTTGGTCTTGCCGCGCCGCTCGCCCTGGCCGGACTGCTGGTACTGGGCGGCACGCTGGCCTGCACCGCGCATCCGGCGGCGAACGGCGTGGTCAAGGCGTGAGGGGGGTGTCCTCGGTCGCCAGCGCCCGCGCGATGCGGCGATCGGGGACCAGCCACAAGGCGATGACCCCGATATAGAGAATGATCGCGGCGACCCGGCTGACAAAGGCGAGCGGCACCGCGACCATATAGATCAGGATGCTGCCCCACCCCTTCCAGTCGCGTCCGATCGCGTTCGCCACCCGCGACTGTGCGCCGTTGCACAGGATGATCGCTCGCTCGGTCAGCTTGTAGCCGACCGCAGCCATGCCCAGCACGACGCCATAGGCCGCGGTCGCCCCTACCGCGAAATGGCTTTCGTCATGCCAGCGAATGACGAAGGGCACGAGGCTCAGCCAGAAAAGCAGGAACAGGTTCGCCCACAGCACCCGCCCGTCGATCCGCTCGGTCGCATGGAGCAGATGATGGTGGTTGTTCCAGTAGAGCCCGACATTGATGAAGCTGAGCACATAGGCCAGCAGCACCGGCGCCTCCTGCGACAGCGCGGACAGCTCGCCGCCCGCAGGCACCTTCAATTCCAGCACCATGATCGTGATGATGATCGCGATCACCCCGTCGGTGAAGGCTTCCAGCCGCCCGGTGTTCATATCTCGCCCAGCCCCGGCATATCGCGATCCGCCGCGCCCGCCTCGACGAACTGCTGGAGCAGCCAGGATGCGGCGGGTCCGGGCGGCAGGTCGCGACGCCAGACACCGGCAAAGCGGTACATGCCGCCGGGATGGTCGGGCATGTGCAGCCGGACCAGGGCGCCCGTCGCCAGATCGGCCTCGATCAGCGACAGGGGCATGTTGCCCCAACCGATCCCCTCGCGCAGCAGCGAATGCTTGGCTCCCAGATCGGCAAGTCGCCAGGTGCGCGGGCTCATCACCGAATAGTCGCGCCCCTCGGTGAAGCGCGACCGATCGGTCAGGACCAGCTGGATATGGTCGCGCGCCGCGCCCGGCGGGATGCGCTCCAGCTGGGCGAGCGGATGATCGGGCGATGCGACCGGCACCATCGGCAGCGCGCCCGCGCCGATACACTCCACCCCCTCGATTCCGGCCGCGACGGGGCCGGAAATGCCGATCGCCGCCGTCTGGTCCAGCACCATCGCGGTCACGCTGCCCAGCGCCTCGACATGCAGGCGCAGCGACACGGTCGGGAATTCGATGCGGAACGCGCGCAGGATCGTCCCCAGGCGGGGCGCGGGCAGCATCACGTCCACCGCCAGATTGACCTCGGCCTCCAGCCCCTCCAGCAGGCCCTTCACCTTGGCGCGCAGACCGTCCACGCCCTCGCCGATCGCCCTCGCTTCGGCCAGCACGGCGCGGCCCTCGACCGTCAGGACCGGCTTCTTGGTCCCCTCGCGGTCGAACAGCCGCACGCCCAGCTGCGCCTCCAGATTGGCGACGCCGTAGCTGATGACCGACACCGCCCGGTTCAGCCGCCGCCCCGCCCCCGCAAAGCTGCCCGTATCGACCACCGCCAGGAATATCTTAATCTGGTCGAAAGTCGGAAAGCCGGGATTGGCCATTTCAATTCCATCGAACGTTAGCGCCTGATTTATCTCACTGAGCAGGCATGTCGGCAAGGCCTATATCCGGGACAACAGACGGGCCGATCCGCCCGGTTTCAAGGAGATAGAAGATGATCGAGGTTCGTCCCTTCGCTGGTCTCGGTGGTGCCGATCATGGCTGGCTGAACGCCAAGCACCATTTCAGCTTCGCCGACTATTACGATCCCGCCCGGATGAACTGGGGTGGCCTGCGGGTCTGGAACGACGACACCATCGCGCCGAAGAGCGGCTTTCCGCCGCATCCGCACCGCGACATGGAAATCATTACCTATGTCCGCGAAGGCGCGATCACCCATCAGGACAATCTGGGCAACAAAGGCCGCACCGAGGCGGGCGATGTCCAGGTGATGAGCGCAGGCACCGGCATCACCCATTCGGAATATAATCTGGAGGATGTGACGACCAAAATCTTCCAGATCTGGATCGTGCCGACCGCCAAGGGCGACAAGCCCAGCTGGGGTGCGCGCCCCTTCCCCAAGGGCGAACGGGCGGGGCAGTTCGTGACACTGGCCTCGGGCTTTGCCGAGGACGCGGACGCGCTGACGATCCGCACCGATGCCCGGATCGTGGCAGCGACGCTAAAGGCGGGTGAGACGGCGGAATATCCGCTAGGCGCGGACCGGCGTGGCTATCTCGTCCCAGCAACCGGCGCGGTCGAGATCGAAGGGCAGCGGGTCGGCACGCGCGACGGCGCCGCGATCGACCAGACCGGGACGCTGCGCGTCACCGCGATCGAGGATAGCGAAGTGATCCTGGTCGACGTTGCGTAAGGCAGATTGGCGAGGGTCCGGCTACGTCGACCGATCCTCGCCAAAAGTCGCGAATGCCCGATATGCAAATTTGAACAATCCGTACGAGATGACCAGCGACGGCATCCGCGCCATGGCCAGCACGCTCCTCAACAAGTCAGGGCTGTGGCATCCCGATGCCATCGAGCGTGGTGGCCGAAGGCGAGAAGGACAAGGTGCGCGCCGCCTATCATCGCGGCGCGCACTGGGCGGAACGGGTGCGCATGGCGCAGTGGTGGTCGGATTATATCGCCCTACGCCGGATCGGCGGTGCCGTCATCAAGGGCACGCTTCGCAAGCGCATGTAGGACTTTCGACGCCTGCCAGATGATGGTGCTGTTATTCGGCAAGATGGTCGGAAGTGGGATTGCGCATCCACTCATCCACGGCCGACGCACGCCAGCCTACGCAGCGGGTACTGAGCTGAACGTTCGTCGGAAAGGTGCCGTTCGCCATCTTGCGATAGAGGGTGGAATGGCGAAGTCCCGTCTGAGCGAGGACGGCCTTCAGACGGAGGAAGCGGTCAGGGTTAGCGGACATGGACGTCACCTTTCGGTTGTTGCGGTTGGGAAGCCGATAAGGTCCTGCTTTCGCTTGATGGGGAATAGAGCCTCCCTGAGGTCCCGGCGGTGCTCTGAAGGGACATTCGCAACCGTCTCTCGCGATGCTGCAGGAACGGCATCTACGCCGCTGGTGTAATGCCAAGACGCTCTGCCTGGACCCGTACTGTTTTGAGCCGCACAGGCGAAGAATGCGCGAGTGTCACACCATCCGGCGACGCATCGGTAGTTGCCACCAAGCTACGCGAGGGGGCAGGCCGGGCGGGCATACGTCGAAAACGCACGCGTTAGCGGAGAAGATGACATGCGCTCATCTAGCGGTGCCGATAAGAACGGCTACTACCCGCTTTGGGTGGCAGCATTGCCGACTCCCCGGCATAGCCCAAGGTTTGCAGCTCCGATCATGCCTCACAACGTATGAATCCGTAATATTCCCTACAGGGTATAAATCCGAAATATGCCTTGCATGGTATATGGCGGCCTTATCCCTGAATGGTATGCCGTCGTTGAAAGGCGTTTGGATGGCGCACATTGCACGCTCTCCCAAACAGCTTGGTGCGCTCATCCATAACCCGCAGATCCAGCTCAACTTCACCCAGCAAGCATTGGCCGCCTTGGTCGGCACAGGGCAGAAGACCATCTCCCGCATCGAAGGCGAGCAGACCGGTACGAAGCTGGACACCCTGTTTCGTGTCATGGCGGCGCCTGACCTCGACTGCAGATCGCGCCGTGCAGCAAGGGCGGAGCCGACCTGAGCGAAATCTTCTGATGATGGCACGCCGCAAGATCTACAATACGCCTGCCCATTCGATCATCGTGAACTCCGCGCCCGCGCGTCGCGCTCGCGCATGAAGGCCCGGTCGCTGTCAAGAAAGGCGGCAAGCATGGCAGGCACCAGGTCGGCGACCGGCTCCTCGACGCCATAGGTGGCGGTATAGATCGCCGCATAGGCCTGCAGCGCGGCCTGCAGGTCCGGCGTGATCGTGATCGTCAGCTTGACTGGCGTCCGGTCGGGCAGCTTGCCGAGCTTGAGATCGGCCATGTCAGTTCTCCCTGCCGCGCCATGGCGCGAGAATGAGATCACGGGTCACCAGCACGCGAACGGGGGCACCGGGTCGGATCGTGATCGTGGGCTGGATATCGAGGTTGCGTTGGGTGATCTGGTCGCCGGCCCGCGCGGCATTCGTCTGGGCAGACTGGCGGATCGCTTGTACGAGGTCGCCGTCGCCGCCGATCGACAGCTCGGACCCCACCCCGAGCAAGGTGGCGATCGTCACGCCCTTGAGCAGCGTCCAAGTGTGGAAGTCGACCTTGTCGACGAGCCCGGCATAGCCACTCGCGTCGGTCGCCGGCATGTTGTCGAGGCGGATGGAGCTACCGTCGGGCAGCACAAGGCGCTGCCATACGACGAGGGCGCGCCGCTGTCCGAACGCCACGACGCTATCGTACTTGCCGATCAGCCGGGATCGCTGTGGCACGAGGAGGATGTTCCCCGTCACGCTGCCGAACACATTCCGGGTCACCTGTGCCGTCACCATGCCGGGCAGGTCGGAATTGAGCCCGGTGATCAGGCTCGCCGGGATCACGCTGCCGGCAAGGAGGCTATTGGGCGACAAAGGCGCAGCCAGCCCGCTCGCATTAAGATCGCTACCCGCATCTCGGGCCGCGGCGAACTGTTCCTTGCGCGTCGCCATCGCCCTTGAGGGGCCGATTGCGCGTCGGTGCCATCGGTGTCCACCGGCGAAGCGGAGGCGACCGCCCCGCGCCCGGTCGTGGTCTGCGCCATCAGGCCCGATTCCCGTGCAGCCTTGAGGTCGGCGACCCGGTGTTGTCTTGCCGCTGTCTCGGCATCGACTGGCGGCCGTGCAGCAGTTACTTCGGCGCGTTGCTGGGCTCGAAGAATTGGACGGCCTAGATCCCCGGGAAACGGCGGACCAAGTTTGGGCGCATCGCCGTAACTTGCCGGCAATCCCGAGAGCACGTCAAATCCGGGCTTCGCCATCGGCTGCGACAATCACTCTCCTAGGCGACGTGTCGGAAGACCTGCGGCTTCAACGCCATCCAAGCGATACCCATGAGACTTGCCGAGCCGAATGCGGCGATGCCGATGATCGCACCCTTGCGGAAACGGATCGCGCGTACCGGACGGGAACGGATGTCCAATGTCTCCGGGTCGACCTTCGACGGCTGGGCGGGCGCCTCGGGTGCGGGCACGTCAAGCGGGGGTTCGGCGGGCGAAGGTGCGGTTGACGAAGGCTCGTTAACCTCGGTCATGCGCCCCTCCGCGTTACGGATGGCGCGATCCTGTCGATGCGGACGACCTGCTGCTTCTTCAAGCCAAGCGGGAGTTCGGCAGCATCGAAGATGCGGTCGACGACGTAGAAGCGATCACGCAGCCGGTAATTGACCAGCTCCGCCTGCCGAGACTGGCTTGACCAGCACATGCGTCTGCTTGCCGTCGCCCGAGCCGCTGCCACTACCTCCGGAAGTGGTGTCACCGATTACCCAACGGGCGGTATCGCCGCTCGCAACCGCGACGAGCGTTTCGCCTGGCTGGAGCCTGATGTCGGTCACCAGTCCCGGCGCTGTATAGACTTGATATATTGTGCCGTCGTTGAACGGATAGACCTGCGCCGCTGACGAACCCGGTCGCTGCCGGCTCGATCGTGGCGTTCCGCGTGGCGGACCGCACAGCCTTGAGCGGTGCCGCGGCGCGATCCTGCGCCCACGCGGGGCTGGCCAGGACCATAGTGGCGATGGCCGGCAAGATGACGGACTTCATGGGTTCTTCTCCTGTGAGTTGGACAGGCCCGCCGCGCCGGATCGGGTGCCGAGGAGAGGGTCGAGCGGCGATCCGAGCGGTACGGTCGCGGATGACTGGGCGGCGGGGCGTGTGGGTGGCGAAGATGGCGCGGTGTCCAGTTCGCGGCTCCAGTAGATTGCGTCGACATAGATGCCGAGCGGGTTCTTGCGCAGCACCTCGGCCGATGTCGGCGCGCGCGTGACGATGGTGAGGATTGCCGTCCAGCGCTGGACGCCGGCCTGGCTGCCGCGCTCGAACATGGTCTCGGTCCATTTGACCTGGAACGACGTGTCGGACGCGCGCACGACGCTGGTGACCTGCACCGACACCGTCCGGTCGCCGACCTGGGCAAAGGGCGCTGCCGACCGGGCATATTCCCCCAGGAACTGGGCACCGCGCTGGGTCGCGAAGTCATAGGCCTCGAGCCAGTCGCGGCGCATCAGCACCGGGTCGAGCGACACCGAACGAATGTTGGTGATGAACCGCGAGAGGTGCCACGCCACTTGCGGATCGGTCGGCCGGTATGCGCCGTCGGCCGGCTGTACTGCGCGTGCCTCGCCGAGCTTGGCCGCCTGCTTCAATCCCTTGTGCAACGACAGCATCAAGGCCTGCCGCTTCGATGCGTCGCGCTTCCGCGAGGCTCGTAGCAGTCGCCATCAACATGATGCCCCTGCTTCGTAATGCTGCAATCATTCCAGCGGGCGGAAGCCCGAAGTGGAAGCTGACGACAGAAGGCGCGGCGTCGAGCAGCATCGCCAGCATGTCGGGATCGTCTGCGAAGCTCCGGTAGATAGTCCGCAGCGTCGCTGGCGGTGTCGCGTCGAACTCCTCGAAAATGGGCGCGAGACGGCCAAGCCACGCGGCCTCGCGAGAGGGGTTCAACGTTGGCGGCGCATGGACAAACAGATTGACGTTGAAAGCGCGATCCGTGTGCCGACGCACTTCATCGATCATCGCGCGCGCCCCGGCGGCAGTGGTCGCACCCACCCCGATCGAGCCCAATCCTCCGGCCTCGGAAACTGCGCCCGCGAACTGCGGCGTCGACACGCCCGCCATCGGCGCCTGGATCAGGGGCAGCGCGAGATGCAACCGATCTATCGTGGACATGGCCGTTCCTCACTTTACCGATGGCACGGCTTCTAGCGATCACTTCCAAAATCGGGAAACAGCGGTCGGGACGGCGCGGGCTTTCCTTTCAATAACGGCCGTCTAGACGTGGGAGCACTCCCATTGGGATCGTGAAATGGGAAAGAAAACCCCTTCCCAAAACTCAGGTCCTATAGTCAACCGAGAGATGGTTGGCGTTGCTCTACGGGAAAGAAGTGCCCGCTAGGCTATCGCTGCGATCAGCTGGACAGGCCGTCTCCGAACACCCATTCGGCGAACAGCGGGCGCAAGTCTCGTCCGCTCGACGCTTCCATCGCCCGTTCCAGATCGACGCTGATAACCGTGCCGCCCACGTGGTCACGGGTGTAGCGACGTAAACCTTTCCAGAAAGCGTCTTCTCCGAGAGAAGACCGCAAGTGCGCCATGAACAGCGCGCCCTTGCTGTAATGGATCGCCCGCCGGACGCTTAAGGTCGGGTAGGCGCCATCCCAAGCCAGCGGCTTGTCGAAGCCCGCCGCCTGTACCCTTTCAACCCGGCGTCTCGCTAAGTCGAGTTCGGCTTCGTAGGCGGCACGACCGTAACGATGCTCCTTCCACGCGGCCGTCATGAAGGTTGTGATACCCTCGTTCAGCCAGAAGTCCTTGAGCATCTCGCAGGTGATGAGATTGCCCCACCATTGATGGGCAAGCTCATGCACGATCGCCCAGTCCTGCGAGGGGTCATCCGGCTTCGTCGGTAAGGCAGCCGCGCCCAGGACCGAGTAGGTCGCCGCTTCCTGCGCCTCGTTGCCCTCGACCAGAAGCTGGCTGTATTCGGCGACGGGAAGCGGCACGCCGGCCTTGCTAGAGAGAAAGGCGACCATGTCCCTCGTCCCTGCAAAGCGTCGCCTTAGTTCGTCCGCGGTCGCAAGGTCGCTCAGATAGACGAGTCTGCGCGGCCCCGACGCTTCGCTGACCCGCGTGAATGGTCCCACAGCAAACCCGTACAGGTATGCGGAATAGGGTCGGGGCGCCCGCCAGCGATGTATTTCGCTGCCGCCCGGTCCCCGCCGCTTCGCGATCATGTTGCCGACCGAGAGGCTGGTCATCCCGGCCGGAACGGTCAGATCGAGCGAGAAGGCCGCCTTCTCGCCGAACTTGTTCTGCGAACAGACCATCCAGTCGCACGCAAAGTAACTGGTGTAGAGAGTAGTCGCCGAGCCGGCGAAGCCGCGTGCGGGGCGGCCGTGATACGATACCTGGAGCGACACGCTGCGTCCGCGGCGGAGTGGTCGGGGCAGATCGAAGCCAAGCACATTGCCCTGCACGTTATGGACGAGCGACACGCCATCGAGGCTGGCACTGTCGATGGTAAGGGCATTTGCGGAGAAGCTCAGCCGCTGGACGCCGTCGATGGTCGCGCGCAACGTGATCGTCTCTCGACCAGCTATCGTCTTGGCCAAGATGTTCGGAGTAAGCGCTAGGCTGTAGCTCGTTACCTCGAAGCCATCGCCCGGCGTGGCGGTGGTCACCGGGATGCCCGGCGATGCCCCGACCAACAATGTTGCCATAAACATCCCGCGCATCATTGGCACCCTTAAGCATAATCCAGCTACGAGCCGGTTTTGAGGCGTAGCGATGATGGTCGAGACTAACGACGGTTAGTTGACCGCAACGCTCGATCCCAGATTGAGGGCGGCGCGGCAATCTCAACCTCCCGATTGGGAACGGCCGGGGAAGCGACCGGGGCATTCCCGTTAGGATGGTGAAGAGAGAAAGTGGTCATGTAGCGCAGGCTCAGACCCGTTGACGGGGCCCAGCCAGAAGATGCCGTCATAGCCTCCCTCGTTGGCCAATCCATCGGGTGTCCCGATCCTCATGAAGGAACGGCTTCCCAGCTTTGCCTCGCCGCGCGTTGGGCGACTGGCGCACTCGATCGCGTTGTCCGGGATAGGCTTACCGGGATCGATATTAACACCGGGCCGCATAATGCAATTCCACATCGTGCCGCCTGCCGTGACCATGTTCAGTGACACGATCTGCTCGGCAGGCGCCAGTTGCATCGCCATCGGCCGAAACGCATCCGTGCCGTCACCGACCGTATTCTTGCGAGCGTGCAGATTGCCGACGAGTACCAGCACCCGGTCGTAATGCCCGGCATTCGCGGCATCGCGGATGTTCTCGGCTTGCGCGGCCTCGTGCGGGCCTTGCGCGGGGAGGTTGGCAAACCGTCGACGCTGATCGTCATCGCGCATGCCGTTGAAGGCGACGATGGCGATCGGCTGGCCCATGGTTTTCAGGCGATGCAGGCGCAGGAGCAGCTCGAGCATGGCCCTGCTGGCCACACCATCCCGCCGCCCCGCCCAACCAACCTTGATGATGGCCGCACGGAACGCCGAATGGGGAAGGTGCCACGCTGCCTGAAACGTCTTGTCGTTCACCGCGCCGTGCTCGATCGCGACCAGGATGCGTTCACCCCGCCTCGCCAAAGCGCAGGTGACGTCCCCGACAAAGGCCGGCGATTCTCGCGTTCCATGCATCTCGCCGAAGATCACGAAGCGCGGGTGCCTTTTTGCGACCTCGGACCATCCCAAAGGCATATTGCAGCGCCTATCGTTCGTTACATCGGCCCGCACGGGACTTGAAAGTCCCACGATCGACGCGCCCATGACACCCACGGCCAAGGCTAAACGGCGTCGACCCCGGAAACTACCCGACCTCGCTCCACGAAGAGCGGATGCCAATGAGCTGCCGATACTGTCGAACACCGCCTGTGCCCCCGATCACTTTGATTTCGGCGCGTGCGCCAAATTACAACATCTTGATCTGCTTCAGCCAAAGCTCGACGAGTTCCGGCCACTTGCCGACCGGCTCCTGCGGATGACGCATCGCGAAGGCATGGCCGCCCTCGGCGAACAGGTGGACCTCGGTCGAGACGCCCGCCTTGTTCAGGGCGGTTGCGTACATCAGGCTGTTGCAGATCGCATCGGTTTCGTCGTTCCAAGCCTGAACGATGAAGGTCGGCGGTGCGACCTTGGTGACGGGCAGGGTGGGATCGAACGACCCGTCGTCGCGACAGATATGCCCCGGGTAGAGGGCGATCGCGAAATCCGGCCGGCTGCTGATCTTGTCGATCGCGTCGACCGGACGATAGGTCGGCTTGAGGATGTTGCTGGTCTGCGCGACAAGATAACCGCCTGCGGACATTCCCAGCACGCCGATGCGACTGGGATTGATACCCAGTTCCGTTGCTTTCGATCGAACCAGCCTGATCGTCCGCTGCGCATCCTGCAATGCGCGAGGGATTTTTGGCGTCACCTGGCGTTCGAGATCCGGATCCCAGAAATCGTTGCCGCCCGGCGCGCGGTATTTGGAGACGATGCAGGTGATCCCTTTTGCGACCAGCCAGTCGCAAACTTCCGTCCCCTCCAGTCCGACGAACACTTTTCGGAAGCCACCGCCGGGGAAGACGATAATGGCGGTCCCGGTATTCGCCCCCTTCGCGGGCATGACCGTCATCGTCGGGACGGAAATGTCGAGGACCACTTCCGACTTGCCGCCCGCAGAACCGGCATCGTCATAGACATCGACGCTTTCGGGCGGTTGGGGCCGGAAGGTGCCGTCGGGGGCCGGGCCGGGCCAGATGTTCATCTGGACCGATCCGGTCGGCTGCTGCCACACCCCTGCATAGTCCTCCGACTTTCCGTTTGTCGCAACGACAGATTTCTTGGCATCGACCGCTTGCGAGGCATCGCAGGCCGAATTGAGCAGGGTCAGGGCGAGCAACGCAGCAAACTGCTTCGGAATCCTCATATCGCGGTTCTTCCACCTGTTTTCGATGACGTGTTGAGCGGTGCCACCGACTATCGCGGCCAGCGGCGCAGCACCGCGGGGCCGATCTTTTGGACATCGTCGGTCATGATCCCGCCGTTGAACGCCTGCGGGATGGCGCCGAGCTGCGCAGGATGGGTCTTGTTCCGTTCTCAAAGGCCGTTTCCGCTATGGACCTGCAGTATTTCCGCGTGACCATAGCATTGTGACGTGCAGTCAGCATTGAGAATGCCAAAACGACTCCCGGCCCGCGCCGCATAGGGCGATAGGCTTCATTTTCCCGATAAGGAACCTGTGACGGGTATCCCGCCGCGCCGATCGGGCTGGCGGCGGCTTGCGGGACCCGCTTTCCCGAAATCTGTTCCCGAATGCATTTTCCCGAAACTACTGGGTCAAGACGGAGTAACGGGAAAGCCGCGACCCTCCCAAAGGGTTTGTTTCGGGAACGCGATCGACGCGGTGAGCGGCTATGATCGCCCATGGCGCGATCCGTCGATCAATCGCCGCGATGCCCCATACCCGGTCGTTCATGCGAGCGGATCGACGCTGACAGACGGTTGCCAACCCCAGAAACAGCCGAGCTTAAATTCTCCTTCAATATCAGGGGGCAACCGGGGCTCCCGGTTTCAATATGGATCGGCAAATTGATTCAATGGGTTACGTGTGATCCAGCGCCCCTCGCTGTCCCCGCGGGATGCCCAAAAGCAGCACAGCCATGACACACGCTGCCCCGGCGGCAAGGACCGAGGGGCGAACGCCAAGACGGACCGCCGAACGGTCGAGCATCACTTCTCCTCGACCGATGGCGTTGACCACTCGCGGCACAAGCTGCGTGTCGATGAAGAATTTGGGGGTCGAAGGGCCCGTCGTCTTTTTCAGCATATAGTCGCGACCGACCGTCATGGCATTTCTCCTTTTTAAATCCGTATCTTAGATCAGATTTGGGATAACCGCCGCCGCCACAGGGTTAACGACAGGACCCGGCGAATGTTTCGTACGGAAACGCCCGCCGCCCCGGCCGGAGATGCCCGATGAAAGCCACTTACAAGCCGTATCGCCTCCCCTCCGGCGGATGGGGATCGGCGCGATCGGTCGGCAATATCCTGCGCCGGGAGGGCGTGCTTGGCAGCGCCAGCATCGCGCTCTCGCGGCACAACAAGGTCGATGGCTATCAATGCAACAGCTGCGCCTGGGTAAAACCCGCCACGCCGCTCCCCTTTGAGTTCTGCGAGAACGGGGTGAAGGCGGTGGCGTGGGAACTGACCGCGCATCGCTGCACACCCGCCTTTTTCGCCGAACACACGGTCAACGAGTTGCTGGCGTGGGACGACTATCATCTGGAACAGCCAGGCCGCCTGACCCATCCGCTGCGCTACGACGCCGCGATCGACAAATATGTGCCGGTATCCTGGGGCCATGCCATCGCGGAGATCGCCCGCGAACTGCGCGCCGTGGACGACAAGCAGCACGGCACCGTCTTCTACAGCTCCGGCCGGTTGTCGAATGAAGGCAGCTACCTCTATCAGCTGTTCGCCCGGCTCTACGGCAACAACAACCTGCCCGACAGTTCGAACATGTGCCACGAGACGACCTCGGTCGCCCTGCCCGCCAGCATCGGCCAGGGCGTCGGCACGGTCGATCTGGGGGACTTTGCGAACACCGACTGCCTAATGTTCTTCGGTCAGAATCCGGGCAGCAATTCGCCGCGCATGCTGCACCCGCTTCAGGAGGCCAGCCAGCGCGGGGTGCCGATCATCACCTTCAATCCGCTGCGCGAACGCGGATTGGAGCGGTTCCTGAACCCCCAGTCGCCGACCGAGATGCTGACCGGCAACGATACGCGGATCAGTTCGGACTATCATCAGGTCAAGAATGGCGGCGATCTGGCTGCGATCGCGGGTATCTGCAAGGCGGTGCTGACGCTGCACGACGACGCCTTGGCGGCGGGCGAGCCGCCGATCCTCGACCTCCCCTTTATCGACGCGCATACGCATGGGTTCGAGCGTTTCGCCGACTGGCTGCGAGCACAGGATTGGGACGAGTTGGAGCGGCGTTCGGGGCTGCACCGTGCCGACCTCGAAGCGACGGCACAGATTTATGCGCGTGCAGCTTCGACCATCGGCATTTACGGCATGGGCCTGACGCAGCACCGTGCGGGGGTCGAGACGGTGCAGATGCTGGTCAACCTGCTCCTGATGCGCGGCAATATCGGGCGACCCGGCGCGGGCATCTGTCCCGTGCGCGGCCACAGCAACGTCCAGGGCCAACGGACGGTCGGGATCACGGAAAAGCCCGAGCTTTTTCCGCTCGACCAGCTGGGTGAGCAATTCGGCTTCGAGCCGCCGCGCGAGGCGGGGTACAATACGGTCGAGGCCTGCGAGGCGATCCTCGAAGGCCAGGTGAAGGCGTTCTTCATGCTGGGCGGCAATTTCGCCCGCGCTATCCCCGACCAAGGGCAGATGGAGCCCGCCTGGCGCCGGATGCGGCTGACCGTCAACGTCCTGACCAAGCTCAACCGCACCGCGCTGCTCCCCGGCGAGATCAGTTATATCCTGCCGGTCATCGGGCGGCTGGAGATCGATGAGACGGCGGCCGGGCAGCAGGCCTTGTCGATGGAGGACACCTCCGGCTGCGTCCATGGCAATCGCGGACTTCGCACGCCCGCTTCGCCGCATCTCATCAGCGAGATACGGCTGCTGTGCGAACTCGCCAAACAGGTGTTCGAGCCCAATCCCAAGGTGCGGTGGGACGATTATATGACCGACTATGCCGCAATCCGGCAGGAGATCGCCCACACCCTGCCCGACAATTTCCACGACTATGAGACGCGCATGTGGGAACCCGGCGGCTTCCAGCGCGATCTGCCCGCCAAAAGGCGCGAATGGCAAACTGATACCGGCCGCGCCAATTTCGTGACGCCGCTGGCGCTGGACGAGGATCTCGACATGCCGGACGTCGGGCATGACGTGCTGCGGCTGATGACCCTGCGCAGCAACGACCAGTTCAACACTACGGTCTATGGCTATAACGATCGCTTCCGGGGAATCGACGGCATCCGCAACGTCGTGCTGATGAACCGCTCCGACATCGAGCGCCGGGGTCTGAAGGTCGGGCAGGCGGTGACGTTGCGCACCGTCTCCGATGACGGGGTCGACCGGCATCTGTCGGGAATGATCGTCGTCGCCTATGACATTCCGGTCGGATGCATCGGCGGCTATTACCCCGAGTGCAACGTCCTGATGCCGGTCTGGCATTATGCGGTGGGCAGCAAGACGCCCGCTGCCAAGTCCATCCCTGTGACGGTGACGAGCGACGGCGACGTGATCCTGGAGCCAGGGATGGAGGATCATTCGACCGCATGACGGGCGCGAGCAGGCTTTCGACGATCGGTTGTCAATCCAGGGTATAGAGATAGGCCGCGATCGCACGCGCTTCCGTTTCGCTCAGCCCCTGTTCCGGCATACCCGTGCCGGGGCGCATCTTCTGGGGGTGCATCAGCCAGCGCGTCATCGTGCCGGGATCGTTGGGCCAGGCGCCCGCGATATGCGCGCGGGTGGCGATCCGGGACAAGGATGGCCCTACCCTGCCCGACGCGCCTGTGATCCCGGCAATATCATGACAGCCGCCGCAACCGCGCCGCACGATGGCGGCACGCCCCCGATCGACCCGACCGCCCGTGATCGCCTCGGCATAGGTCCGCGTCTTTGCGCGGGTCTCGGCATAGAGAGTGATCCCTGCGATGACCGCCACGAGCATCGCGAGCCCGAACAACGCGGCGAGCCACATCAGTGTCGCGGGCACCGGGCGTCTAGGCATGGGCGGTCCTCAGCAGACGTCGCATGACGAACAACGCCGCCACCGCATGGACGACACCGCCGGGCACCCACATCAGCAGGCCTGCCAGTTGCTGGTCCTCGGCGGGTGTCAGGTCGAACGGCGCAAGGCCCAGCCGTGCATAACCGACATACCAGGGGCTCGTCGCAAAGGCCATCAACGCCCCCAGCGCGCCCGAGACGATCGAGGTCGCGACCAAGCACAGGGCGGCGGTTCCGGCAGCGACGTGGCGGCTCAGCATCGCGTTCCAGAAGAACAGCGCGCTGACCAGAAACGACAGGTGCTGCGCCGCGTGCCAGCCTTCATGGGCGAGCGCCAGGTCGAACAGGACGGGCGCATGCCACAACCACAAAGCCGTCGCCTGAACCAGCGTCGCCGTCACGGGTGCCGAAACCATGCGCCACGGCACCGCGATGACGGGCGCCATGACCAGCGAACCGATGGCGCGCCGCCCGGCCGCCGGGAAAGCCCAGAGCATCACGGGCAAAGGCTCGGCCAGTACCAGCAACGGCGCGGCGACCAGCATGATCAGTTCATGCTCGAACATATGTGCCGCGAAGGATCGCTCCCCCGCTTCATGGAGCGGTGAGACGAGCGCGATGCCGAGGATCAACCACCCCGTTGCAAAGAGCCGTGCCCGCCGCCTCCATGGCGCCCTGCCCCGGCCTGAACGCCGCGCCAGCCGCCGCCACCCGATCGCGAACAGCAGCAGCGCGAACAGCAGTGGCACGACGATCCAGGGATCGAGGGTCCAGCCGGGCGGCTCGTCATGGGGCTGCCCGATGTCATGCGCCCAGGCCGGGGCGGCCAGGAACGCCAGCGCGGCCATGGCTTTCACGCGACGCATGGCGGAATCCAGAGAAGGGCGAGCGTCTGGAACAGGATTGCGAGCGCGAAGAAGCCAGCCACCAGCATGGCGGACCGTGCCAGCCAGACGTCCGAAAGCGGGCTCCGCCGCGTCCGATACGGCCAACCGAACCACAGGGCGCCAAGGCACAGGGCAAGGCTGATGACACCCCAGCCGATCCCCAGGCCCGAGCGCGTGCAATCGCCGTGCAGCACCGCCGACAGCCCCTGTTCGAACGCGAACCAGATGATCGGCGGCAGGACGAGCGCGGCCCAGGCGCGGGCGCGGATTCTCATAGCGCCCTCGGCGCCCAATAGATCAGCGCATAAAGCGGTAGCCAGGTCAGGACAACGAAGGTCCAGTAATTGGCGCTGTCCTCCACGTCGGAGAATTGGTCGTCGCCGATCTCATGGGTGAACAGCCAGACCGCCTGGACCGCGCATTCGGCCCATTCGGTCACGATATGCGTCGTATGCAGCACCAGCAGCAGCCACAGGACCGAGCCATAGCCGTCCCGGTCCCACCGCACCCCCAGATGGGCGAACTCCGCCCCGCGCAGCGCCATCAGGATCAGGCCGATCAGGACCAGCCCTGCCATGCCCCAGCGCACCGCCGCCGCCTTTTTGGCGCGGGCGCAACGCAGCACCCAGAGGTTCGGCACCGTGCTGAGCGCCAGCGCGGCTGTGAAGACCCCGCTCCACAACAGGCCGGGCAGCGCATCACCGGCTGGTGGCCAGACGGGGCTTTGCGTCATCAGATAGAGATAGGCCGCCGCCGCCAGCGCGAAGCCCGTCCCTTCGATGACCATGAAACCGATATTGCCCCACCAGACGAGGTGCCGCGCGCCGATGGCACCCGACGGCAGGCTCGACAGGTCAGCGACGACCTCGAACGGGTGTGGGGGCGAGGCGGTCATCGACGAGTCCTTCGCGGGCGCTCGGGCCAGAACCAGCCGGTCAGGGCCGCGCCGATCGGCACCGCACCGACCACGATCGCCCAAGGGGTGAAGATGCTGGCGATGAACATCACGCTGACCGCCAGCGCGGACAGAAGCGGCCAGATCGAGGGCGACGCGCTTTTCTGGCGATAGAGCGGATCGGCATCGGTGACGGAGGTGATCAGCACCTCGCGCCGCTCGATCGCGACGCCGTCCGCGACGCGCAACGGAGCGCCGCCGTTCCACATCGGCGTCAGGCTGTCGACCATCGGCGTATAGGCGAGATTCCACGACGGCGCGGGCGCCTCGCCCGCCCATTCCAGCGTCGAGCCGCCCCATGGGTCCGGCCCGGACGGCGCACCCCGCCAGTAGCAGACCATCGCATTGGCGACGAACACCAGACCGCCCGCCACCGCAATCACGCTGCCCAGGGTGGCGACCTGGTTCAGCCCTTCCCACCCCATGCCCGCCGGATAGGTATAGACCCGGCGCGGCATTCCCAGCAGGCCGAGCAGATGCATCGGGAAGAAGCCCAGATTGAACCCGCCGACGATCAGCGCAAAGGCGATCCGCCCCCAGCGCTCCGACATCATCCGGCCCGTCGCCTTGGGATACCAGTAGCAGAACGCCCCGAAGAGCGGGAACATCGCGCCGCCGACCAGCACATAATGGAAATGCGCGACGATGAAGTAGCTGTCGGTCAGTTGCAGGTCGAGCGCCGCCGACGCGGTCATCACTCCCGACAGCCCGCCAATGACGAAGGTCGTGACGAAGCCGATCACCCACAGCATCGGCGTCGCCAGCCAGGGCCGTCCGCTCCACATCGTGGCGATCCAGCAAAAAATCTGCAGCCCGGCGGGCAACGCGATCGCCATGCTGGCGGCAGTGTAGAAATTGTTGCCGAGACGCGGGAGCCCGACCGCAAACATGTGGTGCACCCACAGACCGAAAGCGAGCGCGCCGATCGACAGGATCGCCAGCACGATCACCGAATGACCAAAGAGCGGGCGGCGCGAAAACGTTTCGACGATCGCAGAGACGAAGCCGGTTGCGGGCACGAAGATGATGTACACCTCCGGATGGCCGAAGAACCAGAAGAGGTGCTGGAACAGCAGCACGTCTCCGCCCCCGGCGGGTGAGAAGAAATGGGTCGAGACCAGCCGGTCGGCGATCAGCATCGACGTCACCAGCATGATCGCGGGCATCGACAGGATCGTCATGATCGACGCGACGAGCATCGCCCACAGAAAGACCGGCATCCGCGCCAGTGTCATGCCGGGCGGTCGCATCTTCAGGATCGTCGCCGCAACGTTGACCGAGGCGGCGAGCGCCGCGACCTCGGTGAAGGTGATCATCTGGGCCCAGATATCGGCGCGGTGGCCGGGGGCATAGGCAGGGCCGCTGAGCGGGGGATATTCGAACCAGCCCAGATCGGGGGTGATGTCCAATGCATGGCTGATCCACAGCGTCAGCACTCCGCCCAGATACAGCCAATAGCTGAACGCCCCCAGACGCGGAAACGCCATGTTCCGCTGCCCCAGCATCAACGGGACCAGCCAGAAGGCCATGGCTTCCATGACCGGCACCGAGACGAGGAACAGCATCGTCGACCCGTGCAGCGAGAAGCTCTCATTATAGAGCTGCGGCCCCATGCGGACATTTTCGGGCGTCGACAGCTGCCACCGCATGTCGAGCGCCAACATGCCCGCCAGGAACATCAGGAGCAGCGCGGTGACGATATAGCGCGCCGCGATCCGCTTGTGATCGACCGTCACCAGAAAGCCCCACAGCCCCGGCGGGTCGCGCCAGGTCAGCGACAGCCGGTCCAGCCGCGTCTGGTCCGGCCTCATCGCAAGCGCTCCAGATAGGTGGCGAGCGCATCGGCATCGGGCCCCGACAATGGCACGCTCGGCATCGCGGTGCCGGGCTTCAAGGCCTGGGGCTGGGCGATCCAACCCTGAAGATTACCCCGCGTCATGGTCAGCGTGCCCGCCGCGATCGAGCGGCGCGCCGCGACATGGGTCAGGTCCGGCCCCGCCCGCCCCGACGCGCCTGTTCCGCGTATGGTATGACAGGCGGCACACGGCCCCGCGAAGACCGCCGCCCCGCGCGACGCGATGGCGGCGGCCGGTCGCGCCTGCGTCGCCAGCCAGGCGTCGAACGCGGCTGCGCTCTCCACCTTCACGTCGAGCGCCATATGTGCGTGCTGGGTCCCGCAGAATTCGGCGCACTGGCCGCGAAACCAGCCGATCCGGCGCGGCGTCAGGTCCAGGATGTTGCGGCGCCCGGGAATCATGTCGAGCTTGCCCGCGACATTGGGCACCCAGAAGCTGTGGATCACATCCGCCGAGCCCAGCGCGAGCCGCGTCGTCCGACCGCGTGGCAGGTGAAGCTCGTTGGCGGTCTCGATCCATCGGCCGGTGGCGGGGTCGCGATATTCGATTCGCCACCACCATTGGTGTCCGGTCACGCGCACGATCATCGCACCGTGTCGCCGTGAGGAGAACACCGCGCGGTCCGCGACGAAGCTGCCGATGATGAGGACGGTGAGACCGACAACGATCACGATGGCCGCCACCCACAGGCCCCGCTCGGGCACCACCGCCGCCTCACTCGTGGAACGGGCGCGCCACAGGCTCCAGCTCAATCCGCCGAGAACCAGCATATAGATGACGCCGCACACCCCCATCATCAGGAGGAACAGGCTGTGCAACGCCGCCGCCTGGTCGCCGCCCGGCGCCAGCGGCGACTGAATGCCCTGACACCCGGCAAGTGACAGCAGCGCGCCCGTCACGATGATCCGCATCATTGCGGCCCCGACCATGCCGCCCCCTGGGGCTCCGCCTGCTGGTCGAGCGCCTGCCGCCGTCGCTTCTCAGGCGTGTGGCGCTCCAGATCGCGGACATAGGCGGTCAACTGCCAGAGCGGCTCCACGGGAATGCGCGTCGCATAGGCTCGGTCGCCATGACCATGAGCGATCGATGTGAAGACTGCGGCAAAGCCCCCGCCCCGCCTCCATCGCCCATCGGTCAGGTCGCGCGCACCCGGCGCGTCGTCGCCATGGCATCCGGCGCAACCATAATAGAGGAAATACCGGCCGCCCTGCGCAACCTGCCCAAAATTATCCTGATAATAAGCGATGCGCGGGTCCCGCTCACCGATGGGTGCGGTTTGCGGCACGGTCGGACCGATCTCCCGCGCCTCGTTGCTGCACCCGCAAAGCAGCATAGCGAGGATGGCGGACGGTGCCCGTCGCATATCAGTAGCGGACATGGCTGGATGCGCACTGGATCAGGCTGGCATCGCTCCCCTGATTTCGCCTTTCCGCCACACCGCACTCCAACAAAACGCTGGATATCTTTAGACAGAAATGGAAATTATTCGATGATACATGTCAATATGCTGCATCACCAATCGCAAGCATAAGTGATCACTTTATGTCGCGATATATCTTCCATGGCTAGCCCTTGTATTTTACCCCATCCAGCAATTCGAAATCCAGATCAGTGATGCGTGATAATCTGTTGGTATATTTGACATCGGAACGCCGTTCTCTCGTTTCCGTTATTCCTCTGCCGAAGCGAGGAGCGCATGATGAAAGCAGTCGTCTGGCACGGGATCGGCGATATCCGGATTGATGCGGTGTCCGAACCCCGTATTCAGGAACCAACCGACGCCGTCGTTCGCCTGACCACATCGGCGATTGTGGCACCGATCTGCATTTCGTTCGTGGCACATTTGCAGGGATGCGGGCTGGCACGATCCTTGGCCATGAAGGCGTCGGCGTGATCGAGGCATTGGGCGATCTGGTGCGCGGGTTCGAGGTCGGCGACCGTGTCGTGATCTGCTCGACCATGTCCTGTGGCCATTGTTCCTATTGCCGCGCTGGATATTATGCTCAATGCGACACGGCCAATCCCGGCGGCAAGCGGGCAGGCACTGCCTTTTTCGGCGGGCCAGAGGCGGCGGGCGGCATTGACGGACTACAGGCGGAGAAAGCACGTATCCCCTTTGCCGCGATGACCATGGTCAAGCTGCCCGACGAGGTCGCCGACGAGCAGGCGATCATGATCTCCGATATCTTTCCGACCGGCTGGTTCGGCGCCGACATCGCGGAGATCGAGGAAGGCCATAGCGTCGTCGTCTTCGGCTCCGGTCCCGTGGGACAGTTTGCGATCGCCAGCGCGAAGCTGATGGGAGCAGGGCGGATCATTGCGGTGGACTCCAAGCCAGAACGCTTGGCCATCGCCCGGCGACAGGGCGCGGAGACGATCAATTTCGAGGAAGAAGACCCGATCGAGACGATCCTGGCCTTGACCGGCGGCATCGGCGTCGACCGGGCGATCGATGCGGTTGGCGTCGAGGCCGAACATGCCCATTACGGCCCCGCCGCACAGGAGACCGAAACCGGGAATGACGCCGAACAGGTTGAAAAGATCGTCCCTGACCATCGGGATACGCCGCCCTTCGCCCCCGGCGACGCGCCTACCCAAGCGCTGCGTTGGGCCGTGGAGGCGCTCGCCAAGGCGGGCACGCTGTCGATCATTGGCGTCTATCCCCCGACGGTCGAGGCCTTCCCGATCGGTCAGGCGATGAACAAGAACCTGACGATCCGCATGGGCAACTGCAACCACCGCAAATATGTGCCACATCTGATCGACCTAGTTCGCGCGGGAGTGATCGATGCGGTCGCGCTGTTGACGCAGGAACAGGGGTTGAGCGACGCAATCACCGCCTATGAGACCTTCGACGCACGCCAGCCCGGCTGGCTGAAGGTCGCACTCGAACCAGCTGACTGAGCCATCGCGGGACCTGAGTTGAGATCCGTCTGCTCGTGACCCGGAAATGGTTGTTCATATGGTTTTCGGGTGTCCTGGGCGGATTCTTTCTGCTGCTTGGTCTGGTCTTTATCCTCACGCCGAAGGCGGGTGCTGCGATCCATGGCGTAGCGGGTGATGGTCCGGGCATGCTGCTCTACGTCCGTGCCGTAGGCTTTCGTGATCTGGCCTTGTCAGCCTATCTGATCGGGTTGGCTTATGCGGGTTCGGTGCGGGGGTTGACGATCCTTGGCGCCGCGACGGTCGTCATTCCGATAAGCGATACGGCGTTGCTGATCCTCTCACCGTGCAGCCCTGGGCTTCACTATGTACTGCATGCGAGCAGTGCGCTGTGCCTCGCGGCGATGGCAATTTTGGGACGCGACCTCATGAGAACAGCCTCAACCGGAACGACAACCACTTGAAATCTTCGTATTTTTCTAATTTCAAATGAGGTCGGCATGGCAAGGGATCGAACGGGAAAACGTGTTGTCATAACCGGTGCTTCCAGCGGCATCGGCGCGGCCACGGCCATTGCATTCGCCAAGGGCGGCGCGCGGCTGATGCTGGCCGCGCGAGGCCAAGCGGGGCTTGATGATATCGCCGCGAAATGCCGTGCCGCGGGCGGGCAGGCCGATATCCGGGCCCTCGACGTAACCGACGCCCCGGCCGTGGCCGAATTCGCGGCCGAGGCAGCCGAGACGCTTCGAGGGATTGACGTCTGGTTCAGCAATGTCGGCGTCGGGGTCGTCGGGCGGTATGAGGACGTGCCGATCACGGACCATATGCAGGTCGTCGCTTCCAACCTGGTCGGCCATATGAACGACGCGCACGCGGTGCTGCCAATCTTCCTGGCACAGAATTATGGCATCTTCATCAACATGATTTCGGTCGGGGGCTTCGTTGCAACACCCTATGCGGCCGCCTATTCGGCCAGCAAGTTCGGGCTGCGAGGGTTCAGCCAGGCGTTGCGCGCCGAACTGTCAAAGCACCCGCGCATCCACGTCTGCGACGTCTACCCGACCTTTGTCGACACACCCGGCATCGATCACGCCGGAAACTACACGGGTGCGAAGCTGTCACTACCCCCCGGTTCGCTGGCGCCGGAAACCGTGGCATAGGCGGTCGTGCGGCTTGCCGATCACCCCCGCAATACGACCGCGATCGGTGCCCCCGCGATCGCCCTCAAGCTAAATCAGTTGCTCATTCCCAATCTGGCGGCTGGGCTCATGAACGGCTTCATGGACAATTGGGGCCGCAAAGCCGATTCTGGTGAGGACAGTAACGGCGCGCTGTTCGAGCCACCCACGAGCGCCAGCGGTATCGATGGCGGGCGGCGGCCCCCCGCACGGCGACGGAAAGTCGGTATCATGGGGGTGGGCGCCGTGCTCGGCGGCCTCGCCGTGATCGGCGTATTTGCGATGCGAAACAAATAGCCTCGCCACCCGCCATATCGATGCCCAACGCGATCGGCGCATGGGATGATCGAACGCGGGGGACATCACCTATCCGAAACCAGGAGGAACTGATGGCCGACGACAAAAACAAGCAGGGCCAGCAAGGCCGTAGCAGGGTCGCTGGCAAAGACCCCTATGAAGTCGCGTATTTCGCCTCAAAGCACGGCATGTCTCAGGGGCAGGCGCGCGAATTGATCGACCGTATCGGGGATGATCGTGCTGAGTTGGACGCTGCGGCCGAAAAACTGACGGGTCGACGCGGCGCTGGATGAGGACTTGGCCGGTCGCTTGGATATTCCTAGCGGCCGCAGCCATTTTTGGACGCGTATCTCCTGATCGCCATGACATCCGGCCCCCACGCGTTGCTCGCCACCTTGGACCCGCCGCCCTCAAGGATCGATCGTGCGTCAGATCGCACGCGCAGACATTCGCCTCTCGCAGGTGCGCCGCGCGATTGCGATGATCCGCGATCGTTTCGATCAGCCGATCCGTAGCGAGTCGTTGGTAGAGGAGGAAGGAATGAGCCCTGCCTCGTTTCATCGTCATTTCCGTACAGTCACTGCGATGAGTCCACTGCAGTATCAGAAAAGCCTGCGACTTCAGGAAGCCCGCAGGCTGATCATCGCGGGTCGAGACGTCGTAGCTGCCGGCTATGCAGTTGGCTATGAAAGCGCATCGCAATTCAGCCGTGAATATACCCTGGCTATTCGGCCTGCCGCCCTCACACGACGTGAAGGAACGGACGCCGAGTATCACGAGCCAAGGCACGCGAGCGGCGTAAGTCAATGAGACCCACAATTAGCCATTTAAAGAAAAATTTGACAGTCCCGATATCAGTCGCTCGTTCAGCTTGGCTAAGGGAGCTACCAAGTGGTCCCGCAAAGCGTTTGAGCCACCGTACTGCATGTTTGCCGACCAATGAAGGCTCGGTAATTCGAAGATCGCGTCCACGGCTCGATATGCGCACTTGGACGATAGTCACGTTCTGCAACTAGCTGAGCGCTTAGGCAACCTCCTCAAATCACAAGCGACACCCACCGAACGATAGCAAGTTGATCGAGCGATCCCCTGGATCAGTTCCTTCGATCATGCTTCCGCGCGCTGCGCGCTCCTCTTACTTTGCTACGTTGCTCCGATTTCAAACGACCACCTTTATACCCGCGCTGCTCACGAAGCGGAAGGTTCCACTCTCCTGTAGAAGCAAACAAGAGCATGCGCTCTCTAGCTGCCGCTACCATTGGAGCCGACACTGTCTTCTCCAGCTGAGACAGCTTGTCGTAATAACCCGGCGCAAGCTCCTTAGCTTCATCGACCTGTCCGTGTGCAAGAAGCGCACCAATGTGGCCATTGCAAAGAGTTACGATGGGGTACTGATCTGTCCTCGTTTCATGCCTTGCATCCTGAGAAAGTAAAGTTGCAACCGCATTGCCAATGAGAGCCTTAGTCTTTGCGTCGTAAATACGACGGCCCCTCGCCATCTTCAGCTGCATATCAGCGAGGGCATGAGACGCGAATAGATTATCCGGATAGGCGCGAATTGATTTCGTTAGAAGGTCTACTGCCTCCTCATCTTTTCCAAGACGGCCCATAAACAGCCCATACTGAAGCCAGAAGTGACCATCCAATTGGAACGCGATCTCGTGCTCACTGTAATGACCAATTCCAAGAGACTCCGATTGAAACCTCTTTGCATTTTCAAAAACATAATCATGATTCAAAAGGAACCTAAACAACGCCGCGTCCTGCCGATTAACATATTTAATGATTGGCGTTTCGTACTTTACGTAGGTCTTTAATATCCGCGAAAGACATCCAAAAAACTCATTGCCTGGTGTAAGCACCTCCAGAATGTGACGCACATAGAGTTCATGGCGAGCAAATAGCCTTCCACCGCCAGCATCCGCGACGATGCCACTCAGCGCTGCGAGGGCTTGATCGAAGGACCGCTGCGAGGCACCCTGCTCGTAGGCCTCCCGAGCCATTGCCTCACTCATTCCGACGCGCGCGATTGTGGCTATACCGACCATCACGAGCAATCGCTTTGTTTCGCCGTCAGGAAGATTATCAAACTCACTGGATATTGTGTCAGTAAAGTTCGTCGAGTCGGTCGCCTCGCGTAGGGCAATCAAAAGCTGACTTTTTGAGCTAGCGAACTTCGCTTTACGCTGTGCGTCGGTCATCCGTCTAAAGTTGGGAGCCGGTACGTACTCGACGAGACGCCTTATCAGAGGATCAAAGTCCGCTTTGACAAACCTCTGGAACTCATGAACAATTGCGACATCCTCAAGATAACGTGATAGGTGCTCGTTCCACTCGCCACTTCGGGCTGTACCTACCACTAGAACATCTTGCCCAAACAGAGACTCGAGATCGGTCCGCAAGGACCCGCCAAATATGAAAAGATCGCCTACGTGAACTATTGCCTTCCGCGACTCGACTCGCCTAAGAACGGAAAATGCGTTTCGGACAGACTTCGTCTCATGACTGAGATCGTAGAGAGCCACTTCTTCATTCTCTGCGGCGATTCGCAGCAGAGACATCATCGTCGCCGTAGATTTACCACTGCCTGCTTGACCTAAGGCCACCACTAGCTCCGCACTATTTTCCAGTGCTGACTCGATTGTGCGCCTAAGGCCGCTAATCCCATCGAGATCAACCGGAATGTCGGAGGCGGCGATGGTCCAAGACGGGGGAAACCCCTGTAGGAACTGCCTTGCGAGTTGGACCTTCTGAGCCTCACCAAGCTGTCTAGCGAGGTTTAGTTGCTCAGAGGGGTAAATTGGCTTGAGTGACTGCGCCGCCTCCAAGTCCATTGGAGTAAGACTTGCAAGCGCATCTGGCGAGTAGTGGTTCGAGGATGCAACAATATCTCTGGGAAGAAGCCCCCGTGGAAAATGGCGGTAAAGCCAGCTTGTAAATGTTTCAAGTGTTCCCTTGATGTGAACAATCCCGCGAGCCTTCAATCCGGCCTGACGAATAGGACTGAGGTCGTCCGGTGTCACCAAGTACGCGCGACCAGACGCTAGCTCACCCTCACGTTTCGCACGCTCAAGCTCCGCGGTAAGGATCGGCTCATTCATCGATGATCCGATAAATACCGGCGTATACGTCAGGTAATCCTTAGCTGCTTCTTGATACCAGAAGTGGCGGTCGCTTTTAATCTGCCTGGCATAGTCGACCTCTGTCATAATTAGGCCGTGTTCAGGCCGGGATATCTGGCCATGAAGATAGACTATTTGCAAACGTTGAGGGCCGGAAGGTTCTGCCGCCCTGTCCGCCAATCCATTGAATGTCGAGGTTGTTTGTACTCGATATCCTCCTAGGTTATCGAGGGCGTCGTCGATGTTCCAGGTATAAAGGCGCTTCCAGCTGTACCTGAAAAGTTGCGTGAGTTCTTGGGATGGCTCTACCCCCTTGTACTCCGCCTCTAGAACGGCTCTGATACCAAGATCACCCAAGAGTGGCTGAACAGCAGCGAGTACTTCCGTCAGCGGCTCACCATCATACGGTAAGGCCGCTTTCGCGGCCAATATGGCGGCAAGCTGGCCGCCGTTAGGAACTGGCCCTTTCCCGCTACGACTGGACATGGAAGCGCCTGCCCCGAGCACGATGACGGCACGCCCCTCCCGCATCGACGTGAGCAGGTAGGCCTCATCGTGATCAGTCATGCTTGTGCTAGGCATCTACCTTCCCCCCAATGCCTTATCTTGCCTGAGATTACGGTCAGCGCAAGACGCTCCCGCTTCATTCCGTCCGTCCCTTCGAGGGGCCGGTTTCTAGTTCCAACTGGATGAAGAAACGGGGGGGGCACGTCACGAAAAATCAACATATTTCTGATCCCCGAGGTCAGCCATTTGCTCTCAGAAGCGATTACAACACCAATGGATGGGTGTCCAAAGCTGGCGGCAGGCGTGGTCGCCGTGACGATCTGCTGTGGGTCGGCTTGCAGCGATTGTGGCCGCGGATCATGCCTGGATATTGAACAAGACCGAAGCACGGCTTGTTTCGGTAGAACGTTCACCGACCATCCGCCTAATCAAGGCATTTGCTGTCTTCGAACCTACCCACCTCATTCAGCCCAACCACCGCGCCAAGCCTCCATAGCATCGCGGTACCTTCTCTCTTGGTCCGCGCGCGCCTTCTCAAGCCGTTGACGCTCTCGATCATGATCGTCTTCCAAGGCTTGGCGTTCCTTTCGGAGCGCTGCCTCGCGGGCGACCAGATCACGCCGCATCGTATCGTATCGTTGCTCGGCTTCCTCGATTAATTGTACCGCCTGATCGAATTTTGACCGAGACGGGCGAGGCTTTGGCTTTGTGGATCGGGGCTTCGCCTTAGGCAGATAGGCATCCGTCTTTTTCGTCGGCTCGAGTTTCGGGTTCGCTGTTGAGCTGGCCCCCGTTTTGACCGGACGGATTCAAGCCTAAGAAGGAGGCTTGGGGCTATCCCCTGAGCATAGGCTTATGTCCGTGTCCGAGATCATCACCGACGGCGGTCGGCGTCGTCACTGGGGTTCCACCGAGAAGCTGAGGATCGTTGAGGAAACGCTCGATGGTCGCGAGAGCATATCGGTGGTGGCGCGCCGCAATGGCGTGGCCCCGAACCTGCTGTACCGCTGGCGGCGGCTGATGCTGGAAGGCGGAAGCGTCGCGATCGTCGGCGACGATGACGTAACCAGCAACCGTCAGGTCCGTGAGATGGAAGCCCGCATCCGCGAACTGGAGCGCCAGCTCGGCCGCAAGACGCTGGAGGTCGAGATACTGAAGGAGGCGCTGGAGCGCTCGCGCCCAAAAAAAGCGAGCTTGCTCATGCACTCGCCGCTGCCGGAGACTATCCGGTGAGCCTGGTCGCCAGCACGCTCGGCGTCGGACGCTCGACGGTGTACGACCGCCTGACCGGCAGCACCAAGACGCGCGGGCCATACACGAAGGCCGACGACGCGGACCTGTTGCCCCGCATTCGCCAGATCGCCGCGCAGCGGCCAACATACGGCTACCGCCGCATCGCGGCGGTCCTCAATCGACAGCAGCGCGCCGAAGGACTGGTGCCGGTCAACCACAAACGCGTCTACCGCATCATGGCAGCCAACCGCCTGCTGCTGGCGCGGCGCTATACCGAGCGAACCGATTACGGTCATGACGGCGTCGTGGTGGCGATCCGCTCGAACCTGCGCTGGTGCTCGGACGGGTTCGAGTTCACCTGCTGGAACGGCGAGGTCGTGCGCGGCGCCTTTATCATCGACGCCCACGACCGCGAGATCATCGCCTGGCACGCCGTCACCAATGCCGGCATCAGCGGTTCGGACGTGCGCGACATCATGCTGGAAGCCGTGGAGGCCCGCTTCGGCGGTATGCGCACGGTCGCGCCGGTTGAGATGCTGTCCGATAACGGCTCGGCCTATACCGCCCGCGAAACGCGGACCTTTGCCCGGCAACTCGGGCTCAAACCCTGCTTCACCCCTGTCCGCAGCCCGCAATCCAACGGCATCTCCGAAGCCTTCGTGCATACCCTCAAACGCGATTACGTCCGCGTCTCGTCGCTACCCGATGCACTCACCGCGTTGACATCGCTTGCCGGATGGATCGAAGACTACAACGACAACCACCCTCATTCAGGGCTCAAAATGCGTTCCCCGCGCGAGCATCGCGCAATGGTTTCTGCAACCGCTTGAATCCGTCCGGCCAAACGGGGGCCAGATCA